>JAISSX010000003.1 GCA_031272885.1 Bifidobacteriaceae bacterium | reverse complement strand
GTGTAACACGGGTGACAGCGTCACCCGGGTTACATGGAACCGTCCCCTGTAACCCCCGTGACCCTTAGGACGGGTGGATGGCCAGCGCTTGGCGGCCCAAGGCGTCGTAGGCGGCCCGGACGGCCGGCTTGGCGTACGGCACGGCCGGCCCGGCCAGCGGATCGTGGAAGTAGTAGCCGTCCTTGTCGTAGCCCACGAGCAGCAGGCAGTGTTCGGGGCTGAGCCACTCGATGCGGCGCCCGGCCGGGGTCACCCATGTGGCCTCGACCGACAGGGGCGGCTGGGCCATGTCAATGGTGGCCCACACCAGCACCGGGATGCCGGCCGCCACGTAACGCCGGCAAAGGCTGCCCAGTTCCCAACCGGTCACGTTGCGCCAGGCCAGGCTCGAGTCATAAGCCGTGGCCACGGCGGACAGGGCAATCTCGATGGCGGTGGCGTAGCAGCCCCAACCGTTGGTTTGGCGGGGGTTGCCGGGAAAGGCCTCGTGCGGGTCGGCCCCCACCGGCAGGCCGCTGCCACTCCCCTCCCCAACACCCACGGCCGGCGCCGGCCCCAACGGCAAACACCCATCGATGAACTGGTCCACCGAAATGCCCACCCCGGCGTGCCGCAACGCCATGACCGTGCTGACGGCCTCGCAGCCGGTGGGGTAGGCCCCCCGCTGGCTGATGTAGGGCGCGTCGATGATCATGGCTCCAACCTAAGACCTGGTCATGTCAGAAATGTTGCGTTGGTCACATTCGGCGAATTCCCAGCCAAGCCGGGACCTTGGGTATTGCACTCAGTGCAAAACTGCACGTAGTGTAATAGCATGCCAGCAGAAGCCCAGGTCAGCGGCTATGTGCCACCCAAGGTGGCCAACCACCGCGCCATCATCGAGGCCGCCGTGCGACTATCGGAGGAACGCGGCCTGGGCCACTTCACGGCCGACGAACTGGCCGAGGCCGCCGGCGTCTCACGCCGCACCATCTTCAACCACTTCGCCTCGGTTGACCACGCGGCCTACGAGGGCGTGTTCGCCGAAGTCGAGAACATGCTCCAGCACTGGATTGCGGCCATGGCTAGCCTGTCCCCAGACACCACCGCCCTGCCACCCGCCTTCCAGGCCATGTCCCAAGCCATCCTGGCCGAAGACCTGGCCCCGGCCTTCAAGCGCATCACCCAACTACTGGCGGCCGGGTCCGACGTCGACATGTCCTTCGTCTTCTGGGAACAGGGCGTGCTGCAGCGACTCGGCACGGCCATGACCGAGACCATCATGGCGGCCGCCCCCCGCCTACCGCGCCTGGAAGTGGAGGTGATGGTGGCCTCTACCCTCAGCGCCGTGGCCGTCGTCTTCACCGAATGGCTTCAAACACCCAAGCCCAGCCGGCCCGCCCTGCGCCGCCTGCTGACCCGGGCCGTGGAACAAGTTGGAAGGGGCTACCTCTGATGGCCAACCTGCTATCCCGCTTTGCCGCCGCCTGCGCCCACCGCGCCTGGCTGACGGTGGCCTGCTGGGCCGTCATCGTGGCGGCGGTCGGTTCGGCCGCCGCCGCCGAGGGCCGCGCCCTGTCGAACTCGTTCAACATCTCCACCCGCGCGGCCGACCTAGCCGCGGAGGTGCAGGCCGCCGTACCCGGCATTGCCGGCGCCTCCGGGCAGATTGTCTTCACGTCCGCCGATGGCGCCCCGTTCACCGAGGCCCAACAGGCCGGCGTGGTTCAGGCCCTGGCCGCCGTGGCCGATGTCGAGTCCGTCACCCAAGTGGTCGACCCGTTTGTGACCGAGGCCTACCGCGACGAACAGATGGCGGCCTTCCTGGCCGGCGACCTGCCGGCCGAACAGGCCGCGGCCTACACCCAACTGGGCATGGCCGCCATGTCCTACCACCTGGTGTCCACCGATGACACCACCGCCGTGGCCACTGTGGTGTTCAGCTACGGCCCCTACGAAGTCCCGGGCGATATCAAGGAGGCCGTCCAGGCCGCCGCCCTGACCGTGCCGATCGACGGCGTCCAGGTGGACTTCTCGCAGGACCTGGTGTTGGACGCCGCCTCGCTGGTGGGCCCGGGCGAGCTGATCGGCGTGGCCGCGGCCGCCATCGTGCTGGTGGTGATGCTCGGTTCGCTAGTGGCCGCCGGCCTGCCCATCTTGGCCGCCGCCACGGGCCTGGGCACCGCCATCCTGGCGGCCTTGGCCTTTGCCGGCACGGTCCACATGACCTCGCTGACCTTGATCCTGGGCATCATGTTGGGCCTGGCGGTGGGGATCGACTACTCGCTGTTCATCATCAACCGGCACCGCCGCCGGCTGCTGACCCTGGTGGCCGCCGGGCAGGACAAGACCGATGACGGCAGCGCACTACGACAATCGATCGCGGACGCGGCCGCCACCAGCGGCCGGGCGGTCGTGTTTGCCGGCGGCACGGTGGTGACTGCCTTGGCGGCCCTCAACCTGACCGGCATCCGCTTCCTGGGCGACATGGGCACGGTTGGGGCCGTCGCCGTGGTAGTGGGCGTGGCGGTGGCCCTCAGTTTCACGCCGGCCGTGTTGCGCCTAGTGGGCTGGCACCTGCTGCCCCGCGCCCAGCGCCAACGCGCCACGGTGCAGGTGGCCGATGACGCGCCATCGGCCACCGCCGAACAGCCGCCCGACGTGGTGGCGGACGCGCCCCCGGTAACGGGTTGGCGCGGCCGGGTGGGCGCCTTCCCGGCCCGCCATCCGATCATCACCCTGGTAGCCGGGGGGCTGGCCTTGGCGGCCATGGCCGTGCCCTCGTACGCCATGCGCTTGGGCCTAACGGACGGCTCGGCCTCCCCCACCGACTCAACCCAGTACCGGGCCTACAAGGCTGTCGAAACGGCCTTCGGGGCTGGCGCCAACAGCCCGCTGCTGGCGGTCGCCAAGCCCACCGAACCCCTGACCGAGGCCGGCCTGCTGGGCTTCGAGGCCGCGGTGGTGACCGAACTGTTCGACCTCAGCCACGTCAAGGCGGTTGTACCGGTCGGCACCTCGCCTGACCTGACCATGGTGGCCTTCCAGGTGGTGCCCACGGGGGCGCCATCGTCCACCGGCACCGAAAAGCTGGTCCACGCCATCCGGGATCTGAGCGCCAAGCTGGAAAGGGACCTGGGCGCCACCATCGATGTGACCGGCCTGGCCGCCGTCAACGTCGACATGGCGGACACGTTGGCGGGCGCCCTCCCCCTCTACATGGGCGTGGTGGTGGGCCTGTCCCTGGTGTTGATGTTCCTGGCCTTCCGCTCGGTGGCGGTGCCGCTGCTGGGGGCGGCCGGGTTCATGCTCAGCTTCTTCGCCGCCATGGGCGCCACCGTGGCCGTCTACCAGTGGGGTTGGCTGGGCGGCCCGCTTGGGGTGCATGACCCTGGGCCGATTCTGTCCTTCCTGCCCACGGTGCTGGTGGGCATCCAGTTTGGCCTGGCTATGGACTACCAGTTGTTCCTGGTTAGCGGCATCCGCGAACTGCACCTGGCGGGGCTGCCGGCCAAGGAGGCCGTCACCCGTGGGCTGCAGGCCAACCGGTCCGTGGTGATGGCCGCCGCACTGATCATGATGTCGGTCTTCTGCGGCTTCATCTACGCCGACCTGGTCCAGGTGCGCTCACTGGCCTTCGGCATGGCGCTGGGCATTGGGCTGGACGCCTTCGTGGTGCGGCTGGGTTTGATTCCCGCCGCCCTGACGCTGTTGGGCGAGAAGGCCTGGTGGCGGCCAGGTGTTAAGAGAACCAGGGCCCGGACAGCGGCAGACGTCTAAGTTAGACCTATGCACGCCGTCGTTTACGAGACCATCGGTGGCCCGGCCACCTGGCAAGCCGTGCCCGATCCGGCCTGCCCGGCCGATGGCGCCATCGTTGACGTCAAGGCCACCGGGGTATGCCGGTCAGACTGGCACGCCTGGCGTGGCCACGACCCGGTGGAGCTGCCCCACACGCCCGGCCACGAGTTCGCCGGCGTTGTCGCCGAGGTGGGCCCGGAGGTGCGCGGCTTCCACGTTGGCGACCGGGTGACCTGCCCCTTCGTGATGGGCTGCGGCCGCTGCGAGTACTGCACCACCGGCCAGGCCCAGGTCTGCCCGCACCAGACGCAGCCGGGGTTCACCCACAAGGGCTCGTTCGCGGAGTTGGTGCAGGTGCGCCAGGCGGACACCAACCTGGTGGCCCTGCCGGCGGCGGTGGACTACCTGACCGGCGCCGCCCTCGGCTGCCGCTTCGCCACCGCCTACCATGCCCTGACGGCCCAGGCCGGCTTGGCTGCGGGTGAATGGGTGGTGGTGTTCGGCGCCGGCGGCGTGGGGCTGTCCGCGGTCATGATCGCTGCCGCCCTGGGGGCGCGGACTGTGGCCGTGGACCCGGCCCCAGTGGCCCTTCAGCGGGCCCGTGACCTGGGGGTTACACACGCCATCGAGGTGGATACGGCGGCCGATGGCGGGCTGGCGGCCGCCGTCGCCGCGGTCCGTGAGGTGGCGGGCGGCGGGGCGCACGTGGCGGTCGATGCCGTCGGGTCGCCAGGTACGGCCCAGGCCGGGGTGGCCGCGCTGCGGCGCCGGGGCCGGCACGTCCAGGTGGGTCTGATGCTGGGCGATGCGGCCGTGGCGCCCTTCCCGTGGGGCTTGGTGCTGGCGCACGAGTTGCGGGTGGCCGGCTCGCACGGCATGGCGGCGGTGGACTACCCGCCCCTGTTGGCGCTGATCACCGAGGGCCGGCTGGACCCGACCCGGCTGGTGGGCCAGGTGATCGGCTTCGAGCAGTTGGGCGAGGCGCTGATGGCGATGGACCAGCCGGTGCTGGGCGGCGGCGGACTGACCGTAGCTTCGCGGTAGCGATACCAGTAGGATCGACACAGGTATCCGCTGCTCAACCGGCACAAGGAGGCGCCATGGGGCTGCTCGGCAGAATCGTCAAATCGGCCGTGGGTGAGGCCATCGAACACACCGTCCGCGAGGCGGTGGAGAAGGTCACCGACCGCGATGATCAAAGCTCAACCGGCCAAACGCCGTCCGGCGTGACCACCCCGGAGGCGGCGCCATCGGGCAGCTTGTCGGCTGCCGCTGAGGAGGCGGGCCTGCATGACAAGGCCGCCTTCCGGTCGTTGTTGGCCGCCCGTTTCCCCGAGTTGGCCGTGCGCGAAGACGTGCCTGTCAGCGAGTTGGGCGGGGACGGCAAGCCTTACGAGTTCGCCCTCTTCCGCGGCGCCGCCGGGCCTGCCACCACGGCCGTGGGCCTGGTCGTGTTGGTGGCCCACAACCGGGACAACAACCGGGCCTACAAGGGCGCCAAGGCGGCGGCCCAAGCGGCCGGCGTGCCGTTCATCAACTTCTACCTGCACATGCCCAACCAGCCGGACTTCGTGGAAGGCCGAATCCGCCGGTTGATGAGATGAACTTCCGGGAGGGGAACGCGGCCCACCAGCCGCGCCCGCGGTGGGGTGAAGCGCCGGGCCCAGCGGACCATTCGGGCCTTGCGGGCGGCCGCCCGGCGTTCGGTCCCGTGCCAGCAAATGCTGTCTTCAAACAGTTTCCCCTCCCGGAACCTTCTCTTGGCTGCTTGTCATGGGCAGCTTGCTAGATCAGCTTGATCAGCCTGCCGCGTGGGCGGACTTCCTGGACTACAAGCGCACCAAGGGCCACCTGACCAAGCGGCAGGACCAGGCGTTGGCGGCATTTGTCGAGGGGCAGGGCTACCTGGCGCCAGTGGCGGCGCTGCGGTCCGGCTGCTTTCCCTTGCCGCAGCGGCGGCTGGTCAACAAAGCCGGCAGCACCAAGAAGCGGGTGGTCTACTCGTTTCCCGATGACGCCACCTACGTTTTGAAGCTGCTGGCCCACCTGTTGTACCGGTACGACTCGCGCCAGCCGCCCGGCTGCTATTCGTTCCGGCGGGGCATCAGCGCCCATAGCGCCATCCGGGCCCTGGCGGGTACGAACGGCATCGGGCAGATGTGGTGCTACAAGGCGGACGTGGCGGACTATTTCAACTCGATCGACGTGGGGCGGCTGCTACCCATGCTGGCGGCGGTGGTCGATGACGACCCAGATCTGTTGGATTGTCTGTCCGGGCTGCTGACGGCCGATGCCGCCTGGCAGGACGGCTCGTTGGTGATTGGTCCGCGCGGTGTCATGGCCGGGGTGCCGCTGGCGCCGTTCCTGGCCAACCTGTACCTGGGGGACTTGGACCGGGAATTGGCTGGACGGGCGCCGTACGCGCGTTATTCGGACGACATCATCGTGTTCGCGCAGTCGCTGGCGCAGGCGGAGGCGTTCCGGGGGTTGATCCACCGGCGGCTGGCGGAACTTGGCCTGCGGGTCAACCCGGTCAAGGAGTCCCTGACCGGGCCAGGCGAAGCGTGGGAGTTCCTGGGGGTGGCCTATCAGGACGGGCAGATCGACCTGTCTTTGGCCACCCGCAAGAAGCTGAAGGGCAAGATCCGGCGCAAGGCCCGGGCCTTGCGCCGCTGGATGCTGCGGCATGAGGCCTCGCCGCAGCGGGCCGTCGGCGCCACCATCCGGGTGTTCAACCGCAAGTTCTTCGTTGGCCGCGGGCGTGACGAGTTGAACTGGTCGCGCTGGTTCTTCCCGCTGCTGACCCGGCCGGATTCGCTCCATGAAATGGACGTCTACCTGCAGCAATACCTGCGCTGGATTCCAACCGGGCGGCACCGGGCGGGCAACTACCGGCTGAGCTACGCGGACCTGAAGGACTTGGGGTATCGCAGCCTGGTGCATGAATACCACGCCTACCGGGCGCGGGTGGCGGGCAGCCAAGGCGACCGGGCGGCATCGGGCGTAGACCGCAGGCACCCAATGTAGTATGTTGTACATGAAATACATGTCATACATGTACTCGCATACCAAACCACAGGAGAAGCCATGACCACCAAGAAACCAGACCCCGCCACCTTCCCCTGGCAACACCTACCCGGCCCCGGCAAGATGTACGGCACCGCCACCGTGGGCGAACGCGGCCAGGTATCCATCCCGGCAGACGCCCGCCGCGAACTGGGCATCGACCCAGGCGACAAAGTGGTGGTGTTCGGCAACAAGCTGAACGGCGCCATCGTGCTGTTGAAGGCGGACGTCTTCGAGGACTTCGCGGAGTTCTTCATGACCAAGCTGACCAAGCTGGGCGAGCACGCCCAGGCCTTCTTCGGTCAGTTCACCGAGGCTGCGGAAGGCGAGGCGGTCGAGGCCGCGGAGGCGACAGACGAGAAGGCCGGCGAGGGCGAGGGCGAACCGGCCGCATGAGCGAACAGCAGGCCGCCAAGGCGGGCGGTGGGCGGATCGACCGGCGGCGCTACCGCGAGACGGTGGGGCTGGCCGTCCGCTTCGCCCTCCAGTTGTGGTGGGAAGCCAAGACCGGGCGGCTGCGGCCCAAGGCCAAGCGGGAGGCCCGGCAGCGGGCGCTCTACACCGCCCAGGCCCGCCGCTTCCGTGACTTCGCCACCACCAAAGGCGGCCTGATCATCAAGTTGGGGCAGTTCCTGTCGGTGCGCATCGACGTGCTGCCCAAGGAGTACATCGACGAGTTGGGGCAGTTGCAGGACGCCATCCCGGCCGTCCCCACCCCCATCATGACCGACCTGGTACAGCGCGAACTGGGCCGGCCGCTTGAACAGCTCTACGCCGAGTTCGATCCGGAGCCGCTGGCCGCCGCCTCGCTGGGCCAGGTGCACCGGGCCAAGCTGGCCAGCGGCGAAGACGTGGCGGTCAAGATCCTGCGGCCCGGCATCGACGCCCTGATCGACACGGACGTGCGGTCGCTGCGGTCCATCATGCGCCTGCTGGACCGCTTCACCACCGTGGGCCGGTACATGGACGTGGAAGAGTTCTGCCAGGACTTCGAGAACACCTTCCGGGATGAACTGGACTACATCAAGGAGGGCCGCAATGCAGAGACCTTCCAGCGCAACTTCCTGACCCACATGGGTGTGGAGATGCCCCAGATCTACTGGAGCCACACCACCAGCCGGGTGCTGACCATGGAGTTCATGGGTGGCTGCAAAATCAACGACATCGAGCAACTGGACGCCTGGGGTGTGGATAAGTCCGCCGTGGCCGAGAACCTGCTGGCCATCTACCTGCAAATGTTCCTGCGGGACGGCTTCTTCCACGCCGACCCACACCCGGGCAACGTGTTTGTCCGCCCGGACGGCATCATCCAGTTGATCGACTTCGGCATGGTGGGCACCCTGCCGGATGACCTTCGCCGCGGGTTGACCGACCTGATTGTGGCGCTGCTGAAGAAGGACCCGGGCGGCATCATCAACGTGTTGCAGCGGATGGGGTTCCTCACCCCTGGGGCGGACACGGCCGCCCTGCGCCGGGCTTTGATGCCCCTGGTCGATCTGATGATCGGCCAATGGGGCACGCTGTTCCAGGGGGCCTCGTACCTGGACCTGGCCATGCAGGGCACCGTGATGGAGCAGTTCCACGTTGACAAGGAGCTGTTGGATGACATCCGCGAGGTCATCTTGACCCAGCCCATTTCCCTGCCCGGCAACATCACCTTCTTGGGCAAGGCCCTGATCACGGTGGTGGTGGACTGCTTCAAACTGGACCCCAAGATGGACATTATGGCGGTGGCCCGGCCGTATGTCCTGGGCTCCGGCGGGCTGGCTGGTGCCGGTTCCGGCGGTTCTGGGGGCGGCGGCATCGGCGAAGTGTTGAGCCTGCTGTGGCAGGACGGCTGGGGCCTGGTCAAAGCCCTACCCGCCACCGCCAACCACCTGGTGTCGCTGGCCCAGAAGCTGGACGATGGCGACCTGGAGGTGCGCCTAACCGAAGGTCAGTTGCGGCGCCTGGAACTCAGCGCCAGGGCGCAGACCCGCAAGCTGGTGCGCGCCATCGGCGGGGCTACGGGCTTCCTGGGCGCCCTGATGGTGTGGCTACACCGACGCCAGCGGTGAGACGGCGCGGTATCCTTGTGCCGTCGCGTCCCCACCCGGAAGGTAGCTCGTTGATCAAGCTCTGAAGGTCATTCCAAGCCTTACCCCCACGACCTTTGGAGCTTTGCCATGCCCAGCCTCTCCGCGACTTCTCTCACCTTTGACCTGCCCGATGGCGTCCGTGTGCTTAACGGTATCGACCTGGCTTTGGGACCGGGCCACTACGGGCTCGTGGGCCGGAACGGCTCCGGCAAGTCAACCCTGCTCAAACTGGTTGCGGGCGTGCTCGCGCCTACCGGCGGGGCCGTCAGGGTTGGCGGCACCATCGGCTACCTAGCCCAACAGGTAGCCTCCTCACCTGGGGAAACGGTGGCGAGCATGCTCGGAATTGACCGTGTGCTGGCGGCCCTGGCAGCGATCGAGCACGGCTCGGTCGATCCGGCTGATTTCGAGACCGTGGGGGCAGACGGCTGGGATGTGGCCGAGCGGGCCCGGGCGGTGTTGAGCCGGCTGGGGTTGGAGGATGTGGCACTGGCCCGGCCGGCCGCGTCGCTGTCAGGTGGCGAGGCCGTGTTGCTGGCCCTGTCCGCCCGGCTGCTGGCCCGACCGGGGGTGTTGCTGCTGGATGAGCCGACCAACAACCTGGATCTGACGGCGCGCAAACGGCTGTATCAGGCAGTTGACTCTTTTTCGGGTGTGGCTTTGGTGGTGTCGCATGACCGCGCCCTGCTGGACCAAATGGACCAGATCGGCGAGCTATCGGGCGGACAGTTGCGCTGGTACGGGGGCGGCTTCGCGGCCTACCAGGCGGCTAAGGCGGCCGAGGATGAGGCCGCCCGCCAGGCCGTGGCCACCGCCGAGGCCGCGGTCCGCCGCCAACAGCGCGACCTGACCGAGGCCCAAACGCGGCAGGCCCGGCGGGACCGGTCCGGCCGGGCCTTGGCCGGACGCGGCACGGCCGGCTCGATGCCGAAGGGGGCCTCCAACTGGCACCAGAACCGGGCCGAGCTTTCGGCCGGGCGAGCGCGCGGCCTACACCAGGCGAGGTTGGAGGCGGCGCGCGAATCGCTGGCCGAAGCCCAAGCGGCCCTCCCCCGGGAGGCGGGCATCGCCATCGACCTGCCGGGCACGGCGGTGCCAGCCGGACGGACCGTCCTAGTGCTGGAAGGCGTGCGGCCCGCCCACACGGAACTGTGCGTTGACCTGGTGCTACGCGGTCCGGAGCGGGTTGCCGTGACCGGGCCCAACGGCATCGGGAAAACGTCGTTGCTGCGGGTGATCGCGGGGCTGGAAGCGCCCGTGGCGGGTAGCGCCTCCCTGCGGGTGCCGGCCCGGCTGGCGCCGCAGAACCTTGGGCTGCTGGATGACGACTTGAGCGTGGTTGACAACGTACGTTTGGTGGCGAGTGATGCCGACCCACGTCAGATACGCGCCCAATTGGCCCGGTTGGGCTTCCGCGGGGCGGCGGTTGATCAGACGGCCGGCAGCCTGTCCGGCGGCGAGCGCTGGCGGGCCTGCCTGGCGGTGCTGTTGCTGGCTTCGCCCGCGCCACAGATGCTGCTGCTGGATGAGCCGACCAACAACCTGGATCTGGATTCGGTAGCCCTGCTGGTGGACGCGCTGGACTCTTATCGGGGCGCGCTGGTGGTGGTCAGCCACGACGAACCTTTCCTGGGGGAGTTGTCCCTCACCACCCGCCTCGACCTGACGCCCTAACTCCCCCTCCCTCCCGAAAGGTCACTTTCGCGCAGGGGCGGGCCTCCGGCTGGTGACCCAGATCGTTGGCAGTGTCTTCAGGAGGAGGTCTGGCTAACCAGATCTACACCCAGAGCACGGTAGACGACCCGCGCTCTCAAGTCGCAACTAATCAGTGGTAGGCCGTGAGCCCTGGCCGCGGCACCGACCAAGGCGTCGTAGACCGAACCGCCGCTGATGCCTTCGGCGGCCAACTGGGTCAACAGGGCTGCCTGATCCGCCGGAGCCAAGAAGCGCGACTCTGGGAAATCCCTCTCGATTAGCGCCTTGGCGCCCGCTGCCGACAACCTTCCAGCCGATTGCGGCAGCCGGGTCAGCACTGAGTACAACTCGAAGAAGGCGTGGCCCGACAGCCCCCGCCGGCTACCGTTAGTAAACTGGAGCAGCCATCCGCGGTTCGGGTTCCCGGTATCAACTAGGGCCAGCGCCGCGCTTGTGTCGAACAGATAGTGCCTAGCGTTGGTCGGCAAGTCGCAGCTCCCTGAGTTCGTCGCCGGACGGCAGAGCCGATCCTTGCACCAGCACTAGTAGCCCGTCCTGTTCCACCAGCTCCGCAGTGGCCAGTTCGATCCGTATGCCTGCCCCGTCCGCCACCAGGTTGACGTCACCGGGCTCGAAACCCAACGCCTGCCGCAGCGACTTGGGTATCACCACGCGCCCCGCCTTGTCCATGGTTGTCAACATGCCATGATCCTACCATTTTGATGGTAACGCGATGGCGCCCACCCCCTCCCCTCGCGAGAGTACGGTTATGTAGTTCGAGGCCGAGAGATCACTTCCGTTTTCGCAGGTCAGAGAGTTGGCCTGAATTGTGCTGACCTACATAACCGTACTTTCGCGACTAGAATTTGGGCCATGATGCCAGCCCCGGGGCCAGCGCCCGGTCCGGTTCCCACCGGCGAAGGGCACCCGGTCGATCCGGCCAGGCGTCGGCGCGTTGACCACCTGGTGGGCTGGTTCTGTGCCGGCTACAGCGCCTACTTCGCCCAGGATGCGCCTCCACCCAACGGTCTGACCCAGTTCATGCGCTACCGGCTGTTGCTGACCAAGCGCCGCCTACAGGCACGCGGCGTCCGCCTGGTGCCAGCCTTCCAGTCCCGGCTTTCGACCGCGGGCACGGCACCCCCGCCGCCCATGATTGCGTTCGATGACGGCCCGTTTGTCTACGAGTTCGTCTTCGCCAAGCTGGTCAAGCTGCGTCAGGAGTGGATTACGTCCGATGGCGGCCGCACGGTCCACGAACAGAAGGGCACCCACCACTTCGCACTGGCCAGCACCGGCCGGGGCGACGGTCTATACGCCTGTCCCCAATGCGGTGCCGTCGGCCCCACCGAGACACTGATGGCCGGCTGCCCCTACTGCCACTCCCAGTTCAAGCTGGAGGACTTCACCGAGAAGGTGGCCGCCTGCGGCCGCGACAAGGGCGGGCGCTGGATGTCGGTTGACCCGGCCCAGCGCGGTTTCAGCCTGGCCCTGTTGGTGGCGGTCATCACCATGATGGTGTTCGCCCTGGGTGGTTGCGCCGCCTTTGTGGCCCTGGCCTTGAGCGGCGGCGGCCCGTCGCCGGCGCTCAGTTGGGTGGCGGCGGCCGTGTTCGGCGGCATCGCCGTCGCCCTGGTTGCCGCCCTGCCCCAGATTGTGGCCGCGCTGCGCCGGCGGTCCAACCGTCTCCGCTTCGAGGCTGCGGCCAAGGCGGCCGATGGCGCGTTCAGCCTTGAAAGCCTGTTGGAGTCGGTTGACAACAAGTTGGCCCTGATCCACCTCGCAGACAGCCAGCAGCAGGTCAGCGCCTTTGCGAAATGCGACCTCACCTCGCTGCTGCCCACCTATCAGGATGTGCTGGACACAGAGATCCTGGACGTCACCTATGGCGGCTATCAGGCCGACGGCGCATGGGTCTACGCCAATCTCACCGCCACGCTGGAATTGGACGTACTGCAGGGCAAGCAGGTCGCCCGGCGCCAGGAGAAGGTCCGGTTGACTTTGGGCAGGTTGGCCCATGGCCCAAGGCGCCAGGCCTATGACCTGGTCGTCTTCACCTGCGCCACCTGCGGCGCCCCAGTTGAATTGGAGCAATACGGCATCTGCGCCCACTGCGGCACGCCGCTGGCGCTGGAGCACCACGACTGGGTCATCACCGCCTACCAACCCGCCTGACCGCACTAGAAGAGGTCGCAGGTTCAAATCCTGTCACCCCGACGAGTGAGAGTCGCTTGCCAAACCACAGATTTGAGCACATGACCGAACGAGGAGGGGTTCAATCCACCACGACGCAGGCCGAGAGGCATGGCCGGTGTGATCATTCACTTCTCCATGTTCTCGGCAATCTGGGCCTGGCTGCGTGCAGTAGGCGGTTGAAGAGGGTGGATGTCCGCAGCATCGATCGTCTTCAACCAGGAGTTGATCTCGGCGACGGCCTCATCCAGACTCAGATCGACTCCGGCCGATTCGGCGGCCCGGGCATAGGAGGCTTGCCAGTGGGGGTAGGCCGTTAGCCGGGCGGGCCACGGGCGGGGCGGCCAGCCGAGTTGGGCCGCGTCGGCAGCGCGCACGGCGAAGATGTCCACGATGGCGTCCTTGATCTCCGCCAGGGCAGGCGCGCCGGTGGCAGCGATCAGGTCGCGCAGCAGGACCAGGTCGACCACGTCTCTGGCGCGGTCATTGATGTAGTCGGGCGGGTTGTGCGGGTCGCTGGCAGCGTGGACCTTCTGGGCGATCTGGTAGCGCATGGCCAGGCCGACGAGGTGATCAGGTGAGGGCAGGCCCACCACGCCCAACGCGGGCACGGGCACCGGTTCGGAGCTGTGACCCGCCGACCCTTCGTCGGGCGACGCCTCGACCTGGATGCGCCGCCACGGGACACCGTTGAACGTCACGACCACGTCGAATCGGCGCGGTTTGACGACACGGTTCGGCACATTGATGACCTCGACCGGCCCGCGTTTGAGGACCAGCGGCCCCCAAGGCCGCTCCAGGACATCGTCCAACACGTCCAGGAAACGCTCAATGTCGCCCTTGACCAGGCCGTCCAGGTCACTGGTGGCCCGCGACCCTGGAAGGCGGTGTTGCAACAGGGTTCCGCCTTTGAGCAAGAACAGCGGCTCGTCCTGCTCGTCCAGCGCCTGCTGCAGCGCCGCCGCGACCACGGTCGACGCGACCAGCCAGCCCAGCCGTCCCTTAGTCGTCCCAAGCTTGTCCTCGGCCTGAACGATCCACACGTCCAGGACACGGGCCGAGTTCGGGGTCTTAGCCTTCGTCGGCAGGCCGCTCAGCGCCGCCGACAGGTTGACCGTCTCACGATCCGCCATAGTCACGCTCCTGGAGCTTGTCAGCCAGTTCCGCCCGCCGCTTCTTCGGGAGCAGGCTGGTTTGCCCGGCCCGCTCCAGGGCCTGCTTGATCAGGTAGGTCGGCACGCCGTATTCAATGCACTGGGCGATGGTCGTCGGCACGGTCGTGATCGGGATCTGCTGCCACCATGTGACCTGGTCGGGAGCGAGGTCGTGGTGGTGGAGGACGTAGCCCTCTCCGCCCCGGCGGGCGATCCGGCGCTTCTTGGCGACGGTGACGTGGATGCGGTCGGGGTTGATGTCGCTGATCTCCCACGCCTGGAGGGCCGTATCGTGGCTCAAGCAGGCCTCCGGGGCGCCGGTCCAGAGGACCGCCAGCATGTACGGGTCGTACTGGCTGGCCGCCACCTGCGGCACCTGGTAGACGCCGTGCGCCACCCGGTCGAGGCGCCCTCGCCGGACCATCTTCGACAGTTCGGCCTGGGGTACGCCCAGGTCTAGGGCTTGGGCCGTCGTGACGTAGCCGTGCTGGTCGAGTGCGACTTCCCGGAGTTGCTCCAGATGCGTCACGACTTCCAGTACCATGCGAAAACCTTACCACCAAGGTAACGTTTCTGCGCGGCCAGTAGCCGGAGTGGCGGCGTCGCCTCTGCGAAATAGTTACCACGAAGGTAACCTTTTCGACTGGAGCTGCCCTCAGTAGGGCACATGTGGTGGGAGCCCTGGACGTACCCGAAGGTCACCACTTTGTCATCAGAATCAACGCCCAAGAACCCCCTATGACAGGGTGTGACATTGGGGACGGTTCCTTCTGTCACACTTTGACACCGCGTGACGCCCAGTGGGCTCGCATGCGCCGCAACAGTGTGACAAGAGGAACCGTCCCCAATGTCACACACTGTCACGGTCGTCACGCTGTGTCGTGGGCCATCGACTGGATCAGTGCGTCTTCCTCGTCCCACGACCGTAACCGGCGCAACAGGCCGGGGCGGTCTCGGGCGGCCCGGACGATGCGCGGACGATCCAGCACAGGGAACAGCAGCATCTCCGCGAGAAACGCCACCGTGCGCCCCAGAGCCATCCGGGAATCGTCGGCCCCGTCCGGCAGGCCGACATGAGAGCCGCCCCGCCGCGCCACGGC
>JAISSX010000075.1 GCA_031272885.1 Bifidobacteriaceae bacterium | reverse complement strand
GTGATGCGGGCGGCGCCGGCTAGCTGCACTCACTTCTGGTTCCCCAACGACAGTTCCGAACTGCCGCCGGACTTGGTGGCCCAGGTGGCGCAGGCGGCCGCCGGCTACGACATCACCGTGTTGACCTACGTGGACGATGACGGCCCCCGCCAGGTTTTCCCGCCCGGCCACACCGCCTTGAACCCCACCAACGCCTGGCGGGTCAACGAGCCCTGCCTGGTGTTGGCCCGCGGCCTGGCCGAGGCGCTGGGCGGCTTCGATGAGAGCCTTGGCCCCGGCGCGCCCACGCCGTTCCAAGCCTGCGAGGCGGGCGACCTGATGCTGCGCGCGGTGGACCACCACCCGTCACTGAATTGGCGCCCTGACCTGCGGATTCTTGGTGTCACCCAGGGCTATGGCCTGAGCCCGCGGGCCCGCTGCGTGAAGCAGTTGGGCTACGGGCGCGGCTTCGGCGAGGTGTTGCGGCGGCACGGCAATTCGGTGGTGCGACGGTTGGCGGCGGTGGCCGGGCCGTTCTCGCACCGGCCGGCCTGGCGCTCGCGGCAGGGCTGGGCCGAAGCCCTCTGGTCGGCTATTGGCCGTTGGCAGGGCGCCTTTCCGCGTTGGGCCCGGTTGTGCAACCCGCTGCTGCCCAAGGCCGTGCGGTTGCGGCGGCGCTAGGCCGTCAGGCCAGGTGTTCGCCCAGGTAGGCCAGCGCCCGAGCCTGCTCCTCGGCTAGGCGCACGGCCACCGCCGCCCAATCAATCGGGGCGTCAACCAAACCGGCCAAGCCCTCCTCAGGCCCGGACGCGGCATCGGGCACCATCCTGTCCGCCAAACCGAACAGGCGGAGCAGCGAGTCGAAGCGGGAGCGGCCGCGCTCCGAGTTGGGGATGACCACGAATGGCACCCCGAAAATGATCGAGAAGACCGTGCCGTGGAACGAATCCGTCACCACCAGGCGGGCGTCCCGAATGCCCGCCAGCCAGGTCTCGACCGGTAGTTTGCGGTAGGTTTCCGGCGCCGCCAGGTAGGCGCTGACCCCGGCCGGGGCGGGCCGCAGCAGCGAGGCAACCGCCACACCCAGGTGGTCCGCCGCCGCCTGCGCCACCGCGGCCTTCTGGGCCGAGACGTCAAGCAGATATGACACCACGCCGCCCGGTTCCGGCCCGTCGGTGCCCGATGGCGCCTGGCCGGCCAGGGCGTCATAGCGTTCCCTGGGCAGCAGCAAAGTGGGGTCCACGTGGGCCTGGGCGTCAGCGCGGTCCCACAGGCGTTTGACCAGGTCAACCCCGCTGGCCTCGCGCACCGAGACGCCATCGAGCCGGGCCGCTAACGGTCCCGTGCGGGCAATCAGGTCGTCCGTGTATTCGGCGGCGTCGTCGGTGCCGAACGAGGCGGCGTAGGACAGGCGCCGGCCGGGAATGGTGGCCGGCAAGAAGTCGAACAGGTAGGACGGTACATCGGAGTAGAGCGGCCGCCACACCTGGTCCGAACCGGTGACGAAATCCGTGTAGCGGCGCACCACGGACCGGTCCGGCCGGCCGGTGAAGCCGTACAGCCGCACGGTCTGCAGCCGCCGGTCAACAAAGTCCAGCAGCGCGGCGTCGATCAGGTCTTGAACCTCGCGCATGAGCAACGGCCGGCGCCACACCCGGCGCTTGAAGGCCAGATAGGGCCGGCCCACCCGCCCGGCCAGTGTGGGGGGCTGGGAGGTGTCAATGTCGACCGCCCGGCCCAGGCCGTGGATCACCTGCTGCAGGGCGTAGGCCTGCAACACGGCGCCATAGTTGTGGCCCACCGGTTGGGTGCGGATCAACACCCGGCCCCGGGCCGGCGCGGCGGTGGTCATCGGGTTCCTTCCATCAGGCGCCGTGAATCCGCAGGACGCCGTCCACCGGTTGGCGGGCCGATTTAGGCACAACCACTGGGTCCGGGCGGGGGCCCACCGCGATGAACATGACGAAGCATTCCGTTTTGGGAATGTCCAGCAGTTGCCGCAACGCCTTGTCCTGATGGTGGTTGAACATCGCGTTCAGGGGGCATGCTGCCAGGCCCAGATGCTCAAGGGCGTAGAGCAGCGACATGGCGAACAGCCCGCCGTCCACATATGGTTCGTTGCGTTCTGTGGCGGCCACGAAGGCGGTTAGATCAGCCGTCACCGCCAACAGGGTGGGCGGGCTTGCGAAGCCGGTCAGGCCGCCCTGCAGGCGCAGCGCCGTTTCGATCAGGGCCGCGTCCTGGTAGGCGTGGACGCGGACCGGTTGCCGGTTGCAGACCGACGGCGTATGGCGGGCGATGTCGACCGCCTGGGTCAACCGGTCCCGGTCCACCTGTCCGGGGCCGAAGTGGCGAATCGAGACCCGACCGGCCGCCAGTTGGGCGAAGTCGCGCGGTTCGGAGGACGGCGGTGCGGCCACCGTCTTGACGCCCCCCAGGTCCGAGTCGATCGACCGGATCGTGGCCAGCAGGTCCGGCGGAAACAGGCCCTCCTTGTCGCCGGTGGCGACCCCCAACGCCTGGTGGCGGGCAAGATAGGCGTTTACCGTGGAGGCGGCCTCGACAAAGAAGGTGTCGTCCTGGCCGCCACCCAGCCGCAGCCAGGCCTGCATGGCGCTGGACAGGGCCGTGAGCGCGGCCACGCCGAAGCCGGGCCGGAATTCATCACCCTGGCGGCTCAGCCCCTTCTGCAGGGAATGCGAGAAAAAGGCCATCAGGGCGCGGGCGTTGCCCGGATTTCGGGGCACCATCTCCGCCGCGGCCGCTTGCCGGTACCGGCGCCAGTCACCCAGCACCAGGCCGGGCCGCTGGGCCCGCGCCTGGAGCGAGCGCAACCGGCGCCTGACTGGCGCCGGCACCACCCGGCTCAGCACCACGCCTCCGGGCCAAACGTGAACATACTGGTCATGCTAGTGGGTGCCACACCACAAGTAGACTCAGGCTCCGTGGCAGGGACACTGGAGCACGGCGCCCGCGGCGGCGGCGTGACCATGGCCGGCCAGGCCGTCAAGCTTGCGTTGCACTTCGGTGGCCTGGTGGCGTTGTCCCGCCTGCTGACACCCCGTGACTTCGGCATTGTCGCCATGATCACCGTGTTCATTTCTTTGGCCGAGATGCTGCGTGACTTCGGCCTGCCCACCGCCGTGCTGCAAGCCCCCCGCATGACACACCAGCAAAGCTCCAACCTGTTCTGGCTCAACACGGCCATGGGCGCCACCGCCTGGATCATCCTGGCCGTGTCGGCACCGTTGCTGGTGGCCATCTACGACGAACCCAAACTGCGCTCGGTGGTGCCCGTGCTGGCGGCCATGGTGCTGTTGAACGGCGCCCAGGCCCAGATCCAGGTGGGCCTGGCCAAACAGATGCGTTTCAGCCTGCTGGTGGTGACCGACCTGTCTGGCTCGGTGCTAGGCCTCAGCACCGCCATCGCCACCGCTGCGGCCGGCGCCGGCTGCTGGGCCCTGGTGGCGCAATACCTGGTCAACGCCACCGTGGTGCTGTCCAGCCGCTGGATCTTGTCCCGCTGGCGGCCCGCCCGGCCCAAACGGGGTGAAGGCACCGGCCCGCTGATCCGCACCGGCGCCAACTTCGGCCTGGCCCAACTGCTCAGTTGGGGTACGTCCAACATCGACACGATGATGATCGGTGCCCGCTTCGGTTCCGTCCGCCTGGGCTACTACAGCCGGGCCTACTCCCTGCTGATGACGCCCCTGTCTCAGGTGGTGGGACCGCTGTACCAGGTGGTGGTGCCAACCCTGCGCCGGGCCGAACATGAGGGCCGCACCCACGAAGACGTGCTGGAACGGGTGCAACGGGTCATGGGCGTGGCCGTCAACTGGGTTTTCATGGTGGCGGGGGCCACCGCGCCGGCCCTGATCCCGCTGCTGCTAGGCGACCAGTGGGGCCATTCGATTGGCCTGTTCCAGATCTTCTCCCTGGGCGGCTTTTTCTCCGTCCTGTCCCAGGTCAACTACTGGGCCTACGTCTCGGACAACCAGAGCGGCGCGTTGCTGCGCTTCAACCTGGTGACCAAGACCATCACCATGGCCGCCATTGTGGGCTGCGCCTTCATTTCGGTCAACGCCGTGGCCTGGGCGGTCACGGTCTGCCTGGCCCTCAACTGGCCGGCCGGCCTGTGGTGGGGCCACCGCGCCTTCGGCCTCAAGATCCGTGTCCTGCTGACCTCCGGGCTGCGGGTGGTGATAGCCGCTCTGGCCAGCTTCGGGGTGACTGCGCTGACCGTCCGCGCCATGGTGGGTGACGCCCCGGATGTGGTGGTGGTGCTGGTTGGCGCCGCGCTGGCCACGGCCGTCTACCTGGCCGCCTGCCTGGGCGTGCCTGGCGGTGTCACCTGGTCCAAGGGCGTGGCCCTGGACGCCAGGCGCATCCTGAAGTCTTGGACCCGCCTCGGCCGCACCCCCGCTGCCTAGGCAACCGGGCGCCATCGGGCACCGGCGACCCTAAAGAACCTCAGAACAGGTGGCTCAAGATGTCCGAGGTGTAGGTCACGTCATCCAGCTTGGACACCCACAGAATGAAGTAGAGCGCCACAAACGCCACCGTAGCCACCTGCGCCAGGCGACGCCGCGCCTCGGTTGTGAAGCTCATGGCGATCATTGGGTAGGCGATCACCTTGGCGTAGGCAAAGTACGTCAACAGGCGGTACAGCGGGTAGGCGATCTCGCGCATCGGCAGCAGCACCAACTCGATGGCCAGCAGCAACCAGGCCGCGCGGCCGGCCGGGTTGACCGGTTTGCGCAGCATCAACAGGCCGGCCGTGAGGGGCACCAGGCGGTACATCGTCTGCGGACCCATCGAGGCACCGGTGCGGGCCCCTTCGGCCAGGTAGCTGGTGTACTTCTCGGACACGATGCCCAGGCTGGTCACCAGTTGCAGCACCTGGGCGGAGAAGACCGTCAGTAGCACGGCCCCAGCCAAGATGACCGCCAGCCAAACCATCGACCGCTTGACCCGCTGCAGCAGCATCACAATGCCCCAGATGCCGAAGTAGACAATGGCGCTGTTGTGGAACACCAGGCCGATGCCGCCCATCACCAAGGCCAGGTAGGGCCGCCGCCGCAGCACCAACACCAGGCCCAGCAGCGCCAGCGACAAGGCCACCCCCTGGCGCAACATGTTGAGCGAATCGACATACTGCGTGAACAGGTAGACCAGCCACACCAAGGTGGGCGGCAGCGCCGGCTGCAACCGCCGCGCCAGCCAAACCGCCGTCATCACAATGCCGTGCGCCACCAGCGCCAGGACGAAGTAGAACCAGTGGACGTCGTTGGTGAAACGGGACACCAACCAGTTCAGGAACAGGTAGCCGTACTCGCCGTCAATACCCTCCCGGACGCTGCGCATGACGTAGGTGCCCAGGTCGGTTGACCGCAGCGCCGAATTGAACAACTGGTTGCCGTAAACCAGTACGTCCGTGCCCACGGTGTAGTCCCGCACGCCGGCCAGGGCGCTGATCGTCAGCACCGACAGGGCGCACCAGGTGAATTGCAGCAGCCGGCCGAAACGGGCCGAGGCCACCGCCAACTGAACAAACAGGGCAGAAATGGTGAAGGCGACCAGGTACGGCAACATGGTCTGGCCGGCCTCCTCTCCGCCGGGGCTCAGGGTCGGATCACGGCCGGCATGGGTACCGCGTGACGCACCCAACCCTACAAGCGGGCGCCCGATGTCGCGGCTCGCCTCGCGCTGGGCCGGGCGGCCCGGTTCGGCTCGGGCTGGCTCAGGCCGGTTCAGGCTGGCTCAGGCTGGCTCAGGCCGGTTCGGGCGGGTTCAGTAGGCGCCCCTGCCCTGGAACACGGCCACCAGGGTCCACACCAGGATCTGGAGGTCGCGCAGGAAAGACCAGTTCTCCACGTAATAGAGGTCTAGGCGGATCGAGTCCTCCCAACTCAGATCCGACCGGCCGGACACCTGCCACAGGCCGGTGATGCCCGGCTTGACCAGCAGCCGGCGGGTGGCCGATTGGTCGTATTGCGCTACCTCCCGCGCCACCTGCGGCCGGGGACCCACCAGCGACATGTCGTTGCGCAACACGTTCACCAACTGGGGTAGCTCATCCAGGCTGAAGCGGCGCAGGAAGCCACCCACCCTGGTGATACGGGGGTCGCCCCGCACCTTGAATGGGTCCCGGGCGGAAGCCTCGCCGGTCGCTTCCTCGGGTGGCGGCAGTTTGTCCGCCCCGTCCACCATGGTGCGGAACTTCAACATGTTGAAGGTCTTGCCCATCAGGCCGATGCGCTCGTGTTTGAACAGCACCGGCCCCGGCGAAGTGGCCTTGACGGCGATGGCGATGGCGGCCAACACCGGGCTCAACACCGCCAGCAACAGGCCGCTGACCAGCACGTCCAGGCTCCGTTTGAGCAGCGCCTGGTTGCCCTTCAGCCGGGGCGAATCGACGTGGATCAAGGACAGGCCGGCCACCGGCCGGGTGGCGATGCGCGGGCCAGCAATGTCGATCAGATCGGGCGAGACGATCAGGTTCTCCTGGCCCGGCACCAGTTGCCAGCCCAGTTCACGCAGGGCGCCCGGCCCCAGTTGGGGGGCGCCGGTGAACACCACCGAATCGGCCTGCAGGCGGCGCATCGTCGCCACCGCGTCATCCAGCGGCACAAGCGGAATGCCCAGTTCCTCGAGGGCAGGGCTAGGCGCTTCGCCCGGCGGCAGGGCGGCCGCCACCACGAAATAGCCGCTGGTGGGCGCCCGCTGCAGTTCCTTGATGACAATCTCGGCCCGGGCGGCCGAACCCACCACCACCACCCGCGAGCCGAACCGGCCGCTGCGCAGGCGGCGCACCACCAGCCACATCCGGTGCATCTTGCGGACCAGCAGCAGCGCCACCGTGCCGGCAATCAGCGACACCAGCACATAACCGCGGGCCAATTCCAGGCGCACCGCCAAGGCGCCGAAGGCCAGAACGGCAAACCAGACGAAGGAACCCCAAGTCACCCGGCGGTATTCTTCGATCCCCTCGCCATACACCAGGTAGCTGCGGGAACCCGAGGCCTGCAGGGCCGCCATCCAACCGACCACCATGACCAGTGAAAACCAGCGATATGGCGGGTTCCAGACGCCGCTGACCGTGGCGCTGCCGGCCGTGTCGCCGAACCAGACCAGTTCCGCCCCCAGTTCGGCCCAGGCCAGCGCCAGCAGATCACCGATCGACATGCGGAGGGCGTAAACGCGGCGCCAACTGCGGGAGCCGTTGGCTTTGGCGGGGGGTGCGTCGCGCGGGCCCTGGCGTTGAAACGCCAACAGGGCCAGGGCGAACACCCAAGCGGACACGCCCAGCAGCAGCCACAGATACACGCCCGGTTCCGCCAAGGCCTGGTTCAGGGCCGAGGCACCGGCCGCCAGCCCGGGGTTCTGACCTTGGGAGGGCAACCACAAATCGCCCGGCGCCACGATCGCAGCCAGAAAGGCTGCCGCCAACGCAGCGCCGAGCACGTAGTAGAGAATTCTTGGCTTCATCGCCCGGAACCGGCCCCCCATGCGCCGCCAGGGGAGGAGGGTGGCGGCGCCACGACCAGATTATGGGAGATGTGACCTGGGTCACAATCCCGACTCGCCCCTTGCGCAGGTGGTGGCATTGATCACTTGACTGGAACCGTCAGGGGCCGGTCATGTCGCTTCCAGACATTTGAGCTAAGGTCATCTCCGTGTCTGATGCCGATTCGCGGGGTGCGCCCCTGACGCGCCGTGCGTTGCGCGAGGCGGCCGAACGCGAGGCCGCCGGCCAGTCGGGGTCGATCGGCGTCACGCCACGGCTGATCGAAACGGCCTACCAGTTGGGCACCCAGACTCCCGCCAACGCCTGGCCCGTCTCGGGCTCTACCGGGTTGGTGCGCCACCCCGAGGTTTCGCCCAACGGCGTCACCCCACCCACCGGCCTGCCCGTCACCGGGCCGCCCGCCGCCACAGGCCCAATCCCCACAACTAGCCCGCCCGGCGGCAGCGCCGCCCCAGCCACGCGGCGGCCCAGCCACGCGGCCGCCCCACCGGCCTGGCCCACCGACGGCCTGCCGGTCACCCCCGCCGCACCGAGCGCGTCAGCCACCCCCGCGGTGCCGCCGGCCAGTTCGATCCCGTGGCAACCCACCCCGCCGCCGATGGCGTCCCTGCCGGCCACCGCCGCGCCATCGGCCACAGTAGCTCCAGCGGTCACGCCGGCCACCGAACCGGCGGCACCACCACCGGACCTGTCCGATCTTGACCTGACCCAACGCCTGCCCACTGTGCGCTACCGCGGCCACTACAACGTGGCCGAAGCCGAACCATGGTCCGAGCAACTGGGTGGAACCAGCCGGCCACAGGCGGCGGACGCCATCGGGCAACAGGTGCCCACCTGGCGCGCCACCACCGCCCCGACCCTGCCGACGCCGAGCCTGGTGGAACAACCCAAGCCTGCGGCCGAACCAGACGAACCGGTCCCCAAGACGCGGTCCCACCTCCCACGGCTGTGGCACCACAAGGCACCCGCCGCCCTGGGGTTGTCCCACCGGCCGTCCCGGGGCGTCATGGTGGCCATCATCGCGGCCGTGGTGGTGCTGGTGGTGGGCCTACCGATCGGCATTTTGGCGTTGACCGGCCGATTCTCCAGCACGCCGGCGCCCGAGCCGTCGCCCTCGCCCAGTATCGTGGCCGGGGTCACGCCCAGCCCCGGCGAAGAAGGCGCCACTGACTGGGCGTTGGACCGCAAACTGACCTCGGGCGAGCTGGTTTTCACCATCACCAAGATCGAAACCGGGCTGACCCAGTTGGGTGACCAAACCAACCGGGGCGTGTCCGTCAACGGCCAATGGGTGGTGGTGTCGATTCTGGTTGAGTACATCGGCGAAACCGAAGGCACCTTCCTGCCCAACCTGCAAGGCCTGCGCACCGACCCGGCCGGCTACTACCAGAACGACCTGGAAGGGGCGCTGTGGTACCAGTCCAGCACCCTCGGTTCGGAACCGTTGAAACCCGGCCAACCCCGGTCCGGCGTGCTGGCCTTCGACATTCCCCAAAGCGCCAAGCCGATCGCCCTTGAGCTGCTCGGTGAACTGGGGCTCGAGCCCATCGTGGTGCCGCTCGGATGACCGCTTCCGCACCGCCGGCGGTCAGGCCGGACTCCGCCGAGCTTGAACCGACCCGGGCCGTGGCCTATGCCATGTTGCTTACCCTGACGTTTGTGGTGGCGCACGCCGGTCTGTTCTGGCTGTCGCTTGGTCCACTGCGGCCCGGTTCCAACGACGTGTCGCTCTATGCCTGGTGGATGTATCAAGGCGACCAAGACGGCATTTGGCAGGGCCTCAACGTGGACTGGGTCTATCCGGTGGGCGCCCTGATCCCGATGGTCATACCCCAACTGCTCAGTGGCGGCAACTATGACGCCTACCTGCCGCTGTGGTGCACCATGGTGGCCCTGATGAACGCGCTGACCTGCCTGGTCACCGTCAGCTTCGCCGGGCTCAAACGGGCCTGCCTGCCGTTGGTGTGGTGGCTGGTGTTCCTGTTACTGCTGGGCCCCGTGGCCCTCACCCGGCTTGATGCCATAGCCATGCCGCTGGTGCTGATGGCCCTGCTGGTGGCGGCCTCGCTGCCGGGGGTGGCCGCCATCCTGCTGACCATCGGGGCGTGGATCAAGGTCTCACCTGGCGTCATCGTGTTGCCGCTGTTCGCCGTGGTGAAGCGGCGGCTGTACTCCGTGGCGCTGCCGGCCGCCATCACCTGCGTTTTCGTGGTGCTGCTGCACTGGCTGGCCAGTGGCAGTCTGTCGCTGTCTCGCCTGTTCTCCTTCGTGGGGGCCGAAACCGGGCGCGGGCTGCAGGTCGAATCCGTGCTGGCAACCGCGCCGGTGCTGTTGCACGCCATCAAGGGCGAGATCGTGTGGGAATACAACGACGAACTGTCCACCGTCGAGACCTACGGCGGGTTGGCCGATGGCCTGGCCGGAGTGGGCGACATTGCCATGTGGGTGGCCGTGGCTTGTGTTGGAGGGTTGACCTTCCTGGCCCGGCACCGCGCCACCGAGGCCCTTCTGACCGGCTCCCTGGCCACCATGACCGCCATGATCGTGCTGCACAAGGTCGGGTCGCCGCAGTTCATTGCCTGGCTGGCGCCGGCCGTGGTGGTGGCGCTGATAGTGCTGCCCACGTCCCGGCTATGGGCGCTGCTGTCGATTGACCTGCTGTTGATCTCCGGCTTGACGCTGGTGATCTACCCGTGGGGTTACTACGCCTTCCTGGAGGCACAGCCCGCCATGTTGCTGGTCTATGTGGTGCGCAACGGGTTGCTGGTGATGGTGTTCGGCCTGGCGCTGTGGAAGCTGTGGAAGCTGGCTGCGCCCGGGCGGCGTGAACTGCTGGGGCGGCTGGCGCGGAGGTAACCGCTGGGTGGGCCTGCCAGGACATAGAGGGAGGCCCTGGCAAGCGACGCGTACTGACTTCGCCCCAGAGTACGCATCTGGTTACCAGGACCTCCACTAATAGAACGAACAAGCACCCCCAGAAAGTTCCCGTTTGGGCCAGTTTCATGGTGTGACCTGCGTCACACTGCCTTGTGACCTGCGGTTTTTGGGGTGCGGCCGGTTCACGGTACAGTGTTACCTTGCCTGTGCGTCGCGGCTCTTGCGCCCGTAGCTCAACGGATAGAGCGTCTGACTACGGATCAGAAGGTTGGGGGTTCGAATCCCTTCGGGCGCGCCACGCCCGCAGCAGGTTCATCCGGAGGCGTCGCCTAGTGGCCTATGGCGCCCGCCTGCTAAGCGGGTTGGGGAGGTAGAATCCCCTCGCGGGTTCAAATCCCGCCGCCTCCGCCATCACAAACCCAGGCTTGACCTGGGCTTTTGCCTGGCGATGGGGCCCCGCCGGCGGACCAGGATCAGGCTTGTTCGGGGGCCACCCAGACCGCTTCGGCCGCCACGCCGCCCAACGACACCACGTCATCGGACCCCGCCACCCGCAGGCCGATGACGCCGGCGTAGTCGCGCCGCTCCACCACCGTCACCTGGGCCTCGGGCACCAGGCCAACCGTGGCGAAGTAGCGCAACATGGCCGGATCGGCGTCGGAAATCCGCACCACCTGGGCCCGGCACGGCGCCGGCACGGTGGACAGCGGCACGGCGGCCGGCCGCGCCACGGTGCCGTCCCCGGACGGGATCGGGTCGCCGTGCGGATCGGCCGCCGGGTGGCCCAAGATTTCATCCACCCGGTCGATGAACTGGTTGGAGGCGGCGTGCTCAAGGATCTCGGCGTCATCGTGCGCCTCATCCCAGCCGTAACCCATCTTGACCACCAGGAACGTCTCCAACAGCCGGTGCCGGCGCACCATGGCGAGCGCCAGCCGCCGGCCGGTCTCGGTCAACTCGATGGAACGGTAGGGGGCATGGCGCACCAGACCCTGGTCCGCCAGCCGTTTGATGGCCTCGGAAGCGGTCGAAGCCGAAACTCCCATCCGGGCCGCCAGCATGGTGGTGGTGACGGGCTCTTCCGCATCCCATTCGCGGGCGGTCCAGATCACCTTCAGGTAGTCCTGGGTGACGGTCGAAGCGGCCGCCTTGGCGGCGCTCACCGCGGTCACTACACCAGCCCGTATAGGCGGTCGCCGGCGTCACCCAGACCAGGCACAATGTAGCCGCGTTCGTTCAGGTGGTCGTCCACGGCGGCGGTGACGATTTTGACGTCGCCCCGGTGGCCCAGTGCGGCCCGGACCGCCTTCAGCCCTTCTGGGGCGGCCAGCAGGCAGATGGCGGTGACGTCCCTGGCACCCCGGTCAAACAAGTAGTCGATCGAGGCGATCAGGGTGCCGCCGGTGGCCAGCATCGGGTCAAGCACAAAGCACTGCCGACCGGATAGGTCATCCGGCAAGCGGTTGGCGTAGGTGATGGCCTGGAGAGTTTCCTCGTCCCGTTTGAGGCCCAAGAAGCCGACCTCCGCCAGGGGCAGCAGCCGGCTCATGCCGTCCAGCATGCCCAGGCCGGCCCGCAAGATGGGCACCACGATGGGCCTTGGCTTGCTGAGCCGCACCCCTGTCATGGCGGTCAGCGGCGTCTCGATGTCATGCGGTTCGACGGCGATGTCGCGGGTGGCCTCGTAGGCCAGCAGCGTCACCAGTTCTGCCACCAGGTTGCGGAAGGTGGGCGAATCCGTTTCCTTGTCCCGCAACACGGTCAGTTTGTGTGAAATCAGAGGGTGGTCAACCACGGTCACCTGCATGTATCCAAACCTACCGTGCCTGGGTCACCTTGGCTTGGCCCTAAGGGACAATGATGGGGTGGACGATGGCGCGCGGGTAGCCGCGGTGGACGATGCCGACCGGCAGCGGATGGGTTGGGCGTTACGGTTGGCCCAGGGTAGTGAAGCGCCCGACGACGTCCCCGTGGGAGCCGTCGTGGTGGGGCCTTACGGGGCCGTAGTGGCGACTGGGGCGAATCGCCGCGAGTTGACGGGCGATCCGACGGCGCACGCCGAGGTGGTGGCGTTGCGAGCGGCGGGCGAGGCGCTGGGTCGGTGGCGGCTGGAGGGTCACACGGTCTATGTGACGTTGGAGCCGTGCCTGATGTGCGCCGGGGCGTTGTTGGCGGCCCGGGTGGACCGGATCGTGTTCGGGGCTTGGGACGCGAAGGCCGGAGCCTGCGGTTCGGTGTGGGACCTGCCCCGGGACCGGGCGGCGTTGCATCACCCGGAGGTGGTGGGTGGCGTGCTGGAAGCGGAGTGTGCGGCGGTGTTGGAGGCGTTCTTCGCCGTCCGCCGCTGATGCCGGGCGAACCGGGCCAACCTGGTACCCTTTCCGGCGGTGGTGTGTCCGAGCGGCCTAAGGAGCACGCCTCGAAAGCGTGTGTGGGGGCAACTCCACCGCGGGTTCGAATCCCGCCGCCACCGCGAGATGTTTCCGCAGGTCACCCTGCAAATTTCGGCTCGCCGAAATGGCAAATTGGGGATAATTTGGGGATAGCAATTCTACTTAGCAGGCCCCCGTCTTGGGCAGTCCCTGGCCGGATTCCGCAGCTAACCATGCGCCGCGCCTGTGCGTTCGCGGGCCCCACCACTGGCCTATCTCTGGCGCTCGAGCGTGACCACCTGACCACCGCCCCCGGGCGGCCCTAGCATCGTTGCGAACAACAAACACCAACACTTCACAAGCAACAGCCGCCAACGACACAGACAAGCCAACACGCTTCAACTTCCAACAGCCCACAACACCACCAACCACCCCCACCCCAGGACACCCCCACACACCCCACCAGCCGCCACCACCCCCAGGCACAACCACACCAACACAACCACCGTCAAACAGCCAGCCACAGGCAACCCAACCACCAACACCACGGGTCAACCCACCACCAACCCGACGACACCCCCGCCACCAGGCCCACCACACCAACCCACACCCAAGCCAACCCAAGACACAAGACAAGCCAGCAGGCCCCGTCACAGGCCAACCAAACCAAACACGCCACCACAGTCACCAACAGCCAACACCAAACCAACCACCAGCAATAAGCCAGCCACGGCCAGACCGGCAACCCCCAGGGGGCAACCCCCTCCACGGAAGACCAGGTACCGCCGGGGGGGCCTATTCCGGTGTGTACGGTCCAGGGCTAAAGATCTGGCGGTGTCGGTAGCCGCCGTGATGTCCGCAGGAAGGACCTACCTGGGGCCGTGCCGGAGGCAGTCCAACGGCCCGGAGGAACAGCCCTGTGCCGGAGGCAGCGGCCCCGGAGACGGTCCAGTGGCCAACTCCAGCACCCCGCCTGTGACACGGCCCGATGGTCACTACACGGCGAACAGTGCCCTCACTGAACCTGGATCTTCCGGCCGGGGTGCCTTGTATGCGGCCACAGCCCGGGCGGCCCGTTCTTCCCAATCTGTCCGCTTCGCCCGCCTAGCCGCGGTTTCGTCCTGGGCCTGGTCCAAATGCTCAGTTTCCAACTGCAACCTGGTCAACGCCTGCGGTGTCAACCCCAACCGGTCCCCATATTGGCGGGCCTCCGCCACGGCTGACCTAACCCCGTCCTCAGCTTGGACCTGTAGGCGGCACCACAAAGCCAGGACACGCTCCGACCGGGTTTCACGCCACACCACGGCTTGCGGCCAACCCCACGCCTCAACCCACAGAGCCTGTTCAGCTTCAGCCCACACCTCGGCTTGCAAACGGAGGCGCGCGAGTTTCGTTTCAGCTTTAGTCAGGTTAGCTGCCGCCATCGGGCCTGTAGCCGCCTGGGCGGCCTCAACCTGACCTTCCGCCGCTTTGATAGCCGCCAACAGGTCAACGTTCGGTCTCAGCGGCCACTCTGGGGCCGGCAGGGCGCTACCAGCGCCGTCTAGGACACGGAAACCCCGTCTAGGGTCGTTCCGTCTAGCCCTAACCGTTGGGTGTTTCGCTGCAACCATCACTTATCCCCGTTCCTTGTTCGCTACTTGTGTGGTGTCTGGTCCCCGCAGGGGATTGAGTCCCCCAGCCCCGGGGTTCCGGCCCGCAGGGACCAGACACGTCTAGACCGTCTAGGTGTCAGACGGTGACAGTGATCTTCGCAGTCCGGTCAGGTCTGGGCAGGCCCCAACCAACCCGGAACGTCGCCCGGATAGCGACAGAGTCCGAATCGAAGTACACGTCCTGACTGACCGCTACAGCCAACGGTGACACGGCGGCCATCACTTCGGCCTGGTCCACCACCAACAAGTTCCCCGCTGGGACCGCCGCAGACACCATCACAGGCAGACCGAACAGTTTACGTTCCGTCGTTTCCGCTGGCGCCCCAATCAACGGCAGGTTAGAACCCGTCGCCTGTTTCAACGTTTGGATCACACCCCACGACGCGGGATCACAGATCAGATGGGTTGGGGTGCCGCCGTTGACTTCCACCGCGGTGACAGCTTCCGCCACCACATCGAGGGAGTCTCCCGCGGCGAGCGTCCCACCGGCGACCACACCAGGAGTGTTCACCAACCCGACCGGGCCGGGCCCGCCCGCAGGGTTCGCAACATAGGCAGCGTCGGCCTTCGAGATCAGGGACCGTCGCAACGACACGGACACAATCTGGTCCGCGGTCTTAGACGAATACGCTTCGTGGCTCATACGGGTGAGTACCGCAATTTTCGCGGTAGACACCAGCAGTTCATCCAACGCTGGTCCAGCTTCGGTGATAACCGCCCCCTCGGCGACAAACCCGGCGGCCACATCCTGCGACACGTATGGCACTTTCAAGTAGGGTGCGTCACCGCGGACTTCCCCAGCCTGGGTAGCGGTTGTTATCACCAGGGCGGCAGGTAGGGCCTGTTGAACAGGCACATATGTGGTGGAAGGAAACAATGATTCCTTCGTAGTTGTATTGATAGGCATAGTAAACCCCTAATAGAGAGTTGGTGAGTTCAACTAGTCACCCTGGGTTGCTATACAGCACCCAGGTCACCCGCCAGGGGTTCAACGTGGGGCCGGAGCCTGGTTCTACAACCAAACCGGCCGTCCCCGATGTGTTGTATCTATCCTATATCAAACCAGTGACATAGAATAGGAACTGTCAATACCAGGGGCATTGAATACCTCCATGGTAGGGGCCGGCATTTTGGGTCAATCCCTCATGCCGGCCCCTACACTGTTCGTTCCCATTCTAGGGACACAGGCTTCCCGTTAGCGGCGTGTCTTGCGACGCGACTCACCCAACGCGGACTCCAAACCACTAGGCCGCGGGACGCCAGGGCTTCCACTTACACCGAGTGTCGGGTCCGGTGCGGGCCGGCGAGGACCATCCCCAATCCCGTTAAGCTTGCCCAGTTTACGCACGGCTTCGCGGGCTTTCTCCAGGTCTACTTTCCCGTCATCGTCCAACACGTCAGCCAAGTCCAAACCCAACAGCCAAACTGCGGCCGGGTTCGGCCAATGTACGTCCGTGGCGATCTGTTCGACCTGGCCGCGGCAGACCGCTTCCCATTTCGCTTCAACTTCAGCTAGGCGGGCTTCAGTTTCCCGGAGGCGACGGCGATAGGTGGCCGCTTCCTTACCTTTCGCCCTACCTTCCGGGCCGTCCCGTTGGGCCTCCTCGGCGGCCTCCTCCGGGGTTTCCTCAGGTTCGCTCTGGGACGGTTCGATGGGGCTTGCAGGGTCCGGTGCAGGGACGCTACCTGCCGCCTCCTCCGGGGCCACGCTAGGCGGCCCAGGAAGGTCTGCTGGCGGCACCCCAGTGGTGGGTCCAGGTCCAGGCTTTGGAACACTCATCGGTTAGCCTCCCTGCGGGCTTGGGCCGTGTCACGTAACACGGCCTCGTCGGACCAGGCCCGCGCCTGGGCCAGCAAACGGTTCAGTGTGGCCCGCGCGTCACATACCATCGCGTCCAACACGGCCAGCTGGTCCATTACGGCATCGAACACGTCAAGACTCAGCGGGCCCCCGTCCTCAATGCTCGCCCGGCTGAACCGGGATCTAGCGTCGTAGTCCGCCAACTGGCGGGCTTCCTCCGGTGTCGAAGGCACCAGCGGCACGTCCGGCATCGGCTCACTATCAGGCCACCAGGCCACAGTAGGCCCGATACCCTGATCCCACTGGGCAGGCATGTAGACGCCACGCGCCTCCAAACCCTGACGGTCTAGCATTTCATTTGTAATCATTGTTGAACCTCCTAAGGTTCAGTTGGTTTGGCCGCCAATAGCGGCCCTTGAAAATGTTTGTCACTCTTGTCACTTTGTCACTCCCACGTCAGCCGAAGGTGACAAAGTGACAGAAGTGACAGACTTCCCTAGGGGAAGTAGATAGAACCCGTCCGCCTGGTCCAGCACCCGCTCATTGACTAGCCGCCGGCACGTCTGCGTGACAGTGTTGGGCTTAATCCCCAACACTTCCGCAATGACCTGCGGTTTCGCTGGCCCATGGGCCGCCAGATAGGTCACCACCTGCTGTTTCGTCCCGGACAGGCGCGCCACCGATGGCGGCATGTCAGTCAACGCAAACCGGCAGGCGTCCCCATCCCAGTCCAGAACCCAAGCGGATTCTTCGACATCCCGGCCGGTTATGTTCAGGACGATTGGGCGTTGGTCTGTCACTTCTTTGTCACTTTTTGTCACTCCGGTTGTCACTCCCCAGCCTTCCCTTCGGGGCCGTTGCAACACCATCAAGGTGTCCGCACAACTGGTCAGACCGGTAGACCCGGACACTTCCAGGAAGGCGTCCTCATCCTTCATCTTCCGGCAGTGGTGGACCAGGACGATCGCGACCTTGTGACGGTCCGCCACCGTCTTGAGTCCGGACATTTGCCGATAGTCGGCCTCATAGTCGGTTTCGCCTATCCGTTTCTGGCCCTTGACTTTCGCCAGGACATCTACGATTACCAGCCGGGGATCAGCAGCGGCCTCTACCCAGCCGTGGATCAAATGCTCGGCCCAGGTTTCACCCGGGCATGGCCCTTCGTCTTCCTCCGGGCGGGGAAGCTGGTTCACCACCGTCAGCCGGTCCGGTAACGGGGCCCCGTCCGACACGGCGAGGGCGCGTTCCTGGGCGCGTCGGCCCGTGTCTTCCAACGCCAAGTACAACACGTCACCGGGCTGGTCTACGGGTAGGCGGCCTAGGACGGTGCCGCCCGTGGCCACCCCCAGCGCCAGGTCCCAACAGAGCCAGGACTTGCCTAGTTTGGGGCGGCCCGCAAGGAAGGTGAGCCCTTCCGGGATCAGGCCGGGCACTGCCCACCGTGGTGGAGGGAACTCCACCTCGGCCAGTTCGGGCCCGGTCCAATAGTTCCCTTGATCGCGGGCCAGCCGTTCCAGGGTTGACTTGCCGCTCATAGGCGCCTCTCACGTGGTTCGATCCCCAACGCGGCGGCCACCACTGGCACCTCCCAGTCAAGCGACGCCAGATCGTCGGCCATCGCCCGGAGGACCTCCTCAGGCGGCTGGCCAGCCCGGAGGCCCCCCTCACGTGGACGGCCATCCCCGCGGCGAGCCTCCGGAAGCGGGTACACGTCGTCCCCATAGAGGCGGCGGCAACAGTTTTCGAAGGCTGCACCAGACTTTGCCCAGGAGGCGCGTTGGATTCGGCCCCATGCCGGGTTGGCCCTCTCCACTTTCTCGCGCACAAGAGAAAGAGGGGTAGAGGCGGTGCTGGTATGAGGATTGGCCGCCTTTAGCGTGCGGCGGACTTTCGAATTTGGGCTGGTCATCGCGCACCCCCGTCCCTGCGGGTGATCGGGCGGACGATCGGGTCAATGTACGGCGTGTTGTCGAATTCTTGACGGTCGATCAGAAGGCGGCGGCCAAGGCGTCGGGTCTTGAGCGACCCGTCGCGGATACGGTCCCGCACAGTACGTACGCCAATTCCGGCGTATTGGGCGAACTCGGGTGTTGAAAGATACCTTTGTTCAATTCTGTATATCATGATTTTCGCGCCTTTCAGGCAGAACGGATTATTCCGATCCGGCCCATATCAAAGGCGCGCGGCCCGCCGTGTGGCGAACGGTACTGTCCAAACCCTGAACGACAGTCAAGCTGTCGAACTAATAACGGTTAGTACAATCGTTGAATCCCACGGTAACGACAGCGACAGGCTATGTCAAGTAGAGCGGCGTCAGGCTCGCAACATACGTCTTGTATGCCTCAATTATTTTGTCCTCCGGAATGCGCTTACCCAACAAGTCCACCACAATATGAAAAGCCAAGGCGGACACAGGACGGTCCGCCATTTCCACGGGATAGTCACCATCGGTGGACCCAAGGTGTAACACCCCCGGCCGCTTCGAGGCATCCCAGATCAGCCCACAAACTTTGTCAATGTTTACCAGGGCAATAGGGGGCCACTTCGTGTTGCACGAGTGGCACTCCATCACCAACGTCTCGTCCTTCTTGACCTCGAGCCCAACGTGTGACCCGTAGGGGCGCCAACGGCCGTCAGACGACTCCTCCAGGACGCCCAGCTTCACGCGAGGGTGACGGTCCCTAGCCTTGGCCTTGCCTTCGCAGCACACGGTCAGAGAGGGGTGCTGCAGCGCAGATACCCCATAGCCTTCCTGCCTGCTCCTACGCTTGCTCATCAGCCACACTCCTCAAAGCAATCTCGCTCTTCATCGCGGCAGCCAACTTACCGCGAGACTTGACAGCATGCAGGTAGCGGGCCGTTGACTTCGCATCAGCATGCCCCATATGGGCCTGCGTGTCCGCGGGCGTACCCCCAACCGCGAGGGTTGCTTCCATGTCCAGGACACCAAACAGGTGCCGCAGGTCATGCCACCGCAATTCGTCGTAGCCCGCCACCTTCCTGGCCTTATGCCAGTGATACCTGAGCGTCTCCTCCGAGATCGGCACTTCGCTGTTAGTCGCCCCAGGGAACAGCAAGGCGTTCAGACCCAGCCCCACATGGTCCCGCAAATGTGCCTCAATGCCAGGCATCACATGAGGCGGAATGTCAACGTCCCTGGTGCCGCTCGCAGTCTTCGGGTCCACCATCTCCGCATGCCGTCGCCTCTCACCATCGCTCAGGCGAGTGACACTCCGACGAACACGCACCACCATCCCCTCGGTGTCAATGTCTCGCCGCCGCAAGGAAGCCAACTCACCGAACCGTAGACCAGTCCAGGCCGCCAACGTGACCGCGGCCCGCAACCGGTCAGGCATCGCCGACTCCATAACCTTCAGGGCATCCACGGTGGGCAGTTCCAACGTCTTCAATCGGTCAGCCCGCTTGCGGCGACGGATATCAATCGCTGGGGCCTTGTCCACCAGCCCCTCTTTCTCCGCGCTACGCAACACTGCCCGCAACAGGTTGTAGCGGTGCTCCCGCTGCCGGGCAGACCACCGCTGCCGCGGCTTGTCCTTCCTCTGGTACCACGTCATCTCGGGACTGTCATACCAGGCAAGCATCACCTTCGTAGTTATCTGGTGTAGTGGAGTGTCACGGAACCTGGGCAGGATCGAACTGTCCAAGTAGCGGCGATAGTCGCTCAAGGTTCGTGGCTTCAGGTCACGCCTTGTCAACCAGGACTCCACATAGTCACCGAACGTCCGCACCTCGGGTAGGTCATCCGGACTGTTCCAATCGCCCCGCAGAACGTCGGTACGGATCTCGCTCAACTTGGCTTCAGCGTCACCCCTGGAAAGGAATGTGCCAGCCGAGTACCGCACCCCTTCGACGGTGTACCTGGCGCGGTACAGCTTTCCGCGCTTCTCAACTTGCCCCCAACTAGTCCTGGACCTACGTTGCTTGCCTGCCATGGCTTTCCTTTCACTGCGGGAGAACGGCCTCCGGCTGGTCAGATGGGGGCAATTTGGGGATAACTACCCCCACCTGGGCGCACTTCCTTGCCGCTAGGCGCACTCTACCATAATGGTATCCTCGCAGGTGAACGGCACATTTGCCCAGGCCAGAGCAGTGCCCAAGACTGGCCATACCGCGGGTTCGAATCCCGCCGCCACCGCGTATGAGTGAGCAGAGAAGACTCGGGGGAGAACGCCGGCGCTTGCGCCGGGTGGTCTCCCCCGAGTCTTGTCTGCGAGCGAAGAGCGGTTGACGAGCTGACCGGCCGGTCCAGCCACCTGAGCGGAGAGTGTGGGATTCGACGTGGGTTCGCCCTGCGGGCGAACCCACCCCGCTTGTCCCGCCTCCGGCGGGCCTGCGCGACTTGGCCTACTCGAACGTCCACCGGACGTTCTCGCTTAACGGCCAAGCCCTCACGGGTTCGAATCCCGCCGGTCGCGAACAAAGACCCGGGACAAGCCCGGGTCTGTGTTCGCGGAGAGTGTGGGATTCGAACCCACGGACACGCTAGCGCGCGTCAACGGTTTTCAAGACCGTCCCGATCGGCCACTCCGGCAACTCTCCAGGCCAACGCCGCACAACAGCCAACAAGACTAGCTGAGATACCAGCCGGGCTCACGGCCGGGGCTGACAACGCGCAACCCATACAGCCGCGCCGCTGAGGCCACCTCGGAGTTGTAGGTCACCAGCACGGTCACGCCCTCATCGGCCGCCGCCAGCCCAACGTGCAGCGCGGCATAAGGCCGCACCGCCGCCACGGCGTAGGAACCGATCTCCAACGCCCGGCCCGAGATCGAGATCTCCGGGATCCCGCCAAGCTGGTCCAGGATGCGCATGCGCACGTTGTGATCCATCCCAACCAGTTCCTCGCCGGCCTCCCAGCGGGCCAGGATCGAGGTCGCCAGTTCGGCGTGGTGGTCTTCCAGCCACGCCCGCAACGCGTCGGACTCGGGCAGTTCACTGACCGCCCGCACAATGGCCGTCCCGTCGAGGTAGTAGCGCACGGCGCCAGCCTACCGATGTTTGCCGCACCCACGCAGCACTCCGCGCCGCCACCTGCCAAGGCAACTCTTAGACTCGTGCCATGCGCGCCATCGTGGTTGACCGGCCGGGCCCGGACTGTTCGCTCCGCCTAGGCGAAGCCCCCAACCCCCAGCCCGGCCCCGGCCAGGTTCTGATCAAGGTGACTGCCGCCGGCGTCAACCGGGCCGACCTGCTGCAGGCGCGCGGCCAGTACCCACCGCCCCCCGGTGCCAGCGACCTGCTGGGCCTTGAGGTGAGTGGCGTCATCGAGCAGGTGGCCAGCCAAAGCGACACCGCCTGGCGGGTGGGTGACCAGGTTTGCGCCCTGCTGCCGGGGGGTGGTTACGGCGAGTACGCCGTGGCCGAGGCCGCCCACCTGCTGCCACGGCCGGCCAACCTACCGCTGCCCGACGCCGCCGCCCTCCCTGAGGCCGCCTGTACCGTCTGGTCCAACCTGCTGGAGGGTGGTTTCACGCCGGCCTCGACCCTGCTGGTGCACGGCGGCGCAGGCGGTATCGGCACCATGGCCGTTGCCCTGGCTGCCGCCATGGGCGCCACGGTCTACGCGACCGCGGGCGCGCCGGAACGGGTGGCGGCCGTGGAACGTCTGGGGGCGGCGCGCGGCATCGACTACAAGCAGGCGGACTTTGCCCAAGTTGTCATGGAAGCGACCGGCGGCCGGGGCGTGGACGTGATCCTGGACGTGGTGGGCGCCAAATACCTGGAACCGAACCTGGCCTGCCTCGCGGTGGGCGGCCACCTGATGGTGATCGGCCTGATGGGCGGCGCCAAAGCCGAGGTCAACCTGGCCAAGATGCTGGCCAGGCGCCAAACGCTGGCGGTGACTAACCTGCGCAACCGCACCGCCGCGGACAAGGCGGCCATTGTGGATCAGGTGCACCGTGACGTGTGGCCACTGGTGGAGTCGGGCCGCCTGCCGCTGGCCATCGGCACCCGGATGCCCATGGTGGAGGCGGCGCAGGCGCACGAACTGATGCGGCGCGGCCAGGTGACGGGCAAGATCCTGCTCACCTGGTAGGGCAGCACCCAGGCAGCTCCTACCCCGCCTCGACCACCCGGTCCAGCCAGTCCAGCACCTCGGTCAGGTAGCGGGTCCGTGTCGGCTCCGGTGACAACGCCAGGTCGTGGGCGCCAGCGGCCAGGGCGCGAACCTCCACGTCTGGGCCCAGTTTGGCGGCCAGCCGCCACATCTGGCGTGGGTCTAGCACCGAGTCGGTGGTCAACAGCTCATCGTGGCGATGCAGGTTGTCGCCCCGCCGCAGCGAGGTCATCATCAAGATGGGACAGGCGATGTCCAGGCCCTCCTTGATTCGCTGGTGGGCGCGGCGGACCGAACTGAACCAGCCCGCCCCCACGGGGAAGCCGTTGTGGGGCTTCCAGGCCAGGTCATAGTCCCATTCGCCGCCGGTGTCACGGTGCAGCGCCTGGCCGTAGTAGCACTTCAGGCCGCTGACCTTGGCCTTGGGAGCTACCTTGGCGATGCCGTGCATCAACTGGGTGACCGGCCCGCGCATCAGGCGGTTGGCGTTGAAATCCAGCCACGGCGAGTTCAACACCAGGGCAGTCAGCCGGCCCGGCCGGGCGGCCGCCCACAGTGGCCCGATCAGCCCGCCGGTGGAATGCCCCATCAGGATCAACTGGCGGTGGCCTTCGGCCCGGATGGCCGCCGCGGCCGCATCCAGATCTTGGGCGTAGACGGACAGGTGGCGCACATAGTTGGGCACGCCCTCCTCTTTGCCCCGTCCCATCGACCGGCCGTGCGAGCGCAGGTCAAGGGCGTAGAAGCGGTAGCCACGAGCTTCGAAAGCATCGGCCACATGGGGGTGGAAGAAGTAGTCCACGAAACCGTGCAGGTACAACACGGCCGGCTTGGCGGAGTCAGCCACCCCGGGCTCGACCCGCCGCACCAAGGTGGCCAGGGCGCCATCGGGCAGCGGTAGGTCATGCTGCTGGTAGGCGGGACCGAGCACATCTGGCCGCCAAGTCAACCGTTCTACGCCCATGTGGCTGCCACCTCTAGGAACCGATCCACGCCGGCCTTTTCGCCCACCGAGACGCGCACGCCGTCGCCCGCGAACGGCCGCACTATCACCCGGGCGTTGGAGCAGGCTTGGGCAAACGGCGCCGCGTCCGCCCCCAGGGCCAGCCAGACGAAGTTACCTTGGGCGTCCGGCACCTGCCAGCCTTGGCGGCGCAGTTCGTCCAGCATGTACTGCCGGTTCTCGATGACGCCCGCTACCCGTTCGCGCAGTTCGGCCTGCAGGGTCAGGGAGACGATGGCTGCCAGTTGGGCCGGCCCGCTGACCGAGAACGGCGTGGTGGCGGACCGGACCGCCTGCATCAGCCGGGGTTTTCCGATGGCGTAGCCCACCCGCAGCCCCGCCAGTCCGTAGGCCTTCGAAAAGGTGCGCAACACCACAAGGTTGGCGTATCGGTCCAGCAGGGGAGCGGACTGGACGGCGTCCGGGTCGGTCACGAATTCGACGTAGGCCTCGTCCAGCACCACCAGGACGTCGCTGGGGATCTGATCCATGAAGGCTTCGAATTCGGCCTGGTGGACTGCCGGGCCGGTGGGGTTGTTGGGGGTGCAGACCAGCACGGCCCGGGTGCGCTCGGTGATGGCGCCGGCCAGGGCGGCCAGGTCCAGCCGGGCGTCTGCGTCCAACGGCGTGGTGACCGCGGCGGCGCCGGCAATGCCGGCCAGGATCGGGTAAGCCTCGAAGCTGCGCCAGGGGAAGGCGACTTCGGTGCCGTCACCGGCCACTGTGGCCAAGATGTGGCCCAAGACGCCAACCGAACCGGCCCCCACGGTGACCTGGGAAGGATCGACGCCGTGGAAGGCGGCGATGGCGGCCACCAGTTCATCCGCCATCATCGACGGGTAGCGGTGAAGGTCCGCCGCGGCATCGGCCACTGCCGCCAGCACGCCGGGCAGCGGCGGGTAGGGCAGTTCGTTGGATGACAGCTTGAACGCCACCTTCCCGGCCGGCGGCTTGCCGCCCGGTACATAGGCTGGCAGGGCGTCGATGGTGGGGCGGATCGGTACTTTGGTCATGGGGTCCATCGTCTCACTGTTGGTCCCAGTCGCCGTGGGGCCACGCGCTGTGGCAGTATCGAGGGGTGGTTGCTTTCGGTTGGCGCATCGTGGTGAATGCCATCGCCTTGTGGATTGTGGATGCCCTGTGGGGCTCAATGCGGGTGGTTACCAACGGCCATGTACTGGTCAACGACCTGCTGACCAGAATTCTGGCCTACTTGGTGATCGGGCTGGTACTGGCCCTAGTCAACGCCATCGTTAAGCCCCTGGTGCACGTGGTGGCGCTGCCGCTGTACATCCTGACGGTGGGCCTGTTCTCCCTCATCGCCAACGCCCTGCTGCTGAAACTGGTGTCGTGGCTGACCGGCCACATGGGCGTTGGCTTGCAGATCGACTCGTTCGGCACGGCGGTGGGGGCGGCCTTGGTGCTGGCCATCTTGACGGCCATCATTTCGATCCCGTTCCGCAAGCGGAGCTGATGTTGCCAGTGCGTGGGAACCCGTAGTATTGGCTCTCGGCCCGAACCGGGCCCACCCGCCGGCGACAGGCGGGGTTCCTGCAACACCGTGGTTGGAGACACCATGCCCAAGGTGACTTATTACAGTGGCGAGACCTTCCCCCTTGAGATGCACAAGGTCCGCATTATCCAGAAGCTGACCCTGCTGCCTATCGAAGAGCGCCTGGCGGCCATCGAGGAGGCCGGCTACAACACCTTCCTGTTGCAGAACAAGGACGTCTTCTTGGACATGCTGACCGATTCGGGCGTCAACGCCATGTCGGACCGGCAGCAGGCGGCCATGCTGTTGGCCGATGACGCGTACGCCGGCTCGGCCACGTTCAGCCGCCTGCACGCCAAACTGACCGAGATTTTCGGCAAGAAGTACTTTCTGCCCGCCCACCAGGGCCGGGCGGCCGAACACATCCTGTGCAAGGGCTTCGTCAAGCCGGGCGACATCGCCGTCACCAACTACCACTTCACCACCTGGAAGGCGCATGTCACCGCCCTGGGCGGCAGCGTGGTGGAACTGCTGAAGAAGGAAGGCCTCGAGCCGGTTTCGACCAACCCATTCAAAGGCGACATCTATGTGGCGGGCCTGGAAGAACTGGTGGCCAAGGTGGGCGCGGAGCGGATCAGCTACGTCCGCATGGAGGCCGGCACCAACCTGATTGCCGGGCAGCCGTTCTCGCTGGCCAACCTGCGCGCCGTGTCCGCGGCCTGCCACAAGCACGGCATCAAACTGGTGCTGGATGCCTCGCTGCTGGCGGACAACCTGCATTTCATCAAGACCCGTGAAGCTGAATACGCCAGTGTGTCTGTGGCACAGATTGCCCGCGAGATGGCGGACTGCTGCGACGTGATTTACTTTTCGGCCCGCAAGCTGGGCTTCGGCCGTGGCGGCGGCATCATCACCTCGGATCAGAAGATCTACAAGGACCTGCGTGGCCTGGTGCCGATGTACGAGGGCTTCCTCACCTACGGCGGCATGTCGGTGCGGGAAATGGAAGCCATCACCGTGGGCCTGGACGAGACGATGGATGAGGACATGATCAACCAGGGTCCCCAGTTCATCGAGTACTTTGTGCGCGAACTGGAGTCTCACGGCGTGCCCATGATCACCCCGCCCGGCGGCCTGGGGGCACACGTCGACGCGATGCGGTTCTTGGACCATGTGCCGCAGACGGCCTATCCCTCGGCGGCCCTGGCCTCTGCGGTCTACATCGCCTCCGGTGTGCGCGGCATGGAGCGGGGCACCATGTCCGAGCAGCGCGAACCGGACGGCACCGAGCCGTTGGCACACATGGAACTGCTGCGCCTGGCCATTCCGCGCCGGGTGTTCACCCTGTCCCAGGTGTCTTACGCCATCGACCGGGTGCGGTGGCTGTACGCCAACCGGCAGATCGTGGGCGGCCTGCGCTGGGTCGAAGAACCCGAACTGCTGCGCTTCTTCTACGGCCGGCTGGAGCCCATCGGGGATTGGCATCACCAGTTGGTGGCCAAGTTCCGGGCCGACTTCGGCGATTCGCTGTAGGGCGTACGGGTCGGACTGGGCGGCGGACCTATTCGATGCCGGGGGAGAGCTTGGGCATCTGCTTCTGTTGGAGGCGTTCCGATTCCTGCTCAACCGGGTCGACTGCAGGTAGCCGTTCGGCCGTGTAGATGGTCTGCTCAGCCGTTGCATCCTGGTCGAAGAACGGTTCGGCGGCCTTCTTCCATTCCTGTAGGGAGGCGTTGTCGGTGTTGGCGTCGACTATGGCTGCCGTGTCGGCGTAAGCCGATACCGCGTGGCCGGGCAGGTCGTCGTTGATGGTGTCACGCACCGCCGGGTCGCTGGCGTCCGTCAGCTTGCGGGTGACCGTGGTCTGGTTACGGCCGGCCTGGTTGCGCCCACCCGACAAGGCCGGCATGAAGTCTTCTTCGTGCTCCAGCGATAGCACCTGCACCGTCTTGGCCGGTGTCAACAGGCTGACCGGTGAGCCTGCGGTCAGCACCGCCGAAACATCGAAGGCTTCGGTGAAGGACGGGTCGGCCGCCAACCCGGCGGCCACGATGCCACCTTGGGAATGTCCGGCCAACATGACAGGCTCATCCGGCGCGATACCGGCATCGACCATGGCCTGTACAGTTGCGACGGCTATGCCATTGGAATCGCCGGTAATTGCCTGGACGTTGGTATGCATGTCAGCAGGGTTTTCGCCTGGAATGAAATCCGTCACTCGTGTGCCGGGTATCTCGACCAACCAGCGGACTTGGCCGTCCGCATCTGTCAACTTGGTAATGGCGATGTGAGACTCTCCTCCGCTTGGGGCGGCCACCACACCCAGGTCGCGTACCAGACCCTCGGCGTTCGTGACAGGTCTGATACAAGCAGCCGTGCCAGCGGTCACAGCGGTGTTGAGGCCGTCGCCATACTTGGCGATGTTATTCAGGTTGGCCAAGCCCTCCGCCACGGCCTCGGTCGAAAGACCGTTCGCTTGGTCGGCAAGAAGTGCCATAGGGCCCAAAGCCATCACGATGTTCTCGTGGTTGGCTCGGACATACTCGCCCATGTTGAAAGACTCGCCATGGAAGCCATGACTGATCCAGTTGACCAGGGCGCTGAACTGAAGAACATCTATGTTCAGGCCCGCAGCCAGGAATGGATTGAGTAGGAAGAGCACCTTCAAGGCTCCATTGACAGCAAACCGCGACTTGTCCAGCCCTTCGAGTGCTTCGATGGCGTCCGCCTCGGCTTGTTCGTACTGATCCCTGGCTTGGCGCACTGTGTCCGCCAAGGTGGTCACGATCGAATGCATATTGACCGTGTACCACCCGTTGCGTAGGTCCTCCACCACTTCCCACGGCTTTTGGGGCGGTAGCCACAAGAGCAGGTTGCCCCTGGCCTGCCCCAGGGCTAAGGCAATCGACCCGCAGGCCTGTTGCACGTCATCGGCCGCCAGCCGGATCGTCGCCTCCAGTGTCTCCATGTCCTCGATGGCGGCCACATTGCCGCCGGCCCCGCCGTAGACATTGATCGGGTCGCTGGCCGCCCGGTAAACCGTCAGACTCCCCATAGTGAATGCTCCTCGTCCCAGGTCCAAAGCTGGTTGGCCATGGTGTTGAGTTCTCGTGACACGGCGTCGCACTGGTCCGAGAAGCCACGTACCTGGTTGGCAGTCTGTTGTAGCTGCTCAACGTAGGCGCTGGCGGCCGGCGAGAACCACAGTCCTGGTGTGGCGCTGGTTAACCGGATCACCGCCTGGTCCAGGTGGCTGCGTGCCTCGTTGACGTACGGGATGGTGTTGTAGGCCACATCGGAATGGTTGTGGGGGGTTGAAGTCGTCATGCGCAGCATTGTGGTGGGCGACACGCCCGGGCGGCCCGCAGAAGTGGCGCCCGCCTGTGGACAAGGCTCTGGGCGGCGGGGGGTTATCCACAGGGCACAATGGTCGGGTGGTTGCCACGTTCACCAAGCACTACACTCTGCGCCAGCCCGGCTCGCCCGCCCTTGAGGCCTGCGGTTTGCGTTGGCTCGGTGCGGTGCCCGATGGCGCCCGGGTGGCCCGCGTCATCGGCGTTACCGACCGGACCCTGGAACTGGAGCGCCTACCGCAAGCCGGCCCGGCGCCATCGGCCGCCGAAGCCTTTGGGCGGGCGCTGGCCAGAACCCACGCGGCCGGTGCGCCCTGGCACGGCTGCGCCCCGGCCGGCTGGGAGCAACCCACCGGCTCAATTGGCCTGGCACCGCTCGCCTTTACCGGCCCAGCAGCGCGCCAGGCCACCTGGGGCGAGTTCTACGCCGCCTGCCGGGTAGAACCGTTTGTGCAGTTGGCCAGGCAAAACGGTGAGTTCTCGGCGGCTCAGGAGCGGGTTTTCGCGGCGCTGTGTGAACGCCTGCGGGAGGGCTTGTTCGATGCGCCCCAACCCGGCCTGGTGGGACCAGGGGCCGCCCGGCTGCACGGCGACCTGTGGTCCGGCAACGTCCTGTGGCTGCCGCCCGGCTGGGGCGACGGTGAGCCATGGACGGGTGCTGCCCTGATCGACCCGGCGGCCCACGGCGGCCACGCCGAAACCGACCTGGCCATGCTGGACCTGTTCGGCTGCCCTGGCCTGGGGCGAATCGTGGCGGCCTACCATGAGGTCTCGCCGTTGGCAGAGGGGTGGCTGGAGCGGGTGCGGCTGCACCAGGTGTTCCCACTGTTGGTCCACGCCTGCCTGTTCGGGGGCGGCTATGGCGCCCAAGCCGTGGCGGCGGCTCGGCCATACCTGTGAGTCCGGCCTGCAAGCCCGGCCTGTGAGTCCCGCCTGTAATCAGGCCGATTACGCACGATATTGGTTAGGCTTGGCCTCATGAGCGTGCCACCTGCACCGCAGTTTCCCCCAGCCTTTCCCCCTGCTCCGGCCGATCCGGGCGGTGCCCTCCGTCTGCCGCCTTCGGGGGTGGCATTCGCGCCGGGCGTGCCCCAGGGCTTGGACCAAGAGGCCCTCGATGAACCGACCATCGAACGCGAGCCGGCGCCCCAGCCGGATCAGCCGCCTGCCCCGCCTTCAACTGAGGAAGAGGCCTGGTGGAGTGTCATCCCGGCCGAACCCGGCACGGTGCCCCAGGCCGTGCCCCCGGCCGATCCGGTGGTCTTGGAAGATCTGGGTGAAGCCGAACTGATCGAGGTCGATGTCCTGGCCGTGCCCGGCCCCATGACACATGACCAGGCAGCGGACCTGATCGAGACGTTCCCGGGCGGCCAGGACCGACCCGGGCTGGCGCCCATTCCCGAGTTCGATGATGAGCCGATTCCGGTGGCCATGATGGTGGAGCAGGTTGAAGCTGAGCCCGTGGTCGAAGCTGCGTTCGAGCCCGAAGCCGAGCCTGGCATGACCATCGCCCTGCCGGTGCAGCCGCCGTTCCCGTCGCTGCCCCCGGTTGAAGCCGGCCCTTTGGGTGAGTCACCTGGCGCGTCGCCGTTCACCCCTGATCTCCGGCCGGCCTCCCTGCACCCAGGCCCGCGGGCCCTGGGCCCGTTGCCCGGCCTGGTCCGGGCACCCGATTCGTTGCAGATCGCCTGGCCCAACGATGAACGCATCGAAGTGACTGCGTTGGGGGCGCCCATCGGCCAGCCCCGGCCTTCGGGGTTCCCGCCCTTGGCCCCACAACCGCCAGAGGGGCCCTACCTGGACGCCGAGGATGACCGGTTCGCGGCCACTGGTCCGACTCCGGTGGTTCAGGCCGCCGCCCCGCTGACACCGCCCAGGCCGGTACCGGCGGTGGAGCGGGTGTCCCTGGGTCAGATCGCCCCGCTGCCGGTGGAGATGAACTCGTTCGAGGCGGCGGAGCCAGAGGCCGAGCCCGTCGAGGTCCTTCCGGGTCCCGTCGTGCCCGATGACGTGGGCGCGCTACCCAGTTGGGATCAGGTCACCCAGGGCGGTCCGGCCGTGGCGGCCCCGGTGGCGGTGGCCCCGGTGGCGGTGGCCCCGGCTGAGGCAGTGTCGGTTGTGGCCGATGTCGTGGCGCCGGTGCCAGCCCCCCCGGCCACCGAGGTGCCGGTCAAGGCCGAGACCCCAGCCACCGAGGTGCGGGCCAAGGCGGAGGCCCGCCGGCCGGATTCGGCGCACAATCCTTGGTTGGGTCTGCTTTGGGTGGTTGGCCTGGTCTGCCTGCTGGGTGGCTACGGCGCCACCATCGCGGCCGACCTCGGCTACCTGATAACGGACGACACCATTGGTCCGGCGTTGCTCGATGGCGCCAAGGTGCTCGGCCAACTCGGCACCGCTGGTGCGCTGGTCGCCACCGCCCTCGACTGGCGCCTCAAGCGCCGCTAATTCCTTAGTAGTCAACCCTGGGGTTTCCTTGTAGCCATCGGTGGTTCCCCCGTAGTCATCCCGGACTTGATCCGGGATCTACCACACCAGCACCCGCAAGAACTGCTCGGATTTACGGTGGTCCGTAAATCCGTGCAGTTTGAGCGGCGACGCCTGGTGGCGTGTTGGCATGGACAAGGCCACATGCCCGAAGAAAGGGGGACTTGACCCCCTTGGTGGTGTGCTGTGGTCGCTCGTTGTGGTTGGGGACCCCGGGGCTGTCACGGTGAGCGTGGACCATGGACAGCTGGGTTTGGGTCGGGCTGAGGGCTGGAAGGGTTGTCCGTCGAGGGGGCCGTGGTCGGGTCCCGGGCGGGAGCGGGCCTGGCCGGAGCGGGCCTGGCGGGTGTTAGGTTGGGCGGCTGGTGGTGGGGCTTTACCGGTGGCCGGAGGTTTCGCGCTGGGGCGGTGAAGTCGCTAGTCTTGACCGCATGAGCACTCCTGGTTATCAACCCCAACCCGCCCCTCAGTCGCCTGCTGCCCCGCAGGGCTACTACCAGCAGCCGCCCGTGGCCCCCGGCGCTCCGGCCGTGTCGGTCAACGTCGGTAGCTTCCCTGGTGGCCTGTGGACCATCATCCTGCTTGGCCTTGGTCTGGTTGCCTTCATTGTTGGTCTGATTGTAGTTCTGGCTGCAGAGCGCCAGGGCATGGTGTTCGGCGGAGCCATGGTGGCCGGCGGCATCCCGGTGCTTGGCCTGGGTTTGCATGTCGCGGCTGTGGGCAGCATCAAGAAGTAGGCTCCTAGCCCAACCCCTCCAACCCCGGTGCGGGAGCTTCAGGCACCCGGCCGGGGTTTGTGCTGCCCGGCGACGGCCACATGGCTTGGAGCTTTGATTCGATGACCAGATGGGACGGCCGCTTACAACCTTCCGTCCGTTTCGCGCTGGGGCGGTGAAGTCGCTAGTCTTGACCGCATGAGCACTCCTGGTTATCAACCCCAACCCGCCCCTCAGCCGCCTGCTGCCCCGCAGGGCTACTACCAGCAGCCGCCCGTGGCCTCCGGCGCTCCGGCCGTGTCGGTCAACGTCAGCAGCTTCCCTGGTGGCCTGTGGACCATCATCCTGCTTGGCCTGGGCCTGGTTGCCTTCATTGTTGGTCTGATCGTCACCTTCGTGGCTGATTACAATGGCGTGTACTTCGGCGGCGGCATGGTCACCGGCGGCCTGGTTGCCTTGGGCCTGGGCCTGCATGTCGCGGCCACCGGCTCGATCAAGAAGTAACCTCCTAGCCCAACCCCTCCAACCCCGGCGCGGGAGCTTCAAGGCACCCGGCCGGGGTTTGTGCTGCCCGATGGCGGCCGCCAGGCCTGATGGCGCCCGGCTGGCTCGGCCCGGCGGCCAGCCCGGGCCGGCGGCCAGCCCGCCAGGCCCGGCGCCGCTCACTTAACCCGGCGGCCACCCCACCCGGCCAGCCGCAGTCGCCCCACCCCACCGTCCCCAACAACCGACCCCGGATCATGGGACACTGGACGGCGTGCCGATCTCTCTTGCCAAACTGGACCAGCCGCCCGCCCTGGGGCCGCTCGACGGCCGCTACAGCGCCGTCGTCGCCCCACTGGTGAACTACTTATCGGAAGCCGCCCTCAATCGGGCCCGCATCCGGGTGGAGGTGGAGTGGTTCATCCACCTGCTGAGCGTGGACGCACTACCCGGCGCCCCCAAGCTGAGCGACCGTGAAGAAACCTACCTGCGGGGCATCCCGGACACGTTCGGTGAGCGGGAGATCGCCGAACTGGGCGCCATCGAGAAGGAAACCGTCCATGACGTCAAGGCGGTGGAGTACTTCCTGCAGCGCCGGCTGGGCACCCCCGCGCAAAGGGCCCTGGGAGCCGAAACAGTCCTGACCGAGAAGCTGGCGCCGGTGATCCACTTCGCTTGCACCTCGGAGGACATCAACAACCTGAGCTACGCCCTACTGGTACGGGACGGCATCCACAAGGTGTGGCTGCCGGCGGCCCGCGAACTGCACGGCGACCTGTCGGAACTGGCCGGTACGCACGGTGAGCAGCCCATGCTGTCCCGCACCCACGGCCAACCGGCCACCCCCACCACGTTGGGCAAGGAACTGGTGGTGTTTGCCGCCCGCCTGGGCCGGCAGTTGGACCGCATCGAGGCGGATGAGTTCCTGGGCAAGATCAACGGCGCCACCGGCACGTTCGGCGCCCACGTGGTGGCCGTCCCAGAAACCGATTGGATTGAGGTCTCGCGGTCATTCGTGGAAGACAAGCTGAAGCTGTCCTGGAACCCGCTGACCACCCAGATTGAAGCCCATGACTGGCAGGCCGAACTGTATTCCGACCTGGCCCGGTTCAACCGGATTCTGCACAACCTGGCCACCGACATGTGGGCCTACATCTCGCTGGGTTATTTTGCCCAGGTACGCGGCCAGGGCACGGTCGGTTCAAGCACCATGCCGCACAAGGTCAACCCCATCCGGTTCGAGAACGCCGAGGCCAACCTGGAGATCTCGTCGGCCCTCCTGGACACGCTGGGCGCCACCTTGGTGACCAGCCGCCTGCAGCGCGACCTGACCGATTCCACCACCCAGCGCAACATCGGCGTAGCGATTGGGCATTCGCTGCTGGCCATCGACAACGTGCGCCGCGGCCTGGCCGGCCTGGACGTCAACCCGGAGCCGATGCTGGTGGACCTCGAAGCCAACCCGGAGGTGCTGGCAGAGCCCATCCAGTCGGCCATGCGCGCGGCCGCCATCGCCGGCGTACCGGGAATGGACAACCCCTACGAACGGTTGAAGGAACTGACCCGCGGCCACCGGGTGTCGCTGGCGGAAATCAGGGACTTCATCGACACGTTGGGTTTGCCGCCCGATGCCGCGGCCCGCCTGGCGGCCCTCACTCCCGCCACTTACACGGGCTTGGCGGCCGAACTGGTGCAACGCTACTTCAACGACGCCGTCGACTAACCGACAAGCCCGCCTAACCCAGCGAAAGGAAGCCCGATGATCACCACCACCTACCTGGTTGACGGCATGAGCTGCAGCCACTGCGTCAACGCGGTCAAGGAAGAGGTGGGCCAACTGGCCGGCGTGCGGTCGGTCGAGGTTGACCTGGTACCCGAAAAGACCTCCAAGGTGACCGTGACTTCGGACAGCCCGCTGGATGACCAGGTAGTGACGGCCGCCATCACCGAGGCCGGCTACGACGTGGTCGGTTAGCCCCGGCCCGGCCCGGCGACACAGCCTGCCGCACCGGCCCGACCCACCGCGCCGGCCCGCCCAAGCCTTACTCGATCGGCGTCAACTGGTCGTACGTGTACACGTCGTAGTCGAACAGTTGCCCCTTCTCAAGGGTGTCCAGCCGCGCCATCTCATCGGCCGTCAACTCGAAGCTGAACAAGTCCGCCGAGCGCGCGATCCGCTCCGGTTGGCGCGAATAGGTCAGCGGCACCGAACCGCCTTGGATGTTCCAGCGCAGCACCACCTGGGCCGGCGTCACACCGTGCGCGGCGGCCACTTCGACCACGATCGGGTTGTCCAGGCTGGCGCCTTTGGCCAGCGCGCTCCAGGATTCGGTCACAATGCCCAAGGCGGCGTCCGTCTCCAGGGTGGCCTGGTTGTGCCACTGGATGTGGCGCTCGATCTGGTTGACGGCGGGCAGCACGCCCGTCTCGTCGCGTAGCCGCTCCAGGAACGGCCGCGGGAAGTTGGAGACGCCGATCGACTTGGCCCGGCCTTCGTCCCGCAGTTCGATCATGGCCCGCCAGGCGTCCACGTACTTGTCCACACCAGGGTTGGGCCAGTGGATCAGGTAGAGGTCCACGTAGTCCAGCTTGAGTTCGCGCAGCGACACGTCGAAGGCCCGTTTGGCCTCGTCGTAGCCGTGGCCCAGGCCGGGCAGCTTGGTTTCGATCAGGATTTCTTCGCGCGGCAGGTCGGACTCGGCTACCGCCCGGCCCACCACCCCCTCGTTGCCGTAGCACCGGGCCGTGTCGATCAGCCGGAAGCCGGCGTCGAGCGCCGCCAGGAAGGCCTTCACCGCCAGGTCCGGTGGCGCGTCCGGGGAGCCGAAGCCCACGGCCGGGATGCGGTGGCCGTCGTTCAGGGTCACCCAGGGGATATGAGTCGGCGTCGTCATTGACCTGCTCCTGTCTGTTCAAGTGTCCGATGCCGCCGGGCAGCGGCGCGGGGTCGGTCTAGGTCCTGGTTGGCTGTGGGGCAGGGCCGGTGGAGGCCCGCACCACCAGGGCCGTGGCTAGCTCGATGCGGGGGGCGGCCAGGGCCCGCCCCTGGGCTAGATCGGCCACGATGCGGGTGGCCTCGCGGCCCATTTCGACCAGCGGTTGGCGCACGGTTGTCAGTTGGGGCGAAACCCACTGACACAACGGCACGTCATCGAATCCCACTACCGACACGTCATCGGGAATGGTCAGGCCGCGCATGCGGGCGGCCTCGTAAACCCCGCTGGCCTGTTCATCCGAGAAGGAGAAGATGGCGGTGGGCCGCTCCGGCAGGTCCAGCAGGGCACCGCCGTGCTCGATGCCGCCGTGTACCAGCGAGTTGCCGTAGCGGATCAGGGATGGCTCGGGTTGCAGGTTGTGGCGGCGCATGGCGGCCCCGAAGCCGTCCAGGCGGTCCGCCATGGTGGTTTCGCCGATGGGCCCGGTGATGATGCCGATGCGGCGGTGGCCTAGTTCGATCAGGTGCTCGGTGGCGTCCCGGCTGCCGGCCCAGTTGGCGGTGGCGACGGTGGGCACGGACGAGTCGCCGGGGCCGATCGGGTCGATCAGCACGATGGGCAGTTGGCGGCGGACGGCTTCGGCCCGGGCGGCGGGGGTCAGTTCGGTGGCGACTAGGACGATGCCGTCTGAGCCGCGGGCGGCCACGCGGTGCAGCCAGGCGGTGTCCCACTGTTCGCCCTGGGTGGCCCGGTGGACGGCCACGTCGACGCCCAGCATCTCGCCGCCCTCGAAGGCGCCGCGCAGCAGGCTGAAGGCCCATTGGGTGTCGTAGCCGGCGATCAGGAAATCGACTACACCGGTCTTGCGGCCGGATGCTCGATGGCGTTTGACGTAGCCGGCATCGTGGGCCGCCCGCAGGACGGCTCGCCTGGTGGTTTCGGCCACGCCGGCGCGGTCGTTGAGGACTTTGGAGACCGTTGGCACGGAAACTCCGGCGGCCCTTGCCACCTGAGAAATCGTTACCAGTTTGTGATCCAACGTTGGCTCCAAGCGGTTGACGGCGTCCCCAGCCAGAGCCTAGTCTAGGTGATAGAAAGCCAAATAGAAAGTTTCTGATCCGGCGACAAGGAGGTCGCTCGAAATGGCTCGGTTCGCTCCAAACACCCATGGTGTCTTGATGTGCGAGTCACCCTTGCCCGCCCCAGAAACTTTCCAACACCCTCGTCCTACCGCGCCGGGCGGGACTCACCCGTACGGCCGTTCGCACCCCATGCCCACCACCCTCATCGGCGGGCCAACAGAAAGGAAGCTGCGCAAGTGAAGTCAACTGGATTCAAGAAGACCATGGTGGCGGGCATCGCCGTACTGGGCCTGGTCGCTGTGACGGCCTGCTCTGGCGGCAAGGATGGCGGCGACAGCAGTGGCGACAGCGGCAGCGACGCCGTAGCGCCGGCCGGCACCGATGCCGAGGCCAGCATCATCTGGTGGGGCTGGACGCCTGGCCCGCCGGCCACCGACCACTACATCGAGGCTTTCAATGCCGTCTACCCCAACATCAAGGTGGAGTGGAAGCAACTTGACATCGACGGCTACAACGCCGCCATCGCCCCGGCCCTGGGCACCGACACGGTTGACGTCTACGAGATGTCGGCCGGTTCCGCCAACGGCGGCGCCGAAGTCTACGGCGTCAACGCCTTCGATCTGACGGCGGACGTGGAAGCCGCGCTGGGCGCTGATTGGAAAGACAAGCTGTCACCGCTGGGCGTGGACTACATGACGGTTGATGGCCGCCTGGTGTCGCTGTCCGCTGGCGCCGTCTACGCCGGCAACCTGTGGATCAACGAAGATCTGTTCAATCAGTACGGCCTGACCCCGCCCAAGACCTATGACGAGTGGAAGTCCGTCTGCGCTACGTTCAAGGAGAACGGCGTGGGTTGCTTCGTCCAGGGTGCCAACCAGGGCGCGTTCAACATCGACACCTACCACGAACTGGTGGAGCAGGTCAGCCCAGGCGCGTTCGACAAGGCCCTGGCCAAGGAAGTGGCCTGGACCGATGACGTGTTCTTGCAGGCCATGAACAACTGGAAGGCCCTGTTCGATGACGGCATCATGCAGGAAGGCGCCGCCGGCCTGATGCAGTACCCGGAGGCCAACAACCTCTTCCTGCAGCAGAAGTACGCCATGGTCATGATGGGCACCTGGTACACCATGAACGTGCAGCCAGAAGCCATGATCACCGCCATGGAATCGGCCGGCGTGTCCAACCCGGTGCCGTTCACCATTGCCCCGATCGACTTCCCCGACATGGTCGGTAAGGGCAACACCGGCATCATGTTCGGCGATGCCGACTATGGTGTGGGCGTCAGCCTGAAGTCCAAGAATGCAGCCGCTTCGAAGGCGTTCGCCCTCTTCCTGGGCACCTCCGAGGAAGGCCAGCAGGCTGTGGCGGACTCCCTCAACCTGATCCCGGCCCTGGCCGGCATCACGCCCAACTGGGACAACATCGAACTGGTCAACGACTCGCAGAAGCAGACCGTCCAGGATCTGTTCGCGCACGCCAATGAGGCCACGTCGCCCCGGTTCGGCAACATCAATGCCGACATGAACGACGCCCTGATGATGGCGCTGTCCAACGTCGCCACTGGCACGGCCACGCCGGAGAAGGCCCTGGCCGAACTGCAAAGCCAAGCCGAGTCAGTCGGCTGACAATCCTTCTCTGGGGGTCCGCCGGCTGCCCCGGTACCGGCTGGCGGGCCCCCGGAGAAGCAACCAGACCGGGAGGTTGCAATGACGCAAGCCACCGTGGCAACACGAACCGAGGCGGCCAGAAAGAAGGGCCAGAAACGCCTCCAACACAGCGGCCTACCGTGGATCCTGCCGGCCATGATCCTGGTGGTCGGTCTGATCTACTACTCGGTGGGCTACACCGGCTACCTGTCCACCCTGGATTGGAACGGCACCAGCCCTACCGTCAAGCACGTTGGCGCGGCCAACTTTGTGCAATTGCTGCACGACAAGGTGATTCGCCAGGCCCTGTGGCACACCCTGATCTTCTATGTGGTCACCTTCACCGTCCAGACCACGCTGGGCTTCACCCTGGCGGCCCTGCTGCACTCGAAGCTGAAGCTGCGAACCCTGCACAAGGTGATCATCTTTGTGCCCACGGTTCTGGCGCCCGCCACCATGGGCCCCACCTTCCGCCTGATGTTCTCCGCCGATGACGGCATCATCAACAAGGGTCTACGCGCCATCGGGCTTGATTCCCTGGCGCACCCGTGGCTGGCCGATCCGAAAACGGCCCTGCCATCCATCATGGTGGTGACTATTTGGCAGTGGACCGGCATGACGTTCATCTTGTTCTTCGCCGCCATGAGCCAGATCGAGCCCGAACTGCTGGAAGCGGCCCGGCTCGATGGCGCCGGCAACCTCCGTACCCTGTGGTACGTGGTGTGGCCCGGCTGCCGCGGCACCACCATTGCCTTGGCCATCCTGGGCCTGATCGGGGCGCTGAAGACCTTCGACTGGCCGTGGTTGATAACCGTGGGCGGCCCCGGGCGGGCCACCGAGTTCTTGGGCACCAACATCTACCGCGAAGCCATCCGGGAGTATCACCTGGGCTACGGCGCCGCCGTCTCACTGGTGCTGCTGGTGCTGGCCGTGTGCGGGTCGATTCTGATGACGGTAGTGAACAGGAGGTCGACCAAATAATGTTCGAGGCAAGACGTCTTTCGTCCAAGATCTTCCTGCAGGCCCTCCTGTTCGTGCTGACCGTGCCCTTCCTGCTGCCCCTGATTCAGATGGTGATGGGTTCGCTGCGGGGGGCCGGTTTCGGCAACTACAAGGCGGTGTGGAACACCGGCGTGGTGCCTACCTTCTTCCGCAACTCGGCCATCGTGGCGGTCTGTTCCATTGCGCTGGTCTACTGCGTCACCATGACGGCCGCCTTCGGCTTCGCCAAGCTGCGCATTGCCGGCAAGGAGATCTACTTCTGGATGCTCCTGGCCGCCCTGACGCTGCCCGAAGTGGTGTTGTTGGCGCCCCTGTTCGCCACCACTATGAAGCTGGGCGTTCACAACACCCTAGTGGCCGTGATCCTGCCACTGGCGGCGCTGCAGGCGCCGTTCACCATTCTGCTGGCCCGCAACTTCTACGAAGGAGTGCCCAGCGAGCTGTTGGAGGCCGGCCGGATTGACGGCGCGGGTGTGGTCCAAATCTTCTGGCACATCGTGCTGCCCCTGACCAGGCCCATCGCGGCCGCCATCATCGTGTTGACCTTGATCAACGCCTGGAACAGCTACCTGCTACCGCTGGTGATGCTGATCTCGCCCGAAAACCAGGTGGTGACGCTGTTGCCGCAGTTCTTCGTCAGCGAGTTCGCCAACGACCAGACCAAGGTCTTGGCATCGGCCGTCATCACGGCCATCCCCGAAGTGCTGGCCTACCTGCTGCTGCAGAAGTACTTCGAGCGTGGCCTGGCGGCGGGGGCCCTGAAGTGAAAGCCCTGGACGGCCGGCTGGCCGTGGTGACGGGCGGGACGCGCGGCATCGGGCGCGGCATTGTGGACCGGTTTGTCACCGAAGGCGCCCACGTGGTGGTGACGGCACGGACGGCCGCCTCGGGTGAGGAGATTGCCAAGGCCTACCCGCTGGCGGTCACCTATGTGGCCGCCGATGCCGCCCGCCCGGCCGAGCTTGAGGCAGTGGTCCAGGCGGTCAAAGCCTTGGGCCGGCCGGTTGACGTGGTGGTGGCCAACGCCGGCGGTGGCGGCTCCACCCTGGTGGCCAGCAGCACCGAGGCCGAGTTCGATGCCGTCATCGCCGCCAACGTCAAGTCCGCCTTTTTCACCGTTCAGGCCCTGCTGCCCTACATGCGCGATGGTGGGTCGATCGTTCTGATCGGGTCGATTGCCGGGTCGAACGGCGGTGTGGGGGCCGTGGTCTACAACGCCGCCAAGGCGGCCGTGCGGTCCTTGGCCCGGTCCTTCACGGCCGAACTGGCGCCGCGCGGCATCAGGGCCAACGTGGTCAGCCCTGGGCCCACCCAGACCGCCGGGTTCGACGCCTTTATTGGTGACGACAAGGCACGGCTCGATGGCGTTATCGCCGCCATGCCGGTGGGCCGGGTGTCGCAGCCGTCCGACGTGGCGGCGGCGGTGCTGTTCATGGCCTCGGACCAGTCGCGGCAGATCGCCGGCGCCGAACTGGTGATAGACGGCGGGATGAGCCAGATCTAGCGGCTACGCCCGGCGGCGGCCGGGGGCGTAATGCTCCCAGCGCGCCACCGAATACTGCGGCGGCACCAGGCTGTCCAGCGGTGCGCCCAGGGTGGCCGCCCACTCGGACGGGAAGTGCGGGTTGCGCATGAAGCCGCGGCCCACCATGACGGCGTCGGCCTGCCCGGTGGCCACGATGTTCTCGGCGTCCTCGGCCGTGTTGATCAGACCCACCGCGTTGGTGCTGATGCCCGCGCCCTGTTTGACCTGGGTGGCGAACGGCACCTGGTACAGCGGCCCCACCGGCACGGCGGCATCGGCCGTCAGCCCGCCGGTCGAGATATCGGCGTGGTCCAGGCCGCGCTCCTTGGCCCAGGCCACCAACTGCACCGTCTCCTCCGGGGTCCAGCCGCCCTCCACCCAGTCTGTGGCGGACAGGCGGATGGCCAGCACCTTGTCATCCGGGATGGCCTCGCGGATGGCGTTGGTGATCTCAAGGGCGAAGCGGCAGCGGTTCTCCAGCGACCCGCCATAGGCGTCGCTGCGCTGGTTGGTCAGGGGCGAAAGGAACTGGTGCACCAGATAGCCGTGGGCGCCGTGGATCTCGATGAAGTCGAAGCCGGCCGCCACCGCCCGGACGGCGGCATCGGCAAACGCCTTGACCAGTTGCCACACGTCACCGGTCTCAAGGGCCCGCGGCTCCGGGTAGCCCTCAAAGGCGATGGCGCTGGGGGCCTCCGCGGTCCAGCCGCCTTCAGCCAGGCCCAGAGGCGTGGAGCCAGACCACATCTCGCTGGTGGAGGCCTTGCGGCCGGCGTGCTGCAACTGGATGCCGGCCATGGCGCCCTGGCTGTGCATGAAGCTGACCAACGCCGCCAGCGGTTCGATCTGGGCGTCCTCCCACAGACCCAGGTCGCCTGGGGTGATGCGGCCTTCGGGCAACACGCCGGTGGCCTCGAGCACAATCAGGCCAGTGCCGCCGGCCGCCATCGCACCGTAGTGCTGGTGGTGCCAGGCGCTGGGCTGCCCGGTGGACGGGTCGGCCGAATACTGGCACATCGGCGAAACCCAAATCCGGTTGCGGAAGGTGACACCACGCAGTGTGTAGGGGCTGAAAAGGGCAGAAGAAGTGGCCATGACCCAATTCTAGGGGTCGGTCAAGAAAACGGTTACAGGCTCATATCCGGTGTCCAGGTTGCCCTACTACCCTGGTCGGCGTGATCGATCAACCACCCGCCGCCCGCCGGCTGCCCGGCTTGAAGGCCGAGGTCCTGGTGGTGCTTGGGTTGTCGTTGGGGCGGTCCGCCATCTACGCCCTGCTGACCCTGATCGACCGGCTGACGGACACCGCCCCGCTGGCGGAACAGACCGCGGCCATGAACACTTCGGACAACGCCAAGCCGTGGCTTGACCTGATCTACCAACTGGTTGGCCTGGGCCTGGCCCTGGTGCCGGCGGCCCTAGCCATCTACCTGCTGGCCTTGCGGCCGGCCGCGCCAGACCTGACAGAACCCCGCGGCATCGGGCCCTGGCGGTCCGCCGCCGGCGGCCTGGGCCTTGACTTGACCCGGCCCGGGCGTGACCTGGCCTACGGGGTGGGGCTGGCGGGCGCCATCGGGCTACCGGGCATTGCCTTCTACCTGGCCGGGCGGGCCATGGGGCTGACCGTCCACATCTCCACCGCCAACCTGGGCGAACACTGGTGGACGGTGCCGGTGTTGATCCTGGCCGCCATCGAGAACGGCCTGCTGGAAGAAGTGGTGGCGGTGGGCTACCTGGCCAGCCGCCTACGCCAGTGCGCCTGGCGCACCCCGGCCGTACTGGTGGCCTGCGCCCTGCTGCGCGGCAGCTACCACATGTATCAGGGCATCGGGCCGTTCCTGGGCAACGCCGTGATGGGCCTGATCTTCACCTGGTTCTACCTGCGCACCAAGCGGGTCATGCCGCTGGTGGTAGCCCACTCGGTGATGGATATCGTGGCCTTTGTGGGCCCCAGTCTGCTCAACCCGTCCTGGCTGACCTGAGACCCGGCTGACGGTACCCCCGGCTACCAGCCCGTATCATGGGGGCCGTGGCTGCGCGCACCGATCCCCAGCGGGCAAAACGAACCCGCGGCCCGGTGGGAGCCAAGACGTCTGCCAGGCAGCTTGTCACCGGGGTAGAGGTGGTGGACGCCCCAGAAGGGCGTGAACACCAGAACCGTGACCTGGTTGGCATGGTTGGTACCACGGCCGGCATCCTGGTGATGCTGGCCCTGTCCATTTACGCCCAGGGCACCACCGCCGGTGTCACCCAGGACGTGCAGTCCATTACCGAAGACGTGCGGGTGGTGCTGGTCGCCACGGTGGGCGTGCTGCGCGATTTGGTGACCCTGGTCCTGCCGGTGGTGGTGTTGGCCACGCTGCTGCTGCGACGGCAGTTCGCGCTGACGTTGCAGGGCCTGGCGGCCGGTCTGGTCGGTTGCGGCCTGGCCTATGTGGCCACCTGGCTGATCGAGTTGACCAACTACGGACCGTTGATCCAAGGCATGTCCGGCGGCGGCAAGGAACAGCTCGAGGTGGCGGTGGCGCCCCTGGTGGCGTTGATGGCCGGCCTGTTGACCGCCGTGGGGCCCAGATCCCGCCGGCCCGTCTTGTCGGTGGCCTGGAACCTGCTGTGGGTGGCCTTGGCGGCCTGGGTCTTGACCGGCGGTTCGACCCTGCCGGCCGTGGCCGTGACCGTGCTGCTGGGCCGGTTGGCCGGCCAGGCCTTGCGCTACCTGGTGGGGGTTTCGACCGACCGGGCCTCGGGGCGCGGCCTGGTGGAGGGCATCCGCGGGGCCGGCCTGGAACCGGCCCGAATTGTGCGGGTGCGGGACATCTCCGATCCGGAATCACCCACCGTCCGGCTGAACGTTTCGGCCATCCGGGACGGCAGCTACGATCCGACCAAGCCGCCGCCCGTGCTCGATGACGCGGCGGTGTCGGATTCGACCGCCCTGGCCCTGGAGCGCCACGGCGGTAACCGCATCTACGCCGTCACCACCACGGACGGTAGGCGCTGGGATGCGATTGTGCTCGATGGCGACCGGCAGGTGTTGGGCATGTTGCAACGCACCTGGCGGGCCATGCGGTTGAGGGGCATGGACCGGCGTTCGGTGGTGTCGCTGCGGCAGGCGGCCGAACGGGCCGCCCTGTTGACCTACGCCGCCTCGGCCGCCGGTGTGCGCACCCCCAAACTGATCGGCATCGGCGAGGCGGCCGATTCGATGATGCTGATCCAAGAACATCCCACCGGCCTGCGGTCGATCCGCGACATGCGGCCGGCCGAGATTTCCGATGCCGCCCTGCGTGACGCCTGGGTGCAGTTGGCTCACGCCCACGAGGCCGGCCTGGCCCACCGCTCCATCACGGCCGATTCGATCCTGTTCGGGCCCGGCCAAGGGGACGATCAGAACGTGTGGTTGATCGGTTGGGACAACGGCGACGTTGCTTCATCCGAACTGGCCGGCCGCCTCGACCTGGTGCAACTGGTGACGGTGCTGGCCCTCAAGGTGGGCCCCGAGCGGGCGATTGCGGCCGCCCGAGCGGTGTTGCCCGTTACCACCCTGGCGGCCCTGGCGCCGCTGATCCAACCGGTGGCTTTCCCCGGTGACACCCGGGATGAGGCCAAAGCCAACAAGGACGTGATCGACCAAACCCGGCAGGCGCTGACCGATCTGAACCCGTCAGAGACCGCCGCCGCGCCGTTCCAGTTGGTGCGGTTTGGCTGGAAGACGGTGTTGATCGCCACCCTGGCTATCATCGCCATCTGGGTCATCCTGGCTACCACCACGTTCGACGAGATTGTGGAGGCGGTCAAGAGCGCCAACCCGTGGTGGATGGCGATCTCGTTCGGCCTGTCGCTGGCCACCTATCTGGGTGCCGCCATGACCCTGAAGGGCTTCTTCCCGGGCCGGCTGTCCCTGTGGAAGGCCGTGTTGACGCAGGTGGCGGCCTCGTTCGCGGCCCTCGCTGCCCCTGGTGGGGTGGGCCCGGCGGCCTTGAATCTGCGGCTGCTCTACCGGCAGGGTGCCAAGACGTCGCTGGCGGTGGCTACCGTGGCGCTGACCCAGGTGGCGCTGTTCTTCGTCACCATTCTGTTGCTGGTGGGGGCATCCCTGGTGACGGGCAACGCCGATCTGCTGTCAAGCCTGCCCAGTACCGCCATCCTGATCGCGGTCGCCATACTGGCGGTGCTGGCCTTGTTGCTGCTGATCCCGAAGCTGCGGGCCTGGATCTGGTTGCGCATTGGCCCCACCTTCGCCCAGGTGTGGCCGCGGCTGGTGTGGGTGCTGGGCCGGCCGCGCCGCCTGCTCTACGCGCTGGCCGGCACCGTCATCCAGACGGCCGGCTACGTGGCCGCCTTCTGGTCCGCCCTGCAGGCCTTCGATGGCACCAAGGGCCTGTCGCTGGTGACGGTGGCGTTGATCTACCTGCTGGGCAACTCGATCGGTTCGGCCGTGCCGACGCCGGGCGGCCTGGGCACGGTTGAGGCGGCTCTGACCACCGGCCTGCGCACGGCCGGCATCGCCACCGGCCTGGCCGCCTCGGCCGCTTTGTTGTACCGGGCCATCACCTATTGGGCCCGGGTGCCGCTGGGTTGGGTGGCGTTCAACCACCTGCAAAAGACCGGCGACCTGTAATACTGGTGCCCGTGAGCCTTCCCCCCCGTGCCCGTTTGGCGCTTGGCGCCGGGCGGGCGGCCGCTGCCGCCTCGCGGCTACTGCGGCGCGGCCGCGGCCAGGTGGTGGGTGGCCGGGTGATGTTGAAGGTGGACCCGGCTCTGATTACCCGCCTGGCGGCCGGCAAGCAGCTCACCCTGGTCAGTGCCACTAACGGCAAGTCCACCACGACCCGCATGATCGCGGGGGCGCTGCGCACCAAAGGCCGCGTGGCACACAACCTGACCGGCGCCAACATGGGCCCCGGAGTGGTGACGGCCCTGGCGGCGGACCGGGCGGCCGGCTTCGGCGCCATCGAGGTGGACGAGGCCCACCTGCCGGCCATGGCTGCCCAAACCGGGGCCACCCAGTTGGTGTTGATGAACCTGACGCGGGATCAGCTTGACCGGGGCAGCGAGGTCAAAATGTTGTCCCGGCGTTGGCACGCCATGGCCGAGCAACTGAGCGACAAGACCATAATTCTGGCCAATGCCGATGATCCGCTGGTGGTGTGGGCCGCCCGCCCGGCGCCCAGTGTGGTTTGGGTGGGCTGCGGGCAGTGGTGGACCGACGATGCCGCCCTGTGCCCCGAGTGCGGCGCCACCCTGGAACGGGCGGCCGACGGCACCGGGATCGCGCCGTGGCGCTGCCCCGCCTGCGGTCTGGCCCGGCCCCAAACCGCCTGGTCCATCACCCCGGACGCCACCGGCATCGTCACCCCGGACGGCACCACCCTGACGCCGCATCTGAAACTGCCGGGCCGGGTCAACGTGGGCAACGCCGCCATTGCCGTGGCGGCCGCGGCCGGCCGCGGCATCGACCCGGCGGTAGCCTTGGCTGCCTGCGAACAGGTCGAAGACGTGGACGGCCGCTACATCAACACCACCGTGGACGGCCACCCGGTGCGGCTGCTGTTGGGCAAGAACCCGGCCAGTTGGGCCGAGATGCTGCGCATTGTTGGCACCTCGGGCGCTGCCTTGGTGACGGTGTTGAACGCCCGCGGCCAGGACGGCCGTGATCCGTCCTGGATCTGGGACGTGCCGTTCGAACAACTGGCCCCCATGCCGGTGTGGGTGTCCGGTGAACGCCGCTTCGACCTGGCGGTACGCCTGGATACGGCCGGGCTGGAACTGCGCGGTGTGACAGAAGACCCGCTGGCCGGTCTGGCCGGCCTGCCGGCCGGCGAGGCGGTCGACATCGTGGCCAACTACACGGCCTTCCAAGAGCTGCGGGCCAGGGTGGTGAAGTGATGAACGCCGGCCAAACCATCGCCATCGTGCACCTGTTTCCCACACTGATGGGCACCTACGGCGACGGCGGCAATCTGCTGGTGTTGGCGCGGCGGGCCAAGGCCCGTGGACTGACGCCCCAGGTGGTGACCGTTGGCCCGGGCGACGCGATTCCGGCCCAAGGCGACCTGTATGTGCTGGGTGGCGGTGAGGACGCCGGACAGGTGGCGGCGGCCCGTTACCTGCGCCAATCGGCCGGTTTCAAACAGGCGGCCGAGGCCGGGGCCTGCATCTTCGCGGTCTGTGCCGGTCTGCAGGTGTTGGGCACCGACTTCGAGGTGGCGGGCGGCGCCATCGAGCCCGGGGTGGGGCTGCTGGACGCGGTGACACGGCGGCGCGAACCGCGGGCCGTGGGCGAAGTGTGGGCCGAGGTGCTACCCGAAGCGGGCTCGGCGGCCGGCCTGCCACCCCTGACCGGTTACGAGAACCACGGCGGCGGCACCGCCCTTGGACCGGCGGCGCGGCCGCTGGCGCGGGTGGTCAGCGGCATCGGCAACGGCAGTGGTGGGCCGGCCGGTGACGGCACCGAGGGTGTGGTGCAGGGCCACGTACTGGCGACCTACCTGCACGGCCCGGTGCTGGCCCGCAACCCCGAACTGGCGGACCGGCTGCTGAGCCTGGCGGCTGGCGGCGCGACCCTGCCTGACCTGGCCACACCCTACGTGGCCGACTTGCGCCAAGAACGCGAGGCCTACGTGCGCAGCGGCAAGCTCTCGGCTGATTCGGTGCGGACCCGGCGCTAGCGGCCCGGGTGCTGCGGCGGCCCGCCGGCTAGAGCGACTCTTGCAGGTTGGCGAACTGGGCCACGTGCCCCCGGAACACCACGTCCACCACGCCAGTGGGGCCGTTGCGGTGCTTGGCCAGGATCAACTGCGCCTCACCCGCCCGGTTGCGGTCATCCGGGCCGCGCGGGGCGTCAGCGTCCTTATCGCTGGCCTCGATGCGATGCACCAGGATGATGACGTCCGCGTCCTGCTCCAGTGAACCGGATTCACGCAGGTCGCTCATCTGCGGCTTCTTGCCTTCGCGCTGCTCCACCGCGCGGTTCAACTGCGAGATGGCCACCACCGGCACATCAAGTTCCTTGGCCAGTAGCTTGAGGGCGCGCGAGAACTCGGACACCTCTTGCTGGCGGGACTCCACCCGGCGGCCCGAACTCATCAACTGCAGGTAGTCCAACACCACCAACTGCAGGTTGTTGCGTTGCTTCAGGCGGCGGCACTTGGCTCTGATCTCCATCAGCGACATGTTGGGCGAATCATCGATGAACAGGGGCGCCGCTTTGATGGCACCCATGCGCCCGGCAATCTTGGTCCATTCCGGATCCGACACCCGGCCGGCCCGCAGGTTCTGCAGCCACACCCCGGTTTCGGCCGAGACCAGGCGTTGGATGATTTCCGTCTTGGACATCTCCAGCGAGAACACCACCGTGGTCAGGTTGTGCCGGATGGCGGCCGAACGGGCAAAGTCCAGGCCCAGGGTGGACTTGCCTTGGGCGGGCCGCGCGGCCACGATGATCATCTGCCCGCCCTGCAGGCCGCCGGTCAACTGGTCCAGCTTGGTGATGCCGGTGGGTACGCCGGTGATGCCGCCGGGGCTGTGCTGCAACGCCTCAATCTCTTGAATCACGGGATCGAACAGTTCGCCGACCGGCTGGTAGTCCTCCGAGGCTTGGCGTTCGGTGACTGCGTAGACCTCCGCCTGGGCCGAGTTGACCAGCTCGTCAACCGCGGCGCCGTCCTTGGTGTAGCCAAGCTGGGTGATGCGGGTGCCGGCCTCCACCAGGCGCCGCAACACCGCCTGGTCCCGCACAATCTGCCCGTAGTAGCCGGCGTTAGCGGCGGTGGGCACCGAAGCCATCAGGCCGGCCAGGTATTGGGCGCCGCCGATGCGCCCCAGTTCGCCGCGCCGCGTCAGTTCGGCTGACACCGTGACTGCGTCAACCGGTTCGCCGCGGGCGTAGATGTCGGTGATAGCGCCGAAGATGGTCTCGTGTTGCGGCCGGTAGAAGTCATCCGAGTGCAGCACCGCCACCACGTCCGCGATGGCGTCCTTCGACATCAGCATGGCGCCCAGGACCGACTGTTCGGCCACGATGTCCTGCGGTGGTAGGCGGTCGAAGTCACCCGAGGAGGCTTCGAGTTCGAAATCAAGCGCTGACAAGCCTGCCCCTTTCGAACTACCGCCATGTGTGAGCGTCACGGTTACCGTTCTACCCGCGACCACCGACATTCTAAGCCGACTTGGCCCGTTTTCGCAGGTCAGACCCACTTTTCTTGTGGACAACCGGCCCTTGTCTGTGGGTGAAACCCGGCTTTCCTGTTGATAAGTGGGGCCGAACTGTGGATGGCCTGGGCATAGTCTGCGACCTCGATCACCTCACCTGGGGACCCGCTGCCCGAGCCTGTGAATTTGTGGCGCATCTCACCAGTTGGACGCTCGCCGCCCCGGGTGAGTAGTTCCCCTGCGAGGCAAGCTCGAGGCGAGCCGGCAGCCAAAGCGAGGGGGCGGCATCGGACACGACCTGCCCGTTGCCGCCCCCTAGTCTTGGGCGCCGAACCTGCCCTACTGGGCTGCCACCACGCGGATGGCGATGGGCGCCACCACCGATTCGTGCAGCCGCACCGTCACCGTGTAATCACCGGTGGTCTTGATGCGTTCGGCCAGTTCGATCTTCCGCTTGTCGATGTCAAAGCCGGTACCGGCCTTGACCGCCGCCGCGATGTCATCCGTGGTGACGGTGCCGAACAGGCGCCCGCCGCTACCGGCCTTGGCCGGCACTTCCACGGTGGCGGCCCGCAGCGTTTCCTGCGCCGCCAGGGCGTCCTCCACGCTGGCCAACTCACGGGCCCGCGTGGCGCGGCGCATCACTTCGATCTGCTTCTCCGCGCCCTTGGTCCACAAGGTGGCGAACTTGCGGGGCAGCAGGTAGTTGCGGGCGTAACCGTCCTTGACGGTCACCACGTCCCCGGCGCTGCCCAGGCCGGTCACTTCACGGGTCAGAATCACCTTTGCCATGTGTCTGTTCCTTTCGATCGGCGGCTGGTCAGCGGCCCGAGCTGGAGTAGGGCAGCAGGGCCATTTCGCGGGCGTTCTTGACGGCCCGGGCAATCGCCCGCTGTTCCTGCACCGTCACACCGGTCACCCGGCGGGCCCGGATCTTGCCGCGGTCGGAGACGAACTTGCGCAGCAGGGCCACGTCCTTGTAGTCGATCTCGCCCACGGCTTGGGCTTTGATGGGGCTGATCTTCTTCCGCGGCTTGCGCACGGGAGGCTTAGCCATGATGAATCCTTTGCTGTGTGTCTTGAAGTCTTAGGGGATTTGGGTTGGGGCCGCCGGTCAGAACGGCGGCTCGTCCGAAGCGCCGGTCACGCCGGGGGCGGCCCACGGATCTTCCATGGGCGGGCCGTAGCTGCCGCCGCCGCCACCGGCCGGGGCGCCGCCGCCGCTGGGCGCGCCGCCGCCGTAGCCGCCGGAGCGGGCGTTGCGGGTCACCTTGGCGCTGGCGTAGCGCAGCGACGGGCCCACCTCGTCAACCTGCAGTTCCACCACCGTGCGGCGCTCGCCTTCACGGGTTTCGTAGGAACGCTGGGTCAGGCGGCCTTGCACGATGACGCGCATGCCTTTGGTTAGGGTTTCGGCCACATTTTCGGCCGCCTCGCGCCACACCGAGCAGCGCAGGAACAGGGTGTCGCCGTCCCGCCATTCGCCTGAGGCGCGGTCGAAATTCCGCGGCGTCGAGGCGATGGTGAAGTTGGCCACCGAGGTGCCGCCGTTGGGCGTGAAACGCAGTTCGGGGTCACCGGTCAGGTTCCCCACTACGGTGATTACGGTATCGCCAGCCATGATGGTCTCCGTCTAGGCGTCCGCGCGCATCAGCTTGGTGCGCAGCACGGCCTCGTTGAGGGTGAGCAGACGGTCCATTTCCTTGGCTGCCTCGGCTGGGGCCGTGAAGTTGATGACCGCGTAGATGCCTTCCGACTTCTTCTTGATGTCGTAAGACAGCCGGCGCTTGCCCCAGATTTCCTGGTTGTCGATGGTGCCGCCGGCCTTGGTGATCACCTTGGTGAACCGGCCGAGCACCGTGGGAACGGCCTTCTCTTCGGTTTCCGGATCAAGGATGATCATGATCTCGTATGGACGCATGCGTAAACCCACCTCCTATGGTCGTCAGCGGCCACGGTGTCTCCGTGGCAGGAGGGTTATGCGTGTGTTGCCGTGCACGATGGCGCGCGGGCAACCTGCCTAGTTTACCCCGCCTCGAGGGTGGGCCAGACGCCGTCGCCCAAGCCGATCTCGGCGAACGACGCTTGGCAGTAGTGGCAGGGTTCCAGCGGCCGGCCGGCCTCGTCTTTCAGTTGGAGGCGGACGTCGATGGATTGGCCGTTGGCGCGTAGTTCGCGGACCTTGGCCAGGGCCCCCAGGGAGGCGCAGGTGACCTCCCAGTGCACCCAGGGACGTAGGCCGGCCACGGCGTTGTCCAGCCAGCCGGCGTACCAGGCCGTGAACGACTTGTGGCACTGCGCCATCCCGGCACTGTTGGGACGGGCATCGGCCCACACCGCGCCATCGGGCGCCAGGTACCAAATGATGCCGTCACCGGCCTCAGCCAGCTTGAACCAGCCGTTGCCGCTGGCGGTGGGGCGCTCCAGGCCGTAGCCGGGGCCGGCGCCCCAACCGACCTGAGTCAAGAAACTGTGGTAGTCCGGCGGCAGGGTTGCCGGGTCGATGCCTTGGGCCTGGATGTCTGCGTCGGTCAGTGGTGGTTGGAGTTGGCCCTGGTGGCGGCGCCAACCGCGCCAACCGGCCGCCTGGGGAGGGTCGGTGCGGAATTCGGCCAGCCATTGGAGGGTGCGGACCAGGTTGTGGCGTTCGAGGTGGCCGGGTTCGGTCGGCACGGCGATGGCCAGTTCGCGCAGCAGCGTGCCGCCGCCCGGAGGGTCCTGCCCGATGGCGTTCAGGGGCGGCCAGGCGGGCGGCCAGTCGCCGCCGTGCACCTTGACTTCTGGCGTGACCTGCTGCGGCATCAAGCCGGCGAAGGTGCTGAGCAGCAGGGCATAGTCCGAGGCGTGGAGGGGGAGGGTGTCGCTGGCTAGGACGGCGGTGGTCATGGTGCCGTCGCCGCCCACGCGCTGCCGGGCGGCCTGCAGTCGCTCCTTGGTGGTGAGTTCGGGGCCGCCGGCGCCGGCGCCAACGCTGGGGCCGGCGCTGAAGGCCCGGTCCAGGTGGCTCGAATAGACCTGGTAGGCGCGGCCCATGATCTGGGCGGGGCGGGTGGTGACCGGCCATTCAACCTGGCGGCCCGTGATCAGGTTGGCGGTGGCCAGCAGATCCAGGAAGGTGCAGGTCCACAGGCAGGCGGCCTCTTGGATGGCTTGAGTGGCCGTGCCGGCGTAGCCGCTGATCGAGGCGAAGGCCGGATCGGGGCCGAAGGGGCCGCCGCTGACGTGCAGGTACAGCCCCACGGTGAGTTGGGTGCCCATGCGGCCGGGGTTGGCGTTGGAGCATTCGATGACGATGCCGGTGTCACCCAGCGTGACCGTGGCGCCCTCCACCTGTGAGCCCGGCCAATGGCGGCCGATGCACTGGGCCGCCTGGGCGCCCAAGACGGCGTTGGTGTCCGGGCGCGGGTCCGGGGCGGCTTGATTCTGGGACAGGTTCTGGGACTCGCCTTGGGACAGGCCACCTTGCCACTTCATTGCCACAGTCTATTGGCGGAGTTGGCCGTGGCTTGCTGGGAGTTCATCCAAGGCCCACTAGCTCAAGACCCCTTCAGGGTTGGCAAGCCACTTGACCTGCCGATGGCGCCCAGATACTCGGCCCGGCGGGGGGAGTACCGCATCATCTACCAAATCCTTGGGCACATCTTGGTGGTGCAGGTGGTTTCTATTCGCCACCGCCGCGACTCCCACCGGCCGAGCGGCTGAGGCGGCCGTCCGGGTTGACCAGGCCTTAGCCGCGGATGGCGAGTTTGGCTAGGAAGCGGTCTCGGTGCACGATGACGCGGCGGTGGGTGCCGTGTCCGATGTCGCCGGCGTCATCGGCCGCGGCCACCTTGAAATCCACCCGGCGGCCGTCGACCGCTACAACTTGGGCGGTGGCCGTCACCTGGGCACCAATCGGACTGGCGGCGGTGTGGGCCACTTCGATGGCCACGCCCACCGAGGTCGTACCCGGCTCCAGCCGCCCCGCCAGGCAGGCGCAGGCGGCCTGTTCCATCAACGCCACCAGGGCCGGGGTGGCAAACACTTCGAGGCTGCCGCTGCCGATGGCCACGGCCGTCAGGGCGGTTCCAACCGTCACTTCCGCGGTGGCCGTGAGACCGGGTTCGATGCTGCTCATGGGGCTCCTTCACCTGCGTCTTTGCCTGTTGGTACCAGCCCAATGGTACGGGCCGCCCACTCCGCGAGGCACCCCCGGCGCGACCCGCGAAAAAAAAATTCCGAAGAAGCGCTTGACAACGCCGCGGCGCCTCCTGTAGTTTCTTCTTTCTGTTGCTACCAAGCCAACCGAAGGAGGTGCATCGAATGAGCCAACCAGTCACAGATAGCAAGTCTCATCTGGTTGAATCGCCCGCCCGGCTGCGGCCGGTCGGTTTGGAGTTTGATAACTCAATCGCAGTCTTGTTCGGGCGCCCCCTCCTGAGGGTTGCCTAAGCATTTCTTGGCTGTGCCTGGAACCGGGTCGCTCCCGGTTTAGCCTGGGTCGCTCCCGGCCAACACCAGGCAACCGCCGGCCCCCAACCGGACCGTCACCCAACAGCCAATCCAAGAACGTTTACAAGGGGCATGGCCCATAAACCATCGTGAGATGGCGAAAGGCGAGTCTGACCAACTCGCCACCCCCTGGGCGCCGGCGCCAGCCGGCGTTTGGGAGGCACTCCATGCAAACCTCAACTGCCTGCCATGTGGAAGCGACGTGGCCGGTGTCCCAAGCCGTGGTGAGGGATGGCAAATGCTGACCTCGGGGAGCTGCGCGGCTCCCCAGCCACACCCAGGTAACGGGCTCTGAGCAGGAAGGAAGGCTGTTTGTCCGAGGGTGGTCCCCAAGGGCGGCGGCCACTACAACCGGAAGGGGAGCGGCGGCTTTCGGCCCGGTTGGAGCGTGTCAGTACCTGACCAGGAACGCACAGTGGAGGCGTGAGGCATTCCGTACCCCAAAAGGGCACGGAACCTTGCAGGAGAGCACGTCTTCGGTCGCCCATAGCTCAAGTAGAGCACTAGACTTGGGATCTAGATGTTGCGGGTTCAAGTCCCGCTGGATCAACAAGCAAAAGTCTCTCCTCGCCACGTTCCGAAAGTGCCTTAATACTCGGCGGGCCACCGAACCGAGTGCGCCTCGTTCTCGCAAGGAGCGGGGGGTTTCACCGAAAGTAGTGCAGCGTGGGGGTTTGGCCGCCCTCGCGCGAATCGAAAGCGATGGAGTAGGGCGTGGCGTTAGGAGTGATCGGCCTAACCGATCAGGCATGGCGGCTACCATGGGGACATGGTGGAAAAGCCGGGAACCCCGCAAGGGGATAATCCGACGAAAGGCTGACCGCTGGGCGGGGTATTCTCACCCGCCCAACCATTAATTCTTAGCGGCGTCGCCGCCTGGCCGTCACGCGCCATCGGGCAGAGCCTGTCCAGCTAGCGCGGCCTTGACATCGGCGTTGAGGTGGGCGGCCTTCTTGCCCATCCAGGTGGAGGTCTGGGCCTCCATCAGCACATTCCAGGCGAAGGCGGCCACGTCATCGCCGGTCACCGCCAGGACGGGCCGGCCGGAGGCGGCGCCCTCTTCGAACAGGTCGCGGATGCCGTACAGGACCTCGATCATCTGGCGGCCGTCGCCGGCGAAGTTCCACAGGTACTTGGTGATCAGCTTCATCACCACGCGGTAATCGGGTGGGAGTTTTGCCACCCTCAGTTCGTGCAGGCGCCAGTCGCGCTTCTCGCGGCGCATCTTCTGCAACCAGAGTTCAGCCATGTTGTTCCTCCTTCATGATCGCCAGCCGGGAGGCCACGAAATCCCAGCGCTCCCAGAACGCCTGCAGGGCCGCCCGGCCTTGGGCGTTGAGGGTGTAGACCTTGCGGGGCGGGCCGGCCTCGGAGCGTTCGCGTGTCACCTGGGCCAGGCCCTTGGTTTCGAGGCGCACCAGGATGGGGTAGACCGTGCCTTCGGAGACGGATTCGAAGCCCAGCGCGTTGAGCGCCTGGACAATCTGGTAGCCGTAGCTACCGCCGCCGGCCAGGATCTGCAGGACGCAGCCTTCCAACACGCCTCGCAGCAGTTCGGTCAGGTCTTCCATCAACCCCTCCGCTACCTCGTTAGACCAAGTACCGGTACATCGTAACGCTAGGTACCGGCCGACGCAACTGGACGCTCCTCATAGACTGGCCGGGTGATCAAGTACCTGGGCTCCAAGCGCGTCTTGGTGCCGGTACTGGGCGCCATCGCCGGCGCCGTGGCGGCCCGCAACGCCATCGACCTGTTCACCGGCACCACCCGCGTGGCCCAAGAGTTCAAGCGGCGCGGCCTGTACGTCACCGCGGTCGATACCGCTACCTACAGCGAAATCCTGGCCCAGTGCTACATCGCCACCGATGCGGACGCCATCGGGCAGGCGGAACTGACCGCCGCCCTACAAGAGTTGCAAGACCTGCCGCCGCGGCCCGGCTACTTCACTCAGACCTTCTGTGAAGAGGCCCGCTTCTTCCACCCCAAGAACGGCGCCCGGGTGGACGCCATCCGCGGACGGATCGAGGAGCGATACCGCGACACGGCCCTCTACCCCATCTTGCTGACTGCCCTGATGGAGGCAGCCGACCGGGTCGATTCGACCACCGGCCAGCAGATGGCCTACCTGAAACAGTGGGCGCACCGGGCCCTGGGTGACCTGGAGTTACGGTCGCCGGCGTTACTACCCGGGCCCGGCCGTGCCCTGCGCGGGGACGCCCTAGCGGTGGCGCCCAGTCTGCCGCCGGCCGACCTCGCCTACCTGGATCCGCCCTACAACCAGCACCGCTATTTCACCAACTACCACATTTGGGAAACCCTGGTCCGCTGGGACGCCCCGGAAACCTACGGCGTGGCCCGCAAGCGCGCCGACGCCAAGAAGGATCACACCAAATCAACCTTCAACTCGAAGCGGACCATGCCCCAGGCGTTGCGGCAGGTCATCACGGCCGTGCCCGCCCGCGTGGTGGTGGCCTCCTACAACGATGAGGCCTGGGTCACCCCGGAACAGATGCTCACCTGGTTGCGTGAAGCGGGGCACGATGACGCCCGCCTAGTGGCATTCGACTTCCGGCGGTACGTGGGCGCCCAGATCGGCATCTTCAACCCGGCCGGGCAGAAGGTGGGCAAGGTCACCCACACGCGCAACCAGGAGTATGTCTTCGTGGCCGGCCCCACCGACCAGGTGGAAGCGGCGGTAGCGGCGGCGCTCGAGGCCGGAGCCCACCCCGCTGGTCAGGCTGCCGAACCTGGGGCCGATGCCGGGTGACCGGCCACGATTCGGTACCCTTGTGGCGACCCCTCGCGTGGCATCACCTCGCTGAACCCCCCCAGGGCCGGAAGGCAGCAAGGGCAGGCGGGCTCTGATGGGTACGCGAGGGGTCCTCCAATTCCTCGCGAGAGTACGGTTATGTAGGCCACGGCCGCCCTTGGATTTGCGTTTTCGCAGGTCACGGCGCTGGGTCAATTTGCCTCGAACTACATAACCGTACTTTCGGGAGGAAAAGGGGGCGGGGAGGCTCGATGTCGGTGGGTCGCCGTAGGCTAGGACTGTGAATCAAGCCCTGTACCGCCGCTACCGGCCAGAGAAGTTCAGCGAGGTGATCGGTCAAGAGCACGTGACCGAGCCGCTGATGCAGGCCCTGCGTACAGGCAGGGTCTCCCACGCCTACCTCTTCAGCGGCCCGCGGGGCTGCGGCAAGACCACTTCGGCCCGCATCCTGGCGCGCTGTTTGAACTGCGCCGAAGGCCCCACGCCGGAACCCTGTGGCGAATGCGACAGTTGCCGCGAACTGGGCCGCGGCGGTCCGGGCTCGCTGGACGTGGTAGAGATCGACGCTGCCAGCCACGGTGGCGTGGATGACACCCGCGAGTTGCGGGAACGGGCTGTGTTTGCGCCGGCCAGGGACCGCTTCAAGGTCTTCATCCTGGATGAGGCCCACATGGTGTCGCGTGAAGGTTTCAACGCCCTACTCAAGATCGTCGAAGAGCCCCCGCCGCACGTCAAGTTCGTTTTCGCCACCACCGAGCCGGCCAAGGTGCTGCCCACCATCCGCTCCCGCTCCCACCACTACCCGTTCCGGCTGGTGCCGCCCGGTTTGATGACCACCTACATGGAGGAACTGAGCCAGGCCGAAGGCATCACGGTGGACGATGGCGTGTTGCCGCTGGTAGTGCGGGCAGGTGGCGGTTCGGTGCGTGACACCGAGTCGGTGTTGGACCAGTTGATGGGCGGCTCGGCGGACGGCCACATCACCTACCAGGGGGCGGTGGCCCTGCTGGGCTATACGCCTGACACCCTGCTGGACAAGATGGTGGATGCCCTCGACGCAGCCGACGGCGCGGCGGCGTTCAACGTGGTAGAAGCCGTGGTGGAGTCCGGCCTGGAGCCGTACCGTTTTGCTGAAGACCTGCTGGAACGCCTGCGGGACCTGATCGTGGTGGCGGCGGCCGGGGTCGAAGCCCGGGGAGCGCTGCGGTCGGTGCCGGCGGACACCTTGGCGGTGTACCAACGGCAGGCGGCCGGGCTGGGTTTGGCGCGCTTGACGGCGGTGGCCGATGCCGTCAACCAGGGTTTGGCGGCCATGTCCGGTGCCACCTCGCCGCGCCTGCAGTTGGAATTGCTGCTGGCCAGGGCCTTGCTGAGCGCCGGTGGCGGGCCGGCGGCCGGCCCCGCCAAGGCCACCGCGGCGCCTGTGGCCGTGGCCCCGGCGGTGGCCGCAACCCTGTCCGAGCCGGCGCCTGCGGCGGCGCCAGCGGCCGAACCGGCTGCCGCCGCGCCCAAGGAGTCGCGAGGTGCGCCCAGCGCCCCCGCCCCAGCCACTGCGGCACCTGTGGCCCCGGCCGCAGCGCCGGCACCACAGCCGGCCGGCCAGGACGGCTGGACCGTTCCCGGTGTCAGCGGCACGCCCGATCCAACCCAACTGGCGCAACCGGCCCGGCCCGGCCGGCAATTTGTCGACTGGGATGAGCCCGAGGAAGTCGAACCGGCCCCGCCCACCCCGCCCTGGCGGCCGGTGGCCCAGGCACCTGCCCCACCCGGCCGGTTGTCCGGTGCCACCACTTCACCCGCCCCGGCTCCGGGCCGCCCCAGGGGCGGTCAGCATCAGGCGGACCGCCCACCGTCAACTCCGGTGGCGCCGGCGCGGCCGGCCGCCCCGGCCACCGCGCCCGCCGGCGGCCTGGACCTGAGGGCAGTAGCCGAAAAGTGGGACGAAGTAGTGGCCGCGGCCCGCCAGCGATCGGTGCCAGCCGCCGCCATGGTGAAGCAAGAGGGCACCGTGGTGGCCGTGGAGGGCCTGGTGGTGACCGTCGAGTTCACCACCCCAGCCCTGGCCAAGGTGTTCAGTGAGCGTTTCGCGGTTCACTTCAACCAGGCCATGGGCCAGGTGTTGGGGCAGGCCATGACGGTGGCCGCCCGCCCGGTCGGCGCCGCGGCTTCACCGGCCGCGGGCGGGCAACCCAGGCCGGCCGCACCGGCTGAACCGGACGCCGCGCCGCCGGACGTGCAGCTCGAACCGGCCCAGCCGGAACCACCCGAACTGTTGCTGGATGAACCGAGCCCAACCGAACCGGACCCGGCCACCGAGCCGATCCCAGAGCAGGCGTCTGCCCCGATCCTTGGGACGGCCGAAGCCGCCGAGTTGAATCAGCTGGACGAAGACGACGCCCTGGAAGGGCGGGGCGAACCGGAGGCGTCGGCAACGCGGGAAGAGTTGGCGGGACCGGCCGGGTCGGACCGGCCAGAAGCGTGGGACGAAGAGGATGAGGACGACGAGTGGGGTGGCCCAAGCGGGGCAACCGGCTCAGCCGACCCGGATGAAGAGGATGACTGGAACGTGCCGGCCCAGCCAGGGGAGCCAGCCGAAGCGAGTGACCTGACTGAACCAGGCGACATCGGCCAGCCGGGCCAACCGAGCGACGCCACCACCCCCCGCGGCCTGAGCCAACTGGACCAACTGGGCGAGGCCTTCGAACTGGAAGAACTCGAAGAACCGGAAGAACTGGAAGAACCGGACGAGCCGGCGACGGATGACCCGGACGCCGGCGTATTGGGCCTGACCGGCGCGGCCTTGATCCAGCAGATGCTGGGTGGCGAGATCATCGAAGAGATCGAAGACGAAGACGACAAGTAGCCCAGTAGAACCGAGGACCAAGGCGTGTATGCCGGCGCAGTACAAGATCTGATCGACGAGTTGGGCGCCCTGCCGGGCGTTGGCCCCAAGGGCGCCAGCCGCATCGCCTTCCACATTCTGAACTCACCCCAAGCGGACGTGGAGCGGCTGATCAGTGCCCTGGGTGAGGTCAAGCGCCGGGTCCGTTTCTGCGAGCGTTGTTTCAACATTGCCGAAGGCCCGCTGTGCGACATCTGCAGCGATGCTAGGCGCGACCAAAGCCTGATCTGCGTGGTCGAAGAACCCAAGGACGTGGTGGCCATTGAGCGGACCCGCGAGTACCGCGGCTTGTACCACGTACTGGGCGGGGCGATCGACCCGATTGGCGGCATCGGGCCCGATGACCTGCACATTCGCGAACTGTTGGGCCGCCTGGCGGACGGCACGGTGAAGGAGGTGATCATCGCCACCGATCCGAATATCGAGGGCGAGGCCACCGCCACCTACCTGGCCCGCCAACTGCGGGCGCTGGAGATTCCGGTGACCCGCCTGGCCTCCGGCCTGCCGGTGGGCGGGGACCTGGAATATGCGGACGAGATCACGCTGTCACGGGCCCTTGAAGGCCGCCGCAGCCTGTGACCGTCCCGGCGCCCCTCCCGGCGCCGTAGCCTTTGTGGGACAATCTGCCGGGCATTGTTTGCACCGGTAACCAAACAACCAAGCGGAAAGGTAGAGGCGTGAGCCTGGTAGTGCAAAAGTACGGCGGCAGTTCGGTGGCCGATGCCGCCAGCGTGCTGCGCGTGGCCCGCCGCATCGCCTCCTACCGGGCCGCCGGCCACGAGGTGGTAGTGGTGGTCTCGGCCATGGGCGACACCACGGATGACCTGATCGACCTGGCCAAGCAGATCACCCCCACGCCGCCGGGCCGGGAACTGGACATGTTGCTGACGGCCGGTGAGCGCATCGCGATGGCGCTGCTGGCCATGGCCATCAATGACACCGGCCACGAGGCCCGCAGCTTCACCGGCTCCCAGGCCGGCGTCATCACTGACGCTTCGCACGGCAAGGCCCGCATCATCGACGTCACGCCGGGCCGCATCCGGGGGGCGCTCGATGACGGCGCCGTGGCCATCGTGGCCGGTTTCCAGGGCGTCTCCCAAACCACCAAGGATGTCACCACGCTGGGCCGGGGCGGTTCTGACACCACGGCGGTGGCCCTGGCGGCGGCCCTGAACGCGGATGTCTGCGAGATCTACACCGACGTGGACGGCGTTTTCACGGCCGATCCCCGCCTGGTCACGAAGGCCAGCCGCATCCCGCTGATCTCCCACGAAGAGATGCTGGAGATGGCGGCGGCCGGCGCCAAGGTGCTGCACCTGCGCTCGGTCGAATACGCCCGCCGCTATGGCGTGCCGCTGCACGTCCGGTCCAGTTTCTCCGACAAGCCGGGCACGCTGATCGTGGAGGGCGGCGGACGAGCCTTCCCCATTTCACCGACCGAAATGTTCGTTACACCAACCGAGGAAGAGGCCATGGAACAGCCCATCATCAGCGGCGTGGCGCATGACGCCAGCCAAGCCAAGATCACCGTCGTGGGGATCCCCGACGTGCCGGGCAAGGCGGCGGCCACCTTCCAGATCGTGGCGGAGGCCGGTGCCAACATCGACATGATCGTCCAGAACGTCTCCACCGAGATTACGGGCCGCACCGACATCTCGTTCACCCTGCCGGCGGCCGATGGCGCGGCGGTGCGTCAGGCGCTTGAGGCCGCCCAACAGGAACTCGGCTTCCAGCGGCTGGTTTACACCGACCAGATCGGCAAGTTGTCGCTGGTTGGGGCCGGCATGCGGTCCCATCCGGGCGTTAGCGCCCGGCTGTTCGAGGCCCTGAGCGAGGCGGGCATCAACATCGAGATGATCTCTACCTCGGAGATCCGCATCTCGGTGGTGACCGACTTGGCGGCGCTGGACCGGGCGGTGGTGGCGGTACACACGGCTTTCGGCCTGGATAGCGCCGATGGCGAGGCGATTGTTTACGGGGGGACGGGGCGATGAGTTTCAACCGGAAGGATGCTTACAGCGTGGCCGTGGTGGGTGCCACGGGCCAGGTGGGCGGCGTCATGCGGGCGTTGCTGGTGGAGCGGGATTTCCCGGTGGCGTCGATCCGCTTCTTCGCCTCGGCTCGTTCGGCCGGGCAGACGCTGCAGTTCAAGGACCGCACGGTCCGGGTGGAAGACGCCGCCACGGCGGACCCGGCCGGCATCGACATTGCCTTGTTCTCGGTGGGGGCGGGCGCCTCACGTGAGTTCGCGCCCCGCTTCGCCGAGGCGGGCGCCTATGTGATCGACAATTCCTCGGCCTGGCGCATGGACCCGGCCTGCCCGCTGGTGGTGGCGGAGGTCAACGGCGACTTGGCGGCCAGTGCCCCGAAGCGGATCATCGGCAACCCGAACTGCACCACCATGGCGGCCATGCCGGTGTTGGCACCGCTGCACCGGGCGGCCGGCCTGCGCCGGCTGGTGATCTCGTCCTACCAGGCCGTCTCGGGCACCGGGCCGGCCGGTGTCGAGGAATTGGACGTCCAAGTCAGGTCGGCCGTCACCCAGCATGTGGCGGACCTGCGTCTGGACGGCAGTGCCGTCAACTTCCCGGCCCCGCGGGCCTATGTGGCGCCGATTGCCTTCAACGTGTTGGCTTGGGCCGGCTCCGGGGTGGATGACGGTTGGGGCGAGACCTCGGAAGAGAAGAAGCTACGCGACGAATCCCGCCGCATTCTGGACATCCCTGACCTGGCGGTCAGCGGCACCTGTGTGCGGGTGCCGGTCTTCACCGGCCACGCCTTGGCCATCAACGCCGAGTTTGAGCGTCCCATCAGCCCCGCCCAGGCCACGGAGTTGCTGTCTTCGGCCAAGGGTGTGGTGTTGGCGGACGTGCCCACGCCGCTGATGGCGGCCGGCCAGGATCCGGTCTACGCCGGGCGTATCCGGCCGGATCAGTCGGTGCCGGATGGCCGCGGCCTGGCCATGTTCGTGGTGGGTGACAACCTGCGCAAGGGGGCGGCCTTGAACGCCGTCCAGATTGCTGAAGAACTGACAGGCCGGTCGCGCTTCTGAGGCGGCCGTGACCAACCCGACCAGGCGAATGTGACCCGTGGCCCGCACGCTGATAGTCACCAATGACTTCCCGCCCAAGCAGGGCGGCATCGAGAACTTTGTCTTCGAGATGGCGCGCCGCTTCCCGCCGGACGAGGTGGTGGTCTACACCTCGGCCAAACCGGGTGACACGGCCTTCGACGCCGCCTTGTCCTTCCCCGTGTTCCGGGCCCACACGAAGACGCTGCTGCCCACGGCGGGTGCCACCCGCGACGCCGAGGCACTGATCGACGAGTACGGCTGCGATTCGGTCTGGTTCGGCGCGGCGGCGCCGCTGGGTCTGATGGCCCAGCGCCTGCGGGCCCGCACCGCAGTGCGGCACCTGGTGGCTACGACGCACGGCCACGAGTTGTGGTGGGCCCGCCTGCCGGCGGCCCGCCGGGCGTTGCGGCGTATCGGCGACGGGGTGGACCACGTCACCTACATCGCCGAGTACATCCGGCGCGGCATCGCGCCCGCCTTCAGCCCGGCCGCCCGGGCCGCCATGGTGCGGTTGTCACCCGGGGTGACGCCCAGCCAGTTTGCCGCCGATGCCGACCCGTCACCCATCATCGAACGCCTGGGGTTGGGTGATAAGCCGGTGGTGTTGCACGTTTCCCGGCTGGTGGAGCGCAAGGGCCAAGACACGTTGATCAAGGCGATGCCGCTGGTCAGGCAGGATTTTCCCGATGCCGTGGCGCTGATTGTGGGTCAAGGCCCGTACGGCCAGAAGCTGCGGGCCCTGGTGGAACGACTGGGCCTGACCGGGGCCGTGGTGTTTGCCGGTGGTGTGTCCCACGAGGAAATCGCGCTCCACTACGCCGCCGCCCGGGTGTTCGCCATGCCGACCCGGACGCGGCGCCACGGGCTGGAGGTGGAGGGGCTGGGCATTGTCTACCTAGAGGCGGCGGCGGCCGGCCTGCCGGTGGTGGTGGGCAACTCGGGTGGCGCGCCGGAGGCGGTACAGGATGGCGTGACCGGTTTCGTGGTGGACGGAACGGACCCGGCCGATGTGGCCCGGCGGATCACCGAACTGCTGGGCGATCCGCCGCGGGCGGCGGCGATGGGGGCGGCCGGCCGGGCCTGGGTGGCCAAGGAATGGACCTGGGATGAACGTCACAGTATCCTGCGTGACCTGCTGAATGGACACGCAGACGACTTGCGCGAGACATCGAAATGATCTAGTGTCACGATGTATCAGTTCGATACATCGGACGGATCTGGGGTCCGGCTGAAGCCGGCCGGAACCCCGAGCCCCCCCAAGACAGGATCAAGGAACCGCCTTGCGCAACCGCTCAACCGTGCTGGAACTGGCCATTCTGGGCCTGCTCCACTCTGCCCCAATGCACGGCTATGAGCTGCGCAAACGCCTCAACGAGATGCTTGGCCTGATGCGGCCCTTCTCCTACGGTTCGCTCTATCCCTGCCTCAAGACGCTGGCAGATCGCGGCGCCATCACGGCCTCGGACGCGACCGATGACGGTTCCGCCCGGAGGGCCAAGATCGTCTACCGCCTTACCCCTGCCGGCACGGCCGAGCTGGAACAACTGCTGGGCGAGGCCGGCCCCGCTAGCTGGGAAGACGAAAACTTCGACGTCCGCTTCGCCCTGTTCGCCCAAACCGACGTCGAAACCCGCCTGCGTGTGCTGGAAGGCCGCCGGGCCCGGATGGCGGAACGGTTGGACCTGGTGCTGGGCGCCATCAACCGCGGCGGCCCCACCGACACCTACACCCAAGAACTTCAGCGCCACACCCTTGAGCAAGTGCAAAGGGAAGTGCGCTGGCTGGAAGACCTGATCGAGGTGGAACGCGGTTCGCGCCGCACCGCCCGGAAGGAAACCAGAGCTCCCCAACGCGCCGGCCTGGCCGGGGCTGGGGCATCAACCACCCTCACCGCAAGAATCAAGGAGCACGCATGAGCCCCATTCGGGTTGCGATTGCCGGCGTTGGAAACTGCGCCGCCTCGCTAGTGCAAGGCGTTCACTACTACCGGGATGCTGATCCGGACAGCCGGGTCCCCGGTCTGATGCATGTCCAGTTCGGCCCCTATCACGTCCGGGATATCCAGTTCGTGACGGCCTTCGACGTGGACGCCAAGAAGGTTGGCCTGGACCTCAGCGAAGCCATTGGCGCTTCGGAAAACAACACCATCAAGATCTGCGACGTGCCCCACCTGGGCGTTGAAGTCAAGCGCGGCGTCACCCTGGACGGCCTGGGCAAGTACTACCGCGAGACCATCGAAGAATCCTCGGCCGAGCCGGTGGACGTGGTGCAGGAACTGATCGACAAGAAGGTTGACGTCCTGATCAGCTACCTGCCCGTGGGCTCAGAAGAGGCCGACAAGTTCTACGCCCAGTGCGCCATCGACGCCCGTGTGGCGTTTGTCAACGCGCTGCCCGTGTTCATCGCCTCCAACCCGGAATGGGCCGCCCGCTTCGAAGCCGCCGGTGTGCCGATTGTGGGCGACGACATCAAGTCACAGGTGGGCGCCACCATCACCCACCGCACCCTGGCCCGCCTGTTCGAAGATCGTGGCGTCATCATGGACCGCACCTATCAGTTGAACGTGGGCGGCAACATGGACTTCAAGAACATGCTGGAACGCGAGCGCCTGGAGTCGAAGAAGATCTCGAAGACCCAGTCGGTCACCTCGAACATCGACCACGAACTGCCGCCGCGCGACATCCACATCGGCCCGTCCGACTATGTGGCGTGGCTGGATGACCGCAAGTGGGCGTTTGTGCGCCTGGAAGGCCGGGCCTTCGGCGAAGTGCCGTTGAGCCTGGAGTACAAGCTGGAAGTGTGGGATTCGCCCAACTCGGCGGGCATCATCATTGACGCCTTGCGCGCCGCCATGATCGCCAAGGACAGGGGCATCGGTGGGGCCATCACCTCGCCTTCCACCTATTTCTTCAAGTCTCCGCCCATCCAAACCGAGGACAGGGCCGGGCGCGAAATGGTGGAGCGGTTCATCCGCGGCGAAGTCGAGCGCTGAAGCACCCAGGAGGGGGCTGATGCCGGGAGGAGGGCCCGGCATCGGCCCCCTTACCTTTGCCGGCCAGCCGGCCCACGGGCCGCCGCCTAAGCAGGCGCCCTAGTTGAGTGGGCCGTGGATTGGCACCGGAAGGAGGCCACCGTGCCTAACTACCTGGTTGATCCGGTTTGAGTCTCGCGCCGTGGGTCGCGACGAGGGACGGCGGCGCTAAATGCTGGTGGTTTCGGCAAGATGCCGGACCACGGGTGAGCCCGGTTCGGGTTCTTCCCACAGGATGGTCCAATCCTCGCCGGCGGCCCGAACGCTGATAGCCC
>JAISSX010000059.1 GCA_031272885.1 Bifidobacteriaceae bacterium | reverse complement strand
GGACACGTTGCCGGCCTTGTCCACAATCACCACGTCAACCTCGGTGCCATCAGGCAGCGCCGGGGTAATCGGGCAATCGAACGTGCCATCGGCCTTGACCGGGCAAGTCGCGATGACGTCACCCGTATTCGGGTCACGCACCTCAACCGTCAGGTCACCCTTGGCGGCGTCGGTCACGTCAGCCGGATCAACATGGCCATCAACGTGCTTGCCGTCGGACGGGTTGACCACCGGCTCGTTCGGCGCCACTGTGTCAACCTTCACCGTGGTAGGCGCGGAGACGTTGCCGGCCGGATCCTTGATCGAAACCGTGATCTCCTTACCGTCCTGGGTGATCGGCGGCACGATGTCGCAATCGAACGTGCCATCGGCCGCAACCGGGCAAGTCGCCAGCGTGGCGCCGGTCGTCTTGTCCTTCACCACAACAGTCAGGTCACCGTTGGCGGCATCGGCCAGGTCGGCCGGGTCGACGTGACCAGTCACGTCATCACCCTTGGACGGATCAACCGTCGGCTTGCGCGGCGCCACGGCGTCAACCGTGACCTCGGCCGGATCGGAATCGTTGCCGGCGGCGTCGACAATCACCACGTCAACCTCGGTGCCATCGGGCAGCGCCGGGCTGATCGGGCAATCGAACGTGCCATCGGCCCGCACCGGGCAAGTCGCGATGACATCGCCGGTGTTCGGGTCGCGGACTTCAACCGTCAGGTCGCCAGCCGCGGCATCGGCCACATCGGCCGGATCCACATGACCGTCAACATGCTTGCCGTCGGACGGATTGACCGTCGGCTCGCCAGGAGCCACGGCGTCAACCGTCACCTCAGTCGGATCGGAGACGTTGCCGGCCTTGTCCACAATCACCACGTCAACCTCGGTGCCATCAGGCAGCGCCGGGCTGATCGGGCAATCGAACGTGCCATCGGCGCGCACCGGGCAGGTGGCGATGACGTCACCCGTCACCGGGTCACGCACCTCAACCGTCAGGTCACCCTTGGCGGCGTCGGTCACGTCAGCCGGATCGACATGGCCATCAACGTGCGTGCCGTCGGACGGGTTGACCACCGGCTCGTTCGGCGCCAGCGTGTCAACCACCACCGTGACCGGCGTGGAGACATTGTGGGCGGCATCTTCGATGGCCACCGTGATCTCCTTGCCGTTCTGGGTGATCGGCGGCGTGATGTCGCAATCGAACGTGCCATCGGCCGCGACCGGGCAACGCGCGATCTCTTGACCAGTGGCCTTGTCCTTCACCACGACTTCGAGTTCACCGGCAGCGGCGTCGGCCAGATCGCCGGCGGCCACATGGCCGGTGACATCGTCACCGTTGGACGGATCAACCGTTGGGCGGCCAGGCGGCGTGGCGTCAACCGTGATCGGAGTCGGGTCGGACTGGTTACCGGCCGGATCCTCGATCACCACGTTAACCTCGGTGCCGTCAGGCAGGGCCGGGTTCAGCGGGCAGTTGAACGTGCCATCGGCCGCCACCGGGCAACGCGTGATCTCGTTGCCGGTCGCCTCGTCGATGATGACCACTTCCAGGTCGCCGTTGCTGGCGTCCGTCAGGTCAGCCGGATCAACGTGGCCGGTCACCTGATGGCCGTTGGACGGGTCGACCACCGGCTCGTTCGGCGCCACAGCGTCGATCACAACGTCGGTCGGGTCGGACTCGTTGCCGGAGGCATCCACGATGGTGACTTCGACCTCTTCACCGTCGGCCAGGGCCGGGGTGATCGGGCAATCGAAGGTGCCATCGGCCCGCACCGGGCAGGTCGCAATCACGGTGCCCGTATCCGGGTCGGTGATCTTGACCGTCAACTCGCCGTTTGCGGCATCGGCCAGATCGGCCGGATCGACGTGACCGTCGATGTGCTGGCCGTTGGACGGGTTGACCACGGGCTCACCCGGCGCCGTGGCGTCGGTGAACTGGACGTGGGCCTTGGCGGCCGTGCCACTGGCCGCGGCCACGCCATCGGCCTTCTCGATCGGGCTACCGGACACCGTGGCGGTGACGTCGAACGTACCCACCGTGGTGGAGGTCATCGAGATGACGGCGATGCCGGTCAGGGCCGCCGTGACGGACTGGCTACCGGTCGGCGTGGTCTGGCTGGGCAGGCTGAACACCACCGGGCAACCCACCTGCGTGGTGCCGGACCAGCAGGTGGCCACGTTGCCGTTGGCATCCTTCAAGGTCGCCATCACCAGTTGCGTCATCGTGCCGTCAGCCCGGGCCGACATGTTGGGGCTGGACAGTTCGGAGTTGGCACCCGACGGCGCGCCGCCGTGGAACCGGACCTCGAACGGCTGGCCCACATTGGCCCAAGTGGAGCCCGTATTCACCTGCACCTGGCCGGTGAACGTGCCCTCCTTGAGCGACTTGAGCGTCCAAGTGAACTTGCCGTACTTGTCCACACCATCCAGCGGCACACCGGTCAAGCCCTGCAGCGCCGGCGTCACCGTGACATCGGAGCTAAGGGCGTTGATCCGCACCGAGGCGTTCGGCACCAGCACTTCAGCGGCATCCTTGATGGTGGCCGTCACCGTGTAGGCGGCGGTGCCATTGGCTTCGATGCTCAGCGTGGCGTTGGCGTCCGTATCCGGGTCGATGACGCGGCTGGACTTCGACGGATCGGGCGCGCCGGTGGTGAAGCTCACCTGGGCCGGCGAACCGCTGACCGGGGTGCTACCAAGCGTGCCAGTGACGTCGAACGTGCCGGGCTCACTGGAGGTGAACCGCACCATCGCCAGGCCCTTGGTGTCGCACCAGGCCGGGGCCCCCGCGGCGGCCGGATCGCACGAGGCGACCGTGGCCGTGGCAGTGGTCGTACCCTGCACCACCGGGCCGGGCACCGTGGCGGCGCCGGTCGAGATGGTGATGGTGACGGACTCGCCCACAATCGGGTTGTTGTTGGCGTCACGCACCACAACCTTGGCGTAGTGCGTGGCCGTATTGTCGGCCTGCGCCGGGTTGTTCGACACCTCAAGGGTGGACTTGGTCGGATCGGCCGCGCCGGCCGTGAAGACCAGCGACACCGGCGAACCAACCACAATGGCCTGCGACTGATAGGTCGCGGTGCCTTGCCAGTCACCGGCCTTCGTGTTGCCGAAGGTGGTGGTGGCCACGCCGTTGGCATTGGTGCTGGCCGAGGCCGGCACCACGTCGGCGCCCAGCGTGAACGTGAACTGGATCGGCAAACCGGCCTGCTTGACCGGGTTGTCGTTGGCATCCATCAGTTCCACCTTGACGGTGTAGCTGGCGGCACCGGCCACGAACGGACCGGTCTCAACCTTCGAGATCTTCGAATGGGTCGGATCGATGGCGCCGGCCACGAACTCCACCACGGCCGGCGAACCGGTTGTGATGTTGGTGTAGGCGGCATCGGCCGGCTTCTTGGCCCCGGCGGTGACGTTGTACTGACCGGCCTTGGTGGAGGTCAGGGCCAACGTGGCCACGCCATTGGAGTTGACGGTCACGTCAACCGTGGCCGGGCCGGTCACCGTACCGGCCTTGGTATCGGCCGGAATGGCGAACCGCACCGTGGCATCGGTCACCGGGTTGTCGTAGGCATCCTTGACCGTGGCGGTCACCACCTGGGTGGCCACGCCATCGGCCGTAGCGGTCACGCCAGGACCAGCCAGGCTGGACTTGGTGCCGTCAACCGCGCCGGCCCGGAAGCCGATCACCTGGTCGGCCGCCGGAATCTTGCCGGTGCCGATCAGGGCGTTGACCGTGAAGTCACCCTGCGTGGTCGAGGTGAAGTGGACCGTCACAATGCCGGAACTGTTGGACACGTAAGGCCCGGACTCGGTGATGTGGACGGCCGGCGGCACGGAGAAGTCAACCGTGGCGTTCGGCACCACCAGGTGCGATGGCGACGAATCGCGCACCGTCACCGTGGCCGTGTAGCTGGCCACACCATCGGCCGTGATCGGGCCGGCCGGCGTGATGGTCCACGACGAATCCGGCGCCGAAGGCGCATCGGTGGTGAACTTGACGTTGCCGGAACCGACCTGCGTCGAGGCCACCGAGCCGGTCACCTGGACCGTCTCAGGCGTGCCGTCCGCAATGTCGGCCTGGGCAATGCCGGCGGCCGAAGAATTCACGGTGATGGTCTTGGCCGTGCCGGGCACGAAGTGGGCCGACTTGGCCGGATCCAACGTGAACGTGACCGGCTCATTGGCCACCACGTTGCCCTTGGCGTCCTTCACCGTCACCTTGGCGTAGTGCGTCGAGGCGTCATCGGCCAACACGTCACCGGTCGACGTCTCGAAGACCGACGTGGCCGGATCGGCCGGGCCGGCCTTGAACACCGCCGTCAGCGTGGTGCCAACCACACCGCTCGAGATCGAAGCCTCGACCTCGTAGGTGCCGGCCACGTCCTGGGTCCAGTCGGACCACAAGGCGATACCGGTGGTGGTGTTGGTCTGCACCGTCTTGGTGGTGGCCCAAGTCGACGCGCCTTGCAGGCGGACCTTGAACGTCACCGTGACGGCCGCCGCCGTGTAGGCATTGCCCGAACCATCCTTCACCGCCACCTGCGGGGTGTGGTACTCCACACCGGCCACCTTCTGGGCCGGGGTGGTGGGGATGGTGAACTCGGACTGCCCAGCGGACGGATCGGAGTTGACGAACTTGGCCTTGGCGGGGCTGCCCACGGTGATGTCCATGGTGCCCACCTTGGCGGTCACGTTGTACTCGCCGACCTTGTTCGAGGTCAGGGTCAGTTCGGCCACACCGGCGCTGGCGCCCGTGGTGCCGGTGGCCACCGTGGTGCCACCCGCGGCCGTGACATCGGCCGGGATGGTGAAGACCACGTTGGTGCCCAGCACCGGGTTACCGTTGGCGTCCTTGACCGTGGCCGTGATCACCTGGGTACCGCCACCCACCTGAGCGGGGCTGGCCGGGCTGGTCAGCGACGAGGTCAGGGACGATGGCGCCCCGGCCACGAACTCAACCGTCTTCGACGTGGTAGTGGCACCGGCGGTGTCGAGCGAAATGGCATCGCCCGCCAGTTCAACCGTCACCACGTACTGGCCGGCCACGGTGGTCTTGATCTGCTGCACAGCCGTGCCGCCTTGACCACCCACCACGTCGGTGATGACCGAGTACTGCAGCGTGGTGCCACCGGCCACCGGGGTGGCCTTGACCACCGCGCCGATGCCGTTGACCGGGTCGCCGTTGGCGTCACGCAGGTTGACGGTCACCGTGTAGGAATCATTGCCATCGGCAATGGCCTTGTCCGGGCTGACGTTGGTGGAGGTGCGCTGCACCGTGAACCACGATTCGTCCGGATCGGCCGTGTTGTTCTGGAACCAGACGGTCTTGGGCGAGGTCTCACTGGCGCCCATCACGCCGACCACCGGGAAGTGGCCTTCGTAGACGGACACCACGTAGACCTGCACCACGCCGTCGGCGCCAGAGGTGCCGCTGGCGGTCTTGCTGCCGGTGGCCAGAGGCTGGAACACGGCGGTGTTGGCCGCGGTGTCGGTCAGCTTGAAGCCCAGGTTGACGCCGCTGACGGGGTTGCCGTTGGCGTCTTGGGCCGTCATCTTGGCCCACAGGGCGTCCGAACCGTTGGCCAGGGCGGCCGTCTGCTGCACCTCGAACGAGTTCAGCGTCTTGGTCGGATCAACCGGGCCGGCCACGAACTTGGCCGTCTTGGGCGAACCGGACACCGCGTCACCGGCGATCTCGCCAGTCACCGTGTAGGTGGTGGCCACGGTGGAGGAGAACTCGACGAAGGCCACGCCATCGGACCCGGACACGGCCGTAACCGTGGTCAGGTGGGCGGCATCGGGACCATAGGTGAAGGTCACGGACGCGCCGGGCACCAGGTTGTTGGTGGAGTCCTTGACCAGAACCTCGGCCCGGTGCTTCTCCAGCCCGTTGGCCACCTTGGTGGTATTGCCGTCCGAGCCGGCGGTGGGCACCGTCAGCACCGAGTTGTTCGGATCGGGATCACCGAACGCGAACGGCACCTTGGCCTTGTTGTAGCTCTGCGTGGTGGTCTCGGCGTTGTTCTTGACCGTGTTGATGGCGGCGCCACCCACGGACGCACCCACCTCGTAGGTACCTTGCGTACCGGACGTCATTGAGATGGAGGCGATGCCGTTGGTGGTGGTGGCCGTCTGCGTACCCGTCGGCGAAACACCGCTGGGCAGCGTGAACGTCACCACGGTGCCGTCCTCAACCAGGTTGCCGTGGGCGTCGTAGATCTTCGCCTGGACGGTCTGGGTCTCGGTGTTGTCGGCCCGCGCGGTGCCGGCCGGCTCGATCAACCACGACGAAGCCGCATCGGCCACATCGGCGCTGAACCGAACCGTGAACGGCTGGCCCACGTTTTCAAACGTGGTGCCGCTAGTGGCTACCTGCACCTGGCCGGTGAACACACCCTTGGTGGTAGAGGTCAGCGTCCAGGTGTACTTGCCGTACTTGGACGCACCATCCGCCGGGGTGCCGGTGTAGTAGCTGGCTGCCACCGGGGCCACGGACACGGCCGAGTTCAGGTTGACGATCCGCACGGCGGCGTTCGGCACCAGAATCTCGGCGGCGCTCTTGATGGTGGTGGTCAACGAGTAGGCCGAAGAACCGTCAGCCGGCACGGTCACGGTGGGGCTAGCCACCGTGTCTGGGCTGATGACCCAACTCGACTTGGTTGGATCGGCCGGGCCGGATTCGAACGACACCTGTGCGGGCGAGCCGCCCACGGCGCTGCCGCCGATGGTGGCCGTCACCTGGAAGCCGCCGGGTTCCGACGAGGTGAAGTACACCATGGCCAGGCCCTTCTGGTCGCACCAGGTGGGCGCACCGGCCGCGGCCGGATCACACGAGGTGACCGTGGCCGTGGGGCTGGTGGTGCCTTGGACCACCGGGCCGTCGATGTAGGCTTCGCCGGTCCCGATGGCGATGTTGACCGCCTGGCCAACCACCGGGTTGCCGTACTGGTCCTTCACCACAACCTTGGCGTACTGGGTAGCCGTGTTGTTGGCCAGGGCCGCGTTGACCGACACCGTCAGGGTGGAGGTACCCGGGCTGACGCTATCCGGCACGAAGATGGCCGTCTTGGTGGTACCAACCTGCTGGCCACCGAAGAACGCCTGCACCTCGTAGGTGCCGGCCACCGTCTCGGTCCAGTTGGCCCATTCGGCCACGGCGTTGACGGTGTTGATGGCGGGCAGGTGCTCGGTCCACGTGGTGCCGCCCTGCAGGCGGTACTTGTAGGTCACCTGGGTGACCTCGGCGGTGCACAGGTTGCCGCTACCGTCCTTCACCGTCACCGTCGGGTTGTGGTAACCGACGCCAACCACCTTGGTGGTCAGGCCATCGGCCCCAGCCGAAGGAATGGTGAACTCGGACTGAGCCGCCGAGCAGGCCGAGTTGATGAACTTGGCCTTGGCCGGGCTGCCGGTGGTGATGGAGACGCCGGCCACCTGGGCGGTGATGTTGTATTCACCCACCACCGCCGAAGTCGTCACCAGATCGGCGTTGCCGTTGGTGCCAGTGTTGACCGTGACATAGGCCGGGCCGTTGACCGAACCAACCGTGATGTCCGCCGGGATAGCGAACTGCACCGCGGCGTTGGGCACCGGGTTGTTGTACTGGTCGCGCAACTGGGCCGTGATGGTCTGCGTGCCGCCACCGACCTGAGCCGGGGTGGACGGGCTGACCAGCGACGAGGTCGACTGGCTCCACGGGCCGGCCACAAACTCGACCGTCTTGGACTTGGTGGCGGCGTTGGCGGCGTCCAGCGAAATCTGGTCGCCGGCCAGTTCAACCGTCACGATGTAGCTGCCCGCCACCGTGGTCTTGAGCAACTGCACGGCCGTGCCACCCTGGCCCGAAACCACGCCGGTGGTAACGGAGTAGGAGGTGGCAACCGAGGCATCGGCGGCCGACGTCATCCAGACCACCGCACCGATGTTGTTGACCGGGTCACCGTTGGTGTCACGCAGGTTGACGGTCACCGTGTAGGAATCGGCGTTGTCCGCAATGGCCTTGTCCGGGCTGGCGTTGGTGCTGGTGCGCACCACCGTGAACCAAGACTTGGTTGGATCGGCCGTGTTGTTCTGGAACACCAGGTTCTTCGGTGCGGACTCGGAGGCACCAACGGTGCCGACCACCGGGAACGTGCCCTCGAAGGCGGAGACCGCGTACACCTGCACCACGCCGTCGGACCCAGAGGTGCCGCTGGTGGTGTGCGCGCCGCTGGCCAGTGGCTGGAAGACGGCGCTGTAGGTGGAGGTGTCGGTCAGCTTGAAGCCCAACGTAGCGCCGCTGACCGGGTTGCCGTAGGCGTCCTGGGCCGTCATCTTGACCCACAGGGTCTGTGTGCCGTTGGCCGCGGCCGGGGTCTCTTCCACCTGCAGCGAGGTCTTGGTCTTGTCCGGATCCAGCGGACCGGCCACGAACGTGGCGCTCTTCGGCGAATCGGTCACCTCGTCGGTGCTGGAGGTGTTGTTGGCACCGATGTAGGCGCGCACCTCGTAGGTGGCGGCCAGCGTCGAGGCGAACTCGACGAAGGCCACGCCATCGGACCCGGACACGGCCGTAACCGTGGTCAGGTGGGCGGCATCGGGACCATAGGTGAAGGTCACGGACTCGCCGGCCAGCGTGTTGTGGCCGCCCACGTCCTTGACCAGGACCTCGGCCCGGTGCTTCTGGATGTTGTTCGCCACCTTAGTGGTCAGGCCGTCCGAGCCGGCGGAAGGCACCGACAGCACGGAGTCGACGGCCGAGGCGCCGCCGGCACTGAAGTTCACCTGGGCGTTGCCGTTGGTGCGCTCCGTGGAGGTTTCGGCGTTGTTCTTGACCGTGTTGATGGCGCTGCCACCCACCGTGGCGGTGATGTTGTACTGACCCGCCGAGGTGGAGGTCACCGTCAGGGTGGCGGTGCCGCCCGTGGTGGTGGCCGTCTGGGTACCGGTAGGCGAAACGCCCGATGGCGCGGTGAACGTCACCGTGGTGCCGTCCGCCACCGGGTCGCCATTCTTGTCCCGGATCTTGGCCAGCACGGTCTGCGTTTCGGTGCCGTTGGCGAGGGCGCCAGCGGCCGGCTCAACCAGCCACGAGTTGGCCGCCACCGGCGCTCCGGCTTCATAGCTCAGCGTGTAGCTGGCCGGGTTGACCAGATCGGGCCAACCATCGCCAGGCAGGATCTGGGCCACCACCGGGTAGTCACCGGCGTGGGCAGACTTGACGTGCAGCACCACCTGGCCATAGGTGGTGGTGCCCTTGGTGCCCGTCAGCCAGTAGCCCGAGCCATCCTGCGGTTCGCTGATCACCAGGTCGGAATCCAGCGTGGTGCCGCCCAGGTCGGACAGGCGCACCTGGCTACCACCAACCAGCAGGTTGTCGGCCGACTTGACGGTGACCGTGATGGTGTATTCCGGATCGGACGTCGCCGTACCGGCCGTAATCGGGCCGGCCGGGCTCTTGGTCCAGCTCGAGTTGGCCACCGAGGCCGGGCCAGGCGTGAAGCTGACCGTCTTGGTGCCCAGCGTCAGCGCGGCCGGGCCAATGAAGGCCTCCACCGTGAACGTGCCCTCTTCCTCGGACACGATCGGCGTCTCAACCGAGCCGTCGGTGCCGGTGGTGGTGTTCTTGGTGGTGTTGCCGCCCGCGATGGTGTTGTTCAGCACCGGGCCGGGGATGGTGGTCAAACCGGCGTCGATGGTGAAGCGCACCGCGGCGTTCTCGATCACGTTGTCGTACTGGTCACGCACAATCACGGTGGCCTTGTGCTGGGCGATGCCGTTGTTGACGGTCACGTCCGAGCTAACCGTGAAGGTGGAGTGGCCGGCGTCGATGGCGCCCGGCACGAAGGTGGCCGTGGCGGGGCTGCCCGTGCCCACTTCGGTGCCACCGATGGTGGCCCGGATGGTGTGGTCACCGGCCTTGGTGCTGGCGAACTCGCACAGCGCCTCGCCGTTGGCATCCGTGTAGGCGGTGCAGGTCTGGGTGGACAGACCGGAGCCGGCCGGCGGAGCGGCCGACATCGACACGGCCACACCGGCATCGACCAGGTTGCCGTTGGCATCCTTCACCACCACCTTGGCCTGGTGCTTCTCAATACCATCCGCCACCTTGGTGCCGCCGCCGGCGGCGGTGGGCACGGACAGGGTGGAGTTACCGGCCGATGCCGGGCCGGCCTCGAAGCTGACCGTCACGGCGGGCGTGATGGCCACCGGGCTGCCGCCCTTGGCGGCGGTGGCGCTGACCGTGTAGTCACCCTTCTTGGTGGAGGTCAGTTCGATGCGGGCCTTGCCGTCCGTGCCGGTGGTGACCGGGTTGGTGGAAGCGGAGGCCAGGGACGTATCGGACGGGAAGGTGAACTGCACCGTGGCACCCGAAACCGGGTTGTCGAACTGATCACGCACCAGGGCCTCAACCCAACGCGTGGCGGTGCCGTTGGCCGTAGCCGCGCCGGTCTGGGCCGTCAAGGTCGAGTGGCCGGCATCGATGGCGCCGGCGTCGAAGTTGATCGGCTTGGCGGCCGGGGACGGGTTGACCAGGTTGATGCCACCCGAGGCGGCGGTGACCGTGAAGTCACCCTTCACCTGCGAGTAGATCTGGGCCGTGGCCACACCGGTGCTGTCGGTGGTGGCGGTGGTGCCGCCGCCCACCAACTGCGGGCCGGTGCCGCTGAACGTGAAGTTCACCGGCGTGTTGGCGATGATGGCGTTCGAGGCGTCACGCAACGTCACCGTGGCCGTGTAATACGTGCCACCCGAGCTGGCGGCCAGGGCCGGCGGCGGGGTGGGCGAAACGGTGAAGGTGGAGTTGCCGGCATCAACGTTGGACGGGCCAAACTCAACCGTCGCGGTGCCGATGGTGCCCTGGGTGATGGTGGCCGTCACCGTCACGGTCTCTTCCGTGATGTCGGTGATGGTGATCTCGGCCAGGCCGGCGATGGACGTCGCCACCACCTTGCTCTGGCCGGTGCCGCCGGCGCCCGTGATCTGGGCGTTGCCGGTCACCGTGAACGTCACGTTGGCGTTCGAGATGACGTTGCCGTTGGCGTCCTTCACCGTGGCCTTGGCCCAGTGCGTGGCGGTGCCGTTGTTGGCCACCTTGCCGGTGGACACCTCAAGGGTCGAGACACCGGCATCGGGCGTGCCCGGGATGAAGTTGGCGGTGACGCCGGCGGGCGGAGTGACCGAGTTGCCGTTGATGGTCGCCTTGACCAGCAGCGTGCCGGCCTTGGTGGAGGTAATGTTCTTGGTCGCCAACGACTGGCTACCCACCACCGAAGACGTCACGTTCTCGCAGGTCTCGGCGCCGCCGTCGATGGACCAGCAGAACCGCACCGTGGTGGTGGAGTTGACCGTGGCGTTGCCTTGGGCATCCTTGATCTCAACCTGGGCAGTGTGGTAGTCGCTGCCGTTGGCCACCTTGTCACCGGTGGTGGTGATGGACAGAACCGACGTGCTGGCATCGGCCGGGCCGGCCACGAACTGCGGCTGGGCCGGCGAGTTGCCGGTGATGTTCTGGCCACCCACCGTGGCGGTGACGTTGTAGGTGCCGGCCTTCTCCGAGGTCACCAGGATCTCGGCCAGGCCGTTGGTGGTGGTCTTGGTGATGGTGGCGGCCCCGCTGACGGAACCAACCTTGGTATCGGCCGGAATCGAGAACAGCACCGTGGTGCCATCGGCCACCAGGTTGCCGTTGGCGTCCTTCACCTCGGCCTGGATGGACTTGGTGTCGCTGCCGTTGGCCACTGCGGTGGCGGTGGTCCAGATCAGTTGCGAGGCCGCACCGCTGGGCGGGCCGGCCACGAAGGTGATCTCCTTGTAGTACGGGGCCGCGGCGCCAATCGGGTCACCGGCGATGGTGGCGGTCACCCGGTAGGTGGCAGCCTTGGTGCTGGTGAACTTGACGTTGATCTCGGCCGCCGGGTTGGAGGCCACCAAGACGGCGGGGCCGCCGCCTGGATCGGACACCGTGACGTCGCTGGTGGCGACGCAGCTACCGCCGTCCACCTTGCAGATGGAGAAGGCGGCCGTGGCGCCGGGCACCAGGCTGTCGTTGGCGCTCTTCATGATGATCTGGCCGCTGAAGTACTCGATGCCGTCGGCCACCTTGGTGGTGGGCGGCGCCGGGGTCACCGTGAAGGTGGAGTGGCTGGCGCTAGCCGTGTCAGGCCGGAACGGAATCCGCTTGACCACCGAGGTGGAGGTGTCGATCTTGGCGTCCACCGGGAAGCCGCCCAGGGTCAGGTCGCTGGCGAAGATCGAGTAGACCTTGGCCAGGGCGCGGCCGTTGGCATCGGCCTGCACGGTCTTGGTGAACGTGCCGGTGTTGGCGTTGTCGAAGCGGGCGCCAGTGGTGGCGATGCCGCTGGCCGTGGTCTCATTCAACAGCTCGAACGTCACCTGGCAGGGCACGATGGTGCCGCTGGTGGTGCCGTTGGAGGTGCAGGTGGCCGGGTTGCCGTTGGCGTCCTTGAAATCGACCCACACCTCGTGGAAGGCCACGCCATCGATCAGGCGGTTGCCCGTGGTGGTGTCGAAGGTGCCCAGCGGATTGACCGGCAGGCCACCGATGAAGTTGACCTTGTTGGCGCCGGCCGTGGCCGGGCTGACTTGGAACGTCCCACCAGTTGCGCCGGGCGCCGTGACCGTGACGGTCTTCTCGCCGGACAGCGTGGTGGTGATATTGGCGCGGTAGACGCCGGGGCTTCCGCTGACAGCCGTGAAGGCGCTGACCACGCCCGAAGGCACGGCGGTGGCGGTCAACTGGGCCAGACCGGTCGAATCAAGAATGACCGCTTGACCGCTGGCGGTGCCCAAGGTGACCGTGATGGTGTGGGCGTCCACGCCATCGGCCCACTTGTCGCCCGTCGACAAGACGTAAGACGAGTGAGCCGGATCGGCCCCAACTGGGCCGAACACGGCTGACACCGGGCTGCCGTCGATGGTGATGGCGCCGGTACCGCGGCCATAGACGGCCGAGATGTTGTAGGTGCCATCTTGAGAGGCCTTGATGGTGGCCGTGTAGACACCCGCTGTGCCGCCGGCCGCCAATGCGCTGAGCGTGTAGTCAGTGCCACTGGGGCCAATCAGGCGCAGGCGGGTATCGCCATCACCCAGCACCGCCAAGCCGTCCGTTACCGGATCGTTGTTCTCATCCTTCAACGTCACCGTGATGGTGTACGTGTCGGAGTTGTTGGCCACCGGCGCGGGGGTGGGGTTGTTGATGGTGATTAACGAATAACCAGCACCACCCGGCTTCGGGTCGAACTTGGCCTCGACGCCACCGGCCTTGACCGGGGTGGCGGTGCCGCTGACGGCGCCGTAACCGGTGGTGATGGTGTAGGTGCCGCTCTTGGCCGCCTTGATGGTCTGGGTGTAGACGCCGTTGCCCTGGTGCACCGGGGCGCTCAGGGTGTAGTTGGCGGCAGGAGCAGTAGCGCCACCGATGCGCACGGACGGCCAGTACTTGCTGGGCACCCAGTCCGTCAGGCCATGGCCGTAGCAGTCAACCAGCGTGCTGGTGATGGTGTAGGTGTCCGCGTTGTCCGCCCACACCGACGGATGTGTGTCGTCAATGGCCGTGGTTGGCGCAATGGTCTGGCCCGAGGTACCTGGGTCGGTGCACAGGCCGCCCGCTACCAGGTGGGCATAGTGGTTGGGCGTCGAACCATCAACGTCGGTGTGGCTGGCACCGCCGATGGCGGAACCGGACGCGATGACATCAATGTGGAACGCGCCAACATCGGTGCCCTTGAAGGTGGCCGTGTAGGTGCCCTGCGTGGCCGTCTCGGTGAAGGCGCTGATGGTCAGGCCGGAACCGAACGGGCCGGCGGCCGTGATGTTGCTGGCCTGGCCACCCACGGCCACGTTGGCGGCATCCTTCAGCCGCACGGTGATGGTGCCGGTGGAGGTGTTGTCCGCCACGACATCGGCCGTCGAGACCTCGTAGTCAGACTGCATCGGATCAGGTGACCCGGCCTTGAACTCGATTGCCTTGCAGGAACCGGGCAGGTTGGTGCCACCCACGGTGGCGCAGATGCTGTAGGTGCCCTCGGCCGTGGCCGTAATGGTGATCTCGGACTTGCCCAGTGCCGAAGACGCCACGGTCAGGGTGTTGGGGTTGGTGGTGGCGCCGTTGTGCAGCGTGGCCGCATGCACCGTGGTACCAGTGGTGCTCAGGGTGAAGACAACGTTCTCATTCTCGATCGGGTTAGTGTGCGCTGCCTCGCCCCACAGGGTGGCGGTGGCGGTGAAGGCCGCCGTGCCATCGGGCAGCACGGTGCCGCTGGGCGTGACCTCGAAGGTCGAATCAGGAATCGACACATCCGGCTGCACGAAGGTAGCCGTCTGCGGGCCCAGCGCCAGGCTGGTTGGGGTGTAGGTCGCCGTGACGGACTTGGCGCCCTTGGAGGTGGACGTGATCTGCACGGTGTAGACGCCGGTGCAGACACCAGACGCCATGACGCAGACCACCGGGTCCGAGAAGCTGACCCCGGCGGACGGAGTGGCGGCAAACGTCAGGTTGCCCACGCCATCGCGCACCGGCACGTCATTGACATCCTTCAAGGTGACGGTGCCGGTGTAGGCCTGCACACCATCGGCCTTCTTGTCGGCCGTGTCATTGATGACGAAGCTGGAGTGACCTGGATCGGGCTCCGGCTCCACGAAGACGGCCGCGTTGCTTGAGGTCAGGTTGACCGACTGGGCCGGCGTGGTGGAGATATAGGTCACCACCGGCGTGAAGCTACCGGCGGCCGAGCTGTGCACGTGCACGGTGTAGGTGCCGGGCGTGGTCGAATCCTCGGTGAAGCTCAACAGGTGAGTTTCGGCCGGATCGGACGAGGCCTCGGACAGGCGGCCGGCGGCACCGGTGACCGGGCTGCCGTTCACGTCCTTCAGCACAATGGTGCCCAGGCGGTACGGGCCGGGCTGTGAATCGCTGGCGTAACCGGCCTTGACCGTGCCGGCAGTGTCAACCGAGAAGGTGGACTGCGCCGGATCGATCTTCTCCATCGCCTTGAACTCGGGATCGACGTGCCGATCCGAGGCCGGCGGGCTGGTTTGCCCGTCCACCGGCAGCGGCGAGTAGTCAGGATCGGTCAGCGAGTTGATGGAGACCGCAATCTGCTTGGTGCCGGACTTGCTGGAGTACACCGGCACCTGATAGTGGCCAGGCTGGCCGGTCACGGCCGAAACGCTGCCGAACACCACGCCGAAGGCCGCGGCCGAGCAGTTGGTGCCGGGGGCGTTGGGGCAGGTGAACGTGAAGTCGGAATCGGTCAGGCCGGTGACGCCGTTGTTGTTGGTGTCATAGGCCCAGATGTCCAACGTGTAGTAGTCATCCGGCTGGTAGTCAGGGTCACCCGACTGGTAGTCGGCATACTTGCCCGTGGTGGGGTTCATGGCGATCTTGCCGCTGGCGGCGCCACCAGGTGTGAAGGTCACATCCTGCGGCGACTGCTTGGCCGGGTCATGGCCCGGATCGTCATTGGCATCGGTCCACGTGCCGTTGATGTTGACCTGGCCGTGCACCGTGTAGGTGCCGGCCGTGGTGGTGGTCAACTTGAACGAGCAGGACCCGGTGGCCCCGGTGGTGCACTTGTAGGGGCCAGGGCCCGTCAGCGTGGTGCCGTTGGCGTCCTTGACGGTGATGTCGGAAGGCACCGTGATCTGGACTTCTTCACCCGAGATGGTCTGGCCGTTGGCCTTGGCGGTCACGGTGGCGGTCACGTCGGTGCCAACCACGGCGGAGGTGGTGGACAGCTCCAGGGTGGAGGTGGTGTCCGGAATCTTCGACACCAGGAATTCGCAGGTGACGTCGTTCCAGATGTCGGTGGGGCCGGCGCCGCCGAAGAAGTTGGCGGCCAGCGTGACGCTACGGGCGGACTGGTTGACCGTGTAGCTGCTGGTGGGCACCACGTCACCGGTGACCGAGCCGTAGCAGGTGACGGTCTTCAACTGCCAACCGGTGGGGAAGGCCGCGGCCGTGATGATGGTCTGGGCCGAGGTGCTGGTGATGGCGTGCGGCACCGAAGAGGTGACCTCTTCACCGGACACCGTAGTGGTGATCGAATCGGTGGTGCGCGACGGGTTCTGCGGCGCAGACGTACCGTTAACTACGTTCTGCAGGGTGAAGGCCTGGTTGGCGATGGTGCCGCCATCCGTCTGCAGGGCGATACGCACCTGGGCCTTGGTCAGCCAGACCCGGTAGTCCTCGATTTCACCGTTGGAGATCCAGGAGCGGGTGTTGGCCGCGGACGAGCCGGCGGCCGGGGCGTACTGGCCGTTGGTGTTGTCCGGTTCGGTGATGCCGCTGGCCGTCGAAGCGCTGACACGCACCTGGGCGGCAGACACGGCCGCCGATGGCGCCGGCGTCAGCGGCGGTTGATACTGGGCCACCGCCTGGCCGCCACTGGGCACCACGTCTTGCAGGATGCGGGTGCTGGTGGAAGACAGAGTTGTCGAGTTGACCGGCGAAATCCAGGCGTTGACCTTGATGTCCGACTCAGGGATGGTGGCCGGGCTGGCCGTGGTTTGCACCACGATGTCATAGGTGCGGCCCAGCGACAGCAACTGATCCTGCATCGGGATCAGGTCATGGCAGGGCGCCGTCTCGCCGGCGTGGCAGGACCGGGCAACCTGGAAGAACACGCCATCGTCAGTGGTGTGGTTGGCCGATGCCGTGTCAACCGTGCCGTTGGTGTAGCTGCCGAGCTGGCTACCGATCTGAACGGTCGAGGTGGACGAGTTCAGGTGGTAGGCGCCCTTGTCGGCAGCGGTGGTCTTGGTGGAGGCCATGGCGTCGCCCCAAGAGCCCTGGGCGGCAATGCCGAAGCCCACATCCGCCACGTCGCGGTCCGTGTACATATCAACGATGGTGTAGTAGGCGAAATCGCCGACGGCAGCCGTGGAGCCCACGGCGCCCACGTTCTTGTCCGGGATGGGCTGGTCGCTGGCGCCGTTGCAGGCCGCGCCGCCGCTCAGGGTCCACAGGGAGCCGCCGGTGGTGACATCACCGGTCGAGCAGACGGCCTCGGCGCTGTTGGGGTTTTGGCCTGGGCCAAGCACAGTGCTGGTTTCGTTGCCGGCCAAAGCCCAGGTCTGGGTGGCGTTGACCCACACCGGGCTGGTGGTGGTGCCGCGGTTGACCTGCGGCTGCACCAGGCGGGTGTAGTAGCGCACCGCCGTGGCACCGGTACCCACGTCGCTGACCAAGAAGGAGACCCAGCCATCGGCGCTGGTGGTCTGGATGGACAGCAGCTTGAAGTTCGAGTCATACAGCGCCACCTTCTGGCCGGCCACACCGTGGTCGGTGGTGGCGATGACGCCGTCACCGTTGGCGTCTTCCACCACACGGGCCTCGATGACGGCCGCCGTCTGCGGCGAGGCGCCGTCGTCAACGTTGTTGCCGGCGCGGGCGGCGCGGTCGAAGAAGTGCCAGTCGTTCTGCGGCGTGGCCTCACCGGTGCAGTAGATCTTCCAGGCGTTGGCCAGTGGGTCAGCCTCAAGGATCGAGTTGCCGGGGGTGCACTCGCTGTGGTTCAGGTTCTTGTAGCCGGTGGCGTAGACGCGGCCGTGGTCGAAGAACATGCCAACCCAGCCGCCCGGGCCGGACCCGCCATAGGTGGTGGCCGTCTCGCTGGTGGCCGGGTGGTCGATGGTGGTGACGAAGTTGTACAGCCAGGAGTTCGGATCACCGATGCCGCCCGTGGTGGAGCCTTCAGTGATGGCCCCATTCTGATCCTTGGTTGGTACAACGCGGATGATCTTGACCGCGCTGGAAGAGTCGGTGGCGGCCCAAACGTAGATGTTGCCGTTGGCGTCAAGGGCCATGTCAGAGATGGTGTAGTGGCCATCCGGGGAACTGCGCAAAGCGGCACGGTCCTCTTGGGTGGCCGGCTGGATTTGGCCGGAACGGACGGCGGTGCCGGTCGAAGGATCCCACACGGTGTAAGAGAAGCCAGCCACGGTACTGCGGGCGCTGCTGGTAGCGCTCTGGTTATCGATCTCGGCTGAAGTGTTGGACTGGATGTACAGCTTGCCCGTTAGCTGGTCAACCTCGCCACCGGTGGTTTCACCATCGCCCCAGGTGCCCAGGGTGGCTGTGTCGTGTGGCGCGCAGGTGACCTCACCCGTGGTGGCCAAGTCCTTGACCCGCAGCACCAGCACGTTCTTGCCGTTGGCGGCGTCATTACAGGTCAGGCCCAGGTTCCACGGGCCGTTCTGGGAGGCATAGCCCCAGAAGTAGACGGCCAGCGTGTCTGGGTCCTCGGGCAGCGGGCCCACGGCTGCCGTCTCGAAGATGCCGAAGGCACCGTTGTCAATGCTGCTGGTGACCCTGGCCTTCAACGTGGAGACGGCCCGGCTGGTGCCGGCGTCCTTGTCGAAGACGATCTGCTCCAAGATGTCCACGCCGTTGTTCCACAGGGTGGTGCTAGGCGCCGCGTCAGGAGTTGGCGCAATGTAGGCAGAGTTGTGGTCCAGACCCTCGCTGTCGGCCCAGATGAAGGACCAGTTGCTGGGCAGGGCCTGCCAGTTGGCCGTCTGCGGGAAGTCCGCCGCCGTGGCCGTGTCGGAGTCGCCAACCCAGTTTTGGGCCAGGGTCACCCCCCCAAGGGCGATGGCGCCGGACACCAGGAAGACCACTGGCTTGATGACGGAGCGGACGGCCCGCCTCGCAACCTTGCGAGCACGGCGGGTGGGGACAGCTGACTTGGGCGAAGTCGTAGCACTCATTGCGCAACATCCTTGGACTTAAGGTTCCTCTGGCGGGGCGGCCAGAGGCACGGCTTAAACTCCACCGTTGCGCTGGTTCTCCTCTTCATTCGAGGGGAGCCTGACGCAGCAAACACAGGCGGCCGGGGAAGGCAGCATGCAGTTATCGGCGAAGTCTCACCGCAGGGGCTTTCGGTTGTTGGTGTTGGGGAACACCGCAATCAGCGGAAAGCAGCCGAAATGGGACTCATCGGGCTGCACCCCCGCTGATCACTGACCACCTTACCCACCTTCACCTGGGACGATGGAAACCAACCACGTACTTTTACCTAGTGAGCCGCCAGCGAAACGGTGCGTCAGGCGCGAAAATACGCTAAAGGCGAATTTGAGTGGTCCTAAAGTCCTAGATTCGGGGTAGACGAAGGTAGACCCCGGATCGAGTCCGGGGTGACGAGTTGACGTTCCGGGTGTGGCAGGGGCCCGCCCAGGCCCCGGATCAAGTCCGGGGTGACTAGCGGGCGGGCCCCTTCCTATTGGATTTGACTAGTCTTCGGCGGCGCGGCGCCGGCGGCGGGCCGCCAGGACCAGCAGCAGACCGGCCAGCAAGGCACCAACCGCGGCGGCCGTCAAGCCCGTCACGCCGGCGGCGCCGGTGAACGGCAGCACGCTGCTGCTCGCCTTAGCGGCCGGCGTGGGCGAAGACGTAGCCGTACCGGCCACGGACGGCGTGGTGCTGGGGCCCTCCAGAACCAAGGGCTCTGTGGCCGTGTCATCCGGCTGCGGGTTCTCCTCCGACGGGCCGGTGGGCCACACCACTTCGAACGTGCCGCTCACCTTGCCGCTGACGGACCCGCGGGCCTCGAACTTGTGCGTGGTGTGCAGCGTGCCTTCCGGAATCAGCCAGGTGTACTTGACCCATCCGTCCGTGTTGGCCGTCTTGTTGCCCAACGGCAACGGCAGCGAGTACATGGTGCTGGCCACCGTCTCACCCGGCTGCAGGTTGTAGACCCAAGCCTCCTGGCGATCACCGATCTCCAAGGCGGCCTGCGCCAACACCACCCGCGGCACGCCGATGCGCCAGGTCTTGTCACCCGACACGTTCTGCGCGGCATCGGTCTCGGTCACCTTGACCAGGTCGCCCTCGGACAGGGCGGGGCTGAAGTCACAGCTCCACGAGAAGTCGCTCTGCACTGTGGTGGTGCACAGCACGGTGGAGGCGCCGTTGGGGCCGGTCACCGTGATGACGTCACCCACCGTCTCGCCTTCGCCGCTCAGGCTGTGGCCGTCCGAAGGTTCGATCCACGGATCACCCGGCGCGGTGGCATCGGTCACGATGGTCTTGGGTGCAGACACGTTGCCGGCCGCATCCACCACCGTCACCTTGGCCTTGACGCCATCGGACAACGGCGGGTAGAAGGCGCAGTCGAACGTGCCATCGGCGTTAACCGGGCAACGCACCAACTCTTCACCGGACACCGGATCGGTCACCACCACCGTCAGATCGCCCGCGGCGGCATCGGCCACATCAGCCGGATCGACGTGACCGGTCACCTTGTCGCCCTGCGACGGGTTGACCACCGGCGCGCCCGGCGCCACGGCATCGGCCGTGATGTCAACCGGGTTGGAGGTGTTGCCGGCCTTGTCGACCACTACCACCTCAACCTCGTCGCCGTCCGCCAGCGGCGGCACCAACACACAACTGAACGTGCCGTCCGCCTTGACCGGGCAGGTCTTGATGACGTCACCCGTCACCGGGTCACGCACCTCCACCACCAGGTCGCCCTTAGCGGCATCGAGCACATCGGCCGGATCGACGTGACCCGTGATCTGCCCGCCATTGGACGGGTCAACCACTGGATCGCGCGGCGCCACCGTGTCAACCACGATCGTCACCGGGGTCGACTCGTTGCCGGCCGCGTCCTCGATGGTGATGACGATCTGCCGGCCGTCGTCCGTGATGGGCGGCGTGATGGCGCAATCGAACGTGCCGTCCGGCAGCACCGGGCAACGGGCAATCTCGTTGCCGGTGGCCTTGTCGGTGATGACCACCTCCAGTTCGCCGTTGGCGGCATCGGCCACATCCCCTGGCGCCACGTGACCGGTCACGTTGTCACCGTTGGACGGGTCCACCACCGGCTTGCCGGGCGGCGTCGCGTCAACCACGATCGGGGTGGGCACCGACTCGTTGCCGGCCGGATCAACCACCACAACCTTGACCTCGTCGCCATCTTCCAGCGGCGGGAACAGGGTGCAGGTGAAGGTGCCGTCCGCCTGCACCGGGCAGGTCTGGATGACATCACCGGTGGCTTCGTCGATGATCTCCACCACCAGGTCGCCATTGGCGGCATCCGCCAAGTCGGCCGGATCGACGTGACCGGTGATCTCGTCACCCTTGGACGGGTTGACCACCGGCTCACCCGGCGCCACGGCGTCAACCGTGATGACCACCGGATCGGACTCGTTGCCGGCCGAATCGACCAGCGTCACCTCGACCGTCTCACCGTCCGCCAGCGGCGGCAGCAGTTGGCAATCGAACGTGCCATCGGCCTTGACCGGGCAGGTGGTGATGACGTTACCGGTCACCGGGTCGGTGATGACCACCGCCAGGTCGCCGGCCGCGGCATCGGCCAGGTCGGCCGGGTCAACGTGGCCGTCAACGTGCTTGCCATCGGACGGGTTGACCACCGGTTCACCGGGCGGCGTGGCGTCGGTGAACGTGACGTGGGCGGCCGCGCCACTGGCGTTGGCCACGCCATCGGCCCGCTGAATCGGATCGGTCCCCAGCTTGGCGGTCACCGCGTAGGTGGCGGCCGTGGCCGAATAGAGGTCGATGGTGGCCACACCGGCCAACGCCCCAGCGGTGCTGAGGCCGGCCGCCTTGGTGACGTCCGCCGGGCCGGTCACCTTGGCGGCGCCGGTACCGGTCCACGTACCCGCGGGCACCTGGAACACCACCTGGCAGGCCACCTCGGCGGCACCGGACCAGCAGGTGGCCAGGTTGCCGTCAGCATCCCGCAGCGTGGCCGTCACCGTCTGCACCTCCAGGCCGTCGGCCCTTGCGGTGGCGGCGGGGCTGGTCAGTTCGGCCTTGGCCGCCGATGGCGCCCCGCCCACATAGGTGGCCGGCAACGTATAGATGGTGCCGCCGGCCTGGGTGGCGATGGAGTCCCCACCCAGCTTGGCGCCGATGGCGTACACACCCGAGGTCGTGGTGACCAACTCGACGTTGATCTGGCCGTTCAGGTCGGTGGTGAAGGACCCGGCCGGGCAACCGGTCGAGTTTTCACCAGCGGCGTTCTTGACCGTCACACCGGCCGGCAGTTGTGGCGTCACGCAGGCGCCGCTGACCGCCTTCTGTTGCGGGCCGGCCAGGCCGTTGGTCACCGTCACCTCGAGCGTCCACGATTCGACACCGTCCGCCCGCACTACCGTGGCGGTCGCGTCGGTCTTGGTCAACGTGAAGTAGCTACCGGTGGCCGATGGCGCCCCGGCGTCGAAGGTGACGTTGCCGGAACCGGCCGGGGCCGTGCCAACCGTCAAAGCCACCGTGCCGCTGACCGGGAAGACACCCTCATACAGCGAGGCGATCTTGACGTAGGCCAGGCCCGGCGTGTAGACGCCGTCCTTCTTGCATTCGTCCGGCACCGTGGTCAGGTTGGCGGCGCAACTGGTCACCGTCACCGTCTTGGCGGCACCGTTGACAAACACCGGCGTGCCCAGCGTGCCCGCCTGGGTGGCGGGCAGCGTGAACGTGACGCTGACACCCGGGATGCCGTTGCCGTACTGGTCGGTCACCACCAGGCGGGCCCACGAGGTTTCGACGCCGTCGTTCAGCACCTCACCCGTGAAGGTCTCGAAGGTGGCGGCCGTCTTGTCCGGATCCGGGTTCGGATCGGCCACGAACTCGGCGCCCTTGACCTGCTGCGGGTTGCCCACGGCCTGTGGCGTGCCGTTGACAATCACAAACGCCTGGACCCAAACCCAGCCGGCCTGGTTGGCCGGAGCGGCAAACTCGTAGGCCGCCACGCCATCGGCGCCACTCAGCACCTGCGGCGTGACCGTGGTCCACGAGGAGCCGATGGGACCGGACTGATCGCCCGCGATCCACTGGAACACCACCGGGGCGCCGGCCACCACCGAACCGCCGTTGACGTCCTTGACCAAGACTTCGGCGCGGTGCTTCTGGCCGCCAACCTGCTTGGTGGCACCGGCGGCCGCCGTCGGGATACTCAGGGTCGAGTTCTGGCCGCTGGCCTCACCCGCCTCGAACACCACCTTGACTTGGCCGTTAGTCCGCACCGTGGTGGCCTCGGTCGCATCCTTGACCGTGTTCAGGGCCGTGCCATCCAGCTTGGCCGTCACCGTGTAGGTGCCGGCGTTGGCCGAAGCCACCTGGATGGCGGCGACACCGTTAACTACTGTCACGGTCTGCGTGCCGGTGGGCGAAACGCCGGCCGGCAGCGTGAACACCACCGTGCCGTTGTCCGCCAGGTTGCCGTGGGCGTCGTAGATCTTGGCCGTCACGGTCTGGGTGGCCACGCCATCGGCCTCGGCCGAACCGGCGGGCTCCACCAGCCAGGACGAAGCCGGATCGGCCACGTCACTGACAAAGCGGACCGTGAACGGACCACCCACGTTGGCCCAGGTGGTACCGGTGTTGACCTGCACCTGGCCCGTGAACTCACCCTTGGTGGTGGACTTGAGCGTCCAGGTGAACGTGCCGTAGTTGGTGCTGGTGGCCTCACCGGTCAAACCGGTGAGGGCCGGGGCAACCGTCACGTCGCTGCTGAGCGAGGTGATACGCACGGCGGCGTTGGGCACCTTGATCTCATAGGCAGACTTGACGGTGGCCGTCAGCGTGTAGGCGCTGGAGCCATCGGCCGGCAGGTTCACCGTGGGGGTGGCCGTGTCCGGGGTGATGGTCCAACTCGACTTGGACGGATCGGCCGGGCCACTGACGAAGCTGACCTGCTTCGGCGAACCGCTCACCGGGACGGCGCCCAGGGCGCCGGTGACCTGGAAGGTGCCGGGCTCGGACGAGGTGAACTCCACGTAGGCCAGGCCCTTCTCATCACACCAGGTGGGCGCACCGGCAGCGGCCGGGTCACACGAGGTGACCGTGGCCGTGGCATTGGTGGTGCCCTTCACCACGGGGCCGTCAACCGCGGCGGCGCCGGTGGCGATGGTGATGGTGACAGCCTCACCCGCGATCGGGTTGTTGTTGGCGTCACGCACCACCACCTTGGCGTAGTGGATGGCCGTGTTGTCCGCCGGGGCGTTGTTGTCAGACACCGTCAGCGTGGACTTGGTGGCATCCGGTGCGCCGGCCGTCAACACCAGCGACACCGGGCTGCCCACCGCGATGGACTGGCTGGAGTACGTGGCCGTACCCTGCCAGTCACCGGCCTTCGTGTTGCCGAAGGTGGTGGTGGCCACGCCGTTGGCGTTGGTGGTGGCAGAAGCCGAAACCACCTCGGCACCCAGCGTGAAGGTGAACTGGACCGGCAGGCCGGCCTGCTTCACCGGGTTGTCGTTGGCGTCCAGCAGTTCCACCTTGACGGTGTAGCTGCCGATGCCGGCCACGAACGGACCAGCCTCCACCTTGGAGATCTTCGAATGGGTCGGGTCGATGGCGCCGGCCACGAACTGCACCTGCGCCGGCGAACCGGTGTCGATCGACGTCCAGGTAGAGTCCGCCGCCTTCTTGGCCTCGGCCGTCACGTTGTACGTGCCGGCCTTGGTCGAAACCAGCGGCAGCGTGGCCACGCCGGTGCTCGGGTCAACCGCGACGGTCACCGTGCCGGGCCCGGCCACCGGCGTGCCGGCGGCGGGCTGGTAGGTGACGTCCGCCGGAATGGTGAACCGGACCGAGGCATCCTTGACCGCATTACCCTTGGCGTCCTTGACCGTGGCCGTCACGTTCAGCACCGCCACGCCATCGGTCGTCGCCGTGACGCCGGGGCCGGCCAGGCTGGAGGTGGCCGGGTCGATGGCGCCGGCCGTGAACTCGATGGACTGATCGGCCGCCGGGATCTTGGCCGCACCGATCAAGGCGTTGACCGTGAAGACACCCTGCGTGGTGGACGTGAAGTGAACCGTCACCACACCAGAGGTATTGGTGCGGTACGGGCCGGTCTCGGTGATGTGCACCGCCGCCGGCACGCTGAAGGTCACTTCCGCGTTCGGCACCAGCAGGTGCGCCGGCGAGGAGTCCTTCACCGTCACCGTGGCCGTGTAGGCCGCCACGCCATCGGCCGTAATCGGGCCGGCCGGCGTGATGGTCCACTGCGAATCGGCCGCGGACGGCGCATCGGTGGTGAACTTGACGTTGCCGCTGCCCACCGCAACACCCGTCAGCGTGGCGCTGACCGCCACCGTCTCAGGCGTGCCGTCGGCAATGGCGACCTGAGCCAGGCCGGCCGCGGAGCTGGTCACCGTGATGGTCTTGGCCGTGCCGGGCACGAAGTGCGCCGACTGGCCGGCCGGCAACGTGAACGTCACGGCTTCGCCCGCCACCGGGTTGCCGTTGGCGTCCTTCACCGTCACCTTGGCGTAGTGCGTCGCCGCGTCATCGGCCAACACGTCACCGGTCGAGGTTTCGAACACCGACGTGGACGGATCGGCCACACCGGCCTTGAACACCGCCGTCAGCGTGGAGCCGACCACACCGCTCGGAATCGAGGCCTCGACCTCGTAGGTGCCGGCCACCGTCTGGGTCCAATCGGACCACAGCGCGATGCCGGTAGCCGGGTTGGTGGTGACCGTCTTGGTGGTGGCCCAGGTCGATTCACCCTGCAGGCGAACCTTGAACGTCACCGTGACGGCCGCCGCCGTATAGGCGTTGCCGCTGCCATCCTTCACCGCCACCTGCGGGGTGTGGTACTCCACGCCCGCGACCTTTTCGGTGGGGGTGGTGGGAATGGTGAACTCGGACTGCGTCGAAGACGGATCAGAGTTGACGAACTTGGCCTTGGCCGGGCTGCCGATGGCAATATCCAGCGTGCCCACCTTGGCGGTAACCGGGTACTCGCCCACCTTGATGGAGGTCAACGTCAGCTCGGCCACGCCAGTAGCGCTTGTGGCCACCGTGGTGCCGCCCGCGGCGGTGACATCAGCCGGGATGGTGAAGACCACACTGGCGTTCGGCACCGGGTTACCCTGGGCGTCCTTGACAATCGCCTTGATCACCTGGGTGCCGCCACCCACCTGGGCGGGGGCGGTGGGCGAAACCAGTTCGGAGGTCAAGGACGATGGCGCCCCGGCCACGAACTCGATGCTCTTCGACTTGGTGGCGGCGTTGGCCGTGTCGAGCGAAATCTGATCGCCCGCCAACTCAACCGTCACCGTGAAGTCACCGGAGGTGGTCGACTTGACCAACTGGACGGCCGTGCCGCCCTGGCCGGACACCACACCCGAAGCCACCGGGTATTGGGTCACCGAGCCATCGGCCGCCGCGGTCACCTTGACCACCGCGCCGATACCGTTGACCGGGTCGCCGTTGGCGTCACGCAGGGAGACCGTCACCGTGTAGGAGTCATTGCCGTCCGCGATGGCCTTATCCGGGCTGGTGTTGGTGCTGGTGCGCTCCACCGTGAACCAAGACTTGGCCTTGTCGGCCGTGTTGTTCTGGAAGGTGACGTTCTTGGGCGACGTCTGGGTGGCACCCAGCACGCCCACCACCGGGAACGAACCTTCGAAAACGGACACGATGTCAACCGACACCACGCCATCGGCCCCAGAGGTACCGCTGATGTCGCGCAGGCCGGTAGCCAGCGGCGCGAAGACGGCCGCGTCACCGGTTTGGGTCAGCTTGAAGCTCAAGGTCACGCCGCTGACCGGGTTGCCGTTGGCGTCCTGCGCCGTCATCTTGGCCCACAGGGTCTGCGAGCCGTTGGCCACGGCCGCGGTCTGCTGCACCTCGAACGAGTTCAAAGTCTTGCCCGGATCGAGCGGACCGGCCACGAAGCCGGCCGTCTTGGGCGAACCCGAAACCTCATCACCCGCGATCTTGGCCGTCACCGTGTAGGTGACCGCCTGGGTGGAGGCGAACTCGATGTAGGCCACGCCATCGGACCCGGAGACGGCCGTCACCGGAGTCTGGTGGGCGGCATCGGGACCGTAGCTAAAGTCGACCGAGGCGTTCGGCACCACGTTGCCGGAAGCGTCCTTGACCAGAACCTCGGCGCGGTGCTTGTCCGTGCCGTTGGCCACCTTGGTGCCAGGGGTACCCGTGGCCGTGGGGATGGTCAAGACCGAGCTATCCGGGTCCGGGTCGCCGTAGACGAAGTGAACCTTGGCCTCACCGTTGGACGCCACCGTGGAGGTTTCGGCGTTGTTCTTGACCGTGTCGATCTGGACGCCGGCCAGGGTGGCCTTGACCTTGTACTCGCCCGCCGTGCCAGACGTAACCGTCACCGAGGCGATGCCGTTCACCGTGGTGGCGGTCTGCGTGCCGGTGGGCGAAACGCCGGCCGGCAGGGTGAACGAAACCACCGTGCCGTCATCGGCCAAGTTGCCGTGCGTGTCGTAGATCTTGGCCTGCACCGTCTGGGTCTCGGTGCTGTCAGCCTTGGCCGAAGCGGCCGGTTCAATCAACCACGAGGAGGCCGCGTCCGGGGTGTCCGCACTGAAGCGGACCTCGAACGGCTGGCCCACGTTGGCCCAGGCAGAGCCGGTGCTGACCTGCACCTGACCGGTGAACACGCCCTTGGTGGTGGACTTGAGCGTCCAGGTGAACGTGCCGTAGTTGGTGCTGGTGGGCAGGCCGGTAGAGCCGCTCAGGGACGGGCTGACCGTGACGGCCGTGTTCAGGCCGCTGATCCGCACCTGGCCGTTAGGCACCAGGATGTTGGCGGCGTCCTTAATGGTGGCCGTCAGGGTGTAGGTGCTGGTGCCATCGGCCGGGATGGTCAACGTCAGGCTGGAGACCGTATCCGGGTTGATGGTCCAACTCGACTTGGTCGGATCGGGTGCGCCGGTGGTGTAGCTGACCTGCTGCGGCGAGCCGTTCACCGGGACTGCGCCCAGCGTGCCGGTGACGTTGAACGAACCCGGCTCGCTGGAGGTGAACTCGACATAGAACAGGCCCTTCTCGGTGCACCAGGCGGGGGCACCCGCGGCGGCCGGGTCACAGGTTTGACCGGTGGCGCTGGCGTTGCTGGTACCCGCCACCACCGGGCCGGGCACGCCGGCCGCGCCCGTGTCGATGGCGACCGTCACCGTCTCGCCCGCGATCGGGTTGCCGTTGGCGTCACGCACCACCACCTTGGCGTAGTGGATGGCCAGGTTGTTGGCCAAGGCCGGGTTCTGCGACACCTCAAGCGTCGACTTGGTGGGATCGGCCACGCCAGCCGTCAACGGCAAGGCCACCGGGGAGCCAACCTGAACGGCCTGGCTCTGGTAGGTGGCCGTACCCTGCCAGTCACCAGACTTCGCGTTGCCGAAGGTGGTGGTGGCCACACCGCTGGCGTTCGTGGTGGCAGAAGCCGAAACCACCTCGGCGCCCAGCGTGAAGGTGAACTGGATGGGCAAGCCGGCCTGCTTCACCGGGTTGTCGTTGACATCCAACAACTCCACCTTGACGGTGTAGCTGCCGATGCCGGCCACGAACGGGCCGGTCTCCACCTTGGAGATCTTCGAATGGGCCGGGTCAACCGCGCCCGCCACGAACTGCACCGCCGCCGGCGAACCGGTGACGATGGCGGTCCAACCGGCGTCCGCGGCCTTCTTGGCCTCGGCCGTCACGTTGTACGTGTCCGCGGTGGTGGAAACCAGCGGCAGCGTGGCCACACCGGTGCTCGGGTCAACCGCTACGGTCACCGTGCCGGGCCCAGCCACCGGCGTGCCGGCGGTGGGCTGGTAGGTGACACCGGCCGGGATGGTGAAGCGGACCGAGGCGTCCTTGACCGGGTTGGCCTTGGCGTCCTTCACCGTCGCGGTCACGTTCAGCACGGCCGTGCCGTTGGCGGTGGCCGTAGTGCTGGGGGCCGTCAAGAACGACGACGTGCCGTCGATGGCGCCGGCCGTGAACTCGATGGTCTGATCGGCCGCCGGAATCTTGGCCGCGCCAATCAGCGCGTTGACCGTGAAGATCCCCTGCACCTCGCTGGTGAAGTGGACCGTCACCTGGCCGGAGCTGTTGGTGGTGTACGGCGCGTTCTCGGTGATGCGCACCGCCGCCGGCACGCTGAACGTGACCGTGGCGCCGGGCACCACCAGGTGGGCGGCCGAGGAGTCCTTGACCGTGACGGTTGCCGTGTAGGCGGCCACGCCATCGGCCGTAATCGGGCCGGCCGGCGTGATGGTCCACGTCGAATCCGGGGCCGATGGCGCGTCCGTGGCGAACACCAGGTTGGCGCTGCCCACCTGCGTCGAGGCCACCGAACCGGTCACCGTGACCGTCTCGGGTGTGCCGTCCGCGATGTTGACTTCGGCGATGCCCAGGGCGGAGCTGTTGACCGTAATGGTCTTGGCCGTGCCCGGCGTGAAGTGGGCCGCCTGGCCGGCCGGCAGCGTGAACGTGACCGGCTCGCCGGCCACCACGTTGCCCTTGGCGTCCTTGACCGTCACCCGCGCGAAGTGGGTGGCCGAATCATCGGCCAGCACGTTGCCGGTGGAGGTCTGCCACACCGAAGTGGACGGATCGGCCGGGCCGGCCTTGAACACCGCCGTCAGCGTGGTACCTACCACGCCACTCGGGATCGAGGCCTCGACCTCGTAGGTGCCGGCCACGTCCTGGGTCCAATCGGACCAGGTGGCCGTACCCGTGGTGGTGGAGATGGTCTTGGTGGTAGCCCAGGTGGTCTCACCCTGCAGGCGGACCTTGAACGTCACCGTGACGGCGGCCGCGGTGTACAGGTTGCCGCTGCCGTCCTTCACCACTACCTGAGGCGTGTGGTATTCGACGCCCGCGACCTTCTGGGCCGGGGTGGTCGGAATGGTGAACTCGGACTGTGTGGACGACGGGTCAGAGTTGACGAACTTGGCCTTGGCCGGGCTACCCACGGTGATGTCCATGGCGCCCACCTTGGCGGTCACGTTGTATTCGCCCACCTTGGCCGAGGTCAAGGTCAGCTCGGCCACGCCGGCCGCCGCGCCCGTGGTGCCGGTGTTGACCGTCACCGTGGTGGGGCCGGTGTAGGCGCCGGCCACAACATCGGCCGGAATGGTGAAGACCACGGCGGTACCCAACACCGGGTTGCCGTCCTTGTCCTTCACCGTCGCCTTGATCACCTGGGTGCCGCCACCCACCTGGGCCGGAGCCGAGGGGCTGGTCAACGACGAGGTCAGGGCGCTGGGCGCACCCGCCACAAACTCGATGCTCTTCGACTTGACAGCGTCGTTGGCGGTATCCAGCGAAATCTGGTTGCCGGCCAGCTCAACCGTCACCGTGTAGGTGCCGGCCAGCGTGGTCTTGACCAGTTGCACGGCCGTGCCGCCCTGGCCGGACACCACACCGGAAGCCACCGGGTATTGCGTCACCGCGCCATCGGCCGCCGTCACCTTGATCAAGGCGCCGATGCCGTTCACCGGGTCGCCGTTCGAGTCACGCAGGTTGACGGTCACCGTGTAGGAATCAACACCGTCCGCGATGGCCTTGTCCGGGCTGGCGTTGGTGCTGGTGCGCACCACCGTAAACCAAGACTTGGCCTCATCGGCCGTGCTGTTCTGGAAGGTGACGTTCTTGGGTGCCGTTTCGGTGGCACCCAGCACGCCCACCACCGGATAGGTGCCCTCGAAAGCGCTGACGATGTCGACTGACACCACGCCATCGGCACCCGAAGTACCGGAGGCCTCCCGCAGGCCGGTGGCCAGCGGCGCGAACACGGCCGCGTCACCGGTCTGGGTCAGCTTGAAGCTGATGGTGACACCGCTGATCGGGTTGCCATAGGCGTCTTGGGCCGTCATCTTGGCCCACAACGGCTGGCTGCCGTTGGCCAGGGCCACCGTCTCTTGGACGGCGAACGAGGCCAGCGTCTTGCTTGGGTCCAGCGGGCCGGCCACGAAGGTGGCCGTCTTGGGCGAACCCGAAACCTCGTCACCGGCGATCTTGGCCGTCACCGTGTACGCCACCGCCTGGGTGGAGGCGAACTCGACGTAAGCCACGCCATCGGACCCGGAGGTGGCCGTCACCGTGGTCAGGTGGGCGGCATCGGGACCATAGGTGAACTCGACCGCGGCCCCGGCCACCGCGTTGTTGTGGGCGTCCTTGACGGCCACCTCGGCGCGGTGCTTCTCCGTGCCGTTGGCCACCTTGGTGCCCGGCGTGCCGGTAGCGGTGGGGATGGTCAGAACCGAGCTGTCCGGATCTGGCACGTCCGAATCGAACGGCAACTGGACCTGGCCGTTGGTGCGCACCACCGAGACTTCACTGGCGTTCTTGACCGTGTTGATGGAGACCGAATCCAGTTTGGCGGTCACGTTGTAGGTGCCAACCGTGGTGGAAGTGACCTGGATGGAGGCCACGCCGTTCACCACGCTGACCGACTGGGTGCCGGTCGGCGAAACGCCGCTGGGCAGCGTGAACACCACCGTGCCGTTGTCCGCCAGGTTGCCGTGCGTGTCATAGACCTTGGCCGTGACCGTGTGCTGCGCCACGCCATCGGCCGTCACCGTGGCCGAAGGCTGGATCAACCAGGACGACGCGGCATCGGCCGTGTCGCTGGTGAAGCGGACAGTGAACGGACCACCCACGTTCTCCCAGTCGGTACCGGTGTTGACCTGCACCTGGCCGGTGAACGTGCCCTTGGTGGTAGAAGTCAAGGTCCAGGTGAACGTGCCGTAGTTGGTGCTGGTGGCCAGGCCGGTGAAGCCGGTCAGGGCCGGGCTGACGGAGACCGACGGATCAAGCAGGGCGATGCGCACCGGGCCGTTAGGCACCAGGATGTCCGCCGCGGACTTGACGGTGGCCGTCAGGCTGTAGCTGTCGGCGCCGTTGGCCGGCTTGTTGACCGTAGGCACCGTGGTGTCCGGCGTCAAGACCCAACTGGACTTGGACGGATCGGCCGGGCCGGACGTGAAGTCGACCGACTTGGGCGAACCGGACACCGGGGTGGCGCTGAGCGTGGCGCTGACACTGAACGAACCGGGCTCGCTGGAGGTGAACTCGACGTAGGCCAGGCCCTTCTCGGTGCACCAGGTGGGGGCGCCGCCGACCGCCGGGTCACACGTGTTGACAGTGGCCGTATTGGTGGTGGTGCCCTTGACTACCGGGCCGGGCACCGCGGCGGCACCCGTGTCGATGGTGAACGTGACCGCCTGGCCCACGATCGGGTTGTTGTTGGCGTCACGCACCACCACCTTGGCGTAGTGGATGGCCGCGTTGTTGGCCAGGGCCGGGTTGACCGACACGTCCAGGGCAGAGTTGCCCGGGCTGACCACATCAGGCACGAAGATGGCCGTCTTGGTGGTACCAACCTGCTGGCCACCGAAGAACGCCTGGACCTCGTAGGTGCCGGCCACCGTCTCGGTCCAGTTGGACCATTCGGCCACCGCGTTGACTGTGTTGACCGGCGGGATGTGCTCGGTCCAGGTGGTGGTGCCCTCAAGGCGGTACTTGTAGGTCACCTGGGTGACCTCGGCCGTGCACAGGTTGCCGCTACCGTCCTTCACCGTCACCGTCGGGTTGTGGAAGCCGACGCCGGCCACCTTGGTGGTGGTACCGGTGGGACCGGCCGAAGGAATGGTGAACTCGGACTGGGCGGCCGAGCAGGCCGAGTTGATGAACTCGACCCGGGCCGGGCTGCCCTCGGTGATCGACATGGCGCCGGTGCTGGCCGTGATCGTGTTGTAGACGCCCACCACGGTCGAAGTGGTCACCAGTTCGGCATTGCCGTTGGTGCCGGTGTTGACCGTGACATAGGCCGGGCCATCGACCAGCCCAACCGTGATATTGGCCGGGATGGCGAACTGCACCGCAGCGTTGGGCACCGGGTTGTTGTAGGCGTCACGCACCTGGGCGGTGACCGTCTGGGTGCCGCCGCCCACCTGGGCCGGGCTGGACGGGCTGACCAGCTTGGATGTCAGGCTGGAAGGCGGGCCGGCCACGAACTCGACCGACTTCGACTTGGTGGCGGCGTTGGCGGTATCCAGCGAAATCTGGTTACCGGCCAGTTCAACCGTCACCGTGTAGGTGCCGGCCACCAGCGTCTTCAGCAACTGGACGGCCGTGCCGCCCTGGCCAGAAACCACGCCGGTGAAGACCGAGTACTGGGTCACCGCGCCGGAGGCCGTGGCGGTCAGCTTGACCACGGCGCTGATGCCGTTGACCGGGTCACCGTTGGAGTCACGCAGGTTGACGGTCACCGTGTAGGAATCGTTGTTGTCCGCAATGGCCTTGTCCAGGCTGGTGTTGGTGGCCGTGCGGTCCACCGTGAACCAAGACTTGGCCTCGTCCGCCGTGTTGTTCTGGAACGTGACGTTCTTCGGCGTGGTGGTGGTAGCGCCAAGCTGGCCCTGCACCGGGAACGAACCCTCGAAGGCGGACACGATGTTGACCGACACCACGCCATCGGCGCCGGACGTGCCGCTGACGGTCCGCAAACCGGTCGCCAGCGGTTCGAAGACGGCCGCGTCACCGGTTTGGGTCAGCTTGAAGCTGAGGGTCACGCCGCTGATCGGGTTGCCGTTGGCGTCCTGGGCCGTCATCTTGGCCCACAGGGTGGCGGTGCCGTTGGCCAGGGCATAGCTCTCTTGCACCGCGAAGGAGGCCAAGGTCTTGCTCTCGTCCAGCGGGCCGGCCACGAACGGGGCGTTCTGCGGCGAACCGGACACCTCGGCCGAACTGATGGCGCTGGTGCCGATGTAGGCGCGCACCTGGTAGGTGGTGGCCTGGGTGGAGCCGAACTCGACGTAGGCCACGCCATCGGACCCGGAGACGGCCGTGGCCGTGCTCAGGTGGGCGGCATCGGGCCCGTAGCTGAACAGCACCGTGGCACCCGGCACCACGTTGCCGGAACCGTCCTTGACCAGGACTTCGGCGCGGTGCTTGGCGATGCCGTCCGCCACCTTGGTGCCGGGCGTGCCCGTAGCGGTGGGCACGGTCAGCACCGAGCTGCCCGGGTCCGGGTCGCCGTAGACGAAGTGCACCTTGGCCTTGTTGTAGGTCTGGGTGGTGGTTTCGGCGTTGTTCTTGACTGTGTTGATGGCGCTGCCACCCACGGCGGCGGCGATCTCGAACTCGCCGTCCGTGTTGGAGGTCACCGTCAAGGTGGCGGTGCCGCCGGTGGTGGTGGCCGTCTGGGTGCCGGTTGGGGTCAGACCGGCCGGCACGGTGAACGTCACCGTGGTGCCGTCCGCCACCGGGTCGCCGTTCTTGTCCCGGATCTTGGCCAGCACAGTCTGGGTCTCGGTGCCGTCAGCCTTGGCCGAAGCGGCCGGCTCCACCAGCCACGAGTTGGCCGCCACCGGCGCGCCAGACTCATAGCTCAGCGTGTAGCTGGCCGGGCTGGTCAGGCTAGGCCAACCCGAACCCGGCAGGATCTGGGCCGCTACCTGATAGTCACCCGCGTGGGCAGACTTGACATGCAGCACCACCTTGCCGTAGCTGGACGAATCCTTGGTGCCAGTCTCATACCAACCCGAGGCGTTGGGCGTCTCGGTGATCACCAGGTCGGAATCCAGCGTGGTGCCGCCCAGGTCAACCAGGCGCACGCCCACGCCCGGCACCAGCAGGTTATCGGCCGAGCGGACCTCGATGGTGATGGTGTAGCTGGGGTCGCCAGTGGCCGTACCAGCCGTGATGGGGCCGGCCGGGCTCTTGGTCCAGCTCGAGTTGGCCACCGAGGCCGGGCCAGGACCGAAGCTGACGGTCTTCTTGCCCAGGGTTTGCAGCGACGAGCCGATGAAGGCCTCAACCTCGAAGGTGCCTTCTTCCTCCGAAACGATCGGCGTATCGGCCACACCGTTGGTGCCCGTGGTGGTGTTCTTGGTGGTGGCGCCGCCCGAAATGGTGGCGTTCAACACCGGGCCGGGGATGGCAGCCAGGCCGGCGTCGATGACGAACCGCACCGGGGCGCTGCCGATCACGTTGTCGTACTGGTCACGCACGGTCACCGTGGCGGTGTGCTGGGCGATGCCGTTATTGGTGGTGACGTCAGAACTGACCGTGAAAGTGGAATGCCCGGCGTCGATGGCGCCCGGCACGAACGTGGCCGTGGCGGGGCTGCCGGTGCCCACCTCGGTGCCGCCGATGGTGGCCCGGATGGTGTGATCGCCCGCCTTAGTGGTGGCGAACTCGCAGACCGCCTCACCGTTGGCGTCCGTGTTGGCGGTGCAGGTTTGGGTGCTGGCACCCGAACCGGCCGGCGGGGCGGCCGAGAACGACACCGGCACGCCGGCGCCCACCAGGTTGCCGTTGGCGTCCTTCACCACCACCTTGGCCTGGTGCTTCTCAACACCATCCGCCACCTTGGTGCCGGGCGAACCGGCCGCCGTCGGCACCGTCAGGGTGGAGCTAGCGGCCGATGCCGGGCCGGCCTGGAAGCTGACCGTCACGTTGGGCGTGACGGACACCGGCGAACCGCCCTTGGCGGCCGTGGCGCTGACCGTGTAGTCGCCCTTCTTGGTGGAGGTCAGTTCGATGCGGGCCTTGCCGTCCGTGCCGGTTGTCACCGGGTTGGTGAAACCGCCGGCCAGGGCCGTGTCGGCCGGGAAGGTGAAGGTGGCAGTGGCGCCCGCGATCGGGTTGCCGAACTGGTCCTTGACCAGCAGTTCAACCCAGCGGCTGGCCGTGCCGTTGGCGGTGGCTTGGCCGGTCTGCGCGGTCAGCGTGGAGCTAGCCGGGTCGATTCCGGCAGCCTCGAAACTGAGCGGCTTAGCGGCCGGCGTGGGCAGGGTGAGTTGCACGCCATCGGCCGCGGCCGTGACCGTGAAGTCACCCGCCACCTGCGAGTAGATCTGCGCCGTGGCGACACCGCTGGAGTTAGTGGTGGCGGTCACCCCGCCGCCCACCAACTGTGGGCCGGTGCCACTGAACGTAAAGGTGACGGCCTTGCCGGCGATGATGGCGTTGGCGGCGTCCTTCAACGTCACCGTGGCGGTGTAGTAGTTGGTACCCGAGGAGGCCTGTAGCGCCGGGGACGGGCCAGGCGTCACCACGAAGGTGGAATTGGCGGCCGAAACGTCCGAGGGCGCGAACGTCACGGTGGCCGTGCCGATGGTGCCCTGTGTGATCGTGGCCGTCACCGTGACCGTTTCGGCCGTGATGTCGGTGATGTCGATCTCGGCGATACCGGCCGTGGAGGTCTGCACCACCTTGGTCTGGCCGGTGCCACCGGCGCCGGCGATCTGGCCGTTGCCGGTGACGGTGAACGTGACGTTGACGTTAGGGATGATGTTGCCGAAGGCGTCCTTGACGGTCACCTTGGCCCAGTGGGTGGCCACGCCGTTGTTGGCGGCCGTGCCCGTAGACACCTCCAGGGTGGAGGAGGCCGGGTTGGGTGGGCCGGCGATGAAGCTGGCCGTGACGCCGGCCGTTGGGGTGACCGGATCGCCGTTCAGGGTGGCCTTGACCAGCAGGGTGCCGGCCACGGTCGAGGTGATGTTCTTCGTCACCACAGACTTGCCGCTGACCACGGTAGAGGTCAGGTTTTCGCAGGTCTCGGTGCCGCCGGCCACCGAGTAGCAGAGCGACACGGTGCTGGTGGTGTTGATGGTGGGGTTGCCGTTGGCGTCCTTCAACTCCACCTGGGCGGTGTGGTAATCGCTGCCGTTGGCGGTCTTGTCACCGGTGGTGGTGATGGACAGCACCGAGTTGGTGGCGGTGGGGGTGCCGGCCACGAACTGCGGCTGGGCCGGCGAGTTGCCGGTGATGTTCTGGCCACCCACCGTGGCGGTGATGTTGTAGGTGCCGGCCACTTCGGAGGCCACCAGGATTTCGGCGATGCCGTTGGTGGTGGTCCGGGTGATGGTGGCCGCACCGGTCACCGCGCCAACCTTGGTGTTGGCCGGGATGGAGAACAGCACCGTGGCGCCATCGGCCACCAGGTTGCCGTTGGCGTCCTTGATCTCGGCCTGGATCGACTTTGTGTCCGTGCCGTTGGCCGTGGCCGTGGCCGTGGTCCAGATTAGCTGCGAGGCGATGCCGCTGGCCGGGCCCGGCTCGAAGGTGATCTCCTTGTAGTAGGGCGCGCCGGTGCCGATGGGGTCACCCGCGATGTAGGCGGTCACCCGGTAGGTGGCGGCCTTAGTGCTGGTGAACTTGACGTTGATCTCCGCCGCCGGGTTGGACGAAACCCAATTGGCGGGGCCGCCACCAAGGGCGCTGACCGTCACGTCCGAGGTCGGATCGCAGGTGGCGCCGTTGACCTTGCAGATCTGCACCGAGGCGGTGGCGCCGGGCACAAGGGTGCCGCCGGCGTCCTTCAGGATGATTTGGCCGGTGAAGTACTCGATGCCGTCCGCCGTCAAGGCGGTGGTGGGGGTCACCGTGAAGGTCGACTTGGCGGCATTGGCCAGGTCAGGCCGGAACGGGATCCGCTTGACGGCCGAGCTGCCGGTGCCCACCTTGGCCCGAATGGGGAAGCCGCCCAGGTCCGGATCGCTGGCATAGATCGAATAGACCTTGACCAGGGCGCGGCCGTTGGCGTCAGCCGTCACCACCTTGGTGAAAGTGCCGGTGGTGGCGTTGTCGATGCGGGCGCCGGTGGTGGCGGTGCCGCTGGCGGTAGCCTCGGTCAACAACTCGAAGGTGGCCTGGCAGGCTACCGGCGTGCCCAGCGTGGTGCCGTCGCTGGTGCAGGTGGCGGGGTTGCCGTTGGCGTCCTTGAAGTCCACCCAAGCCTCGTGGAAGGCGGTGCCGTCCGTCAGTTTGTTGCCGGTGGTGGTGTCGAACGTGCCCAGCGGGTTGACCGGCAGGCCACCGATGAAGTTGACCTTGTTGGCGCCGGACGTGGCCGGGTTGACGGCGAAGGCGCCGGAGCCGGTCCAGTTGACCGTGACGGTCTTCTCACCCGCCAGCGTGGAGGTGATGTTGGCCCGGTAGACGCCCGGGCTGCCCGGCACGGCCGCGAAAGCGCCCACCACGCCGCTGGGCGTGGCCCCGGCGGTCAACTGGGCCAGACCGGTCGAATCCAGTTCGATGGCCGAGTTGTCGCAGGCCTTCAAGGTCACCGTGACGGTGTGTGCGTCGGCGCCATCGGCCCACTTGTTGCCGGTGGACAGCACGTAGCTGGAGGTGGTTTGGCAGGGGATGTCAGGCCCGAAGTAGGCCGACACGGGGCTGCCGTCAATGATGATGGCGCCGGTGCCGCGGCCATAGGTGGCCGTGACGTTATAGGTGGCGCTGACGGACGCCTTGATGGTGGCCGTGTAGACGCCCGGCGTGGCGGTGCCGGCCAGGGCGCTGATGGTGTAGTCGGTGCCGCTGGGGCCGGCCAGGCGCAGGCGCGGGTAACCGTCGCTGAGCAGCGACAGGCCGTCCGTCACCGGGTCATTGTTGGTGTCCTTCAACGTCACCGTGATGGTGTAGCTGTCGGCGCCGTTGGCCTTGGGCGTGGGGGTGGGGTTGTCGATGGTGATCGACGAATAGCCCGCGCCGCCCGGCTTCGGGTCGAAGGTGGCGTTGAGGCCGGCCGTGACGATGGCGGTGGCGGTGCCACTGGTGGCGCCATAGGCCCCGGTGATGTTGTAGGTGCCGCTCTTGACCGCGGTGACGGTCTGCGTGTAGACGCCGTTACCCGAATGCACCGGGGTGCTGACCGTGTAGTTGGCGGTGGGCGCAGTGGTGCCACCCAGTTTGACCGAGACCCAGTACTTGCTGGGCACCCAGTCGGTGATCGGGTGACCGTAGCAGTCCACCAGGGTGGTGGTGATGGTGTAGCTGTCAGCGCCGTCGGCCCACACCGACGGGTGGTTGAGAGCATCCAGCGGGGTGGTCTCGGCGATGGCCTGGGTGCTGGTACCCGGCGTGGTGCACAGGGTGCCGAACGTCAGGTGGGCGTAGTGGTTGGGGGTAGAGCCGTCCACATCGGTGTGGCTGGTGCCGCCGATGGCGCCCCCGGCCGCCGTCACGTCGATGTGGAAGCTGCCCACGTCGGTGCCCTTGAAGGTGGCCGTATAGGTGCCGGCCGTGCCGGTCTCGGTGAAGGCGCTGATAGTGATGCCGGCGCCGAACGGCGGCGTGGCCGCGAGGTTGGCCGCCTGGCCACCCTTCGGGTTGTTGGCGGCGTCCTTCAACGTCACCGTGATGGTGCCGGTGGAGGTGTTGTCCGCCACCACGGCGGCGGTCGAAACCTCGTAGGCGGACAGGGTGTAGTCGATGTCACCGGCCTTGAATTCGATCGCCTTGCAGGAACCGGGCAGGTTGGTGCCATCCACGGTGGCACACAGGCTGTAGGTGCCTTCTGCGGTGGCCGTGACCGTGATCTGGGAGACGCCCAGGGCCGAGCTGGCCACGGTCAAAGTGGTGGGGTTGGTGGTGGCGCCGTTGTGCAGCGTGGCGGCCGCCACGGTGGTGCCGGTGGCGTTGACGGTGAAGACCACGTCTTGGCCCTGGATGGCGTTGAGGTGGGCGGCCTCGCCCCACAGGGTGGCGGTGGCGGTGAAGGCCGAGGTGCCGTCCGGCAGCACGGTGCCCGATGACGGGCTGACCTCGAAGGTCGAATCCGGCACCGACACGGGTGGCTGGACGAAGGTGGCCGTCTGCGGGCCCAGCTCAAGATCGGCCGGGTCCATGTCATAGACCGCGGTGATGGACTTGGCGCCCTTGACGGTGGACTTGATCTGCACGGTGTAGACGCCGGTGCACTTGCCGGCCGACATGGTGCAGGTCAGGTTGACGAAGGTGACCCCGGTGGCGGGGCTGGCGACGAAGCTGAGCTTGGAGACGCCATCGCGCACCGGCTTGCCGGCCGCATTCTGCAGGGTGACGGTACCCGTGTAGTACTCCGCGCCATCGGCCTTCTTGTTGGCCGTATCGGTGATGACGAAACTGGACATGCTCAGGTCAGGGTCATCCTCGATGAAGACGGCCGCCTTGTCCGAGGTCAGGTTGACCGACTGGGCCGGGACCGGCAGGACATACGTCACCACCGGCGTGAAGGAACCCGCGTCCGTACTGTGGACGTTGACGGTGTAGGTGCCGGGCGTGCCGCTGACCTCGGTGAACGTGAGCAGGTGCAGTTCGGACGGGTTGGTGGAAGCCTCCGATAGCCGGCCGGCGGCACCCGTCACCGGACTGCCGTTCTTGTCCTTCAACACGATGGTGCCCACGCGATAGGCGCCGGGGACGGCATCGGACACATAGCCGGCCTTGACCGTACCGGCCTCATTGACGGTGAAGGTGGACTGGGTCAGATCGACCTTTTCCATGGCCTTGAAGGTGGCCGTCACATACTGCTGGGTGGTGCCCTGCTTGGGCAGCGGGTAGTAGGCCGCCGTGGTCAGGCCCGCCACGTAGACGGCGATCTGCTTGGTGCCGGAACGCTTGGCGTAGACCGCCACCTGGTAGTGGCCGGGCTGGCCGCTGACGGCCGCCACCGAGCCGAAGAAGACGCCGTAGGCGGTGGTGGCGCAGTTGGTGCCGGGAGCATCCGGGCAGGTGAAGGTGAAATCACTACTGGTCAGGCCGCCGACGCCGTTGGAGGAGGCGTCCTTGACCCAGATATCCAGCGTGTAGTAGTCATCCGGCGCGTAGTCGGCGTCGCCCGACTGATAATCGGCATACTTGTCCGCCGTGTCCGTCAGGGCGATCTCACCGCTGGCCGGCACATCGGCGTTGAAGGTGATGGACTGCGGCGAGGCCTTGGCGGCATTGCCATTGCCGCCCGCGTCCGCCCATGTGCCCGGGGTGGAGGTTTCGATCTTGGCGTGGACCTCATAGGTGGCCGCCGTGCTGGAAGTGAACTTGACCGAGCACTGGCCGGTTGGGCCCGTGGTGCACTTGTAGGGCGCGGTCAGCACGTTGTTGGCGGCATCCTTGACGGTGACGCCGGTGGGGACCTCGAACAGGACCTCTTCGTTCGCCACTACCACGCCAGAAGAATCAACCACGGTGACGGTGCCGGTGATGTCGGCGTTAACGGTGGCCGAGGTGGCCGAGAGTTCAAACAGGGCCTTGTCCGCCGGGGCGGCCTTCTTGATGTTGAACTGGCAGGTCAGGTCGTTGATGATGTCATCCGGGCCGGCGCTCAAGAAGTAGCCGGCGTTGATGGTGACGGACCGGTTGGTCAGGTTGACCGTGTACTTGTCGGTGGGCACCGTGAAGCCCGTCACCGAGCCGTAGCAACTGACCGACTTGATGGACCAATCGGTGGGCAGGGTGCCCGCCGTGATGGTGACCGCGTTCGAGGTGTTTGACACGGCGTGCGCCGTCTGCGACGTCACGGCGCTGCCCGAAGCGGTGGTGCTGATGGTGTCCGTGGTGCGGGACGGGTTCAACGGGCTGGCCGTGCCGTCAACCACGTTCTGCAGGCTGAACTGCTGGTTAGACACAGTGCCACCGTCGGTGCGCAGGGCGACGCGGATCTGGGCCGAGGCGTTCCACACCCGGTAGTCCTCGACATCGCCGTCGATAACCCACTTCTGGGTGTTGGCGGCGGTAGAGCCCTTGGTGGGGGCGTACTGCGGCGTAGTGCCCGTGTTGTCCGGGTTGGAGATGCCGCTGGCGGTAGTGGCGTCCACGCGCACCACACCGGCGGAAATGCCGCCGGCCGGCGTAGGTGTGGTGGGCACCGTGTAGGTGCCTTCCACCTTGCCGTCCACCGGGTTGGCGTTCTGGATGAACCTGGTTGAGGTAGAGGCCAGGGTGGTCGAGTTGATGGGCGAAACCCAGGCGTTGACCTTGATCAAAGCCTCGTTGATGGTGCCGGGCACGATGGCCGTGTTGACCTCAATGTCATAGGTGCGGCCGGTCGACAGGATCTGGTCCTGCAGCCCAACCTTGGCGCCGTTGGCCAGTTTCAGGTAGACGCCATCATCCGTGGCGTGGGCGTTGGAGGCCGAATCGTTGACGCCGTCGGTGTAGGAACCCTGGTTGGCGCCGAGGGTGACCGAGCTGAACGGGGTGTTGATGTGGAAGGGGCCCTTGTCCGCGCCGGTGGACTTGGTGCTGGCCTGGGCGTCACCCCAAGAGCCGGTGACGGTGAAACCGAAGTTGGCCACGGCCACTTCCAGGTCCTGTTCCATGGTCACCTTGGAGTAGAAGTTGGCGTCCTGCACCACGTCATTGGAGGTGGACTTGTCAATGCCGCTGACCTTGGCGCCATAGCAGGGGCCCGAATAGGGCTGCACCTGGTCGCTTTGGGTGGTGGTGCGGCAGACCGGTTCCACCTTGTTGTGGTTCAGGCCGCGGGTGTCCACCAGGGCATCGGTGCCCTCCCAGTAGCCGCCATAGGTTTGCATCGCGTTGACGCCGTTGATCTGGGGCTGCTTGACGCGGATGTACAGGTCATCGCTGGCGCTGGGCAGCAGGCCGAAATATTCGCCGCTGGCGTCCGTGGTCAGTTCGCCCAGCAGCGTGCCGTCCTGCTTGTAGATGCCCACAGTGGCGCCGGCGATGCCGTTGGCGGCTTCTTCGGCTGCGCTGATGATGCCGTTGCCGTCCGCGTCGATATACAGCTTGCCGCGCACCACGGGCGCCATCTGGGCGGCCGCGAAGTCACGCACCAGGGAGCCGGCATCGCCCAGGTTGGTAACAGCGCCGGTCAGGGTGCTGACGGTGTAGATGCGGCCGCTGGAATCACCCAGGTACAGCGAGCCGTTCATGAAGGCCATGCCCCACAGGGCGCTGGCGGCCGGGACCGCCGGAGAATCGGCCAGGCGGACAACCGGGGTGTACAGCCAGTCACCCGAGGAGGCCACGGAGCCGTCGGGGTTGCGCGGCGGCTCGACCCGCAGCAGCCAGTGCCGGTTGGCGGGGCCTACCACGATGTAGAAGTTGCCTTCGGCGTCGATCGCCATGTCGGAGACGACACCCCACGATGCCGTACTGTTGCCGGTGGCCTGATATTCAGCGACGCAGACCGTTTGGTTCTTGGCCTTGGGGTAGGTGGTGCCAACCGAGACCGCGGTGGTGCCGGTGGCGGTCAGGTTCCAAATGCCCAGGCGGGCGCTGCCGCCCTGGGTGGCGTTATTGGTGGCAGAGCAGGTGATGGTGTCCAGGTAGCCGCTGGTGGAGTAGAGCTGGCCGGTCTTCTGGTTGATCTCACCACCGGCCTTGTCGCCCAGGCCAACCAGGTTGCCCAGCGAGGTGCTGGTGCCGTCCTTGTCGTGCCGGTACAGGGACGAGCTGTTGCCGGCCGCCCAGCAGTAGACGGCCAGCTCATCCTCAAGGCCGGCCTTGGTGGAGGGACCTACCGCCATGTTGAAGCAGGAGGACGGGGTCATGCCGCCGTTGTCCAACCGGATGCGGTCCGTCGAACTGACGCTGGTCCGGCCGGCCATGTTGGGGATGGCCGTCAGGTTGTCCGAGGTGTAGAGCGTGTTGCGGTCGAAGCTGCCGTTGAAGGGCGCGGCCGCGAACGTGGAGGTGGTAGTCCACGCTTTCGCCTCTTGGCTACCCATCCAGCTTTGGACAAGGGTCACCCCTCCCAAGGCGATCGCGCCTGCTACCAGGAAGACGACCGGCTTGACGGTGCGGCGGCCAAGGCGGGCCAGCACGTTCTGGGACTTGGGCAGCGTGACGGACTTGCGCGAACTGTGAGCGCTCATGGGGTAACCCCTCCAACGTCAGGGCCCTTAGGGCCTACCGTCGCTGGAGCAGGCCAAAAGGGTAAAACAGTACGGGTGTGCTGTTTCTGTTACCCCGGGGCGAGGGGGCTCGAAGCATCCTGTCATCGCGGCCGGGGGAAGGCCGACAGGTGCCAGCGGATACTGCAGGGGCCTACAGCGGAACGGCCATGCCGTTCCGGAATCTCCAGCCCTGGAATGCTGCAGGGACACGCAGCGTTCTGGAACTGTGACTCCGAGCACACCTTAGCCGGGTGACTCATGTCACATTCCGCTATTTGCGTACTTCTACTCGGCGTGTTTCGGCCGGCGGCGGTCTACCGCAGTTTTTTCGCCGGCTGGCCTAGGACCAAAGGCCCTGACCTGGGAGGAGACTTGCCAGTGGGGTGTCAGGCCTGGAAGGGCAGGCCGGTCAGGCGTTCGTAGGCCTCCACGTAGCGGGCCCGCGTCTTGCGGACGATGTCGTCCGGTAGCGCCGGCGGCTGCGACTGCCGGTCCCAGCCGGATTCCTTCGTCAACCAGTCACGCACAAACTGCTTGTCGAAGCTGGGTTGCGGGCCGCCGGGGGCCCAGGTTGCGACGTCCCAGTAGCGGGAGGAGTCAGGTGTCAGGACCTCGTCGCCCAAGGTCAGAGCGCCGCTGGCGGGATCGAGGCCGAACTCGAACTTGGTGTCCGCCAAGATCAGGCCGCGGCCGCGGGCAATCTGCTCGGCCTTGGAGTACAGGGCCAGCGTGGCGTCCCGCAGGCCGGCCGCGACATCGGGCCCCAACAGGTTGGCCACGTAGCCGAAGGCGACGTTCTCATCGTGTTCGCCGATCTCGGCCTTGGTGGCGGGCGTGAAGATGGGCTGCGGCAGGCGGGCGCCATCGGTCAGGCCGGGCGGCAGGGGGATGCCGGTGACCTCGCCGGTTTGCTGGTATTCCTTCAGGCCGGAGCCGGTCAGGTAGCCGCGGGCCACGCATTCCACCGGGTACATGTCCAGGCGGCGGCAGATCATGCCGCGGCCCTTGACGGCTTCCGGAACGTCCAGGCTGACCAGGTGGTTGGGCAGCACGTCCGCCAGTTGTTCGAACCACCAGGCGGTCAGGGCGGTCAACACCTTGCCCTTGTCCGGGATGGGGGTCTGCAGCACATAGTCATAGGCGCTGATCCGGTCCGACGTCACCACCAAGATGACGTCGCCGTGGGGCGCCTGGCCGGCTGGTTCGGCTGGCTCGTAGAGGTCACGCACCTTGCCCGAGGTGACATAGCGCCAACCCGGCAGTTCCAGGTGGGCGGTGGGGGCGGCATCGGCGGTGGGGGCGGCATCGGCACTTGAGTTGGTCACCCGTACAGTTTGCCCCACTCCCTCGCGAAAGGTCACTTTTCCGGGCAGGGGCATTACGGGGGTTACTGGGGACGGTTCCGTGTCACATGGTGCGGGGGTTACTGGGGACGGTTCCGTGTCACATGGTGCGGCATGCCGCACCATGTTACGCGGAACCGTCCCCTGTAACCCCCTAACGGAACCGCCCCCTGTAACCCCCTAACGGAACCGTCCCCTGTAACCCCCTAACGGAACCGTAACTCCGCTAGCGGGGCTGGGTGACCGTGATGGTTCTGGTCAGGGCACTGCTGTAGGCAAACACCGTGACGGTGGCCGTACGGGACGCCCCGGTGGTGTTGGCATCAGCCGTGATGGTGAACCGCGGACCGGTGGGGTCAGGGGTGATGTGCAGCCAGCTTTCGGCCGATGATTCAGCCCACCAGACGTAACCGTTGGTGGTCACGGTGATCGTGCGGGTACCGCCCGCCTTGGGCGCCACCCAGAGCACGGCCGGGCTGACTGACAGCGTCACGGCTGCCTGGTAGACCATGTAGGTCCTGATCTGGCTGCCGGACTGGATCACGATGGGAGCAGCCCGGTAGAGCCGGGTCAGGTTGGGCCCGGTGGTGTTGACCGTGAAACCGCCGCCAGAAGTACCGCTGTCGGAACTGGTGATGACCCAGGCCGGCTTCGAGGTGATTGTCCAGCTGCTATAGGGCGTGGTGACCGTGACGTGCGGCGAGGCGCCGCTGCCATCAAGCGGGGCGGTCCACGAGGAGGGTGACACCGTGAACGTAATGGCGGCCTGGGTCACCCGGATGGTCCTGGTCAGGCCATAGGCGGTCACCGAAACCGTGGCGCTACGGGCCGCCCCGGTGTTGGCTTGGGCCGTCATCGTGAACTGTTCACCCGTGCTGCCACTGCTGGGCGACACGGTCAGCCACGCGGCATCGGACTCCACCGACCAACTGGCGGCGTTCGTGGTCACCGTGACCGTGCGGGTGCTGCCGGCCACCGGCGCCACCCAAAGGACCGCGGGGTTGAGGGTCAGCGTCACCGCCGGCTGAGTCACCACGAAGAGCCTGGTCGCAACGCCAGACCGGATGATGATGGTGTCCGTGCGCCGCACCGGGTTGGGGTTGGCGCTCAGGGCGTTGACCGTGAAGCCGCTGCCCGAAGTGCCACTGTCGGCGCTGGTCATGACCCAGGACGGCTTCTTGATGATCTGCCAGTCGCCGTAGGGGGTAGTGACCGTGACATGCGGCGAGGCGCCACCACCTTCGAGTGGGGCCTCCCAGGTGGCCGGGCTGACGGCGAACACGACCGCCGCCTGGGTGACACGCAAGGTCCGCGTGGCGTTGGCCGCGGTGACGGTGACCGTAGCGCTGCGGGCCGCGCCGCTGTTGGGCTGGGCCGTGATGGTGAACTTGCCGCCGCTGCTGCCGGACGTGGGGCTGATGGTGAGCCAATCGGCATCGGCCGCGGCCGACCAGTCGGAGTAGTTGGTGGTGACAGTGACCTCGCGGGTGCCGCCTGCCACGGGAGCCACCCAGGCCGCCGGGCTGACCGACAGCGTCACGGCTGCCTGGTAAACCCAGTAGGTCAGCGTCCGGCCGCCGGACTGGATGACGATGGCTCCGGACCGGCGCAGTGGACCGGGGTTGGTGCTGGTGGCGGAGACGGTGAAGCCGCTGCCAGAACTGCCGTCCAGGGAGCTGAGCATGACCCAATCCGGGTACCTGGTGATCTGCCAAGTGTCATAGGGGGTGGTGACCGTGACGTGCGGCGAAGCGCCGCCGCCTTCGAGCGGAGCCTCCCAGTAGGTGGGGCTGACCGCGAAGGTCACCTGGATCTGGGTCACGCGGAAGGTCTTGGTATACCCGGCGGCCGTCACCGAGACGGTGGCGCTGCGGGCGGCGCCGCTGTTGGGCTCGGCGGTGACTGTGAGGCGGTCACCGGTGGCGCCACTCGTGGGACTGACGGTGACCCAGTCGGCATCGGCTTCGGCTGACCAACTGTGGGCGTTGGTGGTCACGGTGGACGCGCGCGAGCCGCCCGCTACCGGGGCGATGTAAGTGGTGCCAGGGCTCAGGGTCAATGTGATGGCAGCCTGGCTGACAACCAACACCCTGGTGATGGAGCCAGCCTGGATGACGATGGGGCCGGTCCGGTAGAAGCCCGTGTTGTTGGGGCCGCCCACACTGATAGTGAAGCCACTGCCGTCGCCGCCTTCGCCTGAGCTGGTGTTAACCCAGGGCGGGCTGGAGGTGATCTGCCAGGAGTCTTGGTTGGTGCTGACCGTAACAGGGTCAGAAATGCCTTCACCTTCGGCCGGGGCGGTCCAACTGTATGAACTCAGAGACAGCGTGGGGATGGCGGGCGCTTCGAAGGCACTCTCTGCGGCTAGGCCTTCGGCCACGGGCGTCTGGCCCAAGGCGGCGGGCGCACCGATCAGGGTGACGGCGGTGGCCAGGGCGGCCAGGCTGGATATCAGGGATAAACGATGACGGGTGGGGCTCATGGGCTCACGTCCTCGGGGCTAGGTCTCTCAGTGAAGGGGAGGCGTCGTTTGGACCGTTGTCCTGGCGATGCCGAGCGGGGACGCCGAGTTGACCAAAGTGCATGGGGACGCTTGGGACCCGGCGTCTTCCGTCCGTCCAGTCTGCCACAGACGGGCGGCTGGGCGCTGGCCCTTTGGTCCGACTTTGCCTAGGTACGGGGGAACGGGGTTACAGGGGACGGCTCCGGCGTTACGGGGGACGGTTCCGTGTCACATGGTGCGGCGTTACGGGGGACGGTTCCGTGTCACATGGTGCGGGGGTTACAGGGGACGGTTCCGCGTAACATGGTGCGGCATGCCGCACCGTGTTACGCGGAACCGTCCCCTGTAACCCCCTAACGGAACCGTCCCCAGTAACCCCGTAACCCCCGCAACCCCGTACCACCCTGACAGCTCGGCTAACGGGCTTGGGTCACGGTCACCGTCCGGGTCAGGTTGCCGGCCGTGACGGTGATGACCTGGCTACGGGCGGCACCGGTGGTGTTGGCCTCCTTGGCGTAGATGGTGAAGCCGGAGCCAGAAGGTCCGCCCATGGATGACACGCCCAACCAGTCCGGCAGGTTGGTGACCTGCCAGTCCGGCAGCGAGGTGGTCACGGTGACGAGGGGTGAGACGCCCTCCCCAGCCCGGTTGACGCTCCAGGTGGTGCGGGACAGGGTCAGCGTGGCGGCGGCCTGGCTGACCGTGATGGTCCTGGTCAGGCTGCCGGCCGTGAGGGTCACCGAGCCGGTGCGGGCGGTGCTGTTGGGGTTGGGTGTGGCCGTCACGGTGAAGGTGGCGCCGTCTACGCCGCTGGTCACGCTGGTGGTCAACCAGTCAAAGGTGGTGGTCACCTCCCACGCCCCGTAGGTGGCTGCCACCCGAATGGCCGATGACGTGCCGCCCTTGTTGGGCGCCGCCCACGACGCCGGTGTGGCTGTCAGCGTGCCGGCCGCCTGGGTGACGGTGAATGTCCTGGTCAGCGAGCCGGCCGTGACGGTGACCGGGCCGGTGCGCAGGGTGCCGTTCGGGTTGGGCGTGGCGGTCAGCGTGAAGGTGGTGCCGTCGGCGCCGCTGGTGGCCGATGGCGTCACCCAGGCCGGGTAGGCAGTCAGTTCCCAAGAGCCGTAGGTGGCCGCCACCCGGATGGCCGATGACGTGCCGCCCTTGTTGGGCGCCGCCCAGGAAGCGGGCGTCATCGTCAGCGTGCTGGCCGCCTGGGTGACGGTGATGGACTTGTACACCGAGCCGGCTTGGATGGTGATTTGACCGCTGCGGGACGTGCCGGTGGGGTTGGGCGCGGCGGTCAGTGTCAGCGTCTCGCCGCCCGAGCCGTAGGTGCGGCTAGCGGTGATCCAGTCCGAACTGGAGGTCACCTCCCAAGAGCCGTACGTGGCTACCACCTTGATGCTCGATGACGTACCGCCCTTGTTGGGGGCGGCCCAGGTGGCTGGGGTGATGGTGAACGTTTGGCCGGGCTGGTTGATGGTAATTGTCCTGGTCAGGCCGCCGGCGCGGATGGTGATGGTGCCGGTACGGGCGGATGTGCTGGGGTTGGGGCCGTAGGCGTTGGCCCAGAAGGCCAGGCTGCCGCCCGAGGTGCCCGAGGTGCCGGAGACTACCAGCCACGGCGCATAGGCCGTCACGTCCCACCGGTCCAGGTTGGTGGTGACGGTGGCGTGTCCAATGCCCTCACCGGCGGCAGTGGTGTTCCACACGGTTGGGGTGACCGTCAGCGTGGCGGCGGCCTGGGTGACCGTAACGGTACGGCTGACGGTGCCGGCCGTGATGGTGACGACGGCGGACCTGGCGGTGCCGCCGGCCGCTGCCGTCAGGGTGGGGCTTTCGTCCGCGTTGCCGGTTGTCTGGTCGACTGACAGCCAGGTAGCGGCCGCCGTCGGGATGGTTACCTTCCAGGTGGGCTGGTTGGTGGTGACGGCGATGACTCGGCTGCCGCCGCTGACCGGCGCCGCCCACGTGGTGGGGCTGATGGTCAGGCTGGCCGCTGGTGCCTGCGTGACGGTCAAGATGTCTTGCGAGTAGCAACCGCTCAGGTAGATCTGGGCCGTGCGGGCAGTGGTGGTTGTGTTGGCGACGGTTCGGATGGTGACCTGCCGGTCCGCGGTGCCCGATGCCGGGGTCACGGTTACCCAGGTGGCCGTCTTCGTGGTGCTCCAAGACTTGCAGGAGCTGCTGACGCCGATCGTGGTGCTTTGGGCGGTGGCAGCCGAGGTCCACTCGTTCTGCGACCACTTGACGAAGGCCAAGGAGCCTTGGCTGATGGTGGCACCGGTTTGCAGCAATGAGCGGTAGGTGGGATCGGTGGGCCAGAAGAGAATGCCGGTGCTGTAGGGGGTGCCGTAGTTGGCGGGAATGGTCAGCGTGACGGTGCCGCTTTGGCCTTCCGGTCGCGTGACGGTGAAGTTGCTGGAGGTGTCGATGGTCCAATCGACGTTGGCGGACACCTCAATGGTGTAGGTGTGCGCGTTGCCGTCCATGGGGTTCGGGATGGAGTGGGTTAGCTGGAGGAACCGGATCAGGATTGGATCCGAGTCCGCGGAGCCTTCGCTCCTGAGGTTGGCCGAGGCGGTGACACGGACTTTGAGGATGTTGCCGTTGTCTACAGCCTGGACCCTGTAGGACCTGGCGGTGGCGCCCTCGATGGGGACACCGTTGGAGTACCACTGGTAGGTCACGTCGGCGTTGGCAGGTTCGAGGCCGATGGCCGAGGCGGTCAGGCTGCGGTTGGCGATTGGCACCCCGGTAACGGTGACTGATTCGATGGTGACGGGTCGGAGTTGGATCGTTACGGGTTCGGAGTCCTTGGTGCCTTCGGCACGGTAGCTGGCGTAGCCGAACACGCGGACCTTGACGGACTTGCCGTTGTCGGCGTCGCGGACGGTGTAGGTGGAGCCCCACACGCCATCGACCATCTGGTCGTTGACGAACCACTGGTAGGTCAGGTAGGCGTTGGTTGGGTCTACACCGTTGACTTCGGCGGTCAGCGTGCCGCCGGGCCAGGCGTCACCGGTGATGGTGACGGAGCCGATCACGACCGGCTCGTAGGGCACCAGGGTCCACTCGGAGTATCCCGTGATGGTGGCGTAGCCGGGGGCTGACCCGGTAACCCTGGCTTGGAGGGTCCAACCGCGATCCTCTTCCTGGATGACGTACTGGTTGGAGGCGCTTGGCCCGGCCACCGGGATGGAGTGCCGGTACCACTCGTAGGACAGTTCGGCATCGGCGGGGTCTAGGCCTTCGACGACAGCGGTGACGGTGCTGCCGGGTGTCAGGTCACCGACTATGGTCACCGTGCCGATGGTGACCTCGCGGTACTGGATCAGGATGGGTTCCGAGTCCTGGGAGCCCTCATCCCGGTAGTTGGCGTAGCCGAGCACGCGGACAAAGACTGTCTTACCGTCGTCTGCGGGGCGGACGGTGTAGGTGGAGCCGTATTCGCCCGTCACCGCCGCGCCATCGACAAACCAGAGGTAGCTCAGTTGGGCGCCGGCGGGGTCCACGCCGGTGGCGTGAGCGGTCAGGACGCCGCCGTACCAGGGGTCACCGGTGATGGTGACCTGATCGATGGTGACCTGGGGATATGGCACGTGGGTCCACTCCGAATACCCGGTGATGCTGGCGTAGCCGGGGGCGGAGACGGTGACCCTGGCCTGGAGTTCCGTCCCCTGGTCGGCCGCCTGGACCACGTACTGGTTGGAGGCGCTGGGGCCTGCTACCGGCATGGAGTGCCGGTACCACTCATAGGAGAGCTGGGCATTGGCCGGATTGACGCCTTCCACCTGCGCGGTCACAGTGCTGCCGGGCACCAGGTCACCCACAATTGTCACTGTGCCGATGGCGGCCGGCGGCTCGTTGCCGGCCTGGGTCACGGTGACCGTTCGCGTGACCGTTGGCGAGCCCGATGTCGTTTCGAACTTCACCGTGGCGGTGCGGGCATCGTAGGTGTAGTTGGCGGCGGCCGTGAGCGTGACGGTGTCGTCGCCGCTGCCTTCAGTGACCGAGAGGCCCAGCCAGGAGGCGTTCGAAGTCACCTTCCAGTCGGTGTTCGAGGTCACGGCCACCTGCTTGGTCGCAGACAGGGTGCCCAGCGTCCACGATGTCGTGTCAACCGCCAGTTCCACCGCCGGCGCCGCAGTGGCAACCTGGGTGAAGGTACCCCGAAATCCGGTACCGCTCCCCGGCCCGAAGCCGCCGGTGTGGGTGCCAGCCGAGGTATACGTAACCAGGCCGGTTGTGGCATCAAGCGTGCCGCCACCTGAATAGAACGCCACCGTCGGAGTCTGCCCATCTACTCCGACCAGACCAAACGGCGACGCTACTCCCGCTTGGACCGTAGCTAGGGTCACCGTCTGCCCCCCGAGTGTAGCTTCGGACAAGCGCGAGTTGTCCTGCAGCGGCGAGGCGTCCGCAATATGGTTGTAGTAAAGCTGGATCGCCGTAGAATTCAAGGCAGCCAAGGCTGATATATCGGACAAGTTGTTGGCCTGAAGCCTCGCCTCGGTCAGGTTTGGGAATCTCTCAACCAGGTTGTCTAGTGACGCCAACTCACAGTATGCCACCGACAGCTTCTCCACGGTCGGCATGACTGCACCCGGAGCAATCGAGACAACCTCACTCTCGTCGACGGCAAGGTCCACCAAACCCGTCAAACCCGGTAGATCCGGCAACGTGGTGAAGGGGTTTTCGCCCATGGAGAGCTGGCGAAGACCTGGCAGGCTTGCATTCGTCAGCGGTGAGAGATCTCCAATCGAATTGTGCGAAAGGTCGATCGTCTCGGCCCCGGTTAGATAGCCGATCCCCACAATTGACGCAATACTGCTGCCGTAGCAAGAAACTGTCTTCAATGCCCCCAGGTTCTCCACAGTCAGTACCACTGCCGAAGCGGAAACCCGAGACACGAAGGCTACGTTGTCTCTAAGGCAATTGCTGAACCCGGGGTCTGGTATCACGGCAGCGGTGCCGCTGTTCGACTGGCTAACGGTGATGGTCTTCGTCACATTGGCCCCGACCGATGTGGTAGAGAACGTGACGGTGCCGGTTCGTGCCGTTCCGCCATTGGCTGATGCCTGCAATGTCACAGATCCGCTAACCGACCCAGAGGACGGACTGGCCGTGAGCCAGTCCGGCAGCGACGTGACCGCCCACGAAGTGTTGGTCGTGACCTGGACGGTGGCTGAACCCTCGATGGCTGCCAGGACAGCCTGGTCACGATCCAAGTCAAGGGCCGAAACCGCAGCTTGGTGGACTGTCACCTGTGTTGTGGCTAGTGGGCCACCTTCGCTCGTGACAAGGGTGATTTCGCCACTTCTGGTGTCGCCTGCATTAGGTGCAAACGACAAGTAGACGCTTCCCGAACCTGTACCGCTGGAGACGTCCGGGGTAATCCAGTCAGGCAGAGAGTCGGCCTCTATCGTCCAACTGGTGTTTGAGCTCACGTAGATGCGCCTGTCGTATCCTTCGGCCGTCGTCCAAATCGGTGTCGGAGCGGCCAACAAGAAGGGTACGCCATCATAGGGCGGAGGCGGCAGAGCCGTCAACGTGTAGTCATTCTCATATGACCGTGGCCCAACCCCCATCCAACTGTGATAGATCCACAAGTAGTACGTCTCCCCTCCCGTCAAGTCCGCGCTGATCGAAGCGCCGAACCGAGCACTCCCTGCCGCCTTCACTGTTACACCGGCACTGTCCAGCAGGTAGATCCCAGAAGCGCTGTCGGCCGCTGTGACTTCGGGAGTGAAGGTCCATGTCCCGCTGACCGGCGGAACAATCCTGAAGTAGTCCTTGTCCGCGCCGCCCTCCAAGCGGTTGACGGTTGTAGTTACTAACGTTGCGCTGAGGTCCAGCACGCAGGCAGTGGCCATAGTGTCACCGCAGTCGTCTAAAGCATCTTGCCGCACAGTCAACAAACTGCGAGCCGCGCCTGATGTCACCGTCACATTGGCCCATCGGGCCGGACCTGACGGATTCGGATCCGCTGTCACCACCAACGCGTTGCCAACCTTGGATACGTGCAACCACGAAGCGTCGGAAACGGCATTCCACGAATCAGTGGTCGAACCTGTTTCCACGGTAACGGTGGCCTCCGTGTCGCCACGTTCGAAACGCAGGGCCATTGGCGTCAATGTGACCTGGTCGTGGTCGGCCCGTCCCGTGATTGCCTTGAACGTGAGGTTCCCGTACGACGGGTCGCGATCGGACGCAAGATCAATCCACGTACCGGCCGCTGTCTTCTGGTAACTCTGCCCAGACTGGGCATCCGCTCCACTAGCTCCATTGCTGTGCTCAAACGGGAATTCAGGCGTCGATCCATCCTGCATGGTGTACTTCACCACCACCGAGAATCGCTGACCCAGTTGTAACGGCACTGGTGACGCCAGGCTCACGGTATCCAAGCCGTAGTACGGCAAGGTCCCCGTCAAGACAGTTGAGCCACCAGTGCCAATCGCTTGGAGGCTCCCCGAATCGGGCATGTCGGCAGATGGGTCCAGGTAGATGCGAACTTCGAAGTCAACGGCACGATCAGTCGCATTCTGGAGTTGCACAGCTTTCAGCAATTCGGTGCGACTGGAGACAAACACGTTGGCGCCTATACCAGACTCCACGGCCCGCCTGACCGTCATGCCGGTGTCATAGTAATAGATGCCGTCATACCCGTCGCCACCAGATACATCACCGGCAGCCACGACCTCGCCATACCAGCCGGTCGCGACAGCAACGTCGGCCGAATAATACGAGTACCACATGTAGCCGCGGTCACCCGCATTCTCGCCCCAACTGTTCTTGACCAAGAAGGCACCGTCGGCCGGCGCGGGACCGTTGGGGTAGGTCAGCATCTCTTTCGGGTAGTTGTCGTCCCAGCCGATCAACGTCATATCATGGTTGACTCTAATCCCACCGAACATGTGGCCGGTATGTCTCAAGCTGGGCTCATTTAGAGCTATTGCTATTGCACCATATTGGTAGATCGACTGCTTGATGGCGTTGATGTGCGTTTGACTGCCAATGATCCCGTTGTCCGGCCAGGTGAACCGCCAGCCGCTCTGCAGGTGGAAGTCCGCTACATGGCTCACTGAGTCAGGTACCTCCTCGAAGCCAGCGGCCGATGGCCCGATGGTTTCCAGACGAGGCCCCCACCAGCGCGACCACACCTCGAGGGGCTCTGCGGAGTCGCTTGAGGTGATCGGCTGCGAGCCCACAGCGGCATGCGCAGTTAGCAAGTCCGATAGTTGGGTTGCTTCGGTTACGGCGCCGTTCTTGGCGATGGATGACTCAGCCATGGCTGTGAGGGCGAACGTGTGGCATAGATTCCACCCGCCTTGGCTCTTGACGTCGGTGACCCACGTGGGGTGAGCATCCCTCAGGTCGTAGCTGCTCTCCGTCGGCCAGCCACCCGTGCCGTCAGGCACCGTGAAGGTCTGAGGCACCGCCGTGGGCGTCAACGCCGCAAGCTGGGCCGCGACATCGTCCACCGCCTGCGTGACGGCCTGCTGAACGGCCGCCACTTTGGCCGCGTCGACCGGCGGCGCTGGGACCGCCTGGGCCGCAGCCGGCAGGCCAGCCAGGGTGACGGCCATAGCCAGGGCAGAGGCGCAGGCAACGAACTTGGAGACGGGGCGACGAACAGCGATGTTCATGATGCTCCTTGGGACTAGAAGCGAACTGGGGGCCAAGCCGCAAAGCGGCTGCGGGAAAACCCTACCGGTGCCACCGCAGCGATGACACCGCAGACAGCCCGGCAGCCGCCGCCAGCCCACCTGGCGCAGTGTGGCGCACCAGGAGTGGGCTCGCCACCGAGGAAGCCGATCCGCGGCTTCTCGAATTCACGCGAGGTCACCCTGTCACCTCATCCTTCACTGGCTGGCTGGTCTGGTTCCGCTACCGAACCGTTGACCAACGACACTACGGAGCAAACAAGAACCCCGCCATGGGGACAACTCCCCACCTGCCCGACGTACTACCTTCACCATGGGATGCCACTTCTGAGCCGGCCGCCATCGGCCAATGCGGAGAGACTTTCGGTAGTCCACGGGGCGCAATCCCAGCCCAGCCCAGTAGGCTAGGCGGACGTGAGAATCCTTGTCATCGGCTCTGGGGGCCGGGAAGACGCCATCGTCCACAGCTTCGCCGGTGACAAGACGGCACAGGGGCAACCGGCCCACCAGCTTCATGCTGCGCCCGGCAACCCAGGCATAGGCCGCCTGGCGACGCTGCACCAGGTGGACATCAACGACGGCGCGGCCGTCACTGCCCTGGCCGAAGAACTCGCAGCCGACCTGGTGGTGATAGGCCCCGAAGCGCCCCTGGTAGCGGGCGTGGCGGACAGCCTGCGGGCCGCCGGCGTGGCCTGCTTCGGGCCCAGCGCCAAGGCCGCCCAACTGGAAGGCTCCAAGGCCTTCGCCAAGGAAATCATGGCCGCCGCCGGCGTCCCCACCGCCGCCGCCATCCTGGCCACCACCAAGGAAGAGGCGGAAAAGGCCCTGGACCAGTTCGGCGCCCCCTATGTAGTCAAGAACGACGGCCTGGCCGCCGGCAAAGGCGTAGTGGTGACCAAGGACCGGGACCAGGCGCTGGCCCACGCGGAAGCCTGCTTCGCGGCCGGCGCCCCCGTGGTGATCGAGGAATACCTGGACGGCCCCGAAATCTCCCTGTTCTGCATCACCGATGGCACCACCGTGCTGCCGCTGGCCCCCGCCCAAGACTTCAAACGCGCCCTGGACGGCGACCAAGGCCCCAACACCGGCGGCATGGGCGCCTATTCGCCGCTGCCGTGGGCGCCATCGGACCTGACCGACCAAGTGATGGAGAAGGTGGCCCGCCCCACCGTGGCCGAGATGGCCCGCCGCGGCCACCCGTTTGCCGGGGTGCTGTATTGCGGCCTGGCTCTCACCAGCCGGGGCCTGCGGGTGGTGGAGTTCAACGCCCGCTTCGGCGACCCGGAAACCCAGGTGGTGCTGGCCCGGCTGAAGACCCCGCTGGCCGCCATGCTGCTGGCCGCCGCCCAGGGCCACCTGAGCCAATTCACCGAGCTGCAGTGGTCCTCACAGGCGGCTGTCACCGTAGTGGTGGCGGCCGAAGGCTATCCCGGCGCCGTCACCAAGGGCGGCCCGATCACCGGCATCGAACGGGCCGAAGCCAACGATGCCGTCACTGTGCTCCACGCCGGCACGGCCTTGAACGCGGATGGCCAACTGGTGGCAGCCGGCGGCCGGGTGCTGAACGTGGTGGCCCTGGGCCGTGACCTGGACGCCGCCCGCAAGCGCGCCTACGCCGGGGTTGACGCCATCAGCCTGCCCGGTTCGCACCACCGCACCGACATTGCCCTGCGCGCCTCCCAGCTCTGACACATCGGAAACTCCCGTCCGGTAACCTCATGGGGGCGCCGCCGCACGCACCGCAGCGGCCCGCCGTCCCTAAGACAACCGGCAGCAGGAGGTAGCCATGCCAGGCATAGTGCTTGTGGGCGCACAGTGGGGTGACGAAGGCAAAGGCAAGGCCACCGACCTGCTGGGCCGGGATGTTGACTACGTGGTGAAGTTCAACGGTGGCAACAACGCCGGCCACACGGTGGTGATCGGCGGCCAGACCTACGCCCTGCACCTGCTGCCCAGCGGCATCTTGACGCCGGGTGTGGTGCCGGTGATCGCCAACGGCGTGGTGGTTGACCTTGAGGTGCTGTTCCAGGAACTGTCCGCCATCGAGGCCCGCGGCGTGGACACTTCCCGCCTGGTGATCAGCGCCAACGCCCACGTCATCCCGTCCTACAACCGGACCATGGACAAGGTGACGGAGCGCTTCCTAGGCAAGCGCCAAATCGGCACCACGGGCCGCGGCATCGGCCCCACCTATGCCGACAAGATGACCCGGGTGGGCATCCGCATCCAAGACTTGTTCGACCATTCGATTCTGCTGCAGAAGGTGGAAGGCGCCCTGATGCAGAAGAACCACCTGCTGGTGAAGGTGTACAACCGGCGGGCCATCGCGGTAGAAGAGGTGGTTGAAGAACTCGAGGCCTACGCCGAGCGCCTACGCCCCATGGTGGTGGACACGGCGGCCCTTCTCAACCAGGCATTGGACGACGGCGCCACGGTTCTGTTCGAGGGCGGCCAGGCGACGATGCTCGATGTCGACCACGGCACCTACCCGTTTGTCACCTCCTCCAACGCGACGGCCGGCGGCGCCTGTACCGGTTCGGGCGTGGGGCCAACCCGGATCGACCGGGTGGTGGCCGTGATCAAGGCCTACGCCACACGGGTTGGCTCGGGCCCGTTCACCACCGAGTTGTTCGACCTGGATGGCGAGCGCCTGCGGGAGATCGGCCACGAGTATGGCGTCACCACGGGCCGGCCGCGCCGCTGCGGCTGGTATGACGCGGTGGTGGCCCGGTACGCGGCCCGCATCAACGGTGTGACGGATTTCGTGTTGACCAAGCTGGACGTGTTGACCGGCTGGGATAAGGTGCCGGTCTGTGTGGCCTATGAGGTCGATGGCGTCCGCTTCGACGAGTTGCCCGTCTCCCAGAGCGACATCCACCACGCCAAGCCGGTCTACGAATATCTGGACGGCTGGGATGAGGACATCACGGGTGCCAGGTCGTTTGGCGCCTTGCCCCTGAACGCCCAGCGGTACGTCCAGGCGGTTGAAGAAATGAGCGGCGCCCGCATCTCGGTGGTGGGCGTGGGCCCGGGCCGGGACGCCATCGTGCAGCGCCACTCGCTGGTGGGCTAGCGCATACTACTCAGCTAGACCCATGTCACTGACCTGGGTCATGCCGGCGCGGGCGGGCGCCATCGGGCAAAAGATAGTCATTGACAGTCTGGGCCCTTAGTACTACCCTGTTGAGCAATCGATTACTGGCAAGGCCGCCGGTAACAAGAAACAACCATCAACTACCACGGCATACGCTCGGCCAGTTGGGAAATCGATCTCTCAAAATGCGGTACGGACAGCGGCATCCCTCAACCGCACCGCCCCACATAGACCATGCAACGACGCAGTCCAGCTACGTAGGAGACAAGCATCCATGAAGACTCACATGCGCAAGGCTATGGCCCTCACGGGCGCCGCCGCGCTCGCCTTTGCCGGCCTGGTGATAGCCGGCACGGCGGCCGAGGCCGCCCCCACTATGCCCCCCACCCGGGCCATCATGGCCGGCAAAATGACCGGCCGTGAAGCCGTCACCCCAACCAACAACAACACCTACGGCAACATCGGCGGCACCGACCTGGGCATCTTGTGGGACGCCGGCAACGGCACCGTCCTGGCCGCCTTCGGCGACACCTTCAACACGTCCTACCAGACTGGCAACTGGCGCAGCTCCTCGCTGCTGTTCAGCAACGACCACGACCTGACGGACGGCATGACCTGGTACAAGGCGCTGATGAACAGCGCCACCCAGTCTAAGGAGATCATCCCGTGCAAGCAGGCCACCTGCGCCACAGGTGAGAACAGCGCCATCCCCACTGGTGGCATCGCGGTGGCCAACCCGGACAACCCGTCCCAGTACCGCAACTTTGTGGGCTACATGTCCAATACGGGTTTCGGCGCCGCCGGCTACTGGGGCATCCAATACTCGGGCATCTACTACTCGGATGACTACGGCGACACCTGGGCTGCCAGCACCATGCGGTGGCTGAATCCCAACTCAAACAAGTTCGACTACCAGCCGTTCCAGATGATCAACTTCGCCCAGAAGCCGGGCGACCAGTACGTCTACATGTTCGGCACCGGCCCGGGCCGCCACACCCCGGTGGCCGTGGCCCGCGCCACCCAGCGTGACTTCTACAACATGGACCAGTCCAAGTTCGAATACTGGATCACCGACCGCTGGGTCACCACCACTGAAGACCCGCAGGCGGCCGACAACGCCACCCCGGTGATGGGTGACTTCACCAACCATGGCGTGGGCGAACTGGGCATTGGCTACGACCAGTACAGCGGCCTGTGGCTGTCGGTCCACCAGGACAACGACCTTGACATCGTGCTGCAAACCGCCCCGGAGCCCACCGGCCCCTGGTCCGAGCCGTACATCCTGGTCACAACAACCGACCACCCGCAGCTTTACGGCGGCTTCTTGCATCCGTGGTCGTTGGGCAACCAGCCGGACAAGTACTTCGCCCTGTCGGACTGGGCCAAGTACAGCACCTTCCTGATGCGTTTCACCATCAACAAGGACGGCTCGGTCACCCGGCCCAACCTGATCGCGGACCCGAACCTGGAGCGCCAGGGCTCGACCGTAGGCGGCGCCTGGTCCACCGACGCCGTCAGCGGCGTCGACAGTGCCGGCAACATCTCCCCCTACAACCGGGCCTATTCCGGCTGGAAGTCGGTTTGGATGCGGCTGGACGGCTCGGGCGGGCAGACCGGCACCGTCTCAATGTGGCAGCAGGTCACCCTCAAGCCCAACACCGACTACGCCTTGTGGTGCTGGGTTCGCATGAACGATGAGACCGCCACCGTGGTCCCAGACGCCCACCTGGGCGTGCGCGAGGTGGGTGGTGGCGCCGTGATTGCCCAGACCAGCTTCAGCGAAACCACCGAGGCGCAGGGCTACATCCGCCAATACATTGAGTTCAACAGCGGCTCACTCACCACGGTTGAAGTCTTCCTGGGCGGCGAGTTGTCTCTCACCAACCCGTGGCTCAACATCGACACCTTCGGCCTGATCGAAAAGGACCCGCCAACGTTGGACAAGACGGCTCTTGAAGCCGCTATCGCCGATGGCGCGTCCCGCACCGTCTCGGACTACACCACCAGTTCCGTGGGCACCTTCCCGGCTGACTTGGCGGCCGCCAAGGTGGAGGATGCCGACCTGTTCACCACGCAGGACGACATCGACGCCGCCACCCAGGCGCTGGAGGACGCCATCGCCGCCCTGGTGTTGCACGGTGACGCCGGGGCGTTGACGGCGGTGCTGGACTTCATCGACGCCCAGAACCTGACCGGCACCTACACGGCCGCCTCGATCGCTGCCCTACAAACCAAGGTGACGGCCGGCCGCACGGTGGCCGCCGCGGAGGCCGACAAGACGCAAGCCCAGATCGACCAAGCCCTGACCGATGTTCAGACGGCCTTTGCCGCCCTGGTGGCGTTGCCGCCAGCGGTGGACAAGACCGTGCTGCAGTCGCTGGTCAACTCGGTGGACAAGCTGGCGGCCAACTCCAGCATGTACACCGCGGCCAGTTGGGTGCCGGTGGCCACGGCGCTGGCCACGGCCAAGCAAGTGCTGGCGGGTAGCCCCACCCAGGCTCAGGTGACGGCGCAGATCAACGCCATTCACCAGGCGGTGGCGGGCCTAAAGCCGGCGCCGGCCAGCACCACCGGGCAGGGCACCACGCCCAGCACGCCCACGCCTTCGGGGCCGACGGCGCGGACCTACGCCTCGTTCACCCTTTCGCCCGATCTGAACGGTGACGGCCGGGGCGAGATCCTGGCCATCCACGGCACCAGTGGTGAGCTATTCGGTTTCGAGGCCTCGGCTTCCGGCGGCCTGACCAAGCAGACCACCCTGGTCAGCGGCCTGTTGAACCAGCAGGCGTACGGCCCGGGGGACTGGGATGGCGACGGTAAGGCCGATGTCGTGTCGGTGGACGCCGCAGGTTACATGTGGCTGTACAGCGGCACCGGCAAGGGCTCGGTGGGCTCGAAGGTGGAGATCGGCCACGGCTGGTCGCCGTTCCGGGTGATCCCGGCCGGTGACTTGAACGCGGACGGTGCCAACGACCTGCTGGCGATTGACCAGTCCGGCAAGTTGTGGCTCTACGCGGGCAACGGCCATGGCGGCTTCAAGGGCCAGCCGAAGCAGGTGGGCCAGGGCTGGGTTGGCCTTGACCTGTACGCCGCGGGTGACCTGAACGCGGACGGCCACAACGACATCTTGGCCGTGTTGCCCGATGGCACGTTGTGGGCCTACGCCGGCCGGGGCAACGGCACGTTCTCGGTGCCGAAGCAGGTTGGCCGCGGTTGGGGCACGTTCGAGTTGGCGGCGGGCGCGGATCTAAACGGCGATGGCCGGGCGGACATCGTGGGCCGCAACAACGCGACCGGTGACCTGTACTACTACCAGGGCAATGGCGGCGGCTCGTTCCAGGCCGCCAAGCAGATCGCCACTGGCTGGTAGGCCATACCCCCCCTCACGAGAGGTCAATTCCGTGGTCCAGAGGGCCCAATGTGACCGGTCACACGGCCCGGAATTGACCTCTCGCGCAGGAAAAGTGACCTTTCGCGAGCCCCTTGCCCCTGTCCCTGGGGCCTGGACCCCTGGGGCCAGGGGCCAGGGGCCAGGGGATGGGGAGGCCAGGGTTGGGCGGCATTGTTATCAAACTGTGACCTTCCCCCGTACAAGGAACCTTTGACAGCTAGAGACGGGGCGGACTAGACTCGTGAGAGATCGATTACTCACCCCGGTTCTAGGCTTATTCCCTGTCAAACACCCACAAACCGGCCGCAAACCAGGTCGGTGAGCAATCGATATCTCAGAGAGCAAGAGCCCCAGCAGTACACCGAGCAGTGTCACCGAGACGTTGGCCAAAGGAGGTCAAGGCAGTGGCTCAGAACCGCCTCACCCGCCCTCGCCGCCTCACCGCGGCCACGATGGGAGTGCTAGCCATGGTCCTGGTAGCCGGCTGCAACAGCAGCGAGCCCGATGGCGCCCCAAGCCCCACGGCCGCCGGGACGGCATCGGGCACCGAGGCGGCCCAGACGACCGAGAGCGCCACCCCCGCCGAAACCACCACGCCTGAGCCGACCAAGGCCACCAGCCCGGTGGCCGCCACCGCCTCCATCGTGGCGCAGATGACCGGCCCAGACGCCCTTGTCCCCACCGACACGGACGAATGGGGCTCGGTGGGCGGCACCGACCTGGGCATCATGTGGGACGACGGCGAGGGCCGCATCCTGGCCGCCTTCGGCGATACCTTCAACACCCCTGAAATGCAGGGCCACTGGCGCTCCAACACCCTGTTCCGCTCCACCGACCGTGACCTGACCGACGGCCTGACCTGGGAGTCCGTGGTACTGGCGCCCTCAACTGGGGTGTACCAGTTCTCCAAGGAGATCCTGCCCAGCGACAAGGTGACCTCAGGCACCGGGCAGTACACCGTGATCCCCACGGCCGGCATCGCCGTCAACGACGGCAACGGCAACTGGCGCCAGATCATCGCCTACATGTCCGTGCGGCAATGGGGCGACCCGGGCATCTGGTGGACCCAGTATTCGGGCCTGGCCTACTCGGATGACGACGGCGAAAACTGGACCATGGACCCGGACGCCATCTGGTCCAACGGCGCGGCAGACGGCCCCCAAGACGATCCGTTCCAGATGATGGCCTTCGCCAACAGCCCCGATGGCCAGTGGGTCTACATGTTCGGCACGCCCAACGGGCGCTTCGGTTCCGGCCACGTAGCCCGCATCGCCCCCACCGAGCTGTACACGCTGAACATGGCCGCCTTCGAATACTGGGACGGCACCGACTGGGTGTCCACGGCGGACAACCCGTACGCCGAATCCAAGGCCGCCATCGTGCTGGACGGCCTGGTGGGCGAACTGTCGGTGGGCTACAACACCTGGGCCGGTCAGTGGCTGGCCATCTACATCAAGGACAGCTACGACATCGTGCTGCGCACCGCGCCCGAGCCGACCGGGCCGTGGTCAGACGCCACCGTCATCGCCGCCCAAACCGACTTCCCCGGCCTCTACGGCGGCTTCATGCACCCGTGGAGCCTGGACGGCCCGGACGTCTACTTCTCGATGTCGCTGTGGAACGACTACAACACTTTCCTCACCAAGATCACCTTGGCCGAGGGCAGCGGCGGGTGATCTTCCTGCCAACCGTCAACAAAACAACCAATCAAGTCAACAGAACCCACTAGGTAAAGCAACAAACCCACCGAAGCCAAAGGAGGCATTCGATGATCCGCAAGACACTACGCGGCAAACTGGCCGTTGTGGCCGCCATTTCTGCCCTCGGCCTGGTCATGGCCGGTTGCGGCGGTGACAGCAGCAGCGGCGATGGCGACTCCACCGCCACCAGCGGCGGCGACACCAGCACCACCGACACGGGCACCACCGACACCACCGACACCACCGACACCGGCGACACCGGCGACACCGGCGAAGAAGTGGTAGTCCCCGAGGGCGCCACCGAGGTCGTGTTCTGGATGCAGCACTTCCAGGACGCCGAGGACGCCTGGTACAAGTCCCAGGTTGACGCCTTCAACGCTTCGCAGAGTGCGATCTTCGTCAACCTCGAAGTGGTGCCGGCCGACGCCTGGGATCAGAAACTGACCGCGGCCCAGGCCTCCGGCACGGCGCCGGACGTCTACACCCGGGCCTACAACCAGATCGCCACCCTGGCCACCCAGGGCCTGATCCAGGACATGAAGGACCTGATCCCGGCCGAATCCTGGGCCGACCTGCAAGAGAACGTGCTGGCCATGGTGACCGTGGATGGCGGCTACTACGCCTACCCGCTGCTGGTCGAACCGTCGATGGTGCTGTTCTACCGCACCGACCTGGTCGAGGCCGCCGGCCTGGATCCGGCCAGCCCGCCCAAGACGTTCGACGAACTGGTCGAGTGGGCCCGCGCCCTCAAGCCGACCCTGCCCGAAGGCGCCTTTGCTCTTGGCCTGGCCCAGAACGCCACCGAAATGTCCTGGACCACGTGGGGCATTCAGTACGGCCTGGCCGGTCACCTGATGCTGAACGGCGATTGGTCGGAAGGCCTGGCGGACGATGAGGCGTTCGCGCCATTGTTCGAGCTGTACAGCACGCTCTATTCCGAGGGTCTGATCCCGAAGCAGGCGCTGGCCGGCTACACCGACGCGGTGCCTTACGGCGAGGGCAACCTGGCCATGATGATCAACGGCTCGTGGGCTTCCGGCCAGTTGATCAACGAGTATCCGGATTCGATCGCCAACACGGCTGTGGCCAAGGTGCCGCTGGCCACCGACTCGCCCGACAAGGCCTCGGCCTCACTGGGCGGCTGGACGCTGGTGCTGGACGCCATGTCTGACGCCCCGCAGGAGAGTGCTGAGTTCATCAACTACATCTACGGTGGCGACCCACAGGTCATCTCCGAGTACTTCAAGACCACCCAGTACTCGAAGATGTCGCCGCGCAAGTCCGTGGCCGAAGTGATGGCCGCTGACCCGAACGTGAACAGCGTCAACCCGTTCAGCGCTACCATCACGGCCGACATCGTGCCCAGCGCCATCGCCGAAGCCCAGTATCCGTGGGACATCTCGATGGCCTTCGGCACGCAGCTTGAGGCCGCCATGCTGGAAGGCAAGGACGCCGCTGCCTGCGGTGCCGACGCCCAATCCGCCATCGTTGATCTGATTGATCAGCTCGGCATTGCCGGCACCGGCCCGGGCGAGTAACCCGACCGGGTAGGCAGAGCAAGTCAATAACCCTCCTGGGGCCGCCCCGCACCACCGCGGGACCCCGTCCCCGCCACCGCGCGGGGCGGCCCCAACCCTCAATTCCCCTAACCTCGTCCCCCGTAACCTAGGAGCAAGCAATGGCGCTTGAGACCAGCCCGGCGGAATCACGCCGGGTGCGCAAGCAGAAGGCCAAACCCAGTTCGCTGGGCATCGGCCGCCGGCACAACCTGTTGGCCTACGGCATGTTGGCCCCGGCCCTCATCGGCCTGTCCATCTTCGTCATCTGGCCGCTGATCCGCGCCATCTACCTGTGCTTCTATGAGTGGAACTTCTACAAGTCGAACCGCTTCGTGGGGTGGCGGAACTTCACCAACGTGCTGAAGGATGACGAGTTCTGGAACTCGGTTATCCGCGGCTTCCGGTTCACCTGCATGGTGGTGCCGGTCATGCTGATCATCGCCTTCATCTTCGGTGCCCTGGCCCGCTCGGTGGGCGCCAAGCTGTCCGGCTTCCTGAAGGCCATCATCTACATCCCCACCGTCATCTCTGGCGTGGTGGCCTCGCTGGTGTTCCAGATGATCTACCAGTACCCGGGCGGCATCGCCAACTGGCTGGTGGGGGTGTTCGGTGTCGAAGCCCAAGGCTGGCTGGCGGACACCAAGCTGGCCCTGGCGGCGCTGACGTTACCCACCATCTGGGTGGGCATTGGCCTGACCGCCCTGATCATGCTGTCAGCCATGAACGACGTGCCCGAGTCCTACTACGAGGCCGCCAAACTGGACGGCGCCGGCTGGTTCCGCCAGCAGCGCTACATCACCCTGCCGCAGATGAAGAACATCTTCCTGTACCTGGTGGTGACCGGTTTCACGGCCAACATGCAGGCCCTAGAAATCCCCATGGTGATGACCGATGGCGGCCCCGCCAAGTCCACCCTGGTGCCCAACCTGTACATCTTCCAGCATTTCCGGTTTGACGCAACCAAGGGCTTCTCGATGGCGGCCGCCTTTATCTTGTTCTTGGTGATGGGCGGCATTTCCATCCTAATCTTCCGCTTGCTGCAATCCGAGAAGGCGGTGGATGTCTGATGGCTCAGTCATTGCGCGGCACCACCGGCAAGGGCCCCCGGGTGTGGGGCCTGGTGGCCTTCAAACTGTTGCTGGTGGCCGGTTTCGTCGTCGCCACCGTATTTCCACTGCTCTGGATGGCCGTGTGCGGCCTGAAGGAGAAGAACGAGGTCACCCGCACCCCGTTCAAGTTCTTCCCCGAGGTGTTCAAGTGGGAGAACTACAAGCAGATCCTGGATGACCCGGCCTTCATCCGGTCGATCGGCATCACCTTCACCGTGGCCATCTTGTTCGCGCTGGGTTCCCTGGTGGTCAACTCGATGGCGGCCTATGTGTTTGCCCGCCTTGAGTTCATCTTCAAACGGGTGGCCTGGGTGGTGGTGATCGGCACCATGTTCATCCCCTGGATGACCATCCTGTTGACCTCGTTCCTGGTGGTCTCGGAGTTGCACCTGGTCAACAAGATCTGGGTGCTGATCCTGCCGGCCATGGCTTCTGCCGGTCAGATCTTCTTCATCCGCCAGTTCTACCTGGGCATCCCCAGTTCCCTGGAAGAAGCCGCCTTGATCGATGGCGCCAGCCGCTTCCAGGTCTTCCTGCGCATCTTTGTGCCCATGTCGAAGGGCATTTTCGTGGTGTCCGGCATGTCAGTTTTCCTGGCCGGTTGGAACACCTACGTCTGGGCGGTCATCACCATGTCCGACCCGAAGATGTACGTGATCCAGCAGTACTTGACCCAGTTCCGCGGCGAGCGCACCACGGAGCTTGGCCTGCTGATGGCGGCCGCCACACTGTCGGTCATTCCGGTCTTGATTCTGTATTTCATCTTCCAGCGGCAGATTGTCCAAGGGGCGCGTCTGTCCGGGTTCAAGTAAGCCACGTCAGGGTTTGACGCGCCCGCACGGCGCGGCTCACGAAAGGGAATAGACAATGAACGCGAAGGTCACTGACCTGCTCGGTCTCGCCACGCCATCGGCCTGGGTATCCCGGTCCATCAGCGCGGAAAACTTCACCGGCGCCAAGGGCGCGGGCGGGGCTGCTACCGAGGGTTTCGGCGCCCCCGCGGCCTCCCGCTTGGGGCAGGGCTGGAAGGTCTCGCCGTGTATCGACGTGGAACCGGGCGAAACGGCCGAACTGGCCGCCATCACCGGCCCGGGCGTCATCCGGCACATTTGGCTGACCTGCCACTACCTGCTGTGGCGCAACCTGGTTCTGCGCTTCTATTGGGAGGGCAGCGAGACCCCGGCCGTCGAGGTGCCGCTGGGTGACTTCTTCTGCAACGGCTGGTGCGCCTTTTCGCAGGTGTCCTCCCAGATGATCGCGGTCAACCCGAACGGCGGCTTCAACAGCTACTGGCCCATGCCGTTCCGCCAGGCCGCCCGGGTGACCGTCGAGAACATCGGGGCCAACACGGCCAACCTCTACTGGCAGGTGGACTACGCCCTGGGCGAGTTGCCGGACCAGATCCTCTACTTCCACGGCCAGTGGCGCCGCTCCCACTTTGTGCCCGATGGCGTCCACACCATTCTGGACACCACCTCCGGCGTGGGCCGCTACGTGGGCACCTACCTGGCTTGGCAGTCCAACTCGCCCGGCTGGTGGGGCGAGGGTGAACTCAAGTTCTACCTGGACGGCGATGACGAGTGGCCCACCATCTGCGGCACCGGCACTGAAGACTACTTTGGCGGCGCCTGGAACTTCGACGTGCCCGGCCAGGGCTACACCGCGTTCACCACGCCCTACCTGGGCCTGAACCAGGTGTTGCGGCCGGATGGGCTGTACTCCAGCCAGCAGCGGTTCGGCATGTACCGCTGGCATGTGGTGGATGACATCGCGTTTGCCCAAGACATGCGGGTGACCGTGCAGGCGTTGGGGATCGGCCCCGGCCAAGGCAACGGCCTGCCGCACCGCTACCGCAAACTGCAGGACGACATCGCCTCGACCGCCTTGTTCTACCTGGACGCCCCGGCGGCCGCCTCGCTGCCGCCCACCCCCGGCCTGTTGGACTGTGAAGTGGCTTGACGCTGATGAAAGAAGTGTTGACCAACCTGCACCTGGCCGTGCCGGATGGCACGGGCGCGTTGACAGACGCCTTGATGCGCACCAACCTGGGCGGCGCGGCGGGTGGCCTGGGCCGGCGCAACTTCGTCATCGAGACGCGGCTGGAACTGACCGAATACACCCCTGGCCAGGAGTTTCAGGCCGGGTTGGCGGTCGAGTTGGCGGGCGGTGAGACCCTGCTGTGGGGCCTGCGGAACGGCACCCGTGAACTGGTCTTGACGCGCGGCGGGCAACCCACCACGGTGCTGTTCCGCGGTTGGGGGCAGGGCTCGGTCTACCTCAGGGTGGAGAAGTCCGGCCACATCTACACGCTGCTCCACAAGGCCGAAGCCGGCCAGCGGTGGGTGTCGGACGGCCAATACCGCGATGCCACCCAACCGGTGGTGGCCGTTGGGGTGGCGCTGACGGCCCCGCCTGGGGTGTCCGTCCAGGCCGACTCAACCGACTTCCACGCCTTGCCGGGCACCGACGCGGACGACATCGGCGAAACCACCGGCAACGCCCGCACGTTCGGCCCGATCTGCACCCGCTACGTGCCCGCCTACGGGCCGGTGGTGGACCTGCCCGCCAACATCCAAGGGGAGGGCAGGCCGAACAAGAACCTGCGGATTGCCCTGCCCGGCGGCCGGGCTTTCGACCTGTCGCCGGCCGCCGATGACGCCCCCCAGGTTTACCGCGATGACCTGGGCGAGGGGGACTGGACGGCCGAGACGGTGGCCACCCTTGTTTACGCCGGCGGGGCCGCATGCCAAGGCGGCCTGCTGGTTTGGTTTGGCGGGCGCGACGCCGTGTATTGGGGCCTGACCGGGGACCAAACCCTGGTGGCGGCCCGCACCGGCCGGCCCGTCCTGGCGACGGTGCCCTTGGGCCAGCCGCGGGTGTGGCTGCAGGCCGCCCGGCGCGGTACTGAATACACCCTGGCCTACAAGCTGGCCGCAGACGATGAGTGGACTGCGGCGCTGACGTTGGCCGCGCCGGCCCGGGCCGCCCGGGCCGGCGTCTCGGTGCGGTCCTGGGAACCGACCGAGGTGGGCTTCGACTTCGGCTACTTGACTCTTGAGCGGGCGCCGCTGGGGCCAAGCCGGCTGCCCGCCATCGTCTGGCCGCCGCGCCCGGCCACCCTCCGTCACCCCGACGCCACCCCCCGTCATCCCGGGCTTGACCCGGGATCTACCCCCACCCCAGGCACCCCCCTGGTCCTGCAAAACCCCCATCTCCGCCTGCAACTAGACCCCACCACCGGCGCCCTGACCCGCATCTCCAACCAGGCCAACAACCTGGACCTGATCGACCCGGCCTACCAGGCCCAACCGGACGAACCGGCCTGGAAGCTGGCCACCGCACCCGGCCAGCCGGAAGCCGATTGGCTCACGCCCGCCCAGGCCGGCGCCCAGTTCAGCGCCGCCGCCGCCCCCGGCCGCCTCGATCTGCAGTGGGCCTGCCAGGACGGCCTGACCGTGCGGGCCGCCATCGTGCTGGAACCGGACGCCCGCGAGGCGGTCTTCACGGCCGAAGTCACCAATACCGGCCAGCAGGCCGTCTACCTGCTGGAATACCCCGTGGTGAGGGGCGTGGGAACCTTGGTGGCGGGCGACATCGGGCACAACTACCTGCTGACCCCGTACGGTACCGGTTTCCTGTTCACCGACCCGCTGGAACTATTCCCGGACGGTAGCGGGCTGCCCTGCCCGTACCCAGAGGGTTTCAACGGCGCCTCGACCCAGATCATGGCCTACTACCGCGCGGACGTGGGCGGGTTCAGTTTCATGACCGATGACGGTACGGGCTGGGTCAAATGGCTCGACTGCGACAAACCGGACGATCACCTGCGATTCCGCTTCCTTCATTCGGCCTGCGGGGTGCAACCCGGCAACGAGCTGCACCTGCCGTACAGCGTGCGGCTGGGCGCCCTGGTGGAGGGCAACTGGTACGAGGCGGCCGAACGCTACCGCGCCTGGGCGCTGGCCCAGCCGTGGTGCGACAAGGGTCCGTGGCGCCAGCGCGAAGACAAGGCCGTGTGGCTGCTGGAACAGACCGGCGCCGCCGCCATGGGCATCTCGACGCAGTATGACCGCACGGCCTGGCTGGAGCACCTGCACCGCGACCTGGGCACCTCGATCTTCCACATCACCGGCCCCAATTGGCAGCTTGGCCGCTTCGACTACCTGGGCAACATGAACGGTGGCACCGACATGGTGTTCCCAGCGCCCGTAGCGCCCAGCTACCTAGAAACGTTGGCGGCCCAGGGCGACCATTTCGCGCCGTTCACGTTTGCCACGGCGTTCTCGGAAAAGGGCTCGGTGGACTATCCGGCCGCGGCCGCCGCCATGCAGAAGATCCCCGGCCGGGACACACCCGGCCAGACCGACACGCTGTCCCGGGACCGGTACAGCTTCCCGTTCCTGTGCCCGGTGCCGCCATTCCAGGCCCAACTGTCCGTTTTCCGGGACACCGGGGCCGTGCGCGAACTGGGGGCCTCCGCGATCTACTGGGATATTGGCCCGAACAACATTCTGTTGAGCTGCCTGGATGAAAGCCACGGCCACCCGGCCGGCGGCGGGGCCGTGCTGCCGGCCGCCTACCTGGACGTGATGGCGACGGTGCGCCAGGCCTGCCGCGAGGCCGCCGGCGGCGAGGTGGTGCCGCTGGGCTGCGAGATGGTGAACGAGGTTTTCCTGTCCGAGATGGACTTCTACCAGGCCCGGGCCGAAGCCAGCCCGGTGTCCGCCTTCGAGGCCGGTTCGTTCTACCACTGGATCAGGGAAGGCACCTGTGTCAAGGTGCCGCTGTTCGCCTTCGTCTACCACGACCACGGGCCGGTCCGCCTGGACGGCTGGGCCAAGCTCGATGACGAACAGGGCGACCTGTTCTACTGGCTGGCGGCCCGGATCGTGGCGTGGGGCGGGCTGTTCGAGATCAACGGCGAGTTCAGTTCGCTGGACGTGATTGACGGGCACTGCGATGACATGTCGCAGTCGTTCTCACCCTTCGTGGTGGACCGTTACTACCAGACGGTGCCGCAACGGGCCGCCTACGTGCGCGGCCTGGCGGCGGCCCGGACCGGTTTCGCGCTGCCCTACCTGGCCTACGGCCAGATGCTGCGGCCCTTGGCGTTCGAGGCGCCCTTGGTGGACTTGGACTGGTTCCACTTCAACTGCGCGGCTGACTTCTCCGAGTATCAACAGGAAGGTGTGCTGACCGTACCTTCGGTGGTGCACGCCGCCTGGCGTTACGGCGCCGAGAAGTGCGGCTTCTTCTTCGTCAACGTGCTGGAACAGTCCCAGACGGTCACGGTCACGCTTGACCCCGCTGCCTATGGGCTGGATGAGCCCGATGGCGCCGGGGACGCCAACGAGCGGCACGTCTACCTGGTGGAAGAGGATCGGCAAACCGACCTGGGCGCCATCGACGGCCCGCGTGATTTCGCGCTGGTGCTGCCGGCCCGCCGCCCGGTGCTCCTGGAACTCCGCTAACCGCCCCCATCCCATCCCCCCTCGCGAAAGTACGGTTGTGTAGGCGTTTCGCTCAGAGTGAAGCACGTTTCCGCAGGTCACAGCGTTGCGTGATCTTGCCCGGCCTACATAACCGTACTCTCGCGAGAGGGTGGGTGGCCGATGGCGACCGGGGGGTCAGGAGGATTCGCGGGCTTCGAGGGTGGGCATCAGGGTGACCAGGCCGCCGGCCACCGTGCCGCCACTGGCGCGGGCGGCGATCATTTCGCCGGCCAGCCAGCCGATCCGCTTGGCCGGCTGCAGCACCGTGGTGACCTGGGGGCGCACCATGCGCATCCAGGCGTTGTCATCGGTGCCCACCAGCGCCAAGTCTTCCGGAATGGCGATGCCCAACTGTTGGGCGGCCTGGAACACGCCAGCCGTCAGCGGTTCGTTGGTGACATACAGGGCGTCCGGCGGCTGAGGCAGCGACATGAGTGATTGGAGCGACTCTTGACCGGACTCCACGCGCCGGTCAGACCGGCAGACGTATTCGTCCGGCAGCCCGATGCCGGCCGCCTCCAGGGTTTCGCGGAAGCCGGACAGCCGGTCTTCCGTGGCGGTCACGTCAACCCGGCCGGCAATGCAGGCCAGCCGCCGCCGGCCCCGCTGAATCAAGTGTTGCGCCGCAATAACGCCGGTCAGGCGGTTGTCCACAAACACGGCATCGCCATCGAACGCCTTGGTGCGCCGGTCAACCAGCACCACCGGAATGCCGGCCCGGGTGAGCGGGGAAATATCTGACTTGATCTCGGACACCACCGCCAATACCACGCCCGCCACTCGTTCGGCCACGGCCGCCTCAATCGCTTCGCGTTCGCGGTCCAAGCGCTCATCGGAGTTGGACAAGACGATCGAATAGCCGTGCCGCCCGGCGGCCTCCTCCAGGGATGACACCACGGCGATGAAGAAGGGATTCTGCAGGTCAGGGATGATGACCCGCCACGAACTGGTGACGCTGCGGCGCAGCGCCCGGGCGGTCGGGTTGAGCACGTAGCCGGAGGCTTCGATGGCTTCGTAGACGCGGCGGGCCAGTTCCGGGTCCACGGTGGGCACGCCGTTGACTACCCGCGACGCAGTGGCGGATGAAACGCCGGCGGCGGCCGCGACATCGTGAATGGTCACCCGGCGGGTACTGCCTCTTGCTGCCACCGGGGCCTCCGAATCTTGGGCGCAAAGAACGGGTGGGAACGGGTTACAGAAACAAGAGTAATCGATCTCTCGCCTCGTTGCACGCAGGCCAGGCCGACCAACCTACCCGATGGCGGCCACGGCCTCCCGCAGCCGGTTGTGATCGAAAGCCGGCGTCAGTTCGTCCAGGTCAGCCGGTGTAAGGCCCACCTTCCGGCTCAGCGCCACGGTACGCCACTGCCCCACGGCAGCGACAACCTGGCCAAGCGCCAATCGGGCCATATCGGCCGTCAAGTCAAACAGAGCGGCTCGCCCCAACAACATGCCAACGTCGCTGACCGGGCCGTCCTCCTCGGTCAGCCAGGTCTTGGACTCAGCGGCCTTGTCCGGGAAGGGATTCAAGTCGAAGGCAGGGGCCAGCCGCCATTGTCCATTGGCCACATGCAGGAAACCCATGTTCAGCAGGTGATCGTCAACATTGGTGATCAACAGGTTAAGAGCGAGGCGGCGCCAGAGTTGCCGGCAGTCCTCGACCGGCACTTGGCCGTGGGCTCGCAGAGCATCGGCAATCTCACCGTAGCTGCGTTCATCGTCCCTTGGCGCCGCCAACCAGCTGGCCGCCGATTGATAGGGGATCCGGCCGCCATCGGCAGTGCGGTCGAACCGACGGATGATCGCCACAGGTGACTCCCCCACCAGTTCCAGCCTGGCCTGAGCCGCGTCGACACCGGCCAGGCGGGCCAGACGCAGCGCCAGGACCTCGGCCCGCGTCACCTCGCGTTGGTCCCCCACGCTGGGGAACTTGCCGATGGCGAGACCACCGTCTCGGTCGATCAGCGTGCACTTGGGCCGCATGCCACCCAAAGATGTGCCCTTGCCCTGGAGGTAGCGCAGATCCTCGGCCGTTTCCTGCCCGGCCTCGACCAGTTGACTGGCCCGTATGATCTTGGCCAGTTCCAACAGTGGCGGCGTGCGGCGGCGACCCTCGGCGGCCGTGTCGCGGAATGAACCTCCCGCCACCCGCAGGCGGAGGGCGCCCACACGACTGAAGTCATCCACCGCTAACAGGTGGTCGATCTCGGTCAGGGGCCCCAGGCTAGCGTCCTGGGCCCGTCGCTTGGCGTGGGCGCGGGCAATCACCCGCCTCCCCCAAGTGTCCGGTTCCGTGTCTGCCAGGGCGCCGAAGAATACCGAATCGCGCTCTGTGGCCGCCTTGTGTGGCTGATAGCCCGGCAAGAACTGCAAGTCGGCCGAGACATTGAACCCATCTGGCCTGCTCAACCAGCCGCCATCATAGGAAAACGCGCTGTACTCGCGGCGCCCCTGGAGGGCATAGGTCAGCGAACCGACCGGGACCGCCTGGGCCCCCAAACAGACTTCGACCACCTGTCTGGTGGCGGAGGCGGCCATTACCAACCTGCCTTGGCTCGGGAGGGCCTGATGCGCTTGGGCAGTTGTTCGTCGGCTAGAGCCAGCCCAATCTCGTCCTGGCCTGAATCCAGCAGGTCGGCTAAGGCCTGGAGCTGGCCGAAGACCTGCAGCGCCCGGGCGTAGAAGTGAATGGGAACGCGTTCGTCCCCTTTCTCCATGCGTCGCACGGTTGACAGCGACGCACCCATGCGCTCAGCCAGCGAGGCCTGGGAGAAGTGCCGCCGCCGCCGGGCCAGCGAGATGTCCGCGCCCAACTTGCGGATGGCGCGCTGCGCCGGCAGGGAGAGCGGCCGCCTCTCTGTTACAGTCTCCATGGGAACTATTATACTTTGTATCCGCTTCGCTCAGGACGCTATCGCGCGGCCAACCGCGCCGCCTCGCCTGGCGCCGGTGCCCGATGGCGGCCGCCCGCCTAAACCAGGCGGCCCAACCACCCGCCCAAACCCTGGGCCAACCGCCTGCTACCGGCCAGCCGCCTCTAGCAGTGTCATCAGGAACTCTCCCATGATCAGCGCCGCCGCGGCCTCATCCACGGACTCAGGCCAGTGTTCCCGCACGCCCTCCAAGGACTGGCGATAAGTCATGGCCGAAGCACAGATCGGGAAGTTGGAACCCCAATGCAACCGTTCCGGCCCAAAGGCGGGCACGTAATCGGCCAGCACCTTCAGCAGCTTCGGATACGGGTAGTCCCACGGCCGGGCCGAACCAATGTCGAACCCAAACACTTTGACATGCATGTTGGGCAGTTCGGCGCAAGCCAGGACCTCGGCCGTAGAGATGGTCTCGCCGTTGTCCGCGTTGGTGGGGAAACCCATGTGGTGCAGTAGGAACGGGGTGTTGGGGAACATCTCTGCCACCTTGCGCAGTGACGGCAGGTGGTGGTGTTCAACGTGAATGGAGACAATTTGGTTCCACTCCGCCGCCACCTTGAAATAGGCCAAGCCTTCGTCAGACAGGAACCAACTGCCGTTGTGCCAGGGCGCCTCGTAGTGGTTGAACCCCTTCGGCCGGAAATGCTCCAGTTCCTCGGTCAGGCGTTCCGGCGCCCGGCCAATCCGGTAGGTGTCCGGGGCGAAGAACGACTCGACGCACGGGAGGATATAGAACCTGTCTTCTTGTCCGCGCGAGTTTTCCTCCACGTAGCGGGCGGCCTCACCGCCTGTCACCACCCTGGTGGCCGAATCTCTCGGCCTCGGCTCAACGGAAGAAGTCACCGCCATCGTGCGGGTGCGTTACGCGGGCGACGACCCAATCTCGGTCCACCGCTCATGGGTGCCAACCGACTTGGCACCAGACCTGTCCAGCCACGACCTCGTCAACGAGCAACTCTGCGTGGTGTTGGAGAGCGTCTACGGCCTGGTCATGAAATCAGTCAGCGAACAGCTTGAGGCCTCCCTGGCTGGGGTCGAAGAGGCCCGGCGCCTGGCCGTACGCCCATCCAGCCCGGTAATGATCCTGTCGGACACCATCCGCGATGTCTCGGGCCAGGCGTTCAAGTACTCACGGATCGTCTTCCGAGGCGACCGGATCAAACTCGACTTCACCTACGAACGCTGACCCGGCCGGCTGCGGGCGGCTGCGGCCGGCAGCGGCGAAGAGCGGCCGGGCCTGCGCCCAGACGCATCCCCCCAGGCCCCAAGCGGGTCCCAACCAACCGCCCAGCCGGCGCCCAGGTAGGCCTACTACCCTGTTAAGCAGGACCAAGCGCCGAAGCCTGGGGCGGCCAGCCGCCAAGCCGGATAAGCTTGGTGACCGCGTGCGCCAGCGGCCGGAAGGCGGTCAGCCAACCGACCCCCAGGTCCAGACGTCTCAGCCCATGGCGGTGGCGCCGCCTTCGCCAGCAACAAACGAGAAGGGGAACAAAAGGATATGGCCATTCCCATTGCAGACACCTCCGTAGCCGCCATCGCCGCGGCTGCACCCACCACCAACGCGAAACTGATCGAATGGGTCGCCCAGGTTGCCGCCAAGACGCAACCCACTGACATCGTGTGGGCGGACGGCTCAGAGGAGGAGTGGAAGCGCCTCACCGACCAGATGGTCGCCTCCGGCACGCTGATCCGATTGAACCCGGCCAAGCGCCCCAACTCGTTCCTGGCCCGGTCGGAACCCAGTGACGTGGCCCGGGTCGAATCCCGCACGTTCATCTGCTCGGAGAAAGAAATCGACGCCGGTCCTACCAACAACTGGGCCGATCCGGCCGAGATGCGCAAGACCCTGGACAAGGTCTTCACCGGCTCCATGCGCGGCCGCACCATGTACGTGGTGCCGTTCTCCATGGGTCCGCTGGGCGGCGACATCTCGAAGCTGGGCATCGAAATCACCGACTCGCCCTACGTGGTCATCTCCATGAAGATCATGACCCGCATGGGCAAGGCCGCCCTCGACCTGATCACGGAAGATGTCGACTTTGTGCCAGCCGTCCACTCGGTGGGCTACCCGCTGGTGGACGCGGACGGCAACGAGCGGCCGGACGTGCGCTGGCCCTGCAACGACGAGAAGTACATCACGCACTTCCCGGAGACCCGCGAAATCTGGTCCTATGGCTCCGGCTACGGCGGCAACGCCCTGCTGGGCAAGAAGTGCTACGCCCTGCGTATCGCCTCCGTCATGGCGCGGGACAACGACTGGATGGCCGAGCACATGCTGATCCTGAAGCTGACCAGCCCCGAGGGTAAGACCTCCGTGGTGACGGCCGCCTTCCCCAGCGCCTGCGGCAAGACCAACCTGGCCATGCTGGTGCCCACCATCCCGGGTTGGAAGGTGGAGACGGTTGGGGACGACATCGCCTGGATGCGCCCCGGCCCGGACGGCCGGCTGTACGCCATCAACCCGGAGGCCGGCTTCTTCGGCGTGGCCCCCGGCACCTCCATGGAGACCAACAAGAACGCCATGCTCTCCATGCTTGAAAACACGATCTTCACCAACGTGGCCCTGACCGATGATGGCGACGTTTGGTGGGAAGGCATGACGGATGAGCCGCCGGCCCACCTGATCGACTGGCGTGGACAGGACTGGACCCCGGCTTCGGAGACCCCGTCCTCGCACCCCAACAGCCGTTTCACGGCCCCGGCCGCGCAGTGCCCCATCATTGCGCCCGAGTTCGATGATCCGCGCGGCGTGCCGGTGGACATCATCCTGTTCGGTGGCCGCCGCGCCACCAACGTGCCGGTGGTCAACCAGTCCCTGAACTGGGAGCACGGCGTGTTCATCGGCGCCACCGTCTCGTCGGAGCAGACCGCCGCGGCCGAAGGCGCCGTTGGCGCCCTGCGCCGCGACCCGTTCGCCATGCTGCCGTTCTGCGGCTACAACATGGGTGACTACTGGGCCCACTGGCTGCACATGGGCAAGCTGCTGGGCGACAAGGCGCCGCGCATCTTCCAGGTCAACTGGTTCCGCAAGGGCCCGGACGGCAAGTTCCTGTGGCCGGGCTACGGCGAGAACTCGCGCGTCCTGGCGTGGGCGGTGGCCCGCGTCCTGGGCGAGGCCGGCGCGCAGAAGACGCCCATCGGCCAACTGCCGGTGATCGGCGAGTTCGACGTGGAAGGCTTGGGCCTGTCCGATGACGTCCTGGCGCAACTGTTCGCCATCGACCCGGCCGCCTGGCTGGCCGAGGCCGATCTGACGGAGGAGTACTTCAAGCAGTTCGGCGAGCGCCTGCCGGTCGAGTTGACCGAGCAGTTGGCCGCCCTGCGCGAGCGTCTGATCGCCGCCCAGGCGTAACCGATCAACAGCCCGGAGGGCGCGGCGGCAGGGACAATCCCTGTGGCCGCGCCCTCCGGTGTGTTAACACGCCATCGGCCACCTCTGAGACAATTCACCCGTGACCGGTGACGAGACCCCCCAAACTTGGGCCCTGCGCGGCGCCCTGGTGCTGCCGGACGACATGGAGCCCGATGGCGCGGTGGTGGTACAGGGCGACCGCATCAAATGGGTGGGGCCGGCCAAGCTGCGGGACGTGCCCGCCCGCTACGTTGATGTGGTGGCGGGGGCGCGGCGTTGGTCCGGCGGCTACATCCTGCCTGGTCTGGTAGACATTCACTGCCATGGCGGCGGCGGCCAGTCCTTCCCGGACGCCCGCTCCAAGGCCGATGCCCTGGTGGCTGTGCTGGAACACCGCCGCCACGGCACCACTTCACTGGTGGCGTCGCTGGTGACGGACACGAAGGCGGCGCTGGTGCAGCAGACCGGCCTGCTGGCGGACCTGGCCGAGGCCGGCGAACTGGCTGGCATCCACCTGGAGGGCCCGTTCCTGTCGCCTGCTCGCTGCGGCGCCCAAGACCCCACCAAGATGGCCCGGCCCGATCCACTGCTGGTCCTCGAAGTGGCGGAGGCCGGCCGCGGCTTCTTCGCCACCATGACCCTGGCCCCCGAGATCCCAGGCGCGGTCTTCCACGATGGCGCCGAACGCTCGGTCACCGAGATGCTGTGCCAGGTGGGAGCGGTGCCGTCGTTTGGCCACACCGACTGTTCGGCTGAAGAGATGGGCTGGGCGGTGCGCCAGGCCTACAGTTGGCTGGCCCAGGCGGTGGCCGATGGCGTGGGACGGTCCCGCCGGCCCACCGCCACCCACCTGTTCAACGGCATGCGCCCGGTCCACCACCGCGACCCGGGCCCGGTCTTGGAGGCCCTGGCACAGGCATCGGCCGGCTGCATGGTGGTGGAACTGGTGGCCGATGGCGTCCACCTGGACCCGCACACGGTCAGCGAGGTTTTCCGCATCGCCGCTCCCGGCTCTGTCGCGCTGGTGACGGATGCGATGGCGGCGGCCGGCATGCCGGACGGGCAGTATCGCCTTGGCCCCATGGCGGTGACGGTATCCGATGGCGTGGCCCACCTGACGGAGGGGGGCGCCATCGCCGGCGGTACCGCCCACCTGATTGACGTGCTGCGGGTGACGGTGAAGAAGGCGGGCGTGTCGCTGACAGCGGCGGTGCGGGCGGCATCGTTGACGCCCGCTCGAGTCTTGGGTATCGACACCGAGGTGGGCTCGCTCGCGGCCGGCAAGCGGGCGGACCTGGTGCTGGCCGACACGGACCTCAACCCCATGGAGGTCTACCGCTCCGGCCAGCCCCTTCCCCCTCGCGAGAGTACGGTTGTGTAGCCCGGGCAAAATCATGCAACGCTGTGACCTGCGGAAACGTGTTTCACTCTGAGCGAAACGCCTACATAACCGTACTCTCGCGAGGGGGGAGGACGGGGGGAGGGGGGAAGGGTTGTTAGCCGGTGTAGACAACCCTCCCGTTGGAGATGGTGTACAGCACCTTGGTGTCGGAGATCAGCTTCGGGTCGATCGTCAGGATGTTCTGATCCAACGCCACCAGATCGGCCTTCTTGCCCACCTCGATGGTGCCCACCAGGTCATCCATGAAATTCTCGTAGGCCACGTTGGTGGTGTAGGCCTGCAGCATCTGGTAGGCCGACAGCGCTTGATCGGCCGCCCGATACATGTCGGTGTCCTCCTCGCCCGCGTAGGGGCTGTTGCGGGTCACGCCAACTTCAATCTCTTCCAGCGGGTTATAGGGCGTGACCGGGGCATCCGATGCACCCGAGATCACCACCCCGGTTTCGGCCATCACCTTGGTGGGGTACATCGCCAGCGCCCGCTCGGGGCCAATGAACGCCGCCTCCAACTCATACAGCGGATCGGCATACATCCACAGGAACTGCAGCGCCGCCACCACCTTCAGTTCGGCCATGCGCTCGATGTCGTCCGCCAGGATGGCGCAGACGTGGGTAATCGTGTGGCGGGCATCGCGCTCACCGTTGGCCGCCTGGGCGCCGGCGTAGGCATCCAGCGTGGCCTGCACCGCGCCGTCGCCGATGGCGTGCACGTGCACCTGGATGCCGGCCGCATCCAGCGCCGTCACCAAGGCATCGAACTCCTCCACCGGCCACACCGGCTCGCCGTACCAGTCCGCGCCCATGCCGGCCGCCTCCAGGTAGGGCTCGGTCATGACGGCGGTGCCGGATTCGGTGACGCCGTCGTAGAACAGCTTGACCGTGCCACCCCGCACCATGTCGGAGTCGTTGGCCTGCGTGGCCCGCACCACCTCGATGGCTTCCTCGGCGGTGGCGCCCGGAGAGAAGGTGTTGGCAATCCGCAGCCGCAGGGTCAGCTCACCTCCAGCGTCCAGCCCAGCGTAGACGTCGGTGTTGTTCGACTCGCCGCCCAGCGCCCCCACGATGTTGGTGATGCCGGTGATGCCCATTGAGTTGGCCTCCTCTTGGAAGGCGATCATGGCCTCGCGCTGCTGATCGGCCGAGTAGCTGAGGTCGATGGCGCCGGTCACCAAAGTGGCGGCGGCGTCGGTCAGGTAGCCGGTCGGTTCACCATTCTCATCCTTGGCAATGGCGGCACCCGCCGGCACCGGGGTGTCACGGGTCACGCCGCCCAGTTCCAGCCCCTTGGAGTTGGTCCAGATCGAGTGGTGGGCCACGTCATAGATGATGATCGGTTTGTCCGTGGTGATCTGATCCAAGCCGGCCTTGTTCGGTCCCGGATTGGAGCCATCCTCCAGTTGCCAGGCGTTCAGCATGAAGGGCGCACCCACGTAGACCGGCAGGTCGGGGTTGGCTTCGACAAAGGTCCCGATGGCGTCCAGGTACTCCGCCTCGGTGTAGATCCCCTCCAGGGAAATGCCGAACAATCGATCCAACCAGTTCGACGGCACGTGGATGTGGCCGTCCATGAAGCCGGGGCTCAGCATGCCGCCACCCAGGTCGATCACCTGGGTGTTGGGGCCTTCGAAGGCGGCCACGCCGGCCGCGTCACCCACGTAGACAATGGTGTCACCGAGGATGGCGACAGCTTCGGCCGTGTCGGTCTCGGACACCATGGTCTGGACGGTGGCGTTCTTGATCACGATGTCGGCCGCAGCTTCGTCAGCCGGCTCGGTCGCGGGATCAGCGGCCTCGGTGGCCGCCGCTTCAGTGGCCGGATCGGCCGCCGGTGTGGTGGCGGGCGGGGTCGAACTGGCACTGGTGCCACCGCCGCCGGACGAGCAGGCCGGCAGCAGGCCAACCGCAAGGGCGGTGACCGCACCAAGGGTCAAGAGACGGCGAAAACGGGTTGGGTAAGGCATAGGGGTGTCCTTCCAAGGGGTGAGTGGAGGCCGGGGCCGGGGCCCCGGTCACACGGGACCCGCGCCGGGCGGCAGGGGTGAAATTAGGCGGGTTGTTGCTGGGTGATGCAGTGGACGTTGCCGCCGCCCAGCAGAATCTCGCGGCCGGGCACGGTCACAATCGCGCGGCCCGGGAACATGTCCTTGTACGCCAGGACGGCCGCGTCATCGTGCACATCGTCGAACAGCGGCAGGATGACCACATCGTTGCCGATGTAGCTGTTGACGTAGGAGCCGGCCAGCCGGTCGCCTTCCTGCCGCGGCAGGGTGCCGTCCACGGCATCGACCCCGGCGGACTCTTCGGCCGTGATGAAGATGGGGCCCGGCTGGTGGATCTTGACCACCTCCAGGTGCCGGCCCTGCGCGTCCACCGCTGACTCAAGGATCCGCAGCGCCGCGGCGGACCGTTCATACTGTGGGTCGGACACGTCATCGGTCCAGGTCAGCATGACCTTGCCGGGCGCCACGAAGCGGCAGAAGTTGTCGGTGTGGCCGTTGGTCTCATCCAGGTAGACGCCATACGGCAGCCAAATCACCACGCTGACACCCAGGTAGTCCTTCAGGTGTTGTTCAATCTGCTCGCGGGTCAAGTCAGGGTTGCGGCCCTCCGACAGCAGGCATTCTTCGGTCACAATGACGGTGCCCTCGCCGTCCACGTCGATGGACCCGCCCTCCAACACCAGCGGCGCCCGGTAGCGGTCAACCCCCTCGATCTCCAGCGTCTTCTGGGCGATGGCGTCATCCTTGTCCCAGGGGAAGTACAGGCCATCCACCAGACCGCCCCAGGCGTTGAAGATCCAGTCGACGCCGCGCTTGCGGCCGGCCGGGTCCACCACGAAGGTGGGGCCCACGTCCCGCATCCAGGAATCATCGTTCGACATTTCGATCACCCGGACCGTCTCCGGCAAGTGGGAGCGGGCGTTCTGAAACTGCCCGGCGCTGACCAGCATGGTGACCGGCTCGTATTCGGCGATGGCGCTGGCCACCTGGGCAAAGACCTCTTGGGCGGGCTTGCCCCCCAGGCGCCAGTTGTCCGGGCGTTCGGGCCAGATCATCCAGCAACCGGCCTGGGCGGCCCATTCGGCCGGCATGTGGAAGCCGTCAGCGGCGGGGGTGGTGGTGTGGGTGATCGACATGGTCTTGTCCTTTGGCTCTAGTGGTTAGGTTACGCGTGGATCAGGGTGCCGGCGTTGCCCGCCATGGCGTGCGGCGCACCGGCCAGGGAACAGATGGTGGCCCGCCGGTCCGGGCCAGACCGGACAAAGCCGATGGCGGCCCGGATCTTGGGCAGCATGGAACCGGCGCCGAACTCGCCGGCGGCGGCCAGCGCCTCGGCCTCGGCGGCGGACAGGGATTCTAGGTCGCGCTGCGCCGGGGTGCCCCAGCCCACCGCTACTCGGTCCACCGCCGTCAGGATGAACAGGTCATGCGCACCGCAGGCCTGGGCCAGGGTGGCGGCGGCGAAATCCTTGTCCACCACGGCCTCGACGCCGCGGAAGTCACCGGCCGGGTCACGGACTACCGGCACACCACCGCCACCGCAGGCGATGACGATGAACTCGTGGTCCAGCAGGTTCAGGATCGAGTCGCGTTCCACGATGCCGATGGGCCGCGGCGAGGCAACCACCCGCCGCCAGCCGCGCCCGGCATCGTCCACGTACTTGACGCCGGGGTTGGCCGCCATGGCCGCCCGCGCGGTGGCCTCATCGACGAACGCACCCACCGGCTTGGTCGGGTCGCCGAACGCCGGGTCATCGGCCGCCACCTCCACCTGGGTCACCACGGTGGCGACATGCCACGGCATGCCGGCCAGGCGCAGTTGGCGGGCAATGCCCTGCTGCAGTTGGTAGCCGATGTAGCCCTGGCTCATGGCGGTGCATTCGGCCAGGCCAACCGGACCCATCTTGCCGCCGGCCGCGGCCGCCGTGGCGAAGGCCTGGTGGATGGCGCCCACCTGGGGTCCGTTGCCGTGGGTGACGATGATCTCGTAACCCTGGGCAATCAGCCCCACCAGGGCCGGCGCGGCGGCGTCGATGGCGCGGCGCTGCTCCGCCGGGTTATCCCCCAGGGCGTTGCCACCCAAGGCGATGACGATGCGCGGGTCGCTGGACATGGCCGTCTCCTGTTCGGTGCGGCGCCTACAGCGCCGGTAGCCCGGCCAGCCGGGCGTCCAGGGAGGCCTTGGCGGCTGCGACGGCCGCGGCATCGGGCACCGTGGGCCGCAGGAAGTAGACCAGCAGGGCCCGCATGGCGGTGAGGCGGTTGCCGGCCTCGTCGAACGCGATCGACGCCGGGCCGTCCAACACCTGGTCGGTGACCTCCTCGCCGCGGGAGGCGGGCAGGCAGTGCATGAACTTGACGTGCGGTTGCGCCTTGGCCAACAACGCCTCGTTGACCTGGTACTTCGGGAAGAAGATGGCCATACGCTGGTCGTAGCTGAGTTCGGCCTCATAGAGCCCGTACCAGACGTCGGTGTAGACAAAGTCAGCCCCAGCCATGGCCAGGTCGGCATCTTCCGTAACGGTGACCGAGCCACCCGAAACCTCACAGTTGGCCCGGGCGATGGCCAACACGTCTTCCTTGACCTGGAAACCCTTGGGGCCGAAGTGGACAAAGTCCATGCCCATCTTGGTGGTGATGAACATCAGCGAAACGCACACCTGGGTGGCGTCACCGACAAACACCACCTTGCAGTCCTCCAGCTTCTTGCCGGCCGGCAGGTGTTCCATCATGGTGATGAGGTCACCCAGTTCCTGGGTGGGGTGGTTGTAGTCGCTCATGCCGTTCAACACCGGGATGGTGGCGTGTTTGGCCAGGTTGACCACGGTGGCGTGGCGTTCCACCCGGGCCATCAGGATGTCCACCAGGCGGGACAGCACCCGGGCGGTGTCCTCCATGGTTTCGTGGCCACCCAGTTGGATCTGACCGGGCGCCAGGTATTGGGCGTGGCCACCCAGTTGGGTCATGGCGGTCTCGAAGCTGACCCGGGTGCGGGTGGATGACTGTTCGAAGATCATGCCCAACGTCTTGTTGGCCAGCAGCGGCGGGTAGTAGCCGGCGGCGATGGCGGCCTTCAGTTCCAGGCCAAGCTGCGCCATCGCCAGCAGTTGCTCCTTGGTGAAATCGGTGGTGTCGATGTAGTCCTTGACGGCCATGGTGCGGGCTGCCTTTCTTGGGGTTGAACAGGGGTTTCGGGATGAAAGAGGGTGTGTTTGGCCGCTTGGGGGTGGTCCCCAAGTGGTGAGACGGGTTGGTAGCTACTGGGCGATGACGGGGGCCGGCGGGGCGGCATCGGCCTCCGGGGCGCCACCGGCATCCAGGAAAGGCGACACCGGATGGTCCGGATCCTCGCCGCGTTCTACCGCCCGCTGGCGAATCCAGGTGCGGGACTTGGCACAGAAGATCTCTTGGATGATGACCGCGATGACCACGCCCACCAGGATGGGCAGGGTCCAGGTCCTGAAGTATTCGCCCACGTCCTCGCTGAACGGGTCGATGATGAAGAAGAAGGCGGCCGCGGCCAAGATCACGGTGGGCACCAAGGTGATAACGGCCGTGAAACCCTTGCCGCCCGGGATGCGGTAGGGCCGTTCCCGGCCGGGGTCGGTGCGGCGTAGCTTGTGGAAGGCCAGCATCATGACGATGTACGGCAGCAGGAAGATGACCGAGCTGAAGTAGAACAGGGTGATGAACAGCTCGCTGATCTCTCCGCCCACATACTCGGAGAAGACCGCGTAGAGCAGGGTCACCACGGTGCTGACCACGGCCAGCAGCACGGCCGCCCCCAGCGGGGTGTCACGCTTCTTGTGGGTGAGGGAGAAGATCCTCGGCAGGTCGCCCCACTGGCCGGATTCCTGGGCGGCGATGTTGGCACCGATGGTCCACGGGATCAGACAAGCGAAGAAGCAGAACAGGGCACCGATACCCAGTGCGGCGGCCACACCCTTGCCCACGGCCGAGTCACCCATGATCAACGTGATGACATCGATCACGCCTGAAGTCTCGCTGATCTCATCGGCCGGGATGACCAGTTGCATGCCTACCGTGGCCAGCAGGTAGAAGCCGCCGATCATGGCGCCGGCAATGACGATCGCCTTGGGCACGTCCCGCTTGGGGTTGCGCATCTGGGTGGAGGCGCTGGACATCAGCTCAAAGCCCAGGAAGTTGTAGACGATGACGCTCAGGGCTAGGGCCATCACCGGCAGGGCATCGCTGTTCGAGGGCACGATGGCGGAAAGCGACCACTCGGTGGCGCTGCCGTGGTTGGCGGCGTAAATGCCACCGCCCACGGCCAGGATCACAATCACCGCCATGGTGATGATGGCGCCGGTGGTGGAGACCAGCGTGCCGCCTGACTTGAGGCCGCGCAGGTTGATCCAGCAGCCGATCCACACCAGAGCCAGGGTGATCGCCACCTGGACCCAGTAGTTGAGCCCGCCGTCGAAGAACAGGGCGGACAGGGTCTCGGAGAACAGTAGGTAGACGCTGGGCACCCACAGGGCCACGTTGAGCCAGTACCACCAGGAGACGCGCGACCCCCAGCGGTTGCCGAAAGCCCGCACCACCCAGGCGTAGATGCCGCCCGAGTCTGGGTAGGTGGAGCCGAGTTCGGCTGTCACCAGGGCATAGGGCACAAAGAACAGGATGATCACCACAACCGTCCAGAAGACGGCGGTTGGGCCAATGGTGGCGGTCAGGCCAAGCTGCGACAACAACAGCATGGCGGTGACCGCGAAGAAGATCATGTCGAACATGCGGAACTGCTTGGCCGGGGCTGCCGTGGCTGGCGATGTCATGGTCGGCTTCCTTGCCTAGTTTACTTTGTACCTTGCGTACAACCTTGGACATAACGTACAACGTTCCCGATGGCGTTGTCAACTGTTTGCGTCACATTTCCGGTGTGATGTTCTGGGGCAGCGTAGTGGGCCACGCTAGGCGGCCAGGGCCTTGATTACCGTCAACAGGTGTTCTCGCAGGTCAGCCAGGGTAAGCTGCCGGTTTGCCACGGCCTCCAGCATCAGGCCGTCAACGGCCGCCGCCACGATCTGCACCGCCACCGGCCGGGGCACCTCCGGCCGGGTGGGCACCAACACCCGGTCGATCAGGTCCGCCAGCAGGACCGTCCAGGCCCGCGTCTCCTCCCGGGCGTTCTGGTTCCGGGTGGCCTCCATGAACAGTTCGAACAGGGCCAGGTCGTAATCCGGATCGGCCTCCGTCTTGTCCAAGAACATCTCCGTCAACACCGTGGTGGAAGTCTCCACCGTCAACGGCCCGGTGAAGGCGTCCACGATGCCGCGCAGCCGCTCACCCTCCACCGTCATGGCGTGGTGCACGGTCTGGCGCACCAGATCGTCCCGGCCCTTGAAGTAGTAGGTGGTGGAACCCAGCGGCACCCCAGCCGCCGCCGCCACCGACCGGTGCGTCAACGCCGCCGAGCCGCCCGCCCCGAACACCTTGACCGCGGCATCGAGAATCTGCAGGCGTTTAGCCTCGCCATCGGGCCGGCGGCCCGGCGCGGCTGGCTTGGCGGCGGTGCTCATGGCAACCCAGTATGGCAAACCCGGCGGCCCCCATGCCCACAGCGCCTAGCCCTACTCCTGGGCGTGGCGGTCCAGGAACTCGTAGACGTCCGTCAGGTCTACCCCTGGGAAGGCGCCGGCAGGCATGGCCGTCAGCACGGAACTGTGCGGCCGGGCGGACGGCCAGGCGGCGGCCTTCCACTCTGCCTCTAGGTCCGGCGGCGGCAGTTGGCAGCAGTTCGGGTCCGGGCAGCCGGACCGCATCCGGTGGCGGGTGTCGCGCCCCAGGAAGAAGCGGGCGTCATCGAACCGGCAACCGACCGAAACCGAAAAGACGCCGTCCTTGGCCCGCTTGATGTGGGAGGTGTCCCAGAAGGTGCCCACCGGCGTATCGGTGTACTGGGCGTAGCGATCGGCCTCGCCGATGGCGTCGAACACCGTGCGGCCGGTCCAGTAGCGGCAGACAAACTGGCCCTCGATGGCGCCCAGCGGGTCAACCGGGAACAGCATGCCGTCGTTCTCATAGACCTTGTGGATCACGCCGCTGGAGTGCACCTTGGCGAAGTGCACCTCGATGCCCAGGTGGCGGGTGGCCAGGTTGATGAAGCGGTGGGCCGCCATCTCGTACGACACGATGAAGCGGTCACGGAAGGCCTCGGGCGACAGTTCGCGGGCGGCCTTGGCGGCGGTCAAGAACGGCGCCGCCTCGGCTTCCGGCATCAGCACCGCCGCCGCCAGGTAGTTGGCCTCCACGCGCTGACGTAGGAACGCCTTGTAATCGGCCGGCTCCTTGTGGTCCAGCACGTAGCCGGCCATGGCCTGAAGCAGGGCCGAGCGGTGGTCGCCAGTGACCTCGGCCGGCAGTTTGGGCAGGTAGATGCGCCGGCCGCGCAGGTCAAGGACGGACCTTGTGGTTGAGGGGCAGTCATCCGCATACACCACCTCGAAGCCCAGGCGCTGGGTCATCTGCGCCAGGTGCCGGTGGCCCAGCGGTTCGCCCTCGTCCCGGCCGGACAGGTCCACCAGCTTGCGCGCCACCACCTCCAGTTCGGGGAAGTAGTCACCGGCCGCGCGCATCTCCAGGCGCAGGGCGGCGTTGGCCCGGCGGGCCTCTTCCGGGGTGGCGATGCGTTCCTCGCGCAGGCGGGCCAACAGACGCACCAGGCCCAGCAACGCGCCCAGCACTTCGGGTGGCGTGGTGCGGGTGACCTTGACCTGCGGCAGCCCGCTGGCGACATATTCGGGCGAGCGCTGGAAGTGCTCCCATTCGATCTCTTCGGCGTCCCGGGTGGTGGGCGGCTCTGGGTCCAACAGGTCCCGGGCCGGCACCCCCAGCACGCCGGCCAGGGCGGACAGTTGGGCCAGGTTGGGGATGCGGTGGCCGTTCTCGATGGCGCTGATGCCCGATGGCGCCCGGCCCACCATGGCGCCCAGGTCCTCCAGGCTCATCTGCTTGCGGCTGCGCAGGTAGCGGATGCGGCGGCCCAGCACCAGGGGATCGATGCCCAGGGTTTGACCAACCGCTGAGCTGATTGGGGCTTCTGTTGGGGTTGCCATGACCAAATCTTAGCGATAGAAGGGGGTTGCTTCCATTCTGCGGAAATCTGGCCATATTTCCATCCTGAATTCGCCTTGTTGCCCTGAAGAAGTCTCTTAGTGTCGAACTATCTGGGCGCGACCCCGCGTTCCTCACCACCACCAATCGAAGGAACACACCATGAGCAACCTTCCTGGGACCCAAACCCAGACCGCCGCCGAGCTGGAACTGTCATGGCTGACCGATCCGCGCTGGGCCGGCATCAGCCGCACCTACAAGGCCGAAGACGTCATCGCCCTACGCGGTTCGGTCCAAGAAGAACACACCCTGGCCCGCCGTGGCGCCGCCCGCCTGTGGGACCTGCTGCACACCGAAGACTACGTGCCCGCCCTGGGCGCCCTGACCGGCAACATGGCCGTGGAACAGATCAAGGCCGGCCTCCAGGCCATCTACCTGTCCGGTTGGCAGGTGGCGGCGGACGCCAACCTGGCCGCCCACACCTACCCCGACCAGTCCCTCTACCCCGCCAACTCGGTGCCCGCCATCGTGCGCCGCATCAACAACGCCCTGCTGCGGGCCGACCAGGTCGAATTCGTCGAATCCGGCAAGGCCAGCCGCGACTGGCTGGCCCCCATCGTGGCCGATGCCGAAGCCGGCTTCGGCGGCGAACTGAACGCCTATGAACTGATGAAGGCCATGATCGAGGCCGGCGCCGCCGGCGTCCACTGGGAAGACCAGTTGGCCAGCGCCAAGAAGTGCGGCCACATGGGCGGCAAGGTGCTGATCCCCACGCAGCAGCACATCCGCACCCTCAACGCCGCCCGGCTGGCTTCCGACGTGGCCGGCGTTCCAACAATCGTGGTGGCCCGCACCGACTCGCTGGGCGCGGACCTGATCACCAGCGACATCGACGACCGCGACAAGCCGTTCCTGACCGGCGAGCGCACCTCGGAAGGCTTCTACCGCACCAAGCCCGGCCTGGACGTGATCGTGGCCCGCGGATTGGCCTACGCGCCGTATGCCGACCTGATCTGGGTCGAGACCGCCACGCCGGACCTGGCCCTGGCCAAGGACTTCGCCGAAGCCATCCACGCCCAATACCCGGACCAACTGCTGGCCTACAACTGCTCGCCCTCGTTCAACTGGAAGGCCAAGCTGGATGACGACCAGATTGCCCGCTTCCAGAAGGAACTGGGTGCCATGGGCTACAAGTTCCAGTTCATCACGCTGGCCGGCTTCCACGCCCTCAACTACTCGATGTTCGACCTGGCGGACGGCTACCGCGACCGCGGCATGACCGCCTACGTGGAACTACAGACCAGGGAGTTCGCGGCCGAATCCCGCGGCTACACCGCCACCCGCCACCAGCGCGAGGTGGGCACCGGCTACTTCGACCGGATCAGCACCACACTGAACCCCGCGTCATCGACCACCGCCCTGACCGGCTCCACCGAAGAAGCCCAGTTCTGACGGACCCCCGCCGCCTGGGGGCCGAGGCAACCAAAGCCCCCAGGCGGCACCCCAGGTCCCAACAGACCACCCCAGCAGGCCCCCAACGAGGAGTACTGACATGACCACCACCGCGGAGCCGCGCGGCTCCATCACCATCAAGGGCGCTTTGGGGCAGCGCTACGACGAAATCTTGACCCCCGCCGCCCTGGCCTTCCTGACCGTGCTGCATGAGAACTTCGCCTACCGCCGCCTGGAACTGCTGGAACGCCGCCAAGAGTTTCAGCGCTCCATCGACGCCGGCGCCTTCCCGCGCTTCCTCAAGGAAACCGAGGCCATCCGGGCGGACCAGACCTGGCGCGTGGCGCCGCCGGCCCCCGGCCTAGAGGATCGGCGGGTGGAAATCACCGGCCCCACCGACCCGAAAATGACCATCAACGCCCTCAACTCGGATGCCAAGGTGTGGCTGGCCGATTTCGAAGACGCCCTCAGCCCCACTTGGCGCAATGTCATCGAGGGCCAACTGTCGCTGTTCGACGCTATCCGCGGCCAACTGCATTACGTCAGCCCGGACGGCAAGGAATATGAATTGAAGTCAACCGACATCCGCGACCTGCCCACCATCGTGGCCCGGCCGCGCGGCTGGCACCTGCTGGAAAAGCACCTGCGCTATGTGGCCCCCAGCGGCTACAGCCAGTCCGTGCCCGGCGCCCTGGTGGACTTCGGCCTGTACTTCTTCCACAACGCCAAAGAGTTGATCGCCCGCGGCCGCGGCCCCTACTTCTACCTGCCCAAAATGCAGTCGCACCGCGAGGCGCGGCTGTGGAACGACATCTTCAACTTCGCCCAGGACTACATCGGCCTGGAACGCGGCACCATCCGCGCCACCGTGCTGATCGAAACCCTGCCGGCGGCCTTCGAGATGGACGAAATCCTCTACGAACTGCGCACCCATTCGGCCGGCCTCAACGCCGGGCGCTGGGACTACCAGTTCTCCATCATCAAGACGCTGCGCAACAAGGGCAAGAAGTATGTGTTGCCGGACCGCTCACAGGTCACCATGGTCCAACCGTTCATGCGCGCCTACACCAACCTGCTGGTCAAGACCTGCCACGCCCGCGGCGCCCACGCCATGGGCGGCATGAGCGCCTTCATTCCCAACCGCCGTGACCCCGAAGTGACCGAACGGGCCTTCGACCAGGTGCGCAAGGACAAGTTGCGCGAGGCCACGGACGGTTTCGACGGCACCTGGGTGGCCCACCCGGACCTGATCGCGGTGGCCCAGATCGAATTCGACGCCGTGCTGGGGGACCGGCCCAACCAGATCGACAAGCAGCGCGATGACGTCTCGGTCACCGAGGCCGAGTTGCTCGATGTCGAGGTGGCCCGCCGCAACGGCGCCACCATCACGGAGGCCGGCCTGCGCACCAACATCTCGGTGGGCCTGCGCTACATGGAGAACTGGCTGCGCGGCAACGGCGCGGCCGGCATCGACAATCTGATGGAGGACGTGGCGACGGCGGAAATCTCCCGCTCCCAGATCTGGCAGTGGATCCAGGCCGGCGCCACCACCGACACCGGCCGGCTGATCACCCGCGACTACTGCGACCAGTTGTTCCGCGAGGTGCTGGACGGCCTGGAGAAGTTCCCAGGCCACAAGTATGACCAGGCGGCTGAGGCCTTCCGGGCCGTGGCCCTTGAAGACGACTATCCGCACTTCCTGACCGTGGGCGCCTACGCCACCTACCTGGTGGGCTCGGACGTGGACCAGCCCACCAACCCGCTGTAACCGCATCCCGGGACCACACGGTCCTGTCCTTCCCGGCAGAACCGTGCCGAGAGAGCCCGTTCTCTCTCCAAGGGGCGCCGGCCGCACTTCTCGCGCCCGCGGCCGGCGCCCTTCTTTTCGTGCTGGGCTGGGTGATCTGTGCCCGATGCCGCCCGGTGGCCTTAGCCGCTGGCGGCAGGTCAGCGGTGGAACGCCTTGGGCGGGCGCGGCTTCTTAGGGGTGTCCGGGCCGGGTCGCCAATGCTCCGGCACCGCTTCGCCCTGGCTCAGATACTTGCGCCGGTAGGCCCGCCACGAGGTGGCCCAAGTGTCTGGGTCGCTCATCGCTTCCGGGTCGATCTGATGCACCGACGAGCGCTGCGGCGCGGCCTGGATGCCTTTCGGGTTGACCCGGGCCTCGCGGGCGGTCAGCTTGAGGGCGGCCACGAACTCGTCCAGTTCGGCCTTTGAATATGACTCGGTCGGTTCGATGGTGGCCGGTTCCGGCACCAGGTACGGGTGATGCGAAGTCCAATAGTGCAGGCCGTAGTCCGCCATCCGCTGCCCTAGTTCGGCCGAGGTCACACCCGTCTCGGCCGCCAGTTCGGCCCACGAATAACGCACCTGTTCGATGGGCCGGGCACCCGGCCGCAGGAACGACGGTGCCACGCCATCGACCTTGGCCAACTGGGCCAGCACATAGTTGTTGTTCAACACCGCCGTATGCGACACCTGGAGCAGGCCCTCCGCCCCCAACGCCCTGATCCAGGCGTAGGCCCGCACCACGTTGGCCATCACGCCGTGGGCGGGGTGGGCCGGCGCCACCGCCAACGGCCCGGCCGGCTCCCAGCGGAAGCGGCCCAGCGCATCCCGGGCCACCCGCGGACCGGGCAGGAAGGGGGCAAGGGCCCGGCTGGCCAGGATGGCGCCGCTGGCCGGACCGCCGCTGGCGTGCGGGGTGGAGAACGTCTTGTGCAGGTTGAGTTGACCCAGGTCGAACCCGGCATCGCCCGCCCGGGTGACTCCCAACAGGCCGTTGGCGTTGGCCTGGTCGTAGACCGCCAAGGCGCCAACCGCGTGGGTGGCCGCCACGATGCGGCCCATGTCCGGGTTGAACACACCGGTGTCCTCCGGATTGGTCACCAAGATGGCGGCGGTGCGGGCGGTCAGCACCTCCTTGAAGGCATCCAGGGTGACATAGCCCTTCTGCCCCACCGGCAGGGTCACCACCCTGTAGCCGGCGGTGCGGGCGGCGGCGGCGTTGGAGGGATGCGAGAAGGCGGTGGTGATGACCTCGCTGCGCTGGTCGCCATCGCCCCTGGAGCGGTGGTAGGCCTGCACCATCTGGACGTTGGTGAAGATGGCCAGCGAACCGCCGCCCGGTTGCAGGCAGACGGCGTCCATGCCAGTGATCTCGGCCAGGTAGCCTTCCAACTCGCTCAGGATGCGCAGCAGGCCCTGCACCGTTTCGGCTGGTTGCAGCGGGTGGGCCTCGGCCAGGCCCGGTTCAGCCACCAGGGCTTCATGCACCTTGGGGCTGTATTTCATGGTGCAGGTGCCTTGGCCGATATCCACGTTCAGGTCAGCCCCCAGGGCCTCCTGCGACAGGCGCAGGAAGTGCCGCAGCACCTGCGGCTGGGCCACCCGCGGCAGGTTGGGCTGGTCGGTGCGGCGCCAGGGGGCCTGCGGCGGTGTGCTGTCAGCCAGGCGTTGCCGCAGTTCAACTGGGGCGGCCGGTGGAATCACGCCGCGCTGGCCAGGTGCGTCCAGGGCGAAGATGAGCGGCTCGTTCCAGCGGGCGGCGTGGTAGTTGCGGGGGGCCGAGACGGCCGCGGCGCCGGTCAGGCGGCGCATGTCCGCAGGGCGCGTCATGCCATCACCCCCCGCAGGGCGCTGGCCAACAGGTCGATGTCCGCCTTCGAGTGGACCTCGGTGACGGCCAACAGCGAGGCGTTGCCGCCCAGGGCGGGTACCTCTTCCGGGCCGCTGCCGCCGGTGATGCCATGGTGGCGCAGCAGCCGGTTGACGGTGGCAACCGGCGCCCGGTAGCGGACGGCAAACTCGCGCCAGTGCGGCGCCGCCCCGAACGGCACCTCCACCCCGGGGATAGCGGCCAACTGGTCCATGGTGTAGGCCGTCAACGCGGCCACCGCTTCACCCAGTTCGGCCAGCCCGTCCGGGCCCAACAGGGACAGGTAGACGGCGGCGGTGATGCCGCTGAGGGCGGCGGCCGTACCGACCCACTCAACCCCCTCCTCGCGGCGAGCCAACGACGTGCGCTCGTAGGCGACATCGGCAAACCCGATCTCATCGGCGTGCGTGGTGGGTGCCAGGCCGAACAGGCGGGTGGGCAGTTCGAACACGAACTGGGGTTCGTCGTGAACAGCGATGAAGCCGCCGCGCGCGCCACCGAAAGCCAGCCCCAAGCCCAGGGCCTGCAGGTCACCACAGACAATGTCCGCCCCCTGCCGGGCCGGCGGCGTCAGGTAACCCAACGCCAGCGGCTCGGTGCCGGCCACCAGCACGGCGCCCTGCCGGTGGGCCAGGTGGGCGATGGCGTCCAGTTGGGTTTCGATGGCGCCCACCGCATTGGGGGTTTCGACGTAGACGCCCGCCACCTGCTTGTCCAGCAGTTGACCCAGCGCGTCCAGGTCGGCTGTGCCCGTAGCCGGGTCGCACGGCACCTGCTCCACCTGGGCGAAGCCATCCAGGAAGGCCTCAAGGCGGGCCCGCTTGCGCGGGTTCAACACCTGCGGCAACAGCACCACCCGGCGACCGGTCAGGCGGACAGACATACGCAGGGCGGTGGCCGCGGCCTGGAAGCCGTCATAGGTGGGTATGGACACCACGTCCATTTCCAGCAGTTCGGCCATCAGGCTGGTGTATTCGAACAGAGCCTGCCAGCGGCCATGGTCCTCGTAGGGTTCGCCGGCGTAGTCGGTCAGGAACTCGGCCCGATGGGCCACTTCGCGGCAGATCTCCGGCACATCGTGCTGGTAGGTGCCGGCGCCCAGGAAGCTGACGGTACGGCCGGCCGGCATGGTGTCCGCCAGCAGGCCCGTGACGTGGCGGCGCAGTTCATGCTCCGAGGCAAATGGGGCCGGCAGGTTGAGGGGCCGCTTCAAGCGCAGTTCCGGCGGGATGGTGCCGTACAGTTCCTCCACCGAACCCACCCCGATGGCGCGCAGCATCGCATCGCGCACCTGGGGGGCCGCGTTGGGGACATAGGGGTGGGCCGGGGCCGACAAGCGCTTGAACTCCTTCGGGGGTCAGTCGATAGTTCCGCCTACGGTAACCGCCGGTATCTCTGAATTGAGGGGACAGGGCGTACAACCGTTCGCCTAACTTCGCCCGCGCGTCCACCGAGTTTGGGGTAACTGCCCCTACGTCCAGGCGGCATCTACGCAGTTGCGCCGGGGTGGTTGGTCGAGTTCTGGCGCCTCAGCGAACAGGCCAACCACAGGCTCAGATAGTCATCCGGGTTGGTCAGCGAACGCCCGGTCAGTTCTTGAACCTCGGCCATTCTGGCACGCATGGTGTGGCGGTGGATGCCCAGCCGGGCGGCCGCCGTCTCCAGATTTCCCCCCACGGAGAAGAACGCCTCCAGGGCCTCCCCCAGGTTGGCGCGGCCACCTTGGGCGTCATGCAGGTCGATGGCGCCCAGCACGGCATCGGCAAACGCGGACTGTTCCGCGATGGAACCCAGCGACGTTATGGAACCGGCCGAATGGTCTTGGTAGACCTCCACCTCGGTGCCGCGGTCCAGGGCGATGTCCAGCGCCTGGCGGGCGCGGCGAGCCGACAGGGGCGCGTCCTCCACCCGCACCTTGTCCCCCACGCCGGCGGCTACCCCGGCACCCGGCCCCAGAACGGTGGGCAGGGCCTTGACGTAGTCGAAGGCCGGCGGGTCACACACCACCAGCCAGGCGGTGTCAGCAATGCGGGAATACAAGATCTCGGTGCCGTCCAGCAGTTCCATGACGCCGGCAGCCATGGCCCGCAGCAGACCCAGGCGCTCGCAGTGTAGGGCCACTACCTGCACGTATTCGGGTTCTATACCCATGGCGGCCAGGGCTTCGACCGCTTGAGGTGCCTCGCCAGCCGAACTGAGCAGCCGGTCAACTTGTTCCTTCTTCTGTGACCGGTGGTGGGCGCCTAGGGCGTGGTGGCGGTCCAGCAACAGGCCCAAGATGGGGGTGGCCACCTTGATGGCAGTCAGTTGAACTGGTTCCAAAGGGCCTTCGGAGCGGATCACCAAGATGCCGCGCATCAGGCCGCCGAAGGCGATGGGCTGGGCGGCGTAAACCAGGCCTTCCTGACTGGCGGTGAGGGAACCGTTGGGCTTGGCCAGCACCCGGCGCACGATGTCGCGGCGCAGGTCCGGGCTGATGTCGAAGCCGCCAGGGGTGAGCGGCCGCAGGAAGCGGTCCAACACGATGGCTTCAACTTGGGCGTGTTCATGGAGGCGTTCGATGACCTTGCGTAGGCCGTCGCTGCTGGCGGCCGCCTGGCTGAGGGAAGTGTGCAGGTCGATGGTGGAGCGCAGCGGGCCGTTGGCTTCGGCGTTGAGGGCGTCTGCCACCACCTTGACCACCGATTGCAGGGGGGTGGCGGCGGGGACGTCAATGAGGGGAAGGTGAAGGGCCTCGGCGGCTTCGATCAGGGCAAACGGCACGCCCGGGTGAGGCATGCCCTTGCCGGTGGAGATGCCCAGGGCAGCCACTGGTAGGGCCACCAGACGGGCGCAATACTGCTGCCAGCCTTCTTCATCCAGGTTGAGGCCCAGGCCGGTGGTGAGCAGCAGTTCGCCGCCTTCAAGCCAGGGCGTGGGGTCTTTCAATTCACTGACGTGGGCCCAGCGGATGGGCCGGTCCTGTTGGTCCGAGGCCGTCATCAGGCGCAGGCCAAGCCGAGAGGACGCCAGCACATCGCGTAGGGCAACCATCTTTGGGGGCCTTCCTGGGGGGGTTCCGCCGCTGCCGCCGGGAAGTGTGCGGCCACACCCATGTTACTCGGCAAAATCCCTGGCCAACCGGGATGTTCGCTACCGGCAGAGCCCCCAGGTGACCGGGCGCCATCGGGCCCCTGTCAGCCCTATGCGGAGAGACTTTCGGCAGTCCCCAGGCGCCATTCGTCAGAGTCGCCGTTGGGTGATTCCCCAGGGCAGCCCCAGACCGGCTGACGGGCGCGGCTACCGTTACCTTGATGTCCCGGTTGAGAGCCGCGCGCGCCTTGCCGCTGTGGATGCACTTCGGGATGAGCTTGGCCGTCGGCCTCCCCTGACCCAAGGTGAGTTGCAGCGCCTGCGCCAGGATTTCGTGGTCGAGTACACATATGACTCCAACGCCATTGAGGGGAGCACCCTTACCCTCAAGGAAACGGCCCTGATCCTGGATGGCGTCACCGTGGGCGAAAAGCCGGTCAAGGAACACCTGGAGGCGGTGGGGCACGGCGGGAAGGGCCATTAAGGAGTCAGTTAAAGAGTGCGTCCCCGCCCTCAGACCCCCTAAGGGCGGGGACGCGGCGCGGGCAGAGGGCGGTGATGGGACGCCGCCTCTCCTGTAGGCCACGCGCAGCTATCAAGCTGTCTGAAGGTTGACGCTGGGGCTGGGGCTCCCTGCTGCGCCTTCACCTTGAACAATAGAGCCTGTTCAGGCCGCGTAAAGTGACGTTTCGTACAGAAATACCCCGGGCCCCTAGACGGACCGTCCATAGGCCGTCCAGACCCAGCCCGGGATGGCGTCCGCCACGGCGATCAGGGCGTCGAACAGGGGCTCCAAGACCGCCGGGTCTGGCCGCCCGCGGGCCCAGATCAACAGGTCCTGGCCCACAATCTCCAGGTGCTGCCGCGGAAAGGACCGCTCCACCAGAACTTGCTGCAGCGGGCGGGCGACCACCGCCTGGGCAAACGCCGCGTCATCGGCCGTCAGCCGCCACGCGTCATCGAACTGGGGCCAACCAACCTCGATGTCGCCTCGGCCCAGCACCCGCCGCACACCCTTCAGGGCATTCTCTGGCTTCAACACCAACCGCGGCAACGCCATTGGCAGGGTTAGAGCGCAGACAGTGAAGCGTGTGGCCTTGATGCCCTCCGAAAACTCGTCATCGAACTGATACTCGCAGGCCGCCACCACCCGGTCGCGGTGGTGACCAGAAACATAGTCCTTGATGGCCTCCTTGGCGCCGGTTGGCCAGCTGGCCCGGCGCCACCGCCGCAGCAGGTCTGGGCGCTCGTCCTCATAGGCCCAGCCCTGGGCCGCCGCCCAAGCCTCCATGGCCGCCGTCTGCTCTTGGATCTTGGCCTTGGCGCCCCGGTACTGCCGTTTGGCCAGCCACACCAGGGCCAGGATCAGCGCTACCGTGAACACCAGCGGCAGCACAATCCCGGCCACAGACCGGCCAGTGATGTCGCCCGCTGCCAGCCCGGCCGCTGCCAACCACCCAGGCTCAAGCAGGCTGGCCATAGGCCGTCCAGACCCAGCCTGGGATCGCGTCCGCGATGGCGATCAGGGCGTCGAACAGGGGGCCCAGCGCTTCAGGATCGGGCTTGCCCCGGCGCCATACCACCAGGTCTGATCCGGCCAGGCTGAAGCTCCGGCGCGGGAAGTCCGACGCCATCAGAATCTGCTGCAGCGGGGGCGTCAGCACCGCCTTGGCAAAGGCCTCGTCATCTGACCTGACGCTCCAAGCCTGATCGAACTCGGCCGGCCCGATCTCAATGTCGTGCACCCCCAGCTTCCGTGCCACAGTTGACACGATCGACTCGGGGTACAGGCGCAGGCCGGGCAGCGTCATCGGCAGCGGCAGAGCGCAGACGGTGACGTGCACCGTGCCACCGCCACCATCCGGGTCCCTGTCGTAGAACGTGTATTCGCAGGCCGCCACCACCCGGTCGCGATAGTGACCAGAAATATAGTTCTTGACCCGTTGGTCCGCGCCGGTTTCCCAGTTGACGCGGTTGCGCCACCGCTCGAACAGGTCTGGCCGTTCTGCCTCGTAGGTCCAACCGTGGGCCGCCGCCCACGCCGCCAGTTGGTCAGCGTCGCGTTGCCACTTGGCCCGCTGCCGCTTGTTGGCCCAGCGAATGATTAGGACTACCAAGGCGATGAAGAGGATCAGGGGCAACAGCGCCTTGGTTACAAACTCACCCGGACTGGTTGTGGCGGCCAACCATTCCTCCGAGTCCGCCCCGGCCAGGACGGCGTTCATCGCAGTCCCTTGACCACGTCTTCCAGGCCGAACAGGGCCAGGTAGGGCAGGCCCATCGACTCGATGCGTTCCTTGGCGCCAGTGGCCCGGTCAACGATGACGGCCACCGCCTTGACGTCCGCACCCGCCTCCTGCAGTGCCTCTATCGCCGTCACCACCGACCCACCCGTGGTCGAAGTGTCCTCCACCGCTACGACGGCCCGCCCCGCGACGTCGGGCCCTTCGATGCGCCGCTGCAGGCCGTGCGTCTTAGGGTCCTTGCGCACCACAAACGCATCCAGATCCAAACCCCGGGCCGCCGCCGCGTGTAGCAACGCCGCCGCCACCGGGTCCGCCCCCATGGTCAAACCACCCACGGCGTCGATCTCACCCACGCCGAAGCCGTTCTCTTCCAGCAGGTCAAGCATCTGATGGCCCACCAGCGGAGCCGCCTGGTGGTGCAGCGTCACCCGGCGCAAGTCAACGTAGTATTCGGCCTCCTGGCCGGAAGCCAGGGTGACCCGGCCGTGGACCACCGCTAGCTCAATGATGAGGCGGCGCAGTTGTTCGCGCGGGTCAAGTGTGGTCAGGGCGGGGGGCGTTGAGGCTGGCTGAGTCACGTCAAACAGTCTCTCACGCCCCGCTGCGACAACGCGAGACCCTCGACCACTGCGGCTCAAGTCTTCGATAAGACTGTCTCATTTCTTCGATATATGTGTCTCAAATCTTCGAGTGTACGGTAGGCTGGAGCCATGCCCAGTGACCCGATCATTCCCCGGTTCGCCCTCGCGGCGGCCGAAGCCGCCTTGGCAGACACCCCGGTGGTCGCAATTCAGGGCGCTAGGCAAGTTGGCAAGAGCACGCTGGTGCAAACTATTGCCAATTCGCGCAATGCCACTGTCGTCACGCTGGATGACCCCCTCACGCGGGCCGTCGCGCTGGAGGATCCCAACGCAGTGATTGGCCTGGGCACCGGTGGCCTTCTGGCCATCGACGAAGCGCAACGTGCGCCCGGCCTGATCCTGCCGCTCAAGGCCAACGTCGACGCCAATCACCAACCTGGCCGGTTCTTGTTGACCGGTTCATCTGACCTACTGCGGCTGAAGGGCGTGGGTGATTCCTTGGCCGGCCGGGCCGAAACGATCAGCCTGATGCCCTTCAGCCAAGGGGAATTGACGCGCCGCGAGACACCCGAAGACTTCGTTACATGGCTGCTATCAGACCCCACTCACGGCCGATTGTTCCCAGCCTTGGAACCCGAGGCCGTGGTCAAAGGGGGGTTCCCACCCGCCTGCGCACGCAGCGAAACCAGAGCCAAGAAGTGGCTTCGCGAATACGCCATCCGGCTAGCCGGCCACGACGCTGCCGAGTTACAGGAGAGAGGCTACCCAGACCAACTTGGCGCCATGCTCCAATACCTGGCCGCGGCGGGACACGCAGAACTGGTCAAGGCCCATCTCGCTAGGCACCTTGGCGTGGCCGAATCAACGGTGGCCATCTATTGGCGGCTGCTCAAGGCCATGCACTTGGTACAGGAATACCCAGCCTGGAACCGCGCCCCTCTGCGGAGGCTGGCCCACCGGCCAAAGGCGTGTTTGCTGGACACCGGCCTGGCGGCAGCCTTGACCGGGTTCACCAGTTCCCAGGCCAAGACCCCTGGCGGACGAGAGTTCTACGGCAACCTGGTAGAGCAATTCGTTGCACTTGAACTGACCAAGCAGTCCGCCTGGTCAAGGACGCCACATGGCGTCTTCCACTACCGCGAACTGGACGGCCTTGAGGCAGATCTCTTCCTTGAGACCGATGACGGCCACCTCATCGCAATCGAAGTCAAGGCGACCACCACGCCAATCCCCAAGCACTGGAAGAACCTCATTGCCATCAAGGAACGCCTGCCCGAACGCCAGGTAACGGGCGTCCTGCTCCATACCGGTAGCTCTTCCGCCCGGTTGCACGGTTGGTTGCATGTGCTACCAGTCACTTCACTTTGGCACCACGACGTCTGAGCCGGCCCACGGCTGCGCCCATCCCCTCTCCCCCGAGATGGCCGTTGATTCCGGGCTTGGCTATCAGTCATCCCGGCCTTGGCCCGGGATCTCTGCAATGTCCGATGGCGTCCGGTCGGTCTGGGTTGGTCCAGCCACCGGGGTGGCGCCGGCGGTGGTGCTTCTTGCCCGGCTCCGGCTACCTCACGCGCGTCGACGCAGCGCAGCGAAGGAGACAACCAAGCGCGTTACAGGGGACGGTTCCACGGAACAGGGGTGACAGAGCCACCCCTGTGACGCGGAACCGTCCCCAGTAACACGCCACCCCTGAGAGGCGGAACCGTCCCCAGTAACACGCCACCCCTGTGACGCGGAACCGTCCCCAGTAACACGCCACCCCTGAGGGGCGGAGGCGTCCGGGATGACGGGCAAGCCGAGCTAGGGGAGGCGGCGCACCAGGCAGCGGGGCAGGAGGCGGGCCACCTGGCCCATCACGGCGTAGCGCAGCGACGGGGTCGACAGCACCGCGCCCCGCCGCACCGCCGCCAGGGCCTGGGACACCACCAGTTTGGGTGTCAGCCAGACCAGTTCGGGGTAGTCCTCGTAGTGCAGCCCGGCCCGCTCATGGAACTCGGTGTGCGTCAGCCCGGGCAGCAGCGCCGTGGCCGTGACGCCGGTGCCACGCAACTCCACCGCCAAGCCCTCCGTGAACGTCTTGACCCACGCCTTGACGGCCGAATACTGGCCGGACGTGGTGTAGGCGGCCACCGAGGCCACGTTCAAGATGGCGCCCCGGCCACGCTCCACCATGGCCTGGGCGGCGGCGTGCGACAGCACCATGACGGCCCGCACCATGACGTTCTCCATCGACTCGAGTTCTTCTCGGGTCGTTTCCAACAGAGGCTTGCCGTAGCCGAATCCAGCGTTGTTGACCAGCAGCCCCACTGGCTGTTCCGCCTGGGTCAGCCGGGCCGCTACCCGCGCCACGTCATCGGGCAGGTTTAGGTCCGCCGGCAGAACCTCAACCCGCACCCCGGCGGCCGAACGGATCTTGGCCGCCACCGCTTCCAGCCGGGCCTGGTCCCGGGCGACCAACACCAAGTGGTGGCGGGCGGTGGCCAACTGCCAAGCGAACTCCACGCCCAGGCCGGCGCTGGCGCCGGTGATCAATGCGGTGCCCACGCAATTAGCCTAGGGCTCATCTAGACTCGCGCGTATGCGCCTGGCCACTTGGAACGTCAACTCGCTGCGGGCCCGGCTGGACCGGGTGGTGGCCTACCTGGCAGCCAACCAGATCGACGTGCTGGCCATGCAGGAAACCAAGGTGAAAGACGCCGCCTTCCCGGCCGCTGCTCTGGAGGCGGCCGGCTACCAGGTGGCACACATTGGCCTGGACCAGTGGAACGGCGTGGCCCTCGCCTCCCGGGTGGGGTTGGCCGATGTCGCCACCACCTTCCCGGGTCAGCCCGCCTTCGCCAAGCCAGGCAACGAGCCCAAACTTGAGGCCAGGGCGATCGGCGCCACCTGCGGCGGGGTAAGGGTCTGGTCGCTCTACGTGCCGCACGGCCGGGCGCTGGATGACCCACACATGGCCTACAAGCTGGCTTTCCTGGAGGCGCTGCGCCAAGCCGCCGGCACCTGGCTGGCCGCCAATCCGAACCAACAATTAGCCCTGGTGGGCGACTGGAACGTGGCACCAATGGACACCGACGTCTGGGACATCAGTGCCTTCGCCGGCGCCACGCACGTCTCCCCGCCAGAGCGGGCCGCCTTCGCGGCCTTCGCCCAGGCCGGCCTGGTAGAGGTCACGCGCGAACACCTGCCAGAACCCCACACCTACACCTACTGGGACTACCAGCAGTTGCGCTTCCCCCGCAACGAGGGCATGCGGATTGACTTCGCCTGGTGCTCGCCGGCCCTGGCCGCCGCCGTCGCAGAAGTCAGGATTGCCCGGGAGGAACGCAAGGGCCAGGGTGCGTCGGACCACGTCCCGGTCGAACTGGCGACCAGCTAGAGCCCAAACCGCAGCACGTGGAACGACCGCGGCCCCAACTCGACCTGGTGAGAAACGCCAACCTCCGGCGGGCAGGCCACCTCGCGGGGAACCACGGCATCGGGCACTGCGAAGGTGTTGACCGCACCCAGGTCCGGTCCCTCCAGGCAGGTGTGCGACACCAGGCGGCGGGCCCCGAAACCGCGCAGGTCAACCTCCGCCACCACCGGCTGGTCCGCGATCGACAGCAGGAACACCGTCACAACTTCACCGGCGGCATCGGCCACCACGCTGGTATGCACCAAAGGCGCCTCGCCGTACCGGGTCTCAACCTGCTCCACTTGCACCGACGGCCGCAACACGGTGCCGCGGCCATAGCGGGACAGAAGTTGGAACGGGTAGTAGATGGTCTGCTTCAGCACACCGCCGCCGGGCTCGGTCAGGATGGGGGCGATGACGTTGACCAGTTGGGCCAGGCAGGCAATCTTGACCCGGTCGGCGTGGTTCACCAGTGTCATGCCCAGGCCGGCGAAAACCAGGGCGTCCAGCAGGGAATAGCGGTCTTCCAGCAGGCGCGGCGCCTGTTCCCAAGGGTGCGGTTCTTGGTGAGCCTGGTACCACACGTTCCATTCGTCGAACGACAGGTAGATCTGCTTGCGGGACCGCTTGACCGCCCGCACGTGGTCAACCGTGCCGCCAATGGTGTGGATGAAGTCACCCATGTCCACGAAGGAAGCCAGGAAGTCCAGGTCGTTGCCTTCGTTCTCGTAGTAGCGGTGCAGGGATAGGTAATCGACCTGGTCAAAGGTCTCTTCCAGCACCACCCGGTCCCAGGCCGGGAAGGTGGGCTGCAGCACGGTGGCGCTGCCGCAAGCCACCAGTTCGATGGACGGATCAACCTGCCGCATGATCTTGGCCGCTTCCCTGGCCTTCAAGCCGTAGGCCCTGGCCTCCAGGTGGCCGATCTGCCATTCGCCGTCCATCTCGTTGCCCAGGCACCACAGGCGCACATCCCAGGGTTCCGGGTGGCCGTGGGCCACGCGGCGGTCCGCCCACAGCGTGTCGGCCGGCCGGTTGGTGTATTCCAGCAGGTGGCCGGCCTCCATTGGGGTGCCTGTGCCCAGGTTGACGGCGCCCATGATCTGGGTGCCGGCGGCCTTGGACCAGTCGGCAAACTCACCCCAGCCGAACAGGTTGGGTTCAAGCGAGTGCCAGGCCAGGTCCAGCCGCGTTGGCCGCTGGTCCCGCGGCCCTACGCCGTCCCACCAGTCGTAGCCGGACAGGAAGTTGCCACCCGGGTAGCGCACGTGGGACACGCCCAGGTCCCGCACCAGCTCAAGCACGTCCCGGCGGAAGCCGCGCTTGTCAGCCACCGGGTGGTCCGGTTCGAATATACCGGTGTAAATGGCGCGGCCAAGGTGCTCCAGGAAGCTGGAGAACAGCCGGTCATCGGTCTGCGCCACGGTGGCGCCGCGGTCCAGCGCGATGGTTGCGCGAAGCATGGGTTCACCCCTTTCCCTTGCCCTGTCAGCCCTGCGTGCTCAGCGTTACGGCCGTCCAAGACAGCGGCGGCAGTTTGACGGTCAGCCTGCCGCGCCCGATGGCGCCCCCGTCACCCGGCTGCGGCACCACGGCCTGGTGGTTGTCCCGATTGGTGGCGAACCGGTCCGGGTGGGTCAGGACGGTGTGTTCGGCCACGGTCACGTCGCCGCAGCCGGCCAGGTCCAGTTCCAGGGTCTGCTCCGAGGTGGCGTCCCGGTTGATGGCGAACACCCCCAACCGCTGCCGGGCGGCATCGTGCAATGCCACGAAGTCGATCACCGGCACGGCCGTCTCATCCCCGGCGTCGTAGACCGGACCCTGAGTGCCGGTCTGCAGCACCTGGGCCCCGGCGAAGGCGGCCACCTGCGCAAACGGGTAGAAGATGGGCTGCAGCCAGACCTCACCGCCGGGCTTCGCCATGATGCAGGCACTGATGTTGGTCAGCAGCGACTGGCAGGCCATCTTGACCCGGTCGGCATGCCGCAACATGGTCAACAACAGGGAGCCGAACAGCAGCGTGTCCTGCAGGGTGTAGACCTGCTCGGCGAAGGCGGGCGCCACCAGCCACGGCGGCGCGTTCTCCGTCGCCGTGTCGTCGCTGAAGTCCCAAACACCCCATTCGTCCACGCTGATGGCCATTGGCTTACTGGAGCGCTTTTCGGCCTTAACCACGTCGCAAACCGCCTCAAGGGTGGTCAGGTAGCGGTCAAAGTCCAGCGCCTTGGCCAAGAAGAGGCCGGCATCCTCGGTGTCGCCGCCGTAGTAGCGGTGTACCGCCAGGTAGTCCACGTAGGGATAGGTGTGGCGCAGCACTTCCAATTCCCAGGCCGGGTAGGTGGGCATGTCCGAACTGGAACTGCCGCAGGCCGCCAGTTTGATGTCCTCGTCAACCAGGCGCATCGCCTTGGCTACCTCGGCCGCTAGGCGGCCATACTCCTGCGCGGTCTTCTGGCCGATCTGCCAAGGGCCATCCATCTCATTACCCAGGCACCAGCGTTTGACGCCCCACGGCTCGGCCCGGCCGTGGGCCCGGCGCAGGTCGGATTCGCGGGTGCCGCCCGGGAAGTTGCAGTACTCCACCATGGCGATGGCCTCGCGGATACCGGCCGTGCCCAGGTTGACGGTCAGCATCGGCTCCACGCCGGCCAGGGCGGCCCAATCAAGGAACTCGGCCAGGCCAAACTGGTGGGTCTCGATGGCGCGCCAAGCCAGGTCCAGCCGGCGGGGACGCTCCGCCACCGGGCCGATCATGTCGCGCCAGTCGTGGCCAGAAACGAAGTTGCCCCCCGGGTAGCGGATGCAGGTGACGCCCATCGCCTTGATCTGCTCGATGACGTCCAGGCGCCGGCCGGCTTCGTCCGCCCGCGGGTGGCCCGGTTCGTAGATGCCCGAATAGACCACGCGGCCCATATGCTCCACGAACGAGCCGAACAGCAAGGGGTCGACGGCGCCCCTGGTCAGGGCGGTGTGGGCGGCGGCTTGGGTGACGGTTGATTGAGTCATGCTGCCCTCCGTTGATGATGGCGACGGTGCCTGTTGTCGATCAGGGCCGGGTCTGGTCGGTTCGATACAACGTTGTATTCCAACGTTGCAGCCGATCGTAGCGAAGCGGCGCCCGGGGCGTCAATGGTCAATTCCTCCCGGCCTTGGTGTCTCTGCCGGCCGGACGTCCGGTACGACGAGACTGATACGGTCAGGCTCCCCGCCCACCACGCGATCCGGCTTGCCAGAGAGGAATGAACAGAGCGAGCGGCTCACCTGGGAATGGGCTGAAGTCGAAATGGTTGTAGAAGGACTGGGCCGCTTCGTCAATGGCGTGGACAATCAGCACGCGGGCACCGATGATCTGGCTAGCCGATTGGGCTCGTTGCAGGGCGTCTTTGAGCAGGCCGGCACCCAGGCCCTTGCCCTGCCACTGCAGGTCTATGGCCAGCCTTGCCAGGACGATAGCCGGCAACGGGTCCGGCATGTTCCGGCGCACCCGCCCGGGCATAAGGTTGCGTTCAACTTGGCCTGCGGCCAGGGCGTAATAGCCAATGACGTGGCCGTCCTGGGTGGCTACGAAACAACGGGCGGCACCGTCACGGTGGTTTGGCCAGGCTCGCACTCTGAGGTAGGTGTTTAGATCGCTCTGGCCGCAATCGAACTCTGATGCACCATCCGTGGCCGTGATGGGGCGGATCAGCGGAGCCACCGACCCGCCCATCAACGTTCGAAGACCGAGGGCTCGCTCATGAGCCGTTCCAGGCGCGGCCTGGAAGCCGGATGGTCCAGTGCGTCAAGGAAGGCCTCCCAGGCGGCCGGGTCCAACCGCACGATGAGTTGCTCGGCCAGGGTGCTTCTTGCCCTGGCCACAGCAGCCCTGGTGGTGAAATCGGTCATGGTCGCACCCTCGACCTGGGCTGCCGCCCGAATCAAATCATCATCACTGGCGGTCAAACGCAACGAAAGGCGCCTATCTCGAACTGCCGTATCCATGACAGCTAGTGTACGCCGCCTGACGTACACAACCGCCAACCCTCTGCCCCATGCGACATCGGCCCTCAAATGGACCCCTCAGGAAGGTGACCGCCACCGGAGGCGGGCCGGTCGGGGTGGGACGGCATCGGGCGTGAGCAAGCCGAGGAGGGTAGGGACAGAAGGGGCAGCGCGGGGGAAGGGAGCCGTTACAGCGTTATCAAAATGTTATACAACGTTGGAAAAATTCTCTTGCGCCGCGGCACGGAGGGGTGCTAGGTTCCGTTACAACGATGTAACGGAGCCCCTTGCAAGCGGTTGCCACCGTAGGCGGCCCAAGGATGCTCCACCGTGATTGGCAACATCAACCGAACAGGTCAAGGAGGATCTAATGCGCATGCGCGGATGGAAAGCGACAACGATCAGCATGGTTGCTGCACTGTCCCTGGTGGGGCTGGCGGCCTGCAGCGACGACAGCAGCTCGAGCGATGGTGGCGGCGGCGGCGACAGCACCGAGGCCACCTCCGGTGGCGACAGCAGTGGCGACAGCGGCAGCACGGCCGAGGGCGTCACGAACATTCTGCTGTGGCACGGCTACACCGAGGCCGATGGCGATGTGGTACAGAAGATCATCGACAACTTCAACGCCTCACAGAGCCAGTACCACGTCACGGCCGAACAAATGGCTTGGTCTTCCATCATCGAGAAGCTGGTCACCTCCCTCGGCTCCGGCGACGGCCCCAACGCCATGGTGTACGGCCCGGACGTGGCCCTTGGCTACATCAACCAGGGTGCCTTCATCTCGCAGCAGGACTACTACGACGACACCACCACGTACAAGAACCAGTTCGCGGTCTATGAGAACCTGATCGACCAGGTCACCTGGAACGGCGAGATCTATGGCGCCCCGATGGGCACCGCCCCCTACTCGGTCTACTACAACACCGACCTGTGGGCAGCCGCCGGCCTGACCGACGCCGACATCCCCACCACCATCCCCGAACTGATGGAAGTGGCCAAGAAGATGACCGTCGATGAAAACGGCGACGGCACGCCCGAGACCTACGGCTTCGCCATCCCAGACACCAGCGACAACTCGATCCAGCTCTCCACCTGGCTGCACTCCGGTGGCGGCGACTTCATCACCGACGGCGTGGCCTACCTGGATTCGCCCGAGAACATCGCCACCCTCGAGATGCTGCAGAAGGCCGTGGTCGAGGACAAGATCAGCCCCACCGGCATCGACTCCACCGCCGCCATGGAACTGTTCGGCGCCGGCCGCGCCGGCATGATCTTCAACGGCCCGTGGGAGATCACCTCGGCTCAGAGCTTCGGCATTCCGTGCTCCGTGTTCGGCTGGCCGGGCACCTGGACGGCTGGTGTGGCCAACTACTGGTGGTCCACCTCCATGAACGACACGCCCGAAGAGAAGGCCGCCCTGTATGCGTTCGAGGACTTCTGGAACTCGTACGAACAGCAGGTCATCTGGACCGAGTCCTACTACCCGCCCAACCGGGGCGACATCCCGCAGGAGGAGATGGCCTACGAGATCATCGGCACCCTGTCGCAGTATTCGGAGTACGCCCACTTCTACATGAGCGGTTCCGCCGCCTCGCTGCCGGACATCGCGGCCGAGGTTGACACCCTGGTGAGTTCGGCCTTCAAGGGTGGCGACGTCCCGTCGCTGCTGGCCACCGCCCAAGAGAAGATCACCGGTTACCTCAACGGCTGATTGACCAATCACGGTCTGTGGCCGGGACGGCCACGCGCACACCGCGGCGGCCCGTCCCGGCCACAGCCCAATAATCCTCTTCGTCCAAAGGTGCTCTGAGGAGGTCATGACATGCCAAAAGAGTCCCGCTATAAGCCCCCCCGTTCCATCAGCCGGGCCAGGGCCGAAGCCCAGTACGCCCGGCCCCACGGCAGCAAGAAGCTGGCCCGCCGCCGCAACATTGCCGGCGCCGGCTTTCTAGCTCCCGGCCTGGCCATCCTGGCCGTCTTCGTCTTCTACCCCACCTTCTACGCCTTCGGCCTGTCGTTCACCAACGCCAGCGGCTTCAAGGCCCCGGAATGGCAGGGGTTCGCCAACTACGCCCGGGTCTTTACCGACGCCGATACCCGCGGTGCTGTGCTCCATACCCTGCAGTACGCCATCGGCTACGCGCCACTGGTGATCATCGTGGCCCTGCTCATGGCCATGCTGCTGAACCGCAAAGACATTCCGTTCCGCGGCTTCTTCCGCACGGTGATCTTCCTGCCGTTCATCATCTCAATGGCAGTGGCGGCCCTGTCCTGGAGCTTCCTGATCGACGCCAACACCGGCATCATCCCGTACTGGTTCAGCCAGATCTTCCACACCCAGATGCCCGACCTGCTGCATGACACGTTCTGGGCCATGCCAACGGTCATCTTCGTGGCCGTGTGGAAAAACTTCGGCTACTTCATGGTGATCTTCATCGCCGGCCTGCAAGGCATTCCGCGCGACCTCTACGAAGCCGCCGAGATCGACGGCGCCAGCGCCTGGCAGCGCTTCTGGAGCGTGACCCTGCCGGGCCTGCGTTCCACCATGACCTACGTCATCATCTTGGCCGCCACCGGCGCCTTCCAGGCCTTCGACCAGATCTACATCATGACCAAAGGCGGGCCGTCACGGACCACGGAGACCATTGTGTACCGCGTCTACACGGAAGGTTTCACCAACTTCCGCCAGGGCTACGCCTCGTCCCTGGCCTTCATCCTGATGCTCATCACGATGGTGGTGGGCGTCATCCAACTCACCATCAACAAGCGACAGGAGCGTGATCTGGTATGAGCACCGCGACTCTGAACCCAGGCCAGACCATGCGGACCGGTCGGCACCGCCGGCGCCTGATCAGCACCATCCTGGCGACCCTGCTCTGCCTGTTCGCCGCCACCGTCTGCGCCCTGCCGCTGATCGTCATCGTCATCACGGCCTTCTCGCCCCAAGACCAGGTGCTGTCCTGGCCACCCACCTTCCTGCCGGACAGCTGGACCCTGGCCAACTTCCCCGAGGTGTTCGACCGCATCCCGGTGTGGGACCAGTTGGCCAACACGGTCATGATGTCGGTCTTCGTCACGGTCGCGTCCCTGTTCCTGGATTCGATGGCGGCCTACGCCCTGGCCTGCATCAACTTCAGAGGCCGCGGCCTGATCCTGGCCATCCTGATCGCCACCATGATGGTGCCGTTCCAAACCCTGTTGATTCCGCTGTACCGCATGCTGGCCGATTTCGGCTGGATCGGCACCATGGTTGGCCTGTGCGTGCCACGTGCCTCTGACGTGGCCGGCATCTTCCTGTTGCGGCAGTTCTTCGTCATGATTCCGCGCGACCTTGACAACGCCGCCCGGATCGATGGCGCCTCGGAGTTCCGCATCTACTGGAACATCGTGCTGCCCAACGCCTCGGCCGGCCTGCTGACCCTGGGCATGTTCAACTTCATCGGCAACTGGAACGACATGCTGTGGCCCATGGTGATGACCAACGCGGCCAGCGACCGAACCTTGACCGCCGGCCTGGCGTTGCTGAACGGCACCGCCCAAGGCGTGATCCCGTACGGGGTCTCGATGGCCGGCGCCCTGATCTCGGTGCTGCCGCTGATAGTCGTCTTCGCCATCGTGCAACGCCGCTTCATCGAGGGCATTGCCACTGTCGGCATCAAGGGCTGAAGCGACCCCACACCAACCCGAATACAAACACCTCGAAGCGGAGGTAATCATGAAGGTAACCACCAGTACCGTCCACCGGGGTGTGGTGGGTGAAGCCGGGTCGATGTACACCCGGGTGATCGTGTGCGACCCGGACGGACCCAACGAAGGCGCCCTGCTGCTGACCTGGGAGCTACGCCTGGGCGTGGACCGCCCGGGCGGGCCCGCCTTCCCGGTGTTCCGCAGCGACGACGGCGGCCGCACCTGGCGCAAGTTCGGTGAAGTGGCCGATCATTTCGGCCGCGGCAACCGCTACCAGCCCGTCATCTACGAACTGCCGGCCGACTTCGCCCACCTGCACCGGGGCGATCTGCTGTTGGCCGGCAGTTCGATACCCGCGGACGGCTCCTCCACCACCCTGGTCATCTATTCCAGCACGGACGGTGGCGCCAGTTGGTCCTTCCAGACCGTGATAGACCAAGGCGGCCCGGCGGTGTACGACCCCAGCCGCACGTCCACCACCACGGCCATTTGGGAACCAGACTTGCTGCTGGTCGATGGCGTGCTGTACTGCGCCTATGCCGACGAACGCGAGAAGCCCAAGGGCATGCTGCAGGTCATCTCCCGCCGGTCCACCACGGACCTGCGGAACTGGTCCGACAAAGAGGTCATTGTGGGCGTGCCCAACCGTTGGACCCGTCCCGGCATGTTCGTGGCCACCGGCCCGCTGCCGGACGGCACCTATCGGGCCGTGGTCGAGGTGGTGGGCCCCTACGAGGTGCCCATCTACCTGCGGACATCGCCCGATGGCGTCCACTGGGGTGAGCCCGCTGACCTGGGCTTGCAGTTGACTTCCGTCGAAGGCGTGCAGCTATCCGGCACCCCCAACATCGCCTGGTGCCCGGACGGCCAAGGCGGCGCCACCCTGGTGGCCACCGCCCGGCATTCGTGGCTGGACGGGCACGAGGCCAACCACGCGCTGCTGAGCGACGACCTGGGCGCCACCTGGCATGCCTTCGAGCTGCCGGTGGCGGCCAAGCGCAAGGTGCACGCCGACGCCTCGGGTTACAGCCAGTCGGTGCGTTTCAACGCCGCCGGCGAACTGGTGCAGGCCACCTCGGTGCGCGGCGACGGCGACGCCAGCCACGACGTGGTGGTGGCCGTCATCGAGGGCGATTGGCGCCAGGCCGTACGGATGGAAACCGCGGGCTGAGCCCGCCGCCCCTACCAAGACATCTAGATACTAAGGACACAACACCATGAAACAACGTTGGACCGAAGACCAGGCGTGGGATTGGTACACCTCGCGGGACTGGATCACGGGCTTCAATTTCATTCCCAGCGGCGCCATGAACGGCGGGCTTTGGCTGCTTCAGGAGTACCAGCATGAAGTGGCCTACCGCGACGCCGCCCGCGAGATCGCCCTGGCCGCCAGCCTGGGCCTGAACTCGATTCGCTTCTACCTACCGTTCGAGGTGTGGCAGCACCAGCATGACGCCTTCTTCGCCCACCTCGATGAGCTGTTGGCGCTGCTTGACCTGCACGGCATGACGATGATGCCAGTCATCTTCAACGACTGCTCGGTGCCCAAGAGCCGCTACCGCGAGCCCATCTTCGGCCCGCAGCCGGAACCGGTGCCCGGATACTTCGGCGGCAGCGATGAATCGCCTTTCGACGATGACGTGCAGGGGGGCGGCATCGTCGGCTACGTGCTGACGGACGAACCGGAACTAGAGCCGGTGTTCCACCAGTACGTCACCGAACTGGCCATCCGCTACGGCCATGACGACCGGGTCAACATCTGGAACATCTGGAACGAGGTGGGCAACTCCACCCGCGGCGACCTGTCGGTGCCGATGATGGAGAAGACCTTCGCCTGGTTCCGCGAGGCCGATGTGTCTCAGCCGCTGACGGCCGAAGTCTGGGGCGGCGGCGCCGCCGATGCCTACGAGTGGATGATGGACCCGGAGCACATTCCCGGCCCGGAAGCCCGCGCTGTCGAGCTTTCGGACGTGGTGTCGTTCCACTACTACGGCGACTACACGCACTCGAAGGGCCTGATCCGCTTCCTGCGCCAGTTCGACCGCCCGCTGCTCAACACCGAGTGGATGCACCGGCCGTACCGCAGCCTGATCGAAACCCACCTGCCGTTGTGGAAGAGGGAAGGCGTTGGCAGCTACTTCTTCGGCTTCGTCAACGGCAAGGCGCAGTTCCAGTACGTGTGGGAGTTCATCAAGCAACTGCCCGGCATCGACACCCGGCTGTGGATGCATGACATCTTCCACAGTGACTTCACGCCCTACGATCCGGACGAGATCCCTGTGCTGAAGGCCTGCAACCTGCCGCCGTCACGGCCGGTGCGTCCTGGTAATGGCAGCTAGGGAGGAGCATCGGCCAAGGGATACCACCCAAAACCTCACCGAAGGCCCGCCCACCCGGCGCATCATCTGGTTCGCTGTTCCCTTGCTGCTGGGGAACCTGTTCCAGCAGGTGTACTCCTTCACCGATGCCGCCGTGGTGGGCCGGCTGTTGGGTGTCGAAGCGTTGGCTGCCGTGGGTGCCACCGGCAGCCTGCACTTTCTGCTGTTCGGCTTCAGTTGGGCGTCTTCCGCCGGCCTGACCATTCCGGTGGCGCGCGCCTTCGGGGCCGGTGACCTGCCGCTGATGCGCCGCTTCGTGGCCGCCGGCGTACTGGTTTCGACCGGAGTTGCGGTGGGGATAGCCGGGCTTGGCACGGCCTGTGCCCGGCCCTTGTTGAAGCTACTCAACACCCCGGCGGAGATTCTTGACCAGGCCGTCACCTTCCTGGTCATCAGCTTCGGCGGCGCCGCCGTGACGGTGGCCTTCAACTACCTGTCGGCCGTCATCCGGGCCCTCGGCGACAGCCGCACGCCGCTGGTCTTCCTGATCGTGGCCTGCCTGCTGAACGCCCTCCTGGTAGCGGTGTTCGTGGGACTGTTTCACACCGGCGTGGGTGGGGCGGCCGCCGCCACCCTGGTGGCCCAAGGCGTGTCGGTGGCACTCTGCCTGTTCCTGGTGGCCCGCAGCATGCCGATACTGCGCCTGGGCCGGGCCGATTGGCACGTCAGCCGGGCCGAACTGGGCGAATCGGCCCGCACCGGCCTGTCGATGGGTTTCCAGATGTCGGTTATCGCCATCGGCGCCGTGGTGTTGCAGTACGGCGTCAACGGGCTTGGGGTCGATGCTGTGGCCGCCTTCACCGCCGGCATGAGGGTTGATCAGATTGCCGCCACGCCCCTGACCTCCTTCGGCGTGGCGATGTCCACCTACGTGGCCCAGAACCGGGGAGCCGCCCAGTGGCGGCGGATTCGGATCGGCGTTTTCCGCATCGCCTTGGTGGTGAGCGGCATCGCCATCGGCCTAGGCGCCATCATCATCGCCTTGGCCAACCCGTTGGTGCGGCTGTTTGTCAGCGAAACAGAACCGGAGGTGCTGCGCCTGGCCCGCCAATTCCTGCTGGTGGCCGGCGTGCTCTATTTGATTCTGGCCATGCTCCACCTGCTGCGCTATTCGGTTCAGGCCCTTGGGCTGACCATGGCGCCCAACCTTTCGGCCATCTGCGAGTTGGTGCTGCGGTCCGTGGCCGGCCTGGTGCTGATCCGGCAGATCGGCTTCCTGGGCGCGCCCCTGGCCGGGCCGCTGGCCTGGACCGGCGCCTTGATCGTGATTGTGCCGGCCTGGTTCATGCAGAGGCGTCGGCTGATCCAGAAGGAGGCCGGCGGCTGCCAGGTGTTGTGACCGGGTTGGGCTACGTGGTGGGCAGCCAGACCCGCATACCCAACCCGCCGCGGTTGGCCCACCAGGCGTAAGGCACCAGGCGGACAGTGGCTTCACGTACGGGACCGGGCAACGCGACATCGGCCGCCTGGTAGAGCCCTTCCTCCCTGGCCACGAACGCGCCGGTGACTTCGAGGCAAGCCAGCCCGCTGCCCGGCAGGGGCGCCACCTCCCGCGGCGCTTTGGCCAGGTCAATCCGGAACTCTTCCACCCGGCAGCCCTCCGGCACGTCCACCTGCTCCAGGCAGTAGATAACCGGGCCGCGGGCCACCGCCACACAGCCGCGCACGGCATCGACCCGCGGGTTGGCGCGGATGAACCTGGGTTGCAGCGGCAGTTGGAGCGTCACCTGGGCGCCGTCCTGGCAGTCAAGCTCCGTGTAGGCGCCAGGCTCCGGTTCGGTCAACACTTGGGCGCCGGTGGCCTGCACGATGGCGCCCCCTGCCCACGGCGGTACGCGCAGCGCGAGGCGGCCGGTGCCCCTGGCGGACACGGCCACCAGGCCGGCGTTGGGGTAGTCCGTGGTAACCGTGGCGGTCAGGCCGCCGCCGCTGAAGGTTCCCGGCATCAGCAGGTGAAGCTGCAGGCCAGAGGGTGTTTCGGTGGCAGCATAGCCGTGCAGCGAGGCGTAGATGCGGGCGATGTTGGGCGGGCAGCAGGCGCAGGCGTACCAGGCGGCCCGCTCCGGCGGGGCATTGTCGGCATAGCCGAAGTGGCCCTCGCGCAGTTGCAGCGGGTTGGCGTAGAAGAAGGCCTTCCCGTCAGGGGTGGTAGAGGCCATGATGCCGTTGTAGAGCACCCGCTCCATCTCATCGGCGTAGCGCGGGTTGCCGGTGGCCAGCAGCAGGCGCCAACACCACTGGAACGACGCGATCGAGGCGCAGGTCTCCGAATAGGAGCGTTCCGGTGGCAGTTCGTAGGGGTCACCGTAGCCTTCGTCGCGGTGGTGGGCGCCGTGGCCGCCCGCGATGTACATCTTGGAGCCGTAGGCGTCCTCCCACAACCGCTCCATCGTGTTCAACAGTTCTTGATCCCCGGTTTCGGTGGCGACATCGGTGGCCCCGGCCGCCAGGTAGAGCTGGCGCACCGAGTGCCCCATGGCCTGCGTGTTTTCCCTGACCGGGATGTGATCCTGGAAGTACTGCGGGCCCAGGGGGTGTTGCGGCAGCCACTCGTGGCCGCGGCGCTCAATTTGCCCCTTGGCGAAATCCAGGTAGGCCGGTTCGCCCGTCTCCCGGAACAGTTCCACCATGGCGGTTTCAACCTCCGGGTGGCCGTCGATCGGTCCCTGGCCATGGCAGCCCAGGTCCTTCACAAAGTGATCCGCTACCCGCCTGGCCACCGCCAGCAGGCGGTCGTCACCGGTGCAGCGGTGGAGGGCCACCGCGGCCTGGATCAGGTGACCGGCGCAGTACAGCTCATGGGAGTGCGTCAACTGGGTGTATGGGCCCTTGTCCGGCACGGTTTGGACGTAGGTGTTGATGTAGCCGTTCGGTTGCTGGACGGCGGCGATCAGGGCGGTGGCCTGGTCAGTGAAGTCTGCGAAGGCGGTGGCGCCGCTGCGACCGGCCTCCCAGCCCACCGCCTCAAGGGTCTTGTAGACATCCGAATCGGCAAACAGCCAGCCGCGGTAGGCCGCCTCGCCCCTTTCGGCGGCCGGGTCTGCCGCGCGGCGGAAGTTGGCCAGGTTGCCGGCCGTCTCCAGGTGCTCGATGCAGTGGGCCACGGTGGCCTGGCCGTTGGTGGCCTGCAGCCGGCCCTGGATGGAGGCGGGCGCCAGCGCGGCCTGCGACAGGGCGAGAGGTTTGAGCTTCATGCCGCCGGTAGCACGAATGGGGCCTGCGATAGGGGACTGGGGCTGATTCACGGTGTTGCCTTGGCTGGTTGTGGGGACAGGGTTCGGGTGACTGAATGCGGTTGTCTGTTCAGGCGTCTGATCAGTGGTTTGGCCCGGGGGCGGACTCCCTGACTACCAAGTTCGAGGACACCCTGATGGTGCGGGCCGGGCCGATCTTCTTCTTGCGGCGGTCGCAGATCCGTTCCAACAGGGTCTTGAGGGCCGTTTCGGCGATATCCGCCCGGCAGGGGTCAACCGTGGTCAGGCCGGGCATAGAGAACTGGCTGTCAACCAGGTTGTCGAACCCAACCAGCGCCACGGCATCGGGCACTGCAAGCTGTTCTTGATAGAGCGCGCGCAGCGCCCCCAAGGCGAGTTCGTCGTTGAGGGCGAAAATGGCGTCGAACTCGATTTGGCGGCCGATCAACTCCATCGTGGCCACGTAGCCACCCATGCGGTGCCAGTCATCCTGCTCCACGATCAGGGCCTCGTCGAACGGCAAGCCGGCCTGGGCCAACGCCTCCTTGTAGCCGCTGACACGCAGCGGGCCCGAACCGACAATGTCGTGGCTGCGGGCGCCAATCACGGCGATGCGCCGGTGGCCGGTCTGGATCAAGTGTTCGGTGGCCCGTTTGGCGCCGCCGATGTTCTCCATTAGAACATGGTCCGCCGGGCCCATCAGGATGCGTTCGCCCAGCAGCACCAGGGGGTAGTCGGTCTGTAGCTGATCGGCATCTTCCTGTGACATGCCCAACGGCGAGAACAGCACGCCATCGAACAGGGAAAGCTGGGGACGCTTCAATAGCTCCAGTTCGTGTTCCCGGTCGCCGCCGGTCAGTTCGATCAGCACCTTCTGGCCCCGCGCCTGGGCGGCCGCCATGACGGCCTCGGCCAGTTCGCCGAAGTAGTTGAAGGCCAGTTGGGGCACCGCCAGGCAGATGACGCCGGTGCGCCCGGTGCGCAGGTTGCGGGCGGCCATGTTGGGCTGATAGCCCAGGGCTCGGATAGCTTCGGTGACCCGCCGTACGTTCTCGGGTTTGACGAAGGCAAGGCCGTTAACCACGTTGGAAGCGGTCTTGACGGACACGCCCGCCATGGCTGCAACGTCTCTTAGTGTGGCCCCCATTGGTCTTGCCTTCCCCTCTTCAACGCCATCCTAGCAACAGTCGTTACAACGTTTACCTGAGGCTTGGCCCGGTTTGGCCAGTAGGCTTGGGGGGTGGCCGTTCCCGCTTTGTCGATCGCTCCAACGGTGGCCGCCCCCGGCCCGCCGCGCGTCACCCTGCCGGCCAAACCGTTCGGTGTCTTTTCGGCCAAGCCGTTCCCGATGATGGCCATCGCCGCCCCCGCCTCTGGTTTGGGTGTGGGCCGTGGGGTCCTCTTGGCCGATGGCGCCCCCACCACTGCGGCCGATGTCGCGGCTGCCGTCCGTGCAGTCCAAGACAAGGCGGCCGGTCGCCGGCCGGCGGGCGGCGGCAAGCGTGGCGGCAAGGCCAAGAAGACGGCCGCCGCCCCGGCCACGGCCTATGCCCCCGGGCCCAGCGCCTACCCGCCACCCGCGCCGGTGCCGGCGCCGCCGCGCGGCTATTCGGCGGTCCAGTCGCGCGTGCCCACCCAGGCTTATCCCGCAACGCCGGCCTACCCCGGCTATGTGCCGGCACCCCGCCAGGCAGGGCGCACCGCAATGGTCCCAAGACCGGCCCAGGCGGCCCGGCCAATCAGCCACCAAGGCTTCACCACACCGGCCAGGCCGGCCAAGAAGACCGGGTCCTCTTCCGCCACCCGAAGCGCCTGGACCGCCATCTGCATCCTGGGTGTAGTGATCTATGCCGTCGTCAAGGCCTGCGTTGGGGGCTAAACCCGCCGAAGGCTAGGGTTGCCGCCGGCCGCTAGGGTTGCCGCCGGCCGCTGCCCACCCCACCCACGAGATGCCCCTCACAAGGTGTCCCTTCGGAGGTGGGCGCCATCGGGCCCCCGCCCCCTCCCTGCCCAGCCCCCGCCCCCTCCCTACCCAGCCCCCGCCCCCTTTCCTCGCGAGAGTACGGTTATGTAGTAGACCGCCAGCCAGCATAGGGCTCTGACCTGTATAAACGTGTTTCGCTCTGGGCGAAGCACCTACATAACCGTACTCTCGCGA
>JAISSX010000079.1 GCA_031272885.1 Bifidobacteriaceae bacterium | reverse complement strand
CCGGGGCGGGGGGGGGGGCGGCGCGGTACACCGGGGGGGCTCGTCAACCCCCCCAAACAGGTACCGGTCCCCCGTAACCCCCTGTAACCCCCGTGCAACCCCGTCCCCTGTAACCCTGTACCCCCGGGCAGGGAGGCAAGCGGGGGCCGGTAGCCTGGTGGGGTGCGATATGTATCGACGCGGGGGTTCGCCGCGGACCGGCCCCTGCCGTTCTCCGACATTCTGCTTGAGGGCCTGGCCCCTGACGGCGGCCTTTATTGGCCGGAGGCCTTCCCCCAATTGGACAAGCCTGCCCGGGCCGAACTGCGCCGGCTCTACCAGCATGCGGGCTACCCGCGCCTGGCGGCGGCGATCATGGGCCTGTACGCGGACGACATCGGCGAAACTGAACTGCGCCAACTGACCCAACGCGCCTACACCAGCGAGAAGTTCGGCAGCCCGGACACCGTGCCGGTCAGCGACCTGGGCGGGGGCCTGCGCCTGGCCCACCTGTCCAACGGCCCCACCGCCGCCTTCAAGGATCTGGCCATGCAACTGCTGGCCGAGCTGTTCGAACACGAACTGGAACGCCGCGACCAGGTGATCACAATTCTGGGCGCCACCTCGGGCGATACGGGCTCGGCCGCGGAGTACGCCATGCTCGGCCAGCCGCGCATCAAGGTTTTCATGTTGTCGCCGCAGGGCCGCATGACGCCGTTCCAGCGCGGCCAGATGTACGGCCTGGATGATCCGCGCATTATCAACATCACCGTGCCGGGCGCCTTCGACGATTGCCAGGACCTGGTCAAGGCGGTCAACGCGGACGCCACCTTCAAGGCGCAGTATTCGATCGGAGCGGTCAACTCGATCAACTGGGGCCGGTTGGCGGCCCAGGTGGTCTACTATGTGGCGGCCTGGCTGCGGGTCTCAACGCACGATGACGAGCCGGTCGCCTTCTGCGTTCCTACTGGCAATTTCGGCAACATCATCAGCGCCCACATCGCCCGCCAGATGGGCATCCCGATCGACCGCATCATCCTGGCCACCAACGAGAACAACGTCCTGGCCGAGTTTTTCACCACCGGCGTCTACCGGATTCGCTCCGCGGCCGAAACGGTGGCGACCTCCAGCCCGTCGATGGACATCTCGAAGGCCTCCAACTTCGAGCGCTTTGTGTTTGACCTGTTGGGACGGGACACCGCTAAGACAAGCGACCTGTTTGGCCGGGTGCTGCCGGCGGCGGGGGAGATCGACCTGTCGGGGGAGCCCTTGGCCCGGGCCCGCGGCGAATACGCCTTTGACACTGGCAGTTCGACCCACGCGGACCGGGTGGCCACCATCCGGTCGCTCTACCAGCGCACGGGGGTTCTGATCGACCCGCATACGGCCGATGGCGTCCACGTGGCCCAGGCCTTCGCCAACCCCGCCGGTAGCCCGCTGATCTGCATGGAGACCGCCTTGCCGATCAAGTTTGCGGACACCATCACCGAGGCGATCGGCCACCCGGCGCCGCTGCCGCCGCGGTTCGCCAAGGTGCTTGATGCCGCCCCCCACACCATCGACCTGGCTCCCGGGGACGGCCCGGACCGGATCAAGGCGATCATCGCCGCGCGCTGACCCGGCCGCCCCGGGCACCTCGGGTGGCGTGGCCGCGGCCGCCGGCTCGGCCCGCCCTGGCGGCAACCCCGCGCCGGGCACGGGGCGGAACCAATACAATCGCTGAGATGACTTCTTCCCTGACGGTTCCGCCCGATGCCGAGGGCCTGGCCGCCGCCGCCGGCGCCCTGCGCGCCGGGCGTCTGGTGGTGATCCCCACCGACACCGTCTACGGCGTGGCGGCCGATCCGGCCAACCCCGAAGCCGTGGGACGCCTGTTCGCGGCCAAGCAACGCCCGCGCGAGTTGGCCATTCCGGTGCTGGTGGGAGGGCTGGAACAGGCCGAACTCTTGGCGGCGGACATCAGTCCGGCGGCCCGCTGGCTGATGGACGCCTTCTGGCCGGGCGGCTTGACCGTGGTGTTGGTGACCAACCCGGACCTGGCCTGGGACTTGGGGGACAAGCCTGGCACCATCGCGGTGCGCCAACCTGACCACCCGGCGGCGTTGGAGCTGTTCAAGGCGACCGGCCCGCTGGCGGTGACTTCGGCCAATGTCTCGGGCCACTTGCCGGCCTTGACGGCGGCGGCCGCCAGGTCCCAACTGGGTGACCACGTGGCGGTTTACGTGGACGCCGGCCAGGCCCCGGGCGGTACCCCCAGCACGGTGGTGGACGCCACCGACCCGGCCGCCCTGCCCCGCATTGTCCGGGAGGGGGCCGTGGCCCGGCGCCGCTTGGAGGCGGCGCTGCGTTATGCCGCCGGCCACCCGGTGACCCAGCCGCACTTGATCTGGCAGCAGGCCGCCCCACCTGCGTCCGGAGCCCAGCCAGGCGACGGACAGGGGCCCGGCGCGTGAAGGTTTATGCCCTGCTGGCCCTGCTCAGTTGCGTGGTCACCGTGTTGCTGGTGCCGCTGGTGCGCCGCCTGGCCATTGCCACGCACGCCATGACGAAGGTGCGGGCCAGGGACATCCACACCACGCCCACGCCCCGCTTGGGCGGGCTGGCCATGGCGTTCGGCGTTGGTGTGGCCCTCTTTGTGGCGTCCTTCATTCCGTTCTTGCGGCCGGTGTTCCAGGATTCGAACGCCGTCTGGGGGGTGGCCCTGGCCGCCCTGTTCGTCACCTTGTTGGGTGCGGTCGATGACTGGTACGAACTGAGTTGGCCCACCAAGCTGGCCGGCCAGGTGCTGGCGGCCGGCTTCCTGGCCTGGAAGGGCGTCCAGTTGGTGACGTTCCCCATAGCGGGCCTGACCATCCCTTCGGCCCGGTTGTCGCTGATCGCCACCATCGTCGTGGTGGTGGCGGCCATCAACGCCATCAATTTCACCGACGGCCTGGACGGGCTGGCGGCCGGCTTGATGGCCATCGGCTGCGGCGCTTTCTTCATCTACAGCTACCTGCTGACCCGCCAGTCCAATTCGGAGAGCTACGCCTCGCTGGCCTCCCTCATCTTGGCCGTCACCGTGGGCGCCTGTTTCGGCTTCCTGCGCTACAACTGGCACCCGGCCAAGATCTTCATGGGTGACTCTGGTTCCATGCTGTTGGGCATGTTGTTCGCCGCCGCCATCATCGCGGTGACGGGCCAAACCGACCCGGGCCTTAGCGCCATTTCGCAGCGCCAGGCGTTCGGCGCCGTGTTGCCCATCCTGTTGCCGTTCGCGGTGCTGGCACTGCCCCTCCTGGACATGGTGTTGGCGGTGGGCCGGCGCATGGCCAAGGGCTTGTCGCCCTTCCATGCCGACAAAATGCACCTGCACCACCGCCTGCTCCGCCTGGGCCACACCCAGCGCCGCGCGGTGGCGATCATGTACCTGTGGACGGCCATCCCGGCCTTCGGTGGGGCCGGCTTGGTGGTGTTCCGGGTGCGGCAGGTGGCGGCCGGGGTGGGGATCGGCCTGGTGGTGGCCCTGGCGGCCACGTTCGCCCCGTTCGGTTTGTTGCGCTACCGCCGCAAGACAGCCAAGGCGGCCGGTGAGGCGGTGCCCGATGCCGCCCGGGCGCCATCGGGCGGCGAGGCCACCGGCGTAGAAGCACCCGCGGCACCGGAGGGAGAGGCGGCATGACCGTACCGGCCACCCCGGCCCGGCCGAGGGGGATGGACTATGCCAAGGTGATGCGTTGGCTGGGGCTGTTCGTGTTGGCCCTGGCGATTGGGGGCGGCGTGGTGGGCTTCCTGGTGAGCGGTTGGCCCGGGCTGTGGGGCGGGCTGATTGGAGCCGCCATTGTGGGCCTGTTCTTCGGTACTTCGGCCCTGGCGATGCACCTTGGGCGCAAGGGCGGGCCGGACGCGCAGGTGCGCAACCTGATGCTGACTTGGTTCATCAAGCTGATAGTTCTACTTGGTCTGCTCTTTGCAATTTCTGGGGCAACCTTTATCTCGAAACCGGTGCTGGGTGTGACCATCCTGGTGGGTGTGGCGGGGTCGTTGGCGCTGGAGAGTCGCATCGTGCTGAGCGCCCGGATTGCGCCCGGAGATTAGGGCTCAGCCGGCCCGCCTTGAGCGCTGGTCGTCCTGACAGACGAAACGCCCCCTTTGAGCGTGCGCACCTGTGCTAATTTAGGTGCGACCCGGTGACCGTCATCCTGCCTAGCAGGCTCTGGCCGCCCGTTGCTTGTGCGGCCGCTAGGAAACGACTAGGAGTCTTGGACTTGTCCTCCTTCGTCTCAGCGCTTGTCCCGCTTGCCTCTTCCGAGGACGGCGAAGGCGGCGGCATGCACATGCCGACCATTGATGAACTCTTTCCCCAACCTTTCTGGACAATTGGTGATGGGACGTTTTGGTCCCTGAACCGCCTGGGGCTGGTTCGGATCATCGCCACGCTGGCGCTGGTGGTGCTGATCTACCTGGGCGCCCGGCGTGCCCGGCTGGTGCCCGGCCGCGGCCAATCGACCTTCGAACTGCTGATCGGCTTTGTCCACAAGCAGATCTGTGAGGCGGCCCTCAGCCCGGCCGCCGCCCGCAAGTACCTGCCCTACATCGCCACCCTGTTTGTGGGCATCTTCGCCCTCAACATCACGGGCGTGATCCCGTTCCTGGACGTCTCCTCCAACTCGGTGGTGGCGGTGCCGCTGATCCTGGCCCTGTGCACCTGGATCGCCTTCGTGGTGGCCGGCATCAAGGCGCACGGCTTCGGCCACTTCATCGCGGACAACCTGTTCCCCAAGGGCGCTCCCAAGGTGATGTACATCATCCTGGCGCCCATCGAATTCTTGTCCACCTTCATTCTGCGGCCGGTCACCCTGACCGTACGTCTCATGGCCAATATGATCGCCGGGCACTTCCTGCTGGCGGCCTTCTTCGCCATGACCAGCTACCTGTTTGTCGAAGCCTCGGGCGCCTTGAAGGCGATGGGCGTGGTCAGCTTCATCGCGGCCTTCGCCTTCACGCTGTTCGAGATCTTCGTGGCCGCCCTCCAGGCCTACATCTTCTCCCTGCTCAGTACGGTCTACATCGGCCTGGCCAGGGAAGGGCACTGAGCCCAAGCGCAGTAAGCAAACCGAAAGGAACGAACCGTGAACCTTCTCGCCGAAGTGGCCGGCAACCTCAACGTGATCGGCTATGGCCTGGGCGCCATCGGCCCCGGCATCGGCATCGGCCTACTGGTTGCCAAGACCCAGGAAGCCACCGCCCGCCAGCCCGAAATCTCGGGCAAGCTCATGACCAACATGTTCATTGGTGTGGGCTTCGTCGAGGCGTTGGCCCTGATCGGTCTGGTGGCCGGCTTCCTGTTCAAGTGATCATGTACCTGGCAGCAGAAGAGGGTGCCCCCGAGGGCATCGGCCTGTTTATTCCGCCGTGGAACGAGGTGATCCTGGCGGGCATCTGCCTGGTCTTGATCGCCCTGGCGGTGGCCAAGTACGGCGTGCCGCGCTACCTCAAGGTGTTGGATGAGCGGGCCGAGAAGATCGAGGGCGGCCTCAAGCGGGCTGAAGAGGCCGAAGCCGAGATCGCCCAGATGAGGTCCGGCCTGGACGCCGAAAAGGAACAAGCCCGCATCGAGGCGGCCAAGATCCGGGAAGAAGCCAAGGCCGATGCCGCCGCCATGGTGGCGGCCGCCAAGACCAAGGCCGCCGAAGAAGCCCGGCGCATCCAGGAATCGGCCCAGCGGCAGATCGAATCCGAACGCAAGGCAGCCGAGATTTCGCTGCGCCAGGACGTCGGCTCGCTGGCCACGGCCCTGGCCGAACAGATCGTGGGCGAGGCGCTGAAGGATAAGGCCCTGGCGGGCCGCGTCATCGACCGCTTCCTGGCTGACCTGGCCAACCAAAGCGAAACCGCGGGGCGTGGTGCCTGATGCTCGGTGGATCCGCCGCGTCGCTCAACCAGGCGCTCAAGGCCCTGGGCCAAGCGCTGGCCAAGGCCCCCAAGGACGCCGCCCTGGTTTCGGGTGAGCTGTTTGCCTTGGTGGACGCCCTGGACGCGAACCCGGCCCTGGTGCGCGCCCTGGCCAACCCGAACCGTGACGCCGCCTCCAAGGTGGCCGTGGTCAAGCGGATCATGGCGGGCCACACCGCCGCCGCCGTGGACCTGGCGGCCAAGGTGGTGTCGCTGCGGTGGTCAAGGGACAGCGACCTGGCGGACGCGCTGGAACACCTGGCCTTGGACGCCCAAATGGCGGCGGCCGAACAGGCCGGCCAACTGGAGCAGGTCGAGGCCCAACTGTTCGAAATCGACCAGGCCCTGGCCTCCCACCGCGACCTGCGCACCGCGCTAGGTGACGTGGTGGCGGCGCCGGCGGCCCGCACCCAACTGGCGGCCAGGGTGTTCGGCCAGCTGGTGCTGCCCTACACGCTGGCGTTGTTCCAGCGGGTGGTGGAGCACCCCCGCGGCCGGGGCATCCGCTACTCCCTCAAGGTGTTGGGGGACCTGGTGGCGGACCGCCGCCGGCGGCTGGTGGCGGTGGCCATCAGCGCCGTGCCCCTGGCTGACGCCCAAATCAAGCGGCTGGCCGGGATCCTGTCCCAGGAATACGGCCGCGACATCCAACTGAACGTTTCGGTGGACCCCAGCGTTATTGGCGGCCTGCGCATCCGCGTGGGCGATGACGTGGTGGACGGCACCGTATTGATGCGCTTCACCCATCTCCGCCGGGCCATTGCCGCCTGACACAGACACGAGGAAAGAACATGACTGATCTGAGCATCCGTCCGGAGTCGATCCGCGAGGCGTTGGACGAGTTTGTCGAGTCCTACCAGTCCGCGCCGGCCGCCGCCGAAGAGGTGGGCCGGGTGACCCTGGCCGGGGACGGCATCGCCCGCGTCGAAGGCATGCCCGGCGTGATGGCCAACGAGTTGTTGCGCTTCGCCGATGGCACCCTGGGCCTGGCCCAGAACCTGGACGTGCGGGAAATCGGCGTCATTGTGCTGGGCGAGTTCGCCGGCATCGAGGAAGGCCAAGAAGTCCGCCGCACCGGCGAGGTCCTGTCCGTGCCGGTGGGCGACGCCTACCTGGGCCGCGTGGTGGACCCGCTGGGGGCGCCGCTGGACGGCCTAGGTGAGATCGCCTCCACCGAGCGGCGCGCCCTAGAACTGCAGGCCCCCACCGTGATGCAGCGCAAGTCGGTCCACGAACCGCTGCAGACCGGTCTGAAGGCGATCGACTCCCTGATCCCGATCGGCCGCGGCCAGCGCCAGTTGATCATCGGCGACCGCGGCACCGGCAAGACGGCCATCGCCACGGACACCATCATCAACCAGAAGGCCAACTGGGATTCGGGCGATCCGAACTTGCAGGTGCGCTGCATCTACGTGGCCGTGGGCCAGAAGGGCTCCACCATCGCCTCGGTGCGCACTGCGCTGGAGGACGCCGGCGCCCTGGAGTACACCACCATCGTGGCCGCCCCGGCCTCGGACCCGGCCGGTTTCAAGTACCTGGCCCCCTACACCGGCAGCGCCATCGGACAGCACTGGATGTACCAGGGCAAGCATGTGCTGATCGTGTTCGACGACCTGTCGAAGCAGGCCGAGGCCTACCGGGCCGTGTCGCTGTTGCTGCGCCGCCCACCGGGCCGCGAAGCCTATCCGGGGGACGTGTTCTACCTGCACTCGCGGCTGCTGGAACGCTGCGCCAAGCTGTCGGATGACATGGGCGCCGGCTCCATGACCGGCCTGCCCATCATCGAGACCAAGGCCAACGACGTCTCGGCCTACATTCCCACCAACGTCATCTCCATCACCGACGGGCAGATCTTCCTGCAGTCCGACCTGTTCAACGCCGACCAGCGGCCGGCCGTGGACGTGGGCATCTCGGTCAGCCGCGTGGGCGGCGCCGCCCAGGTCAAGGCGATGAAGAAGGTGGCCGGCACGCTCAAGATCGACCTGGCCCAGTACCGCGACCTGGAGGCGTTCGCCATGTTCGCTTCCGACCTGGACGCGGCCTCGCGCCAGCAGTTGACCCGCGGTGCCCGGCTGATGGAACTGTTGAAGCAGCCGCAGTACTCGCCGTTCCCGGTGGAACGCCAGGTTGTGTCGATCTACGCCGCCACCAAGGGCTACCTGGACCGGGTGCCACTGGACAAGGTCAAGGAGTTCGAGGCCGATCTGCTGGACTACGTGGCCCGCCACACCTCGGTGCTGGAGGACATCGCCAAGACCAGGGATTTGAGCAAGGAAACCGAACAGGCCATGAAGGCGGCCATCGAGGCGTTCCAGAAGGACTTCCTGATCACCATCGGCGTGCTGGCCACCCCTGACGAGGTGGAGCCGGGCGAGGCTGAGGTGGCGCAGGAAAAGATCACCCGGTCGAAGCGAGGCTGAGGCATGGCCGGTTCACAACGGGTTTACCGCGCGCGGATCCGCTCCACCCAGGCCCTGAAGAAGATCTTCCGGGCCATGGAGCTGATCGCGGCCAGCCGCATCGGCCGGGCGCGCGACGCGGCGGGCGCCCAGGCGCCCTACGCGCGGGCGTTGACCCGAGCCGTGGGCCTGGCCGCCACCCACGCGGGTGAAGACCTGCACCACCCGCTGTTGTCCGAACGGACCGACACCAAGCGGGTGGCGCTGCTGGTCCTGGCGGCGGACCGCGGCATGGCCGGCGCCTACACCGCCAACGTGCTGCGCGAGGCCGAGGCCCACGCCGCCAAGCTGGAGGCGGGCGGCCAGGAAGTGGTGCGCTACGTGGTGGGCCGCCGGGCGGCCGGCTACTACGAGTTCCGCGGCGTGCCGCTGGCCGGCAAGTGGCTGGGCGTGTCGGATTCACCCACTTTCGCCACCGCCAAAGAGATCGCCAACACCCTGATCGCGGCCTTCAGTGCGCCGGCGGACTCGGACCAGGCGGTGGGTGAGCTGCACGTGGTCTACACCCACTTCAAGAACATGGTCTCGCAGCAGCCCCGCATCATCCGGATGCTGCCACTCGAGTTCACGGACGAAGAGGCGGAGGTAGTGCCCGATGGCGCCCCCGCGGCATCGGGCACCGCAGCGGCCACGGGGGACGCGGCCAAGGCGGCCGCCCAAGCCGAGCTGTATCCCCTGTACAGCTTCGAGCCCAGCGCCCACGCGGTGTTGGACGCGCTGCTGCCGCGCTACATCCGCTCACGCATCTATGACTGTCTGCTGCAGGCCGCCGCTTCCGAGCTGGCGAACCGGCAGCGGGCCATGCACACGGCTACCGACAACGCGGAAGACCTGGTGCGCAAGTACACGCGGCTGGCCAACCAGGCCCGCCAAGCCGACATTACGCAGGAAATCTCCGAGATCGTCTCGGGTGCGGACGCCATGGCGGCCGGAAACTAGCAACCAAGTCTTCGTGACGCCACGGAACAAACTGGAGGAAGTGACCAGCAATGGCAACAAAGAGCACCACGGTAGAAGCCACGGTGACGCATGACCCGGCGCCGGCCGTGGGCCGGGTGGCCCGCGTCATCGGGCCGGTGGTAGACGTCGAGTTCCCGGGCGACGCCATCCCCGAGATCTACAACGCCCTGACCACCGAGATTGAACTGGCCACCGAAGGCGCCGAGACCCAGACCATCAAGGTCACCCTCGAAGTGGAGCAGCACCTGGGTGACAACCTGGTGCGGGCCATCTCGATGAAGCCGGCCGACGGCCTGGTGCGGGGCGCCATCGTGCATGATACGGGCGGCCCCATCTCCGTGCCGGTGGGTGACGTGACCAAGGGCCACGTCTTCAACGTCACGGGTGACGTGCTCAACCTGCGGGAAGGCGAAGTCCTTGACGTGCAGGAACGCTGGGGCATCCACCGCGACCCGCCGCCGTTCGACGAACTGGAGGGCCGCACCCAGATGTTCGAGACCGGCATCAAGGTGATCGACCTGCTGACGCCGTACGTGCAGGGTGGGAAGATCGGCCTGTTCGGCGGTGCCGGCGTGGGCAAGACGGTGCTGATCCAAGAGATGATCTACCGCGTGGCCAACAACCACGACGGTGTGTCGGTGTTTGCCGGCGTGGGTGAGCGCACCCGTGAGGGCAATGACCTGATCCAAGAGATGACCGAATCCGGCGTCATCAAGCAGACCGCCCTGGTGTTCGGCCAGATGGACGAGCCGCCGGGCGTGCGCCTGCGCGTGGCCCTGTCCGCGCTGACCATGGCGGAGTACTTCCGCGACGTGCAGCACCAAGACGTGCTGCTGTTCATCGACAATATCTTCCGTTTCACCCAGGCCGGGTCAGAGGTCTCCACGCTGCTGGGCCGCATGCCTTCGGCCGTGGGCTACCAGCCCAACCTGGCGGACGAGATGGGTGAGTTGCAGGAGCGCATCACCTCCACCAAGGGTCACTCGATCACGTCGATGCAGGCCATCTACGTGCCGGCCGATGACTACACCGACCCGGCGCCGGCCACCACCTTCGCCCACCTGGACGCCACCACCGAACTGAGCCGTGCCATCGCCTCGCGTGGCCTCTACCCGGCGGTGGACCCGCTGGCCTCGACCTCCCGCATCCTGGACCCGCGCTACGTGGGCCAGGACCACTACGACACGGCCATCCGGGTCAAGCAGATCCTGCAGCGCAACAAGGAACTGCAAGACATCATCGCCATCCTGGGTGTGGATGAGCTGTCCGAGGAAGACAAGATTGTGGTCAACCGGGCCCGGCGCATCCAGCAGTTCTTGTCCCAGAACACCTACATGGCGACCCAGTTCACCGGCGTGGAGGGCTCCACGGTGCCGCTCAGCGAGACCATCGAGGCCTTCCGGCGCATCTGCGATGGCGAGTTCGACCATGTGGCCGAACAGGCCTTCTTCAACATCGGCGGCCTGGAAGACCTGGAACGCAACTGGGCCCGGATTCAGAAGGAACTGGGCTGAGCCATGGCCGATGAACGGCTGCTGACGGTCGAGATTGCCGACTGGGAAGGCCAGGTGTGGGCCGGCCAGGGCACCTTCCTGACCGCCCCCACGGTTGAGGGCTCGGTGGGTATTTACCCACGTCACGAGCCGTTCTTGGCCTTGTTGGGCAACGGCGAGGTGAAGGTTGACCTGCCCGCTGGTGGGGCGTTCCGGGCCACCGTGGCGGGCGGCTTCTTCTCGGTTGACAGCGACATCGTCACCATTGTGACGGATGACGCCACGGTGGTTGAGTAGGGCTGTCCGGCTTGGTGCAGCCGCGGCGCGGCGGCGCGGCTTTAGGGGGTCCTAGATCATCTCGCGGATAATGGCCGGGTGGCTTTCCACTCGCGTTCCCGCGCCGTCTCCCTGGTGATAGTGGCCGTCCTGGCGGCGGCCGTGGGTGCCTACTTCGGCTGGGTGTCGTTGCAGCCCGATGGCGCTGGGTCGGGTGGGTCTGGCGGGTCCGCCGGGTCCGCTGGGTCTGGTTCCGCCGGGCCGGCCTTGCCACCCACGCCGGCCCCGGTCACCAGCACCGCCACCGCCACCGCCGCCCACGAGCCGGCCGACAAGCAGACCCCGCCCACGCCGGCGCCGGACAAGGCGCAAGAGGCCTTTGACGCCATGACGCAGGAGGAGCGCCTGGGCCAGTTGGTGATGCCGGCGGTGACGTGCGGCGGCGGCGCGGCGGCCGAGAGCTTCGTGGCCGAACACCACATCGGTTCGGTGGTGTTCCTGGGCGACTGCTGGAGCGGGGACGCGGTCAAGGCCGAGGCCGCCCGGCTGGTGGCAGCCGGTGGTTCCGATCTGATCCTGGCGGTCGACCAAGAGGGCGGCCAGGTGCAGCGGGTCAAGGGCGGCGGGGTGGACACCATCCCGTCCGGTACAACCCAAGGCGAGATGGCGACATCGGACCTGGAGGCGGCCGCCCAAGGCTGGGGCGAACAACTCAAGGCCGTGGGTGTCAACTACGACCTGGCGCCGGTGGTGGACACGGTTGACCTGGCCAACCGGAACGCCAACGCGCCCATTGGCGCCCTGAACCGGGACTACGGCCTGGACGCGGCCGGCAACGCCGCCCACGCCCAGGCCTTTGTGCGGGGCATGACCGCGGCCGGGGTGGGGACTTCGATCAAGCACTTCCCTGGCTTGGGCCGGGTGACCGGCAACACCGACTACACCACCAGCGGCATCGAGGACGACACCACCACGGCCACCGACGCCACGGTGGCGGCCTTCGGCCAAGTCCTGGAGGAGGCTCCACCCACCGGCGTCATGGTGGGGCTGGCCACCTACACCCAGATCGACCCGGACAACCCGGCGGCCTTCTCCAAAGCGGTGGTGACGGACCTGCTGCGGGGCCAACTGGGCTGGGACGGGCTGGTGCTGTCGGATTCGCTGACGGCCCAGGCGGCGGTGCATGTGGCGGCCAAGGACCGGGCGGTCAAGTTCATCGCCGCGGGCGGTGACATAGCGCTGTTCGGCTCGGTCTCGGACGCCCAGGCGGCCCTGGACGGCCTGGTCGCGGCGGTTCAAGCGGACCCGGACCTGGCGGCGCAGGCCGATGCCGCCGCCTTGCGGGTCTTGCGGGCCAAGGACTCCCTGGGCCTCCTCGGCTAGGGGAGGTATTCGACCGTGTCGCCGCCTGCGGTCATGGTCATGTACTTGGCCAGGCAGTGGTCACGGTCCCAGCCTTCGGCGACGCACCAATCCAGGATCGGCTGGGCCTCGGCCGCGGTTGGCTCACCGGACAGGGTGACCCAGAACTGGTGCCCGCCGGTGAAGTTGGGCCACTGGTCCGAGTCCAGCATGACCGCGTTGGGGTAGCGCTCCTTGTAGGAGGCGAACTCGTTCCAGATCTCCTCGTAGGTCCAGGTCTTGCCCTCGGCCACCAGGTCCAGGTACTTGGAGGACACCTGCGGTGACCAGGTGTTCAGCAGGTGGGCGTCGACATATGTCTTGTCGTAGGCGGCCTGGCGCTGCAGGCGCTTCAGCCAGGGATCGTCGCTGCTACCCGCCACCACGGCGCCGCCATCGGGCACCATCGCCGAAAGGTAGGCGGTGGCGGTGAACGGCCCGGCCAGTTCGGTGCCGTTGGGCACCAGCGGCGTCATGGCGTCGCTCAAGGGTCCGGTGTCGATGGTGGCCGTGCCGGTGGCGTCAACCGGGTAAGCGTCCTCCCACAGCAGGGCCCAGCCGATGATGCCGGAGGCGTCCGCAATGGTGACCGACAATGGCCCGGGCAGCGTGTTGCCGCTGTCCGCCAACTGGCAGGTGCTGGTGAACTGGAGGCTGGCGCTGGGGCCGGTGGCGGACACGGTCACCGTGGTGACCGTGACGGTTGGGGCGGCCTCGCAGGGTTCCGGGGTGGGCGATGGCGACGGGCTGGGGGAAGGTTCCGGGCTCGCCTCTTCGCTGGGGGAGGGTGAGGCCACCGGCGAGGCCGATTCTTCGGCCTGGCCCTGGCCGGCGTCCTCGTTATCGGCCTGGTCTTCGTCTGCTTCGGCCGTGTCCTTGTCCGGCTCGTCGCCGGCCGTGGTGGCCTTGTCGTCATCACGCAGGAAGAACCACCAGGCGCCGACGCCGCCTCCGCCGCCCAGGACCAGCACCAGGGCCACGATCAGGGCGATCAGGCCGGCCTTGGACTTCTTCTTAGCGGGGGGTGGCGGCGGCGCCGGGCTCCAAGACTGGGTGGGCGGGGCCGGCTGGGTGGGCGGGGCCGGCGTTTGGGCCGGGTCTGGTGCGTAGGCCGGGGCCGGTGGATAGCTGCCCGATGGCGCCGGCTGGGCCGGTTGGGCGGGCTCGCCCTGGTACGGGGCGTAGGCGGGCATCGGCTGGGTCGGCTGGGTGGGTGGGCCTTGGGGCAGCTGCTGGGTGGGCTGGGTCTGCTGGGTGGGTGGGGCCGGTTGAGTGGGCGGGGCCGGTTCCTCCCAGGCGGCGGTGGCCGGGCCGGGCACGGGCGGCGTGGCCAGCGGTTCCGCCTCGACGCGCGGCTGGATGTGGGTGGCATCCAGGTCTACCCCCATCACCGAGATGCGTGGCGGCCCGGCTGGTTCCGCCGACGACTGGGGCTGCGGCTCGGGTTCGGGCTCTGGGGCTGGCGCCGGTGGCGGGGGCGGTGGCGGAGGGGGCGGTGGCGGAGGGGGCGGGGGCGGTGGCAAGGGGGAACCCATGAAGCCAAGGATAATGGTCCGGTGCGTACCGTGTTTGCCCGCTGTGCCGTGGACTACTCCGGCCGGCTGGCGGCCCACCTGGACCCGGCGCCCCGCTTGATCATCTTCAAGGCGGACGGGTCGGTCTTGGTGCACTCGGACGGCGGCTCCTATAAGCCGCTCAACTGGATGAACCCACCTTGTGCGGTGACGGTGCTGCCGCCGGCCGAAGATGAGGTGGCCGATGGCGTGGAACAGGTTTGGCTGGTGCAGCACGCCAAGACGGATGACCGGCTGCGCATCCAGGTGTTCGAGGTGCTACAGGACTGCTCGGTGGAACTGGGGCCCGATCCAGGCCTGGTCAAAGACGGCGTGGAGGCCCACTTACAGCAGCTCTTGGCCGAACAGGTCAGCCTGGTGGGGGAGGACCTGCGGCTGATCCGCCGGGAGTATCCCACCGCCATCGGGCCGGTTGACCTGCTGTTGCGCGAGCCGGGCGGCGGCACCGTGGCGGTGGAGGTGAAGCGCCGCGGTGAGATTGACGGCGTGGAGCAACTGACCCGCTACGTCGAACTGCTGGACCGCGACCCGGCGTTGCGGCCGGTGCGGGGCGTGTTTGCCGCCCAGGTGATAAAACCGCAGGCCAGGGTGCTGGCGGAAGATCGGGGGTTGACCTGCTTGGTGCTGGACTACGACACCATGCGCGGACTGGAAGATCCGTCGCTCAGGCTGTTCTGAGGCGGTTCTGACCGGCTTGGGGGGCTGGCCGCGTGGCAACCGGCTGAGTGTCAGTGGTGGCCGTTAGCCTGGTTGCTGAGCCATCCAACGTCTAAACAAGGAGCCAATCACGGCCAGTCCAACCAAACCCCCTGCCGCCCGCGGCGGCGCCAAACCGGCGGCAGGCCGCCCCGCGGCGTCCGCCGCCAAGGCGGCCGATCCAACGCCGCCCCCCTGGCCCATCCGCCTGCTGAAGGGCATCTGGCTGGGGATTGCCCACGGCATCGGCGCGGTGGCGCGCAAGGCGGGTACCGACATCAAGGGCCTGTCACCCGAGCACCGGCGCGACGGCGTGGCCCTGCTGTTGGTGTTGCTGGCCATCATCGTGGGGGCGCAGGCCTGGTTCGGCCTGCCCTCGGTGGTGGGCAAGGCCATCCAGTGGGTGGCCTCCGGCGGTTTCGGGGTGCTCAGCCTGGCCCTGCCGGTGGTGTTCCTGGTGCTGGCCATCCGGCTGTGGCGGCATCCGGAGCAAGGTGAAGACAACGGCCGCATCACGGTGGGCCTGTTCGGCCTGATCCTGGCCGCCGCCTGCCTGATCCACCTGGGTAAAGGCCGGCCGTCGCCGCGCGGTGAGGGTACCTGGAGCGACATGTTCGAGGCCGGCGGCCTGGTGGGCTGGCTGGGCACGCCGGTGGCCGCCCTGCTGACGCCTTGGGGGGCGGCCGTGCTGTTCTCCATCCTGGCTTTCTTCGGCCTGTTGGTGCTGACCAAGACGCCGGTGACGAAGATCCCGTCGCGCCTGGGTGAGGCCAGGGCGGCGTTGGGCTTCGGCACCACGGAAGAGCGCCGGGCGGCCCGTGAGGCCAAGCGGCTGGGGCCGCCACCGCCACCGACGCAGGGGCCGTTTGTGCCGGGCGGCTACGCGCACGACGAGGCCTACCGCCGGCCCCAGGTCAGCACCGATGGCGTGGCGCAGGTGCCGCCGTTGCTGGCGGATGATCCAGAGGACACGGCCACACCGGTGCGCGGCACCAAGCAGACGGCCGGGCCGGTGACGGCGTCCTCGGAGTGGGACGCCATCCCCACGCTGACACAAGACGAAGACGTGGTGGTGCCGGCCGCGGGCGCGGGCGGGCCGGGCGCCATCGGGCAGACGGCAGCCGGGCCAACCGGTACGGCGGTGATGCCAGTGCCGCCGCCGCCGGGCGGGCAGCAGGGCGAACTGCCGCCGGAGATTCTGTACCAACTGCCTGGGCCCGAGCTGCTGGTCAAGGACTTGCCGCACCGCGACCACGGCGACGGCGCGGCCGGGGTGGTGGAATCGCTGACCGAGGTGTTCGACCAATTCTCGGTCGATGCCGCGGTGACCGGCTTCACCGTGGGCCCCACGGTGACCCGCTACGAGGTGGAACTGGGGCCGGGCGTCAAGGTGGAGCGCATCACACAGTTGCAACGCAACATCGCGTACGCCGTGGCCAGCCCGGAAATCCGCATCCTGTCACCCATTCCCGGCAAGAGTGCCATCGGCATCGAGATTCCCAACAAGGACCGCGAGACGGTACCGCTGGGTGACGTGCTGGCCAGCCCAGCCGCCAAACGCAACCCGCACCCCATGGCGGTTGGCCTGGGCAAGGACGTGGGTGGCGGCTACGTGGTGGTCAACCTGACCAAGATGCCGCACCTGCTGGTGGCCGGCGCCACCGGCAGCGGCAAGAGTTCATTCGTCAACGCCATGGTGGTCTCCATTCTGATGCGGGCCACGCCGGACCAGGTGCGCATGGTGTTGATCGACCCGAAGCGGGTCGAACTGACCGTGTACGCCGGCATTCCACACCTGATCACGCCCATCATCACCGACCCCAAGAAGGCGGCCGAGGCGCTGGACTGGGTGGTGCGTGAGATGGACGTGCGCTATGACGACCTGGAGTCGTTTGGCCTGAAGCACATCGATGACTTCAACAAGGCGGTGGTGGCGGGCACGCTCAAGCCCCTGCCGGGGTCGCAGCGCGTGCTCAAGCCCTACCCGTACCTGCTGGTGGTGGTGGACGAACTGGCAGACCTGATGCTGGTGGCGCCGCGCGACGTGGAGGCGTCGGTGCAGCGCATCACCCAGTTGGCCCGGGCCGCCGGCATCCACCTGGTGTTGGCCACCCAGCGGCCGTCGGTGGATGTGGTGACCGGTGTGATCAAGGCCAACATTCCATCGCGCCTGGCTTTTTCCACTTCCTCGCAGACCGATTCCCGCGTCGTGTTGGATCAGCCGGGGGCGGAAAAGCTGGTGGGCCAGGGCGATGCGTTGTTCCTGCCCTATGGCTCGTCGCGGCCGCTGCGGGTCCAGGGCGCCTGGGTGGGAGAGTCCGAGATCCATGCCGTGGTGGACTACGTCAAGGCGCAGGCGGCGGCAGACTACCGGCCCGATGTGATCCAGCCGGCCGCCAAACGGCGGGCGGTGGAGGACGACATCGGCGACGACATGGACCTGCTGTTGCAGGCCGCCGAGCAGGTGGTTTCGACCCAGTTCGGCTCCACCTCGATGCTGCAGCGCAAGCTGCGCATCGGTTTTGCCAAGGCCGGGCGGTTGATGGACCTGCTGGAATCCCGCGGCGTGGTGGGGCCGTCCGAGGGCGCCAAGGCCCGGGACGTGCTGGTGCCGCCCGAGGCGTTGGCGGCCACCTTGGCCATGTTGCGCGGTGACGAAGTGCCCGATGCCGCCCCGGCGGGTTCTGGGGTGGCGGGCGCGGCGGGGCCCGTGGGGCCGGCGGGGCCCGTGGGGCCGGCGGGTGTGGCCGAAGTGTCCTTCGTGACGCCCGACGACGTAGCCACCGGGCCGATCGGTGCTTGACGCATTAGGCTTGGTGCCGTGTCGTTGAACCAGGACCAGACCCCCACTGGCCAGAAGCCTGTTGAAACCGAAACCGAGCCTGTGCGTGTTGGGCCTGCGAGTGGCGAGGCGGCTGAGGTGGCTGTGGCTGAGTCCGCGGCGGCCGCGGCCGGGGCCGTGGGTGAACACGTGGGTGAGGCTGAGGAAGAGCCGGCCGGCGCCAAGGTCAAGGCCGGCAGCGCCAAGGCCACTGCGGCGGCATCCGACCGGAAGGTGCCGCTGCTGAATCCAGCCAACCTGCTGACCATTCTGCGCCTGGTGCTGGTGCCAGTCTTCGTGGTGGTGCTGGTGCACAACAACCTGGGATCACCGGGGTGGCGCTATGCGGCGGCCGCCATTTTCACCTTTGCCGGTTTGACCGACCGCTGGGACGGCCGGCTGGCCCGCGGCCGGGGCCAAGTGACGGCTTTCGGCAAGATCGCCGATCCGATAGCGGACAAGGCCCTGATCGCGGCCGCGCTGATCACTCTTTCGGCGGCCGATCCGATTCGCATTTCGTGGTGGATCACGATTCCCATCCTGGTGCGCGAGTTCGGCATCACCGCGGTGCGGTTCGCGGTGTTGAGCAAGGCCGTGATCCCCGCCAGCCGCGGCGGCAAGCTCAAGACCGTGGTGCAGATGGTGGCGATTGGGTTGTACATCCTGCCGTTCGCCGATCTGTGGGGCTGGTATGACACCAGTTGGTATTGGCGTACCTACCAGATCGGCGCCGCCGCCATCATGGTGGTGGCGATCGCGCTGACCATTGCCACCGGCGTGGACTACCTGTTCCGGGCCTGGGACGTGACACACACAGGCACCAAGGTGACCAAGCCGTTGCTGGCGCCCAGCGATCCGGCGCCGAAGGCGGCGGAGGCGGTTGATGCGGCCGAGGCCGGGCCCGAGGCGGCGGCGGCCGAGCCCGAGACGGCCGAACCTGAGGCAGAGGCGGCCAAGGCGGCGGCGGAGGCGGCACCAGCGGCGCCAGAGCCCGCCAAGCCGGCGGCTTCGGAACCCGTGGCCGCGCCCACACCCAAACCAGTTGCCACCACATCCACCGGCGCGGCGCTGCCCTGGCGCCGCCTGTCGAAGCCATCGGTCGCGGCCACCCCGGCCGAACCGGCACCCAAGCCGGCAACACCGGAACCGGTGGAGGCGCCATCGGCCACCGCCGCGCCATCGGCCAAACCGGCCACCCCCGCGGCACTTGAACCCGAACCCGCCAAGGCGGCGGCGCCGGCAGCGACGGCGGCGCCCGCGCCGAAACCGGCGGCCACCACAGCCACCGGCGCGGCGCTGCCCTGGCTGCGGCCGTTCACGTCATCGGCCGCTGCCACCCCGGCGGCCGTCCCGCCCGCGCGGCCGGCCACGCCATCGGCGGACACCGAGCCGGCCACCCCGGCGGCCGCCGCGCCCGCGCGGCCCGCCACGCCCGCGCGGCCCGCCACGCCATCGGCCCCAGACATTGCCGCCCCCACGGTGATGACGGTGGAAGAACGTCTCGCCGAAATCAAACGGCGTGTAGCGTTGGCGCGGGAAAAGTCCCAAGCCGAGTCGCAGGACGGCCCGGCAGCTAGCTAAGGAGTAGCCCAAACATGTCCCCATTCCGCAAGATCGGCGGCCTGGACAACGAGCAACGCGCCATCGAACTGGTGAACCTGCTGCGTGAACTGGGCCTGACGGTGGCGACGGCCGAGTCTTTGACCGGCGGCCTGGTCAGCGCTGTGATCGTGGATGTGCCCGGTGCCAGCGACGTGCTGCGTGGCGCCGTGGTGGCCTACCACAACGAGATCAAGCGGGACGTACTAGGCGTGGACGGCGACCTGATCGCCAGCCGGGGTGCGGTCAACGGCACCACCGCTGGGCAGATGGCCATAGGGGTGCGCAAGCTGATGGGGGCGGACGTCGGCATCGCCACCACGGGGGTGGCGGGGCCAGGACCGGCCGACGGCGTGGAGCCGGGTACGGCCTTCGTCGCTGTGTCATGGGCCAGGGACGAGCCGGCGGTGCGGGCGTTGCGCCTGGAAGGGGACCGCGCCACGGTGCGGACACTGGTGGTGACCAGGGCCTTGGAACTGGCCGAAGCGACCATCCGCCAGACCACGGGAATATAACCGGGGGTGTTCGCGTTGGACTGAACGTGAACACCAAACAGACACTCCACACGGCTTCGGCGCGACAGGCTGCCGGAGTCAAGCGTTACCGTATCGCCAAGCGGCCAAGCAGCGTGTTTCCTGTCGGCACGCCCATTGTTCGGCCCCAACTCAACCGTGACGGCTCCCCGCTGACAGCGCCCCTGCTGCGCCAGGAACTGGGTCACGTGCTCCGTTCCATCCGCTTGCGCCAGCGCCGCACCCTGCGCGAGGTTTCCACCTTGGCCAAGGTGTCGCTGGGCTACCTGAGCGAAGTGGAGCGCGGGCAGAAGGAGGCCAGCTCCGAGCTGCTAACCTCGATCTGCGACGCCCTGGGCATGCCGTTGTGGGCCATGCTGCGCGAGGTCTCGGACAGGATTGCCGCCCAAGAGGGCGCCTGGATCCCTGACACGCCGGATGACCTGCTGGATGACACGCATGCCATCCTGAGCGGCCGCTGATCCGATCCCCAACTCTGTAGTTCTTCGGTCCACCCCCGGTGGCCGGGCCTGTCCCTCCTCTCCCTTTTGAACAGGCCCGGCTGCCGGGGGTCTTACTTTGCCCGATGGCGTCCAGTGGCGGGTGGCGGGTGGCACGGCGGGGCGGAGCACCACCGCCCCCGCCCACCTCCGTAGTTACTGGGGACGGTTCCGTGTAACATGGGTGACGGGGTTACTGGGGACGGTTCCGTGTAACATGGGTGACGGGGTTACTGGGGACGGTTCCGTGTTAAATTGGTGTCGACGTCAACCCAGTTACACCGCAACCTCCCCACTAAAACCCCCGTCCAACCCGCCCCCCCCGCC
>JAISSX010000051.1 GCA_031272885.1 Bifidobacteriaceae bacterium | reverse complement strand
CACCCATGTTACACGGAACCGTCCCCTGAACCCCGGTAACCGTCCCCTGAACCCCGGTAACCGTCCCCTGTACCCCCGTAGCCGTCCCCTGAACCCTCGTCCCCTGTGACTTCGGAACCGTACGCCGTAGTCAGTTGGGCAATGAGGTCCGCCTCGGTGGGCCTTTCTTGGGCCTGGCGGCGGGCCAGTTGCTTCAGTTCGGCGACCTCCTTAGGGTTGTCTAGCAGGTGCCCGATGGCGTCCGCTAGGGCGGCGGCATCACCTCCCGGCACGTAGCGGGCGCCATCGCCCAGGGTTTCGCGGGTGCCGCCCACGTCGGTGGCGACGATGGCGGCCCCGGCCTGCTGGGCCTCTTGCAAGGCCACCGGTTGGCCCTCCCAGTGCGCGGTCGACACAACCAGGTCCGCCGCCTGGTACAACTCCGGCAGGTCGGACCGCCGGCCGAGCAGCCGCACCGGTAGGCCGCCCGCCGCGATGCGGGCCTCCAGCGCCTCCCGCAACGGACCCTCGCCAGCCACGCACCAGACCACGTCGCGGCCCTCGTCGCGTAGCCGTCCGCCGGCCCGAAGCAGCAGGTCAAGGCCCTTTTGCGGGGCCAGCCGGGCCACGGTCAGGAGCAGCGCCGGGCCGTCCGCCGGCGGCCCGGCCGGCAACCCCAGGGCGGCGCGGGTCTGAGCCGGGTCCTGGCGCGCCGGGGCCAGCCTGGGCGCCGGCACCAAGGCCCTTTGAGCGCCTGAAGCGCCCCGCGCCCGCAACCAGTCCACCGTGTCGCTGGAGACGCCCAGCACGACATCAGCCCGGGCCACCAGCCGGGCCAGCAGCCCGGCCGTCCAGCGGACGCGGCGCCCACCGACCGGCCGGTTGTGGACGGTCACCACCACCCGGGGGCGGTGCCGGGGGCACCGGCCCCGGGCGGCCAACACCGCTAGGGCCCCGGCCTTCAGGCCGTGGGCGTGAATCACATCCGCCAGCTTGGCCCGCCGGCGCAGGGCCCGCCAGACCGGCCGGTTGCCATCGGGCAGCGCCCAGGCCTCGTCCGGCGGCCGCCGCCCAGCCGCGCAACCGGCCCCCGCCAGCGCCCGGCCGGAACCGCCGGCCGGAGCCAGGTAGGCCACGTTGTGCCCGGCCTGGCGCAGCAGTGCGCCCACCATCTGGACGTGGGCGCGGATGCCCCCGGCAGAGGGCCCCATCAGCAACAGAATCCTCACGTGGCCACCTGCCTGCCCGGCCGAAGGGCCTTGATCAGGCCCCGGTCGAAGGCGGCCACCACCGCTGCAAGGGCTGCCGCCACCACGGCGGCGGCCACCACACCGGAGCCCAGGGCCCGCCACAGGCCGGTCCAGCCACCCACTTCAGCCTCTCCCAGAAGGGCGTCCGCCACCAACCGGCCCAGGGTAGCGCCCGCGGCGCTGCCGGCCAGGGCGATCAGGCCAGTCCAGGCCACCGCCGCCAAGGCGGCCCGGCCAAGGCTGCGCCAGGTGGCGACCAGCAGCCAGGCCCCGCCCACCAGCATGCCCAGGCAGGTGCCTTGGGCGATGCCCACCACGGTGTGGGCCGGCGGCCCGGCCAGCGCAAGACCCGCCCCCGCCAGGGCTGCCAGCAGCCAACCGGCCGCTGCTCCAGCCACGGCGGGCCGCGGGCGGCCCGCCGCATACAACACCCGCTGCAGGTGCGCCATCAGGGCATAGCCAATCAGCCCGGGCGCAAACCAGCTCAACGCCGCCCCCAGCCCGGCCACGTCGCGCGACCGGTCGATCGACCCGAAGGCCGCCTCCACGGCCGGCGCCGCCGCGTACAACAGGCCGGAACCCAGGGCGGCACAGGCCAACATCACCCGGGTGGTGGCGGCCGTGGCCCGCTCCACCGCCGGCCAGTCCTTGGCGTGGGCGGCCGCGGACAGGTGCGGGAAGGCGGCCGTGGCCAGCGGCACCGCCAGCACGGCGTAAGGCAGCAGGTAGACGGCCTGGGCGTAGTGGTAGAGGGGCAGCGTGCCGGCTTCACCGTGGTTGCCGGCCAACCACACCACGGTGACCACGAACAGTTGTTGGGCCAACAACGCTCCCAGCCCGGCTCCCGCCAGGCCCATGGCCTGCCGGGCCACCCCGGGCGGGAAACGCCACTGGGGCTTCAGGCCCAGACCCCGCCGGGCGGCCGGGATGACCAGCGGCAACGTCAACAGGGCGACCCCAGTGGTGGTGCCCCAGCCCAGCACCCGCACGGCCGCGGCCGGCACTGTGCCGGGCGCGGCGGCCCCGGCCAGCGAGGCATACCACCAGTAGGTCGCCATCACCGTGAGCGAGGACAGGACCGGCGCAAAGGCCGGCCAGAAGAAGCGCTTGGCCGCCTGCAGCACGCCGCCCGCAATCACCCCCACCCCATACAACGGCACCTGGACGGCGAAGATGACGATCAGTTGCCGGGCCAACTCGCGCGTGCCCGGGTGGGCGGCCTCGACCGAGGCGTCCAGCAGCGCCCTGGAAATGGGCCCGGCCGCCAGGGCCAGCACCGCCGCCAGCGGCACCAGCACGGTCAGGGCCCAGGTCAACAGGCAGGCCCCGATCCGCCCAGCCTCCTCCTGTTTGCCGGTGGCCAGCCGCCCGGCCAGCAACGGCACCACGGCCCCGGCCAGGGCACCCCCGGCTGCCACCTCGAACAGCACGTTGGGCAGGGCGTTGGCGGCGGTGTAGGCCGAGCCGACAGCGGTTGACCCAACCGCCGGCGAGAACACCGCCCAGCGTGCAAACCCCGCCACCCGGGCCAGGATGGTGACAACCGCGATCAGCGTGGCCCCGCCGGCTATGCCCTGCCAGGCGCCGCGCCTGGTCGCGCTCACGCTTCACCCGGCAAGCGCCCGATGGCGTCCCAGCGCGCCAGCAGCGGGTGGCCGGCAATGACCCGGCTGAACGAGACCTTCTCCGAGGCGAAGATCAGCCCAGTCACCCCCGCCAGGGCGGCGGCCCGGCCGGCCGGGGTCAGCGAGCGGACCGCCGCCAGGCCGATGGCGGCCCCCAAGGCGTTCGCCCCAGCGTCACCCAACATGGTGCGTTCTTCCAGGTCGGCCGGCAGGGCAGCACCGATGGCGGCCACAGCCCCGGCGGCCAGCGGACCGCCTTCGCCCGGTTTCAGCGCCAGGACGGCAGCCGGTAGCGCGGCCGCCTTGAGGGCCCGGCCCGGCCGCAGGTCAAGCAGGTTGACCAGGTTGGCCGAGCCGGCAATCAGGGCGGCATCGACCAGGGTCAAACCCAGGCGAGCGGCCCGGCCCGACCCACGGCGGGCGTCTTCCAGGGCGGCGGCCGCCAGGGCGCCGGCCCCGATCACTCCCAGCTTGATCAGCCCGGTGGTGACCCGGCCGGCCTTCAGGGCGCCCAGGTGGCCGCGCAGGCCCTTGGCCTGGGCATCGCCGCGCAGGTCGTCGAACAGCCCGGCCCCGCCGGCCGCGCCGATGGCCACCACGCCGGCCGCCAGTTGGTGGCGCTCCAGCGCCCCCGAGCCGGCCAGCAGCCCCGCCACCATGGCCGGGCCGCCGCGCAGATCAACCGTGCGGCCGTGGTAGTTCTGGCGTGCCCACGGCGTCTCGGGTTGGCCTTCGTCGCCGATGGCGCGCAGGGCGCCGCGCACGGTGGCACCGGCCACGCCGGCGGCCACCCAGCGGCGCCGCAGCCGGCGCCGGCCCCGCGTCACTCGGCCGCCTCGCTCGCCGTGGCCTCGGCCGAGGTCGTGGGCGTAGCCGTGGCCGTCACCGTGACTGTCGCGGTGGCAGTCGGCTCTTCGCCGCCCTGGCTAACCAGATCATCCAAGCCGGGCAGCACCGGCGATGATGGCGTGGGGCTGGGCGAAGGCGTGGGCGTCGGTATCACCACGGGCCGGTAGGGCGGCAACACCCGCCCGCCGGGCGGATCCATGCCGTAATGGCCGGACGAGTTATGCAACTCGGCCGCCAACGCCCACAGGGTGGTGATGACCTCCGAACCGATCAGGGGCGAGGACACGGTCGAAATCGCCTGCGCCATGGCCTCGTCCTCTCGGATCAGTTTGACCGCGCCGCCGTCCAGGCCGGCCGGTCCGGCCACCACCAGCGCCACACCGGCCTGGTCCAGGCCGCTGAACAGCGGCAACATGGCCGCTTGGGCGGCGGCCGCCGCCACCTGGTCGTCTTCCGACAGGTCGGTGTTGTAGGTGCCCACCAGGGCCACCACCGCGCCGGCCGGCCGCGGCCGTTCACCCGACAACACGCCCGATTCGGTCAGGGCCTCCCAGGCCGCCGCCACCATTTCGTCTGTCACCACGTTTTCAGGCTCCGGTTCGGCCGATGGCGTGGCTGATGGCGTGGCCGATGGCGTCCGTGTCGCCGTGGCCGTCTGGCTGGGCGTGGGGCTGTGGCTGGGCGTCTCGTCCGCGGCCTCGTCCGCGCCAGCGCTCGGCTGGATCTGCCCCAGCAGGTCCTCCACCGACACGGTCGCCTGGCTGCCGGCCTCCCCGGACTGGTCGCCATCCGGCGTCCCGGCCGGCGTCGCGTCGCCGTCCGCGCCAGCCTCACCCGACCCGGCGCCATCGGCCACCACATCGTTGTCATCCGCCTCACCGGACCCGGCGTCATCGGCCACCACATCCGTGTCGCCACCGGCCTGTGGCACTTCCGGTTCGGGCGTGGGCCCGGCCAAGACCAGCGCCAACCCACCCAACACCTTGTCCTGGTCTGAAGCCAGCAGACCGAAATAGTCCGCCCCAAGCGCCTCGTCCAAGGCCGCGGCCGCCTCGGCCAGGCCGTCGCCGTACCAGCCGTTCTCGAGCTTGATCTGCCCGGCCACCATGGCGCCTGTCACGATGGTGCCCGCGCGCAGCGCCTCCACCCGGCTGGACTGCCCGTCTCCGGCCGAAAGCAGTACCACCGATTCGCCCGGCAGCAACGACGCCAAAGACCGGGAAGCCAGGGCGTCGAAGACTTCGTTGGCGTATTCGCCCTGGTGCTGGGCCTCGGACAGGTCCGCCCGCAGGTCGTCCTTGTCTTGCCGCAGCGCCGCCACCTGGTCCGTCAAGACCGTGTCGATTGGCTCTTTGAGCGGCCCGGCGCCCAGCACGATCCCCACCGCCAGGGCCAAGAAGACCGACACCAGCGACACCACGTGATACCGGAAGTTGATCATCCGCCGAACCACCCTCTCACCCAGGCGAACACGTCATCGGCCGCCGCCTGCACCAAAGCCAGCAGGGTACGGCCGGCCGCGGTTGAACCGATGGCCGCCACCAACGCCACCACACCGGCCGCCATCAGGGCCGCCAGTTGGCCATTGGACACCCCCCGCTGGTAGAGCTGCGACACGCCCTTGGCGTCCACCAGCTTGCCACCCACCCGCAGGCGGGTCAGGAAGGTCGAGGCCATGCCTTCGCGCCCCTTGTCCAGGAACTCCACCAGAGTGACGTGGGTGCCCACGGCCACGATCAGGTCCGCGCCCTTGTCATCGGCGATCAACATGGCAGCGTCCTCGCTGGTGCCGGCCACCGGGAAGGTGGTGTACTCCAGGCCCAGTTCTTCTAGCCGCTTGGCTCCGGGGGCGCGGCCGTCACGGTAGGCGTGTACCACCAGTTCGGCGCCGCAACGCAACGCCTTGTCGCTGACCGAATCCATGTCCCCCACAATCATGGTGGGATGCATGCCGGCCTCCAGCACGGCATCGGCCCCACCATCCACGCCGATGATGACCGGCTTGGCTTCCCGCACGTAGCTGCGCAGCACCGCCAAGTCTTGCCGGTAGTGGTAGCCGCGCACCACGATCAGGACGTGGCGGCCGGCCATCGGCGTGTGAATGTCCGGGATCTCCTGGCGGTCCAGGAAAACCTCGTATTCCTGCTCCAGGAAGCTCATGGTGTTGGCGGCGAAGGCGGCCAGTTGGGTCGACATGCCGCGCCGGGCCCGTTCGGCCGCGGCCGCCACGGACGCCTCGGTCTGTACCTGTCCCTTGGCCACCAGCTGGGCGCCCTCGAAAACCTCGCCGGTGCGCAGCACCACCCGCAGTGCCGTGCCTTCCGGCACCGCCATAATGTCAGGGCCAAGGTTGTCCACCAGCGGCACACCGGCCTTGACCAGGATTTCCGGCCCCAGGTTGGGGAACCGTTCCGATGACGAGGCGGCCGCGTTCAGCACCGCCCGCGGCTTGGCCGCCACCAGGGCTTCGGCCGCCACCCGGTCCAGGTCTTGGTGGTCGATGACGGCGATGTCGCCCTCCTGCAACCGCCGCGTCAGGTTCTTGGTCCGCTTGTCCACCCGGGCCGGGCCGGCCAGGCCGGGCCCGTGGGTGGCGGCCTTGGAGGCGGCCCGCCGGCGGCGCAGTTCAGCAATTGAGGGCATGGCTCAGCCCTCCGCCCCGGCCGTGGCGGCCGCCTGGTCCAACAGTTCCTGGGCGTGGGCCAACGCCTGCGCCGAATCCTCCGCGCCGGACAGCATCCGGGCGATTTCGCGCCGCCGCTCCACCCCGGCCACCCGGCCCACGGCCGTGGTGGCGCCCTCCTTGGCCACCACCAGGTGGGTGTCGCCGAAGGCCGCCACCTGCGCCAGGTGGGTCACCACCACCACCTGGGCGCTGCCGGCCAGGCGGGCCAGGCGTTCGGCCACGCGCCGGGCCGCCTTGCCGCCCACCCCCTGGTCCACCTCGTCGAACACCAAGGTAGGGGCATCTGGGCCGCCCGCAGGGCCCGATGCCGCCCCCGGCGCGTGGTCCGCCAGGGCCACCTCGAGGGCCAACATGACGCGGGACAATTCCCCGCCCGAAGCCCCCTTGGCCAGGGGCCTCAGGCCCGCCTCGCGGTGCGCGGTGAAGCGGAACTCGACCGTCTCCGCGCCGTGCGGCCCGGGTGCCGCCAGCGGCACCAACGCCACCTCGAATTGGGCCCCGGCCATGCCCAGGCCGGTCAGTTCGCGGGCCACGGCGGCCGCCAGGGCGGCGGCCGCCGTGGCCCTGCCCTTGGTCAGCGTGCGGGCGGCCGCGGCCAGGGCGGCCTCGGCCGCCGCCAGTTCTTGGGCCAACCGCTCGCGCCGTTCCGGGCTGGCGTCCAGTTCTTCCAGGCGGGCCTCGGCCTGGTCGGCCCAGGCCAGCACCTCGGCCGCCGTGGCACCGTACTTGCGCAGCAGTTGGTTGACCTGGGCGCGGCGGGCCTGCAACGCTTCCATCTGGCCTGGGTCGGCGTCCAGGGCGGCCCGGTATTGGCCGATCTCGGCCGCCAGGTCGCCGGCCAGGTAGGCCAGCTCGGTGGCCCGCTCGGCCAACGGCGCCAACGCCGGGTCGTGGGCCGCCCCTTGGCGCAAGGCCCGCCCGGCGGCATCGGCCGCCCCCACCGCGCCGGGCACCAACAGGTCATCATCCCCCGCCAACGCGGCCAGCGCCGCCTCGGCCGCCTGGCGCAGGTCTTCGGCCGCCGCCAACCGGTCGATGGCGGCCGGCAGGTCCGTCTCCTCCCCCACTTGGGGTGCCACCTGGCGGATCTCCTTGACCCCGCGGGCCAGCGCGTCCGCCTCCCAGGCCGCCTCGCGGCCGGCCTGGTCCAGCCGCTCCAACGCCTGGCGCAGGTCCGTGACCTGCGCAAATGCCTGATCGTAGGCATCCAGGGCGGCCCGCTGGGCCGGCCCGGCGTAGGCGTCAACCCAGTCGCGCTGTTCGGCCCCGGACTTGAGCCGCCACTGGTCGGCCTGGCCGTGTACCGCCACCAGCGGCCCCACCACGGCACCCAGCGTGCCCAACGGCACGGCCGCCCCGCCCAGGGCCGCCCGCGAACCGGACCCCGGCGCCACCGTGCGCACCACAATCAACTCGCCGTCTTCAACCAACGCGCCGGCCGCCGCTGCCGCTGCCGCCGCCGCGCCATCGGGCACCACCGTGAACAAGCCCGTCACCCGGGCGCGCGGCTCACCCTGCCGGACCAGTGCCGTGTCCGCCCGGCCGCCCACCACCAGGCCCAGCGCACTGAGCAGCATGGTCTTGCCGGCCCCGGTCTCGCCCGTGATGACGGTCAAGCCCGGGCCGAACTCCAGGCCGGCCCGGGCAATCACGCCCAGGTTTTCCACCGTCAACTCCCGCAACATGGGCCCTACCCCTGGTCTCCCCGCCAACCGCCCACCGGCAGGGTGAACTTGTTGACCAGACGCTGGGCAAACGGCGCCTGGCCAAACCGCACCAGTTCCACCGGTTCGTCACCCAGGGTCACCACCATCTGGCCGCCCACCGCCAGGTCAACGGTGCGCCGGCCGTCGCAGGACACCAGCCCGGCCGTGCGCGAATCCTGGCGCAGGTGCACCCGCACCGTCGAATGCGGCGTCACCAGCAGCGGCCGGTTGAACAGGGCGTGGGCCGCCAACGGCACCACCAGCAGCGCGTCCAGGTCCGGCCACACGACTGGCCCGCCGCCCGAAAAGGCATGTCCGGTCGATCCAGTAGCGGTGGCCACCACCATGCCGTCGCAGCCGTAGTTGGAGATCGGCTGGCCGTCCACCGACACCAGCACCTCGACCATGCGCTGCGGTTCGGCCTTCTCCAGCGTCACCTCGTTCAGGGCCCAGCCTGCCCAGCGGGTACCGTCGGCCTGGTCAACCACTACCTGCAGCGTGGAGCGGGCCTCCACCGTGAAGTCGCCTGCCACCACGCGGTCGATGGCCTCCGCCATGCCGTCCAGGTCGCATTCGGCCAGGAAACCCAGGTGGCCCAGGTTGATGCCCAACAGCGGCACGGCCCGGCCGCGCACCGCCTCGGCCGCCCGCAGCAGGGTGCCATCCCCGCCCAGTACCAGGGCGATGTCGAGCGTCTCCTGCCCGGTCTCCTCATCGAGGCTAACCACTTGCCAGCCGTGCCGGCTGAAGCGTTGGCGGGCCTCCTCCGCCATGGCTTGGGCGCCGGCGGCACGCTGGTTGGCCACGATCAAGGCAGTGCTCACGCCGTCTCCTTTGGTTTGCGCCAGGCAGGGAAGAATTGTTTCTACCAGCCTACGCGGCCACCGCGCCGCCCGTCTCGCGGGCGATGGCGCCCACCACCTGGGCCTTGTCCAGGGCGGCCAGGTCGGGGCGGGCCGCGAGCGCCTGAGGGGATGCCAGGTAGAGGAAGAACTCCACGTTGCCCTTGGGGCCCGGCAGACCGGACACCGCGACATCGACCACCTCCAGTTGTTGGTCCCGGGCGGCCGCCGCAACCTGCCAGACGGCGCCCGCCCGCGCGTCCGGGTCCGTCACCACACCGCCGGCCGGCAGCGCCTGGCGGCCCACCTCGAACTGGGGTTTGACCATCAGCAGCATCGTCACAGCCGGGTCCGCCACCGCCACCAGGGCCGGCAGCACCTGCGTGAGGGAAATGAACGACAGGTCCGCCACCACCACCTGCGGCCGGGGCTCGATGTCGCCCGCCGCCAGATAGCGCACGTTGGTCCGTTCGTAGACCCTGACCCGTGGGTCCTGGCGTAACCGCCAATCGAGTTGGCCATAACCGACGTCCACGGCGTGGACCAGGGCGGCGCCGCGGCGCAGCAGCACGTCGGTGAAACCGCCGGTCGAGGCGCCGGCGTCCAGGGCGACGGCCTGTGCCAGGTGCGGCGCCCGTGACCCCAGGGCCTCCAGGGCGCTGACCAGCTTGTAGGCCCCGCGCGAGGCATAATCCGGGTCGTCGCCGCGCGGCACCACGGCCACCGCCTGGGCCGGGTCCACCTGCGTCGCCGGCTTGGTCGCCACCTGGCCGTCCACCATCACCTCGCCGGCCTCGATCAGCGCGGCCGCCTGGGTGCGGGAGCGGGCCAGGTGGCGGCGCACCAGTTCGGCGTCCAGCCGGCGCCTCATGGCCCGGTTGGCTCGGTTGGCCCGGTTGGCTCGTTGGCCGCCTCGGCCAGGATCGCCTCCAACTCTTGGTGGGCCTGCTCGAGGGCAGCCAGGCGCGTCGCCAGGTCGGCCTTGGCCTGGGCGGCGGCGGCCGCCACCGCCGCCTCGGCTCGCTCCAGACCAGCTAACAACTGGTCTCCAGCCGGTTCAGTCATGTCTGTCCCCCAAACACTTCCGCAATGCTGTCTCTACTGGGTGCCTGGCCGGCATCGGCCACCGACCAACAGGCCGCCGCCGCGGCCCGCAACGCCTCGTCGCTGTGTGGGTCGCCCTCCAGGTGCAGCCGGCCGGCCTCGACCCAGGCGCGGGCCGGGCCGCACCACCAGGTGGCAGCCTCCAAGATTGGCGCCGGGTGGGGCCGGCCAAGGGCACGCAGGTCCCAGGCCAGCAGTTGCGGGCGTTGGGCCGGCGGCGCCAAGCAGGCGTCCACCGCCGTGTTGACGCCGGTCAACACCATTAGGCCCGGGTAGCCGGCGTTGTTGGCCCCCTCCAGGTCGGTGTCCAAGCGGTCGCCGATCACCAGCGGGTTGGCCGCCCCCGCCCGCTGCGCCGCCAGGTGGAACATGCCCGGCCGTGGTTTGCCCGAGGCCTTCGGCGTCACGCCGGTAGCCGTCACCGTGGCCGCCACCATGGAACCGTTGCCGGGGGCGAAACCGCGCGGCTGCGGCAGCGTCAGGTCAAGGTTGGTGGCGTAGAAGGCGGCGCCGTGTCCGATGGCGTAGGCGCCCTCCGCCAACTGGCGCCAGGTGAGTTCTGCCGACAGGCCCTGCAGCACGGCCGCCGGGGCGTCATCGGCGCTGGCCACCGGGGTCAAACCGACCTCTTGGACGGCCTGGGCCAGCCCGGCCGAACCAACCACCAGCACCTTGGTGCCCGGCGGGAAGTCCTGCGCCACCAGGGCGGCGCCGGTCTGGGCGGCCGTCAGCACGTCGGCCGCCGCGGCCGGGATGCCCACGCCCTGCAGGCGCTGGGCGGCGGCCTGCGGCAGGCGCATCGCATTGTTGGTCAAGAACAGGAACCTCAGGCCGGCGGCGCGGGCCGCCGCGATCGACTCGGTGGCGTACTCCACCGGCTCGGTGTCCCGGAAGCAAACCCCATCCAGGTCGGTGATGGCGACATCGAACGCCACCGCCGGCGCCTGGGTCAGGTCCATCAGGCCGGTCACGCCTGATCCTCCCAGGCGGCCGCTTCCAGTTCGTCGGCCTCGTCCATCCATTCCTCGTCCGCCGGGGCGGCACCGTCCCGCAGGGCCTCAATGCGCCGGCGGGCCAATGCCAGGCGGCCGGGGGCGCCATCGGGCAACTGCGCCTGCCGAGAGGCCTTGGCCAACAGCGCCAGAGCGGCGTCGTATTCGCCCAGGTCGGCCCGGGCGCCGGCCTGGACCAGGACCAACTCCAGGCGGTCGGTTTCATCCAGGTCGGTCAGGTCAGCCCGCTGGATCACGTCCAGGGCCTCACGCGGCTTACCCACCCCGCGCAGCGCATCCGCCAACAACTGGGGGTAGGCCGAGGTGCCACTGAGCCGCTGATAGGTGCGGATCTCGCGCACGGCCTCCGCCCAGCGGCCCGAATAATAGCTGGCCAGGGCGGCGTATTCGCGCACCACGGTGATCCGGCCCGCCCGGTCGGCCGCCGCCCGGGCGTGCTGGTAAGCCACCTCGGGCGCCTCCTCCAGGCATTCCAGCACCATCACCAGGTGACGGGCCACCTGGGCGCCGTTCTGCTTGCCCAGGCCGGCCAGTTGCCGGCGGATCGGCTCCGGCAGGTCTTCGGGGGTGATGTGCTCGGGGACAATCGGGGTCGAGGCCTCATCCAGGCGGTTCTTGGGGCGCATCCGGCCGGCCTCTTTGGCCCGGTCTTGTTCGCGCCACGCCTCGCGCTGGCGCTGCTCGGCCCGGCGGGCGGCATCGCCGCCGCCCCGGCCACCGGCGCCCCGGCCACCACGCGGGCTGCCGGTCCGGGCCGGGCGGCTGTCCCAGCCGTCCCGGCTGGTGCTGCCATCTCGGGCGGCGCGGCTGGTACTGCCATCTCGGCTAGTGCTGCCGCCGCGGGCGGCGTGGCTGGTGCCGCCATCTCGGCTAGCGCTGCCGCTGCGGTCGCTGCCGCTGCGCCTGTCGGCGCCGCCGCGGGCCCCTTGGCGGCCGTCCCGGCCGCCGCTGCTGTCGCTATTCATAACCGTCCCATGGTACTTGGCCGCCCGGTCGGCGCGGGCGCCGGCCTATTGCCAGGCTTCGTAGCGGGAACCCTCGGAGCGGTAGGGCCGCGTCAGCAACAAGTGGCCCATCCGGGCGGCGTCCATGCCCTCGTGGATCACCGCCACCACGCCCTCCGTAATCGGCATCTCCACACCCAGGCCGCGCGCCAGGTCACGCACCGCCGGCGCCGTCTCCACCGCTTCGGCCGTACCCTTCGTCGCGGCCACCGCCTCGGCCACCGTGCGCCCTTGGCCCAGGTGCACCCCCACCTGGTGGTTGCGGGACAGCGGCGACAGACAGGTGGCCGCCAGGTCACCCACCCCAGCCATGCCCTGGAATGTCTCCAATTCGGCCCCCAGGGCCAGGCCCAGGCGGGTCATCTCCGCCAGGCCGCGGGTCAACATGGTGGCCTGCGTGTTCAAGCCCAGACCCATGCCGCAAGCCGCCCCGATCGCCAGCGCGATGATGTTCTTGACCGCGCCGCACACCTCCACCCCCGTCACGTCCGGGTTGGAATAGGGCCGCATGTACTCGGTGGCGAACACCTGCCCCACCCTCCGGGCCACGGCCTCGTCCGGGCAGGCCACCACCGTGGCGCCCGGTTGGCGCTGCACCAACTCGCCCGCCAGGTTGGGCCCGGACACCGCCGCCACCCGCCCCGGTGGCAAGCCGGCGGCATCGGCGATGACTTGCGACATACGCCGCCCGCTACCCCGTTCTATCCCCTTGACCAGGGACGCCACTACCGCCTCAGGCCCGATATCGCCCGCCAACCCTCGCACCGTGTCACCCAGCGTTTGGGCGCCAACGGCCACAGCGATGACGTCTGCCCCTTCGAAAGCCCAGGCCGGATCGGTGCCGGCCGTGACGGCATCGGGCAGCCGCACCCCGGGGTAGTTGCGGTCGTTGACATGGTTGGCGGTGATCGCCTCGGCCAGGGCCGCATCGCGGGTCAGCAGGCGCACGGGCGTGCCGGCGTCGGCGCAAATCTGCGCGAAAACTGTCCCCCACGCCCCCGCCCCTACCACGGCCACCCGGGCACGGACGCCATCGGCCACCTTCACTTGCCCTCCTGGAACTGGTCGTAAGGGCGGGCAGGGGCGGCCTCGCCCCGCAAGCCGGCCACTAGCTCGGTTATGGCGGCCATCAGCCGGATGGTGCCCTCTTTGGCGGCGGCGCCCCGGTCCGGGCGGACCGACAGGTCGGTCAAGTCAAGCGGCGGGCCGATCTGCATGGTGACCTGGGTGCGCGGCCACAGGTGCGGCAGCTTGCGGTGTCGGCCCAGGATGCGCTGCGGGCCCCACTGGGCCACCGGCACCAGCGGCGCGCCTGTGTCCAGAGCCAGGCGGACGGCACCGGGGCGGCCCAACATGGGCCAGTAGTCAGGGTCCTTGGTGATGGTGCCTTCGGGATAGATCAGAATGACCTCGCCGCGGTCAAGGGCCACCTGGGCGTTCTGCAGCGCCCCGGCCGCCTTGGCCGTGCCGCGGTAGACCGGCACGTGGCCCATCGCCTTCATGGCGCGGCCAACGATGGGCGCCCGGAACAGCGACTCCTTGGCCAGCACCTTGGGTGGCCGGGCCGCCACGGACAACATGAGGACCATGGGCAAGAAGTCCAGGTTGGAGACATGGTTGGCGGCCACGATGTAGCCGCCGCTTTGGGGCAGGTTGTCGCGGCCCAGCCAAGTGTGTTTGGCGATGGCCACGGTGGGTGGGGTCAGCAGACGGATGATCACCTTGTAGGCGAACGGCGTCTTGGGGGGCGGTTGGGCCGCTTGGGTGTCCGGCTGGGTGCCTTCGCCGGCGGCTGGGGGTTGGCTCTGCATAACAAACCTCAGCCTAGCCTTTGCAACGGGTCTACCCTTGTGCCATGACAGCATTCGAGCCTGATCAGGTCCCTGGGCAGCCCCCCGCCGAGCCCTTCCCCGCTCCCACCGCTCCGCTGCCGGCCGTGCCCGCCGGTGGCTATGAGGCGCCGGCCCAGCCGGCGGCCGCGCCCGCGCCGGCCTATGCGCCTGCCGCGCCCCAAGGCGCCCAGCCCGGCTATGATCCCGCGCCCGCTCCCGTCTACAGCCCCCAAGGCGCCCAGCCGGCCTATGACCCGGCGGCCTACCAGCCGCCGGCGCCGCCCAAAGCCAAGAAGGCCAAGAAGGACAAGCCGCCCAGCGCTTGGCTGGTCTACTTGGGCCTGGTCTTGATCCTGGTCAGCCCGTTGGCGCTGGGTTGGCCGGTGCTCCGCACCGCCACCGAGGTGTCCGATGTGGCAGCCGATGGTGTCACCCTGGCCCACACCACTGGCATGACCGAGTTCCACCTGGCGGATGCCGATTACACCATTTGGTCATCGCACGGCGACTGGGACAACAGTTGCACCGTGGCCAAGGGCTCGAAGGAAATCAACCTGTCCAAGGTCAAGGATGACGACGTTCCGCTGCCGGACGCGATCACCGACCAACTGCCGGCCGAGGCCGTGCGCACCTTCGAGGCCAGCGGGGGCACCTACTCCCTGGGCTGCACCGAACACAACACCGACGCCGTCATCTACTACTTCATCCCCACCATCGAGAAGGGCTGGGTGACTGGTCCGTTCATTGGCGCCATCGCCATGGGTGTGCTGCTGCTGGCCGGTGTGGTGCTGTTGGTGACTCAAGAGATCCGCCGCTCGGTCTGGCTGCGCAAGCACTTCAAGACCGCGACGGCCTAACCTCCGCCGCCGAGCCCGATCCCCAAACCCCAGCCCCAAACCCCAGCCCCAGACCCAAGGCCAAAGGCCCTAGGCCCCTACCGGCGGGGTTCGTCGGCCTTGCGCAGCACCTCGGTCAGGCGATTGGCGGCGGCCACCACGGCGGCCGCGTGCAGGTGGCCGGGCTGTTTCGAGATCCGTTCGACCGGTCCGGAGATGGAGACGGCCGCCACCACGCGGCCGCCGGGGCCGCGCACCGGCGCGGACACGGAGGCCGCCCCGGGTTCACGTTCGGCCACGGATTGGGCCCAGCCGTGGCGGCGTACCGCCGCCAGCATGGTGGCGGTGAACTTGGCGCCGATCAGCCCGCGGTGCATCCGCTCAGGCTCTTCCCAGGCCAGCAGCACCTGGGCGGCCGAACCGGCCGTCATCGACAACACGGCCCCCACAGGGATCGAATCGCGCAGCCCCATGGGACGCTCGGCCGCCGCCACGCAGACCCGTTGGTCGCCCTGGCGGCGGAACAGTTGGGCCGATTCACCGGAGTGGTCCCGCAGCGCCGCCAACACGGGCCCGGCCGCCACCAGCAGGCGGTCTTCGCCGGCGGCGGCGGCCAACTCGGACAAACGCGGACCCAGCACAAACCGACCCTGCATGTCGCGCCCCACCAGGCGGTGGTGCTCTAGCGCCACCGCCAGGCGGTGAACGGTGGGCCGGGCCAGCCCGGTAGCAGCCACCAATTGGGCCAAAGTGGCTGGTCCAGCCTCCAACGCGGCCAACACCGCGGCAGCCTTGTCGAGCACGCCGACTCCGCTACTATTGTCCATACCCTGATATTCCCATTCCAAACTTTGAGACACAAGTCGGTTAACGCCAGGCGGCCAGGGCCCAAGAACCCAACAGGCCAATAATCCGGGGCACAGACCGCGCAAGGAGTCGCTTCATGGGCACAACGCTCGCGGAGAAGGTCTGGAATGCCCATGTGGTGCGCAAAGGCACCGACGGCGTCCCGGATCTGCTCTACATCGATCTGCACATGGTGCACGAGGTCACTTCCCCTCAAGCCTTCGAAGGCCTGCGCCTGGCCGGCCGCCAGGTCAGGCGGCCCAACCTCACCATCGCCACCGAGGACCACAACACCCCCACCCTGAACATCGACCTGCCCATCGCGGACCCGACCTCCCGCATGCAGATCGACACGCTGCGCAACAACACGCGCGAGTTCGGCATTCGGCTCCACTCGTTGGGCGACGCCGACCAGGGCATTGTCCATGTGGTGGGCCCCCAACTGGGCCTGACCATGCCGGGCCTCACGGTGGTGTGCGGCGACTCCCACACCTCCACCCACGGCGCCTTCGGGGCGTTGGCCTTCGGCATCGGCACCTCCGAAGTGGAGCATGTCTTGGCCACCCAGACGCTCCCCCTGCAGCCGTTCAAGACCATGGCCGTCAACGTCACCGGCCGCCTGCGCCCCGGCGTCTCGGCCAAGGACATCATCTTGGCCGTCATCGCCCAGATCGGCACCGGCGGCGGCCAGGGCCACGTGATCGAATACCGCGGCCCGGCCATCGAGGCCCTCAGCATGGAAGGCCGCATGACGATCTGCAACATGTCGATCGAGGCCGGCGCCCGGGCCGGCATGATCGCGCCGGATCAGACCACCTTCGATTACTTGAAGGGCCGCCCCCACGCCCCGCAGGGTCAGGATTGGGATGACGCCGTGGCCTACTGGCGCACGCTCAAGACCGACCCGGACGCCACCTTCGACCGCGAGATCACCCTCGACGGCGACGCCCTGGAACCCTTCGTCACCTGGGGCACCAACCCGGGACAGGGCCTGCCACTCTCCGCTGCCGTCCCGGATCCCGCCACGGCGCCCGATGACGAGTCTCGCCTCGCCATCGAAAAGGCCCTTGAGTACATGGGCCTCACACCCGGCACGCCGCTCAAGGCGATCAGGGTCGACACGGTCTTCTTGGGCAGTTGCACCAACGGCCGGATCGAAGACCTGCGGGCGGCGGCCGCCATCGTGCAGGGACGAAAGAAGGCCGATGGCGTCCGCATGCTGGTGGTGCCCGGCTCCGCCCGGGTGCGCCTGCAGGCCGAACGCGAAGGCCTGGATCGCATCTTCACCGAGTTCGGCGCCGAGTGGCGCAACGCGGGCTGCTCCATGTGCCTGGGCATGAACCCGGACCAGTTGGCGCCGGGTGAGCGCAGCGCCTCGACCTCGAACCGGAACTTCGAGGGCCGCCAGGGCAAGGGCGGCCGGACCCACCTGGTCAGCCCGGTGGTGGCGGCGGCCACAGCCATCCGCGGCACCCTGTCATCGCCCCTGGACCTGGGATTGGAGGCCTGAGATGGAGAAGTTCACCACCCACACCGGGATTGGCGTGCCGCTGCGGCGGTCCAACGTGGACACGGACCAGATCATCCCGGCCGTCTACCTGAAGCGCATCACCAAGACCGGCTTCGATGACGCCCTTTTCGCGGCCTGGCGCGGCGACCCCGATTTTGTACTCAACCAGGACGCCTACCGGGCCGGCACGGTGCTGGTGGCGGGGCCGGATTTTGGCACCGGTTCCAGCCGCGAGCACGCCGTCTGGGCGTTGCGGGACTACGGTTTCAAGGCCGTGTTGAGCGCCCGGTTCGCGGACATCTTCCGGGGCAATGCCGGCAAGCAGGGCCTGTTGGCCGCCCAGGTGGAACAGGACGTCATCGAGCAGCTATGGAAGCTGCTGGAGGCCGAACCGGGCACGGCAGTGACGGTTGACCTGGCCGCCCGGCAGGTCATCTGCGGCGACCTGATTGCGCCCTTCCAGGTGGATGACTACACCCGATGGCGGTTGATGGAGGGCCTGGACGACATCGGCCTGACGTTGCAGCACGAAGACGAGATCGCGGCCTTCGAAGCCAGGCGCGAAAGCTGGCGGCCCACCACGCTGCCGGCGAAACACCTGCCGGATGAGCCGGTGGTCTCGGCCCGGCCCGTGTAGAACCGTTTAGGCTGGTGCCGTGACCGAAGACGTCCTTGAAATCGAGGGTGGCGTACCCCTGATCGGCGAGATCAAGTTGCGCGGCGCCAAGAACTTCGTCTCGAAGGCCATGGTGGCCTCGCTGTTGGGCCAAGGACCCTCCACGCTGCACAACGTGCCCATGATCCGGGACGTGGAGGTGGTGGCCGGTCTGCTCAAGGCGCACGGCGTGGCGGTTGAGGTGGACGATGACGCCGGCACGGTCAGGATGGACCCGTCCGGGGTCGAGGTGGCCCGGTCGGCCGATATTGCCATGCACGCCGGTTCGTCCCGGATTCCGATCCTGTTCTGCGGCCCGCTGCTGCACCGGCTGGGCGAGGCTTTCATTCCTGACCTGGGCGGCTGCAACATTGGCGGCCGGCCGATCGACTTCCACTTGGAGATTCTGCGCCGCTTCGGGGCCGAGGTGACCAAGGAGCCCGGCGGCATCCGGCTGCAGGCGCCGGAACGGCTGCGCGGCATGCAGATGGAACTGGCCTACCCGTCCGTGGGCGCGACGGAACAGTGCCTGTTGACGGCCGTGTGGGCGGACGGCATCACCGAGTTGAGTGGCGCCGCGGTGGAGCCCGAGATCATGGACCTGGTGTCGGTGTTGCAGCAGATGGGCGCCATCATTTCGATCGAAACCGACCGGGTCATCAAGGTCGAAGGGGTGGACGAGTTACAGGGCTTCCACCACAAGGCGCTGCCGGACCGGATCGAGGCGGCCTCGTGGGCGGCGGCGGCCCTGGCCACGGGTGGCGACATCACGGTGATGGGCGCCCGCCAGGCGGACCTGACCACCTACCTGAACTATTACCGCAAGGTGGGCGGCCGGTTCGATGTCACCGACAAGGGCATCAGGTTCTGGCACCCGGGCGGCGAGTTGAAGTCGATCGCGGTCGAAACCGGCGTTCACCCGGGTTTCATGACCGACTGGCAACAGCCCCTGGTGGTGGCCCTGACACAAGCCAAAGGCTTGTCGATTGTTCACGAAACGGTGTATGAACAGCGTTTCGGTTTTACCAAGGCGTTGAACGCGATGGGAGCCCAGATCCAGCTCTACAAGGAGTGCCTGGGCGGGCAGGTGTGCCGGTTTGGACGCAAGAACTACTACCACTCGGCGGTGGTGTCCGGGCCCACGCCCCTGCACGCGGCAGACATCGAGGTGCCTGATTTGCGCGGCGGTTTTTCGCACCTGATCGCAGCCCTGGCCGCCAGCGGGCGGTCCTCGGTCAAGGGCATCGGCCTGATCGACCGCGGCTACGAGCACTTCCAGGACAAGCTACAGGCGCTGGGCGCCCGCACCTGGCGGCGCTGACGGCGGCACCAACGGCGATGCCGGCGGCGCCAACGGCGGTGACGGCGGTGCCGGCCAGCGAAAAAGATAAGTGGTTCTTGACAGAGACGTGACCTGCCGGGACGACTAGGCTCGGAGGGGAAACGTCAATCCGGGCGGCACGGCAAGGACGATGTGCCAGGCCCGGACACCTGACTGGGTCTTCGGTGAACGAAACCTGATAGCGAAAGGTCACTTTCATGACTCGCCCACAGAGCCCCCTGCCTGACACCGCAGCGCCGTGGCGGGACCCGGCCAAGCCGATCCCTGAGCGGGTCGAAGCCTTACTGGCGGCCATGACCCTGGAAGAGAAACTGGGCCAACTCGGTTCGTTCTGGCAACGCGACATGGAGGTGTTGGATCCGGACGCCGCCGTGGCCCCGGCCACAGGCGACCACCAAGTGGCGCCGGCCCAGGAAAACCAGGACGCGGCCCCTAGCTTCGAGGAGATGGCCGCCCTCGGCCTTGGCCACCTGACCCGCGTCTTCGGTTCGGTGCCGGTCAGCCCGGCCGCCGGCATCCAGCAGCTTAAAGCCTTCCAGGCCTACCTGACCACCCAAACCAGGCTGGGCATCCCCGCCATCGTCCACGAGGAATGCCTCACCGGTGTGACCGCCCTCGGTGCCACCATCTACCCGGCCTCGATCGCCTGGGGGGCCTCGTTCGACCCGGCCCTGATCGAACGGATGGCGGCCACCATCGGCGCGGATATGAAGGCGCTGGGCGTCCACCAGGGGTTGTCACCGCTGCTGGACGTGGTGCGGGACTACCGCTGGGGCCGGGTCGAAGAGACCTGCGGCGAGGACCCCTACCTGGTCGGCTGCCTGGGCACGGCCTACGTCAAGGGGCTGCAGTCGCAGGGCATCATCGCCACGTTGAAGCACTTCGCCGGCTATTCGGCCTCGAAGGCCGGACGGAACCACGCGCCGGTGCCGATGGGCCCGCGCGAGTTCAAGGACATGATCCTGCCCAGCTTCGAAATGGCGGTACGGGAGGGCGCCGTCCGGTCGGTCATGAACTCGTATTCCGACGTGGATGGCCTGCCGGCGGCCGTCAACCACTGGCTGTTGACCGAACTGCTGCGGGGCGAATGGGGCTTCACCGGCACGGTTGTTTCGGACTACGGCTCGGTCGAGTTTGTCTGCACCAAACACCGCGTGGCGGCGGACCTGCCACACGCCGGCGCCCTCACCCTGGCCGCGGGGATGGATATCGAACTACCCCAAACCACGGCCTATAACCTGCTGGCTCCGCTGGTCGCCACCGGCGAGCTGCCGGAAGCGCTGGTGGACACGGCCGTGCGCCGGGTACTGACCCAGAAAGCCGAACTCGGCCTGTTGGACGCCGGCTGGGAACCGGTGACAGCCAACCCGCCCACGATCGACCTCGATGCCCCGGCCAACCGCGCCCTGGCGGCCGAGATGGCCGAAAAGACCATCATCCTGTTGGCTAACCGCGGCGGCCTACTGCCCCTGCCGTCCGCGCCCGGCCGGGTGGCGGTGATCGGTCCGGTGGCGGCGGACCCGCACTGCATGTTCGGCTGCTACGCCTTCCCCAATCACGTCATGCCGGCCTACGGCGGCGGCGAGATGGGGGTAGCGGCGGCCTCGGTGCTCGATGCCGTCCGCGCCACCTTCGGCCAGGACAACGTCGACTACCAGCCAGGTTGCCCCATCGTCGATCCGGATGAGAGCGGCATCGCGGCGGCGGCTACGGCAGCGGCAGCGGCCGATGTCGTCCTGTTGGCCGTGGGTGATCTGGCCGGCCTGTTCGGCCGCGGCACCTCCGGCGAGGGTTGCGACGTGCAGACCCTGGACCTGCCGGGCGTGCAGCCCAAGCTGGTCGACGCGGTGTTGGCGGCGGCCGCGGCGGCCGGCAAGCCGGTGGTGTTGTTGCTGGTGACCGGACGCCCCTACTACCTGGGCCCGGCGGCAGACCAGGCGGGCGCCATCGTGCAGGCCTTTATGCCAGGCGAGGAGGGCGCGGGCGCCATCGTGCGGGTGCTGACGGGCCAGGTGAACCCGTCCGGCAAGCTACCGGTGGCTATCCCGGCCGGTCCCGGCGGCCAGCCCGGCACGTACCTGGGGGCACCGCTGGCACTGCTGTCCGGCAACATTTCGAACCTGGACCCCACCCCGCGTTTCGAGTTCGGTTTCGGCCTCAGCTACACCAGTTTCGAGGTCAGCGACCTGGCGCTGTCTTCGCCGGCGATCGCGGCCGATGGCGAGTTGCGGGTGGCGGTGACGCTCCGCAACACCGGCGGGCGGGCCGGGGCCGAGGTGGTGCAGTTGTACCTGGGCGATGACGTGGCGCAGGTGACGCGGCCGGTCAAGCAGTTGGTCGGTTTCGCCAAGGTGGAGTTGGAGGCGGGGGCGGCGGCCCGGGTCGAGTTCCGGTTGCACGCCGACCGGACGGCTTTCGTGGGTGTTGACGTGGCGCGGCGGATTGTCGAGCCGGGCTGGTTCAGCCTGTGGGCGGGCACTTCGAGTGTCGACCTGCCGTTGGCGGCCCGGTTCCAGATCACCGGTGACGCGGTACGGGACGTGACACAGGGGCGGGTCTTGACCACCCCGGTGACGGTGACGCCCCTGTGACGATCAGGTAGCCTTAGGCTTTAACGTTTCGTCTCTTCGCGAAAGGTTTACGGCCTTGGCTGGTCCGCGCGTCACCCTGGCAACCGTTGCCCGCCAAACCGGCGTCTCGGTTGCCACCGCTTCGAAAGTTCTCAACGGCCGCCCAGGGGTCAGCGACGAGACCCGCGAAAAGGTGCGCCAGGCCATGGTCGAACTGGGCTACCGGCCAACCACCGCCAGGGCCGATTCCCCTGGTGAAGCGGTGGAACGGGTGGTGGTGGTGTTCGACCGGGTGGACGTGTCGATGTATTCGGCCGAACTACTCCAGGCGATGCTGGCCGCGGCCAGTTCGGTGGGCATCGAGTTGATGATCCGCCTGCTGGACGTGCCGGAGGCGACCGCCTCAGGGAGCAGCCTGGACAGTTGGGCCCGGTCCCTGCTGGGCGGCGGCTGCCAGGGCGCCATCTTTGTCACCTGCGAGTTGGAGCCGGCCCAGATCGAGGCCTGCAACCGCATCGGCCTGCCCATGGTGGCGGTCGATTCGCAAACCATGATGACCGCCGGCATGGTTACCATCAGCGCCGACAATTTCTCTGGCGGCATGTTGCAGGCCCGCCACCTGTTGGAGCTGGGGCACCGGCGGATCGGCGTCATCGCCGGCTCGATGTCGCGCATGTTTGCCTCCGAGCGGGCCCACGGGGCGTTGGCCGCCCTGCTCGATGCCGGCGTGCGCGAGCCGACGGCCCTGCTGCGCGAGGGCCACTTCAGCCACCAGACCGGCCTGGAACTGGGTGGCTGGCTGCTGGACCTGCCGGAGCCGCCCACCGGCATCGTCAGCAATTCGGACGGCTGCGCCTGGGGCGTGATGGAGGCGGCCCGGCTGCGCGGCCTGCGGGTGCCCGACGACGTTTCGGTGGTGGGTTTCGACGGCACCCAGATGGCCCATTGGTCGGCCCCGAAACTGACCACCGTGGTGCAGCCCTTGGGCGACATTGCCCGCCTGGCGGTGCGCACCATCAAGGCCATGATCGAGGGCCGGGCGCCGGATTCGAGCCGCATCCAACTGGGCACCCGCTTGCTAGTGGGCAACTCCACCGACGTCCCGCCGCGCCCCTAGCCTTCGGTGCCCGATGGCGCCCGGCGCGCGGCTAGGCCGGGGTGCGGGCGAGGAGATAGCCGTCGTGGCGGTCGAAACCGACGATTTGCAGATCCTGGTCGAAGGCATCTTGTAATTCCTCGCGCAGGGCAATGCGCCATTTGACGGCCTGTTCCGGATCGGCCTGGCGAATCGCTTCGATATCGGCCGGCACGGCAATCGAGCCGACATGGTCCGGCTCTACCGGCGCGGCGCCATCGGCCAAGGCCTGTACGGCCGGTGAATCAAGTTCCCATTCGACCATGATCCGGTCCGATTCCTGGCCGGCGTTACGGCCATCGGACATGTGGCCGTAGAAGTTCTCCAGGAAGGCCGCCGCCCGGCCACCCAGCCGGGTCAGGTTGAAATGGGCGTTGCGCGCCACCAGCGGGTCGAAGGTCCAGCTCATGTGGGTCACGCCGCGCTCCAGCACCCAGGCCCGCTGGTGCAGTTTCAGTGCCCGGCCAATCCCCCGGCCCTCGTGGTCAGGCAACACCCCCGCGATGTGCGAATGGTGGTGGTTGTGCGCCGGGGCGCCAAAAAAGCCCATGCAGGCCCCAATCACCTTGCCGCGCCCGTCCAGCGCCGCCGAGACATAGTTGCCCGGGTAGCCAATGGCCTGCAACAGGTTCGGTTCCACCGGCGGATGGCCGGCCTCGCCGGTGGGCCAGATGACGGCCAACAGGTCCGCGATGTCGTGGTAATCCTCGGTCTGTACCGCCATGGCGACCCGTACACCGGCGGCTTGGGCGGCGCCATCGGCCGCCTGGTATGCCTGCTTCACCAGGTTCTTCACGCTCTCACTGCTTCCTTGGGGATTGGAAATTGCACGCGGCCGTCAAGGACGGCCTGGATCAAGCCTTGCAGTAATTCGGTGCGCGGCGCCAGGTGGGCCACCTCGATGTGCTCGCCCGCGGCGTGGGCGCCGCCACCGACCGCGCCCAGGCCGTCCAGCACCATGGCACCCGCGGCCGCAGCCGTGTTACCGTCCGAGCCGCCGCCCACCGCCACGCCCACCGGCGCCGGCTGGCCCAGTGCCGCCGCCACCTGGCCGGCCAGGGCGAACAGCGCGGCCGTGTGGCTCGGTTCGACCGGCGGATTGGCAAAGAGTTGTGTGACCTCAATTCTGGTCCGCTGGTCAACGGGCCGCAGCGCCCGCAACGCCTGGTCGATGGCGTCCAGGTCACCCAGGGTGGCCGTGCGCAGGTCAACCGCGACCGTGGCGGCGCCCGGCACCGTGTTGATGGTGGTGCCGGCCTGGATGGTGGTGGGTGTCAGCGTCACCTCCGGGTGGGCGGCCTGCAGGGCGGCAATGGCGAGCACCTGGTAGGCGGCTTCGACCCCGGCGTTGATACCGGCTTCAGGGTCCAGGCCGGCGTGGGCGGCACGGCCGGTCACGTTCAGGCGGTAGTGCGCGATGCCGCGGCGGGCCGTCTTCAGCGCGCCTGACTCGGCGGCCGCCTCGGCCACCAGGGCTACCCCCGCCCGGGCGGCGTATTGGCTGATCAGAGCCTTGGAGTGGACCGAGCCGGTCTCCTCGTCCGAGGTCACCATGACCACGATGCCGCCCCGCGCGGCCACCGGGATGGCGGCCACGGCGTGGAACACCTGGACCAGGCCGGCCTTCATGTCGAACACGCCGGGGCCATAGGCGCGGCCGGCCTCTTCCCGCCACAGGCTGTCCCACGAACCGACCGGCCAAACCGTATCGTGGTGCGCCAACAACAGGACCTGCCGCCCGGGCAAACCCGGGCCAAAATCCCAGATCAGGACCGGGTTGGTGGGCTCGCCGGCGGTCTGCGGCGCCACACCCAGCAGGCGCGTGCCCAGGGCGGTGACGGCCGCTGTGGACCGGCCAATGGCGGCTGGATCAGCCGTGGGTGATTCGACCTCCACCAGGGTGCGCACGTCCGCCAACATCTGTTGGGTGCGCTGCCCGGTCACGGGGCAAAACGCTACTCCGGTTGTGTTAGCGCCCGATGACGTGGCGTCGCAGATCCCGGATCGCCTGCGGCGTCCGGGAAGACGTCGTCACAGGGCGGCGCCGGCCTCAGCCTGGGAGTCTTCGGCCACCGGGGCCTCCGGCACCGGCGTGTCTTCGGCCACCGGGGCGTAGTTGGCCCGCAGGCTCAGGGTCGTCTCGTAGTGGCCCGGCGGCACCTCAGGCCCGATGGCGGCCGTCAGCCAACCGCTGACCGTGGCTCCAGCCGACGTGTCCGGCACGTCCAGTTGGGGCACCGCCGCGTAGTCCCCGCCCAGCGCCGTGCCGCCGGCGCTGAAGCTGATCCCCGGAACGCCCGCGATCGCCGCCTCGACCGTGAAGCCCGGCGCCGCCAGGGCCACAAAACCGGCCTCGAATTCACCCTGACCGGCCAGTTCCGGGTTCGGGTCCGCCAGGTCAATGGTGATCTCGACCGGATCAGGCTCGTCTGCTGCGGCCAGGGCCGGCTGGGCGGTCAAGGCGCCGGTCCCACCGGCGGCCGCCAGGCCCACAGCCAATGCGGCCAGCACCCAAGCGGCCGGGGTCGCGGCCCGGTGCTGCGGGCCGCCGGCGCGTCGCCAACGGGCCAGCCACAGCAGGCCGCAGCCGGCCAGGATCATGGCCCCGGCCAGCGCCAGGGCAGCGGCGCGGGAGGTGTTTGGGCCCGTCGCGGCCAACTGAGGTGCTACCGGCGCAACCGTGGCAGCCACAGCATGGCCGGCATCGCTTTCAGTTGCCTCCGAGGCCGCCGCGCCGGCCAGGCCGGCCGTTGCCGGTTCCACCGCGGCACCATCAGTCGATTCATTAGCCGCCGGGGCGCCATCGGCCACCGCGGCCTCATCTATCGATTCATTGGCCGCCGCCGCGGCATCCTGCCAGGTCAGCAGGTCGCGGTACCAACCGGGAAGGTCGGCCACGGCCGGTATCCCGCCGTCATCGACCGAACCGGCCGAACCAGCCGAACCGGCCGAACCGGCCACATCGCCCGCGGCCGCGGAGGCGCCATCGGGCAGGTCGGTCGCAACCTCGCCGCCCCAGCCGGGCAGGTCCACCCCGCCAGAGCGGGCGCGGGAACCGGCCCCGGCCCCGGAATCAACCACATGCACCACCACGGGCAGGTCGATTACCTGTTCGGTGGTGCCGGCGCCGGCCGCGGTGGCAGCCAATAGGACGGTCCCGGCGGCCGCCACGGCGGCGCCGGTGTACCGGAGAAGCTTCATCGATTGGGCCTCGTCTCAATCAGCCAGTCAGGGGTGATCCACGATCCTCGGGCGGCAGCGGCGGGCCTGAGTGAACACCGTCCTGGCCGCCGGCCGCCCGCGGATCGCGCATCACCTCCGCTACAACGCCGATAAAGGGGCCTTTATTGCCTCTCCCCCGCGCCCTTAGCTGTGGTTTTGCCGCCGGCGTAACCGGCCAGGCATGCTTGAGGGCGTGAAACGACACCAGCGAACGATCTGCCTGGTGGGGGCCATTGTCTGGGCGGGCGTCATATTTGTCCTGTCCGCCACCCCTGGCAGCGCCTTCCCCAAGCGGCCCAGCTTCACCAACGTCATGGCCCACTTCGCGGCCTACGCCCTGTTGGCGGCCCTGGTGTATGGCGCCCTGCCGCGCCCGGCCGGTGGCCGCCGGGTGGCACTAACCGTCTTGGCCGCCATCGGGCTGGCCTCGCTGTACGGCGTCACGGATGAGATCCACCAGCACTTCACGCCCGGCCGCGTGACCGATCCTTGGGACTGGGTGACGGACACGGCCGGGGGCGCCACCGGCGCCTTCGCCGCCTGGCTGGCCGCCCGGCGGCTGGCCCGCCCCCAAACCCCTCGCGAGAGTACGGTTGTGTAGGTCGGGCCCAATTACCCCAACCCTCTGACCTGCGCAAACGCAAACCGGCACCGGCCCGCGACCGACATAACCGTACTCTCGCGAGAAGTGGGTGAGGCACTTGTGAAAACGTTTTCTACGAGCGTAGACTCACCCCATGGAACAGCGCATCCTAGGCAAGACCGGCCGGCCAGTCAGCGTCATTGGGCTCGGTTGTTGGCAACTGGGCGGCACCGACTGGGGTGACGTCGATGACGCCGCCGCCCTGGCCGTCCTCGAATCAGCCGTCGACAACGGCATCAACCTGTTCGACACGGCAGACGTCTATGGCGACGGCCGCTCCGAACAACTGATCGGCCGCTTCCTCAAGGCCCACGGCGGGCCGGACGCCATCGGCGTCACGGTGGTGACCAAGCTGGGCCGGCGGGCCAACCCCCACACCCCCGAGGCCTACAACGCCACCAACTTCCGCGCCTGGCTGGACCGCTCCCGCCGCAACCTGGGCCTGGACACCATCCCCATGGTGCAACTGCACTGCCCACCCACCCCGGTCTACTCGGACCAGGCCGCGTTCGACGCCCTTGACCGCCTCAAGGAGGAGGGCGTCATCGCCCAGTACGCCGTCTCAGTCGAAACCGTGGCCGAGGCCCTGACCGCCATCGCCCAACCCGGCGTGGCCTCGATCCAGATCATCTTCAACCTGCTGCGCCGCAAGCCGCTGGAACAGGTCCTGCCGGCCGCCCAGGCCGCCGGTGTGGGCATCTTGGCCCGCGTGCCGCTGGCCTCCGGGCTGCTGAGCGGCCGCTACACCAAAGACACCGTCTTCCCGGCGGGCGACCACCGCACCTACAACCGCTTCGGCCAGGCCTTCGACCAGGGTGAAACGTTCAGCGGCGTGCCGTACGAAGTCGGTTTGACGGCCGCCGCCCAGGTGGCCGATGTCGCGGCCGGCCTACCGGGTCACGTCACCCCGGCGCAACTGGCCTTGGCTTGGATCATCCAGCAGGCCGGCGTCACCGCCGCCATCCCTGGGGCGCGCAACGCGGAACAGGTGCGGGGCAACGCCGCGGCCGCCGCCGTGCCGCCGCTGGACCAGGCCACCCTGGACGCCCTTCAGGCGATCTACGACAACCTGATCCGGGAGCACGTCCACTCGCGCTGGTGAGCCCCTCCTTAACGTGAAATGTCCCTTCTAAGGCAGCCCCGCCGCCTCAGAAGGGACATCTCACGGACAGTTGGTTACCAGTTGGAGCCGATCTGCTTGGCCACCTGGAACGAACCGCCGCCGTTGCCCTGGTAGTAGAACAGCGAGCCGTCCTGGTCGTTGCGGCCCACAATGTCCGCCCAGTTCTCACCGTTCAGATCCGCGCCGGCGGCCAGGTGGAAGGTGGTCCAGCCCCGGCCCACCTGGTGCGCCACCTCGAAGGTGCCGTTGCCGCGGCCGTTGTAGGCCCACAGGGTGCCGTCCGGCAGGATGGTCAGAATGTCGCAGCAACCGTCGTTGTTCAGGTCACCCGCGGCGTACAGTTCCAGGCCAACCCAACCCCGGCCCACCTGCGTGGGGTACTTGTACTTGAAGCCGCCGTGCCCGTTGCCGGCGTAGAGCCACAACAGGCCGCCCTTGTCGATGGCCAGCAGGTCATTGGCGCCGTCGCGGTTCAGGTCACCGGCCGGGATGATGCGGAACGGCGCCCAACCGTGGCCGATCTCCACCGGCGCACCCAGGCCGCCCTTGCCGTCACCCTTGCGCAGCCACATCAGGCCGCTGGGGTCAACCGTCACCACGTCGGCAAAGCCGTCGTTGTCCCAGTCGCCCGGGCCGTAGGCGCGGTTCTTGGCCACGCCGGTGGCCACCACGGTGCCGGCATCCAGTTCGTAGCCGCTGCCGTCCTTGCCGTCGAACAGCCACAGTTCACCGGTGGCGGCCTTGACCGCCAGGATTTCGCCGTCGCCGTCGCTGGTCAGGTCGGGCGACAACGAGAACCATGAGTAGGTGGGGGTGTAACCCGAAGGCTTGGCCGGCGTCGTCGGCGTGGTCGGCGTGGTCGGTTTGGTCGGCGTTGGGGTGGGCGTCGGCTTGGTGGGTGTGGGCGTCGGCTTGGCCGGCGTGGTCGGCGTGGTGCCGCCGCCCGTGTCGACCTTGGGCACCTTGCAGGTTGGGTCGGACGTCAAGGTGAGCGAGTCACGCTCTGCCTTGCTGCCGGTCACCTTGACGCTCAGTTCGGCGCCCACGTCCGCCGCCGTCACCTTATAGGTGGCCGATGTCGCCCCATCGATCGGCGTACCGCCCCGCAGCCACTGGTAGGCCAGGTCGACCGGCGCCGGGGTCCAGGTGCCGGTCTCGGCAGTCAGAGTCTGGTCCACCTCAACCTCGCCGGAGATGACCGGCTTGGTGCCCTCGATGGCCGGGCGCTCGATGTTGACCGTGTAGGTGCCCCTAAAGTACGTGTCCTCGGAGCAGAAGTAGAACTTGTGCTCACCCTTGACGTTCGGCACCGTCACCTCGGCCACCGTGGCGGCGGAGCAGGTCTGTCCCTCCGCCGGGGCATCTTCGCTGAGGGCAACGGCCTTGCCGTTGCGGGACTTCAAACCCAGCGACTCCACCGTGTAGGTGGGCAGGATATCGCCGATCTCGGCCGTGATGGTGGTCTCGGCGTGCTGGCCGTCCAAGGTCAGGGCGGAGCCGTCGTTCAGCTTGGTCAGCACGTCCTTGGTCAGGGACGAGGCGTCGGCAATCTGGTCGCCGTCCAGGTACAGCGTGGTCAGGTTGACCAGGTTGGCCAACGGCGTCACGTCGCTGACCGGCATCTCATAGGCGGCCAGGGTCTTCAAGGCCGTCAGCCCGGCCAGCGGCGACAGGTCCGAGGCCGGGTTGCCGCCCACCGACATGATGGTCACGTTGGTCAGACCCGCCAGCGGCGACAGGTCCTTAACCTTGTTGTATTGCGTATACACGCCGGTCAACTGGGTCAGGTTCTGGGCCGGCGACAGGTCCTCGATCTGGTTGTTGGCAACCCGCAGTTGAGGCAGCTTCGTCATGCCCTCGATGCCGACCAGGCTGGTCAGCTTGTTGGAGGTCAGGTCCATCAGGTTCATGTCAACCGCGCCAGCCAGCTTGTCGAGGCCGGTCGCGATCTGGTTGTATTCGGCGCTGATCGTGACCAGCTTCGTCATGCCCTCAAGCGGTGACAGGTCCGTGATCTGGTTGTAGCGCATGTAAAGGCCCGTCATGTTGAGCATGCCGGCCAGAGGCGTGAGGTCCGTCACCAGGTTGCGCCCGATGTTCAGGTTGGTCAGGTTGACCAGGTTGGTCAGGGGGCTCAGGTCCGAGACCGCGTTCACCTTGGTGCCGCCCGGGTCCTTGTTCCAGGCCGTGTCCGTGTTCTGCACGCCCAAGTTGAGCAGGGTGGTCAGGCTCGCCAAGGGGCTGAGGTCGGTCACGTGATTGCCGTAAACATCGCCCAACTCGTCGTTGCCTAGCTGCAGGTATTGCAAACTGGACAGGCCAGCCAGCGGCGTTAGATCGGTGATCAGGTTGTCCTGCAGGTAGAGCCACTCCAGGTTGACCAGGCCCGCCAGCGGCGACAGATCGGCCAGCGGCCCAACCTCGATGTCGAGGTTCGTCAGCTTGGTCAGGCCCGCCAGCGGCGACAGGTCGGTCACGTTGTGCTTATACAACCGGAAGGCCGTGACCTTGTCGTCATCGAAGTACTGGGCGCCCTCAATGCTCGCAATGTTGTAGTAGCCGCCGCAGTCCACCTTGCCCACCGGGTTGAAACCCGTGATGGTCGCGATCTGGTCCGCGCTGATGGGGGCCGTGGCCGTCTGGTTCAACAGCATCGATTGGTTGAGACAGGCACGGAACTGCATGTCAGGCACTACGTCTGACAGGTCATCGGCCTGGGCGGGAGCAGCCACGCCTCCGCCCAACACCAGGGAAAACAACAGGCCGATGGCGACCCGCCGGGAACTTCTCATGATGGCAACCTCTTTGGATATTGGGGGTTAATTCGAAGAGGCGAAGCTCCATCACGCTAAGTCGCGGCCACCCACCCGCCCAAGCCGAAAAGGCCGTTTGCGAACTGTGTCACAGTGACCAATCACACACCGGTTGGACCAGGTGGGGCGTTGGTCCCGGCCGCGGCCATGGCCGCGGCCGAGCCGTACAGGCACAGCGTGGCCGCCATGGCCAGGTTGAGGGATTCAGCCTGGCCGTACACCGGAATACGGACCGAGGCATCGGCCACCGCCAGTGCCGCGTCGCTCAACCCGCGAGCCTCGTTGCCGAACAGCCAGGCGGTCGGGGCGGCCAGGTCCGTGTCGCCCGGCTGGAACAGCGACACCTTGCCGGCGCCATCGGCCGCCAAGACCTGCAGGCCGCATGCCCTGAGGCGGGCCGCGACATCGGGCACTGCGCCGGCCGCCACGACGGGCAGGTGGAAATACGACCCGGCCGAAGCCCGCACCACCTTGGGCGAGGTCGGATCGACCGAGCCGTCCGCGAACACCACCAAACCGGCCCCCGCGGCATCGGCCGCCCGGATGACCGTGCCGGCGTTGCCCGGGTCCCTGATCTGCTCGAACACCGCCACCAGGGCCTGGTCGGCTGGGTCCCCCGGCTCTGCCAGCAGGTCCTCCAGGGTGAGCCCGGCGGCCGGGTCATGCGCCACCGCCACCACGCCCTGGGCGTCGCCCGAAATGGCGGCCACGTATTCGGCCACGGCCTCATGGACAAAGCCGCCCGCGTCCAGGGTGGCGGCCGGGATCTCCGAGTAGCGTTCCCCCGCCTGGGGCGTCAGGTAGAGGTCGATCACTAGACCGGCCTCGGCCGCCTCGCGGCACGCCTGGGGGCCTTCCACCAGCAGGTGGCCGGCCTCCAGACGCGCCGAACGCCTGGCCAAGCCCCGCACTCGTTTGACCCGGTCCGAATGAACGTTGGTCAACATGGCGAGGCTGCCAGGCGTTCGGCGAAGCCGTCTAGGCGCTTCAGGCGGCGGCCGGGGCCGGCTCGGCCGGGGCGTTGACGTCCGCCGGCAGGGCCTGCTTGGCCAGTTCCACCAACTGGGTGAACGTGGCCGGGTCGCTCACGGCGATTTCGGCCAACATGCGGCGGTCCACCTCGATCTCAGCCAGGTGCAGGCCCTGGATGAACCGGTTGTAGGTGATGCCGTTGGCGCGGGCGGCGGCGTTGATCCGTTGGATCCACAGCCGGCGGAAATCGCCCTTGCGGGCCTTGCGATCCCGGAACGCATAGTTGCCGGAATGCTGCACCTGCTCCTTGGCCTTGCGGTACAACCGCGAGCGCTGGCCCCGGTAACCGGAGGCGCGCTCCAGCACGGTGCGGCGCTTCTTGTGGGCGTTGACTGCCCTCTTGACACGTGCCATGTCTTTGCTTCCTTCCTGGTTCTGGGCGGGCCTAGCGGCCCAGCAGCTTCCTGACTACCTTGCGATCGGCCTTCGCAATCACCTTGTCGTCGCTGAGGCGCCTGGTGCGCCGCGATGACTTGGATTCGAAGTTGTGCCGCGCGCCGGGCTGCTCGTGCATGATCTTGCCCGTCCCGGTGACCCGGAACCGCTTCTTCGCACCGGAGTGCGTCTTGTTCTTCGGCATGGCCTAGCTATCCTTCGTTGATTCTTCTGCTGGTGCTTCTGCTACAGCTTCGGCTTTGGCCTTAGCTGGGGCCTTGGGTTTGGCTGGAGCCTTGGGTTTGGCCCCTGCTGGGGCCTTGGGTTTGGCTGGAACCTTGGCTTCGGCCTCGGCTGGGGCTTCGACTGGGGCTTCGACTGGAACCTCAGCTTCGACCTCGGCTGGGGCTTCGGCTTCGGCCCTTTCGGGGGCCGGCGCCGCCGCCGGGGCGGCGTCGCGGGTCTTCTTGCGCTGTGGCGCCTGGGTCCGCAGTTCGGCCTTCTTCTTGACCGGCGCCAACACCATCACCATGTTGCGCCCGTCCTGCCTGGGCGCCGATTCGACGGTGCTCAGTTCAGCTACATCGTCCGCCAGCTTCTGCAACAGACGCAGGCCCAGTTCGGGCCTGGACTGTTCGCGGCCGCGGAACATGATCATCACCTTGACCTTGTCGCCCTGGTTCAAGAACCGCTCCACGTGCCCCTTTTTGGTGCCGTAGTCATGTGGATCGATCTTGAGCCGGAAACGGATCTCCTTCAACACCGTGCCCACCTGACGCCGGCGGGCGTCACGGGCTTTTTGGGCTGACTCATACTTGAACTTGCCGTAGTCCATCAATTTGGCCACTGGGGGGCGGGCATCGGGGGCCACTTCAACCAGGTCAAGATCGGCCTCGGCCGCCAAGCGCAACGCCACATCCAGTTTGACTATCCCTACCTGTTCGCCGGCAGGGCCTACCAGGCGTACTTCTGGTACGCGGATCCGGTCATTGATGCGAGGCTCGCTGATGGTGATTCTCCTCCACGTCTAGTTGCGGGCGCGCGCGGAGGCCAGCGGCCTTGACCCAGCTCCCTCTAGTACTGCTGACTGCCCCATGGGAACTCGGGTGAGAGCTTCTCTGGCTCCACTTACGCCCCGCCCGGCCTGCTGCCGGACGGTCGGTCCCGGGTATCTTACCAGCCTTTCGCCTCCTCCCCGCCCCTCCCCCGTCACGAAAGGTCACCTGTCCCTCGCGTAAGGAACGGCCGGGCAGGTGACATAGACAGGGCATGAGAAGCCTGCAGCACTCGGCCGCCCTGGTGGCCACTGTTACCGCCCTGGCGGCCGTCGCCGCCCTCAGCGCCGGTTGTGCGGGCGGCGACCGCACCAGCCCGCTGGCCCAAGGGACGCCATCGACCATCACAGCCAAACCGACCGGTTGGCCCAGCCCCACGCTGCCCACCGGCGACGACGTACCCCTGTCGCGGCCGGACCACACCAACCTGGAAGAAGGCATGGTCTACTCCCCCGATGAGGTCCGCCGCATTTTCGAGGGCTGCGGTATCACGTTCGAGCAGGCCTACAAGATCGACCTGGACACGGCCCTGATGCACCGCAGCGACTTGGTGGGCTGGGACTGCGACCTGGTCCATGACGCGCTGGCGGATTACGCGGCGGCCAACGACCCCAGCCTGTCCTTCCTGTTCAGCAACCCAGCGGGCCGCGACATGCTACCCACCATCGAGCAGCCACGGCTGGTGGGGCTTACCATCCAAGGCGAGACCGAAACCTACACGCTGCTGTTCAACTTCGAAACCATGGCGCTGGCGGTGGACTGGGACAACACCGTCAAGTGGTGGCTCCCGGAAACCGACCTGGCCGCCGAGTTCTCACCGATGAGCCAGGAGCAGGCCGATGCCGTGGTGGCACTACTGGAAGACCATCTGCACGGCTGGGACTACTACTACGACGAAGTCCGCCTAGACAACGGGCAGCCGACCAACTGGGTCAACTGGTCGCTGACCGTGGTGCTGGACGACTATTCGCTGTGGCGCTTCGACACCGACGGCGACTGGGGCTCAGCCGCGCCGGCAGACCTGACTGAAGTGGTCCAGGGGCTCTTCCAGATCGCCCAAGTTGCCATCTGAACTGCGAAAACGCCCAGTTCAGATTTGGGATTCCGTGAAGCTAGGCACGCCGTACTTGGGCACGATGACGCCGTTCCAGATCTCCAGGAAGGCCCGCTTGGCCTCGGTGGCCGGAGCGTCGAAGGTAGCCGCCAGGTCGTAGTACGACTGGCCGGAACCGGCCGCGCAGTTGGAGGCAGCCATCGCCTTGGCCCACTCCAAGTAGGCTTCGTCGGCCTGCAGGGAGTTGTTCACGGCTGCGGCCAAGTGCTCCAGCAAGGCGTCGGCCTGCTCCAGGTCCGCCACGTAGACGCCCTCCACCTGCAGCACGTTCAGCAGGTCACGCCGATTCTGGGCAATCGCCTCCATGGCCGTCACCTGGGCATCCACGTCGGTGCATTGCGCCACCGCCGTAATGGCCGGCCCTAGTGAGCCGCGGGCCAGGGACGAAGTGGTCAGGAGGGAAGCCAGAGTTTCGGCCTGCTGTTGTGGCGTGCTGCCACTCGAGTCGGTGACTACGGCCGATGGCGTGTCGCTGGGCGTGGGCGAAGCCGTGGGCGATGCCGCCTCGGTAGTTGGGGTGTCCGGGGTGGGCGTGGCGGACGGCTCCGGTTCCTCGGTGGCTTGGGTGGCGGGTGACGGTGACGGTGCGGGGGCCTCGGTTGTGGCGTCGGCGGCGGCGCCGGCATCCGCCGTCGCCTGGTCGTCGCTGCCCGAGGCCGCCTGCGTCGCCTTGTCGTCATCGCCGAAGAAGTGGCCGTAGGCCCAGTAGCCACCGCCGCCCAACCCCACGCCCAAGACCAGGATCGCGGCGATCAGGATGGCCGTCCGGGCAGGCCGGCGCCCGGCCGGTCGATCGTCCGGGCGGGTGTCCGGGGCCGAGGCAGCCGGGTCCTGCGCCGCGGGCGTCGGTTGCGGCGCATAAACCGGCGGTTGCGTGGCCGGCGCATAGACCGGCGGCTCGGGTGAAGCCAGCGGCGTGGCAGCCGCCGGCGGCTGCGCCGCATAAACCAACGGCGTGGGGGTGTAGGTCAAGGGCTCGGGGGCGTAAACCGGCGCGGGCGGAGCCGGGGGCGGCGCGGCGGGAACCGGCGCCGCCGCCACCGGTGCGGCGGCGGGCGGCGTGACGGGCGCCATCGGCGGCTGGACCGCCTGGGAACCCTGGGCTGCCTGGGCTGCCTGGGCGCCCCTGGCCGCCTGCGGCATGACGGACTGGCGCACCGGGAGGGCCGGCGCAGCGGGCACCGTAGGCTGAGGTGCCCCAGGCATGACGGACTGGCGCACCGGGCGGGCCGGCGCGGCCGGCGGTTCAGGCTCGGGTTCAGGCAACGGCGGAGGGGGCGGAGGGGGCGGAGGGGGCGGCGGTGGCAGTGCCGCCCCGCCGGGGCCAGAACCTGGGGCTTGGGTCATCATTCCTCTTCTTCGACAGGGTCCAGGGCCTTCACCAACGGACCAAGCTTCTCCCAAATCGTCTCATCGGCCACACAGTCCAAGTAGTGCTTCTCGGTGCCCTTGACCACCTGCAGCGAGGTGGGCGGCGATTCGCCATTGATGGGCCCCACCAGGTTGTAGTAGGTCCCTTCGGCGGCGTTGATGGCCTTGATGGTGGTGGAACAGCGGTAGATCTTGACGTCATTGGTGACGTACTGGTCGGTCACGTCCGCCCACTTGTCCTCGATCAGGAAGATGGTGCCCAAAGACTCGGCCGAATAGGCCAGGTTGTCCAGCGGCACCTCCAGCGCGTACAAGCCGGCCAGGGCGTCGGTCGAAAAGACCGCCGCGGACCCTTCCTCCTTGTTGTCGCGCCGCGCCACCAGCCAGCCTTTGGCCTCGGGTGCGGTGCCGCCATCGGACACGTCCTCTTCGATGGCAGGCAGCTCGCCGGCGCCAACCGTGGGCGGCACCTGCAGCGCGGCCGAGCCAACCGCCACGCCCTCCTCCCCCGTCCAGATGTCGAAGCGCGCCCCCATGGCCAGGGCGTAGACACCGGGCTCGTGGCCCTCAATCTGGGCCCGGCAGGTGGCCTGGCCGTAGCGGTAGGCGCCCAGCAGCATGACCGGTTCCATGGCCGGCCACGGCGTGGTGGAGGCCCGCCCCACCAGGGCGTCACCGACCCAGCCCAGCCAGGTGGCGTCCTGGCTGCCGTCCGCAAAGAAGGCATCCAGGCCCTCGGCGAAGGCGCGGCCCAACCCGGCCGGGTCCGCGCCGTCATCGCGCTCCACCGCGGTGGTAAAGACCTCGGTGGCCAGCGGAATGCCCACCTCGGGGTGGCCGGGAATCAGACCGGCCCGGAACTGGGCCACCGCCTGTGCCGGCTCGATCACCGCGGCCTGTGGCCCGTCCAGGTAGAACAACGCCGGCACCAAGGCGCCCCACTCGCCCTCGACGGCCCCCACGGCCGCGAACTGCTCTTCTGTCATGGCCCGGGCCACCCGGGCGTACGGCCCGAAGGCCTCCCGCAGCGGCGCCACGATCTGGTCGACGGCGTCCTTCCAGGCGGCGCCTGGCCGGCCGGCCACCAATTCGGACGAAGTCAGCGCCGCCAAAACCCCCGCCCCGTTGAAACCGGCCAGCCGGGTGCGGAAGGCCGTCACGGCATCGTCCCCCCACGCCTGCAACTGGGCGGCCTGCCGCTCGGTGGCGTCGATCGGCTCATCCATGATCTGCTGGATTAGCTCCGAAGGGGCCGGCGGCACCGCGCTGGCCAGGTTGGACAAGCCATTGGAGGCGTCACTGCCCGATGGCGTGGGGGCGCCATCGGCGTCGCCGCTGCAACCAGCCAGGCCGGCCACCACCAAGGCCAAGGCGGCCGCAGCCAGGCGCGAGCTGAGACGGTGCATTGGATCAGTCTACGTAACGATTAGCTCACAGGTGATTCTTGTCTGCCTGGTGGCTGCGGGACATGCATCACCTCTCTGCGGCCACCGCCAAGGCTTGTTCCAGTGTGAAGGCCCCGGCGTAGAGCGCCTTGCCGACGATGGCGCCCTCCACCCCCAGCGGCACCAGTTCCCGCAGCGCCGCAATGTCATCCAGGGTGGCGATGCCGCCCGAGGCCACCACCGCGGCATCGGTGTGGGCGCAAACCTGCGCCAACAGTTCCAGGTTGGGGCCCTGCAACGTGCCGTCCTTGGTCACGTCGGTCACCACGTAGCGGCGGCAGCCATCGGCGTTGAGGCGATCCAGCACCTCCCACAGTTCACCGCCCTCGCGGGTCCAGCCGCGGGCGGCCAGCCGGCCGCCGCGGACGTCCAGGCCAACGGCGATCCGTTCGCCATGGCGCTGGATCACCTGGCGCGTCCAATCGGGGTTTTCCAGGGCGGCCGTGCCCAGGTTGATGCGGGCCGCGCCGGTGGCCAACGCCGCCGCCAGCGAGGCGTCGTCCCGGATGCCGCCGGACAGTTCCACCTTCAGGTCCAGAGCCACGATGACGCCCTCCAACAGGTGGGCGTTCGAGCCGCGTCCAAAAGCGGCGTCAAGGTCAACCAGGTGCACCCACTGGGCGCCGCCGCGCTGCCAATCCAGCGCGGCCGCCAACGGGTCGCCGTAGAACGTCTCCGACCCGGCCTGGCCTTGCACCAGGCGCACGGCTTGGCCGTCCGAAACATCGACGGCGGGCAGTAATTCAAGTGTCATAGGGTTTCGATCCAGTTCTTCAACAGGGCGGCCCCAGCGTCACCCGATTTCTCGGGGTGAAACTGGGTGGCCGCAAGGGGGCCGTTCTCAACCGCGGCCACAAAGGGGCCACCATGATCGGCCCAGGTCACCAACGGTGGCGGGAAGGGCGCCATCGGGCGCAGGGCGAAGTCTTGGGCGCCATAGGAGTGGACAAAGTAGAACCGTTCGTGCTCCACTCCGGCAAACAGACGCGAGCCGGCCGGCACCTGGACCGGTGACCAGCCCATATGCGGCACCACCTGGGCCTTCAATTTGGTCACCGAGCCCGGCCACTGGCCCAGGCCGGCCGTCACCAGGCCGTGCTCTTCACCGCGCTCAAACATCACCTGCAGGCCCACGCAGATGCCCAACACACCGCGGCCGCCAGCCAGCCGGCGTTCGATCAGCCGGGGCGCGTCAACCCGTTCCAGGCCGGCCATGACGGCGGCAAAAGCGCCCACGCCGGGCACAATCAGACCGTCCGCCGCCAGCACGGCTGCAGGGTTGGCTGTCAGTTCGACCTGGGCGCCGGCCCGCGCGGCGGCCCGCACCGCCGAGCGCACGTTGCCGAAGCCGTAGTCCAACACCACCACGGTTGGAGCGGTCACTCGTCACCCCTACCCCGGCGCGGGCGGCGCCGCCGGTCGTTGTGGATGATGCGGATGGCCTGTTCCACCGTCATCTCGCCGCTGTCGATGGCGTGGCGCAGCGCGCGTTCGGCCTCCGGCGGGTCGATCAACAGGTCTTCCAGCACCTGAGGTGATTGGGCCAACACCAGGCCACCCGGCAAGGTGGCCTGCTCCTGGCCGTTCTCATAGTGATATGCCTGCAGATCGGCCGCACCCGGGTTATCGGACGGGCCGCGGTGCAGTAGCAAGATGGGCACATCCGTCAGGGTCCGGCTGACCCCGACCACGGCCGTCAACGCCGCCGCCTCCGTTGGGTTGGCCAGGACGGCAAAGCCCAAGCCTTCCTTGACGATGACGCGGGCGTCCACCTTGGGCCCCTTCAACAGGGCCGCCAGCAAGCTGGCGTCGTCGCAAGGAATGACCAGCACCGCGACCTCAGGCAGGTTCAGTTCCGGAGGCTCGTCCGGGTCGCCCGGGCTCGGCTCGCCGAGCTCGCCGCGCCGGGCAGGCGGGTCGGGCTTGACGGGGTCGATATCCGGTTCGACCACCTTGTCCCGCGAGGCCGCAGGGGCGCCATCGGCCAGAGGCGACGGGGCGCCATCGACCGGCAACCCGCCCTCCGGCGGCGCCTCCGGCACGGCCCCCGCCAACAGGTCCGCCAGGGCCTCGTCCCAGCGGTCCTCCCCTGGGTCCACACTCACAGCGACCCCTTAGTGGACGGCACCCCCACCACCCGCGGATCGAGAGTCACGGCCGCGCGCAGGGCGCGGGCGAGGGCCTTGAACTCGGCCTCCACGATGTGATGTGGGTCGTGGCCGGCCAGCACGGTCAGGTGCAACGTGAGGCCGGCGTTGAGGGCGAAACTCTCAAACACGTGACGCGCCAACGAACCCATGAAATGGCCGCCGATCAGCGTAAACGCCAACTGCGGCGGTTCACCCGAAACCACCACGTAAGGCCGGCCGCTGATATCAACCACCGCCCGGGCAAGGGCCTCATCCAGCGGCACCGTGGCCTCGCCGTAGCGGGTCAAGCCGGCCTTCTCGGTCAACGCCTGCGCTACCGCCTGGCCCAGCACGATGGCCGTGTCCTCCACCGTGTGGTGAACGTCGATGTGCAGGTCACCGGCCGCCCGCACCGTCAAGTCGAACAACGAGTGCTTGGCCAGCGCCGTCAACATGTGGTCGTAAAACCCAACCCCAGTGGCGACATCGGCCACCCCTGAACCATCCAGGTTGACGGTCACCGTCACCTGGGACTCGCTGGTGGTCCGCGTCACCGTGGCTGCTCGCGCCATCATGCCTCCCTCATCCAACCCTGCCTGGTGCGTCCAGTACGTCCGCCAGGGCGTCCAGGAACAAGTCTGTCTCCTCTTCGGTGCCGGCCGAAACCCGCAACCAGCCGTCCGGGCCCACCTCGCGGATCAACACGCCGCGGTCCAGCAAACCCTGCCAGACGGCGTGCCGGTCCGCGAACCGCCCGAACAACACGAAATTGGCGTCCGAATCCGGCACCTCCAGGTCGCGTTCCCGCAGCTTAGCGGCCAGATAGTCCCGCGTCACGCACAACTGGGCCACCTGCGCCATCAAGGCTTGACGGTGCTCCAGGGCAGCCAAGGCGGCCGCCTGGGTGATGGCCGAAAGATGATACGGCAGGCGCACCGTGCGCAGGTAGCCCACCAGTTCGGCCGAACCAGCCAGGTAGCCCAGCCGCACACCCGCGAAAGCGAAAGCCTTCGACATCGTGCGCACCACCGCCAGGTGGTTGTAGTTGGGCACGAGGGCGAGCGCGGAGGGAGTGCCGGGGCGGCGGAACTCGGCGTAGGCCTCGTCCACCACAAGGATGGCCCGGCCTGCGGTGTGCTTGGCCAGGGCTTCGATGGTGGCCGGTGGGACGGCGGTGCCGGTCGGGTTGTTGGGGCTAGCCAGCAACACCACGCTGGGATTGGTTTGGTCGATGTGCCCGATGGCGCGTTCCAAGTCGATGGAAAAGTCCGGTTCGCGCTCCCCCGGCAGCCAGGTGGTGAACGTGTCCCGGGCGTATTCCGGATACATCGAATAAGTGGGGCTGAACGAGGTCACCGTGCGGCCCGGTCCGCCGAAGGCCTGCAGCACGTGCAACATGACTTCGTTAGAGCCGTTGGCGGCCCAGATCTGGTCGGCGCTGAGGTAGGTGGCCTGAGATTCTTCCGCCAGGTAGTCCCTCAGGGCGTGGCGCAGTTCGGTGAAATCGCGGTCCGGGTAGCGGTTGGCCTGCGCGGCGGCTGCCTTGACCCGGCTGGCGATGGCTGCGATGACGGCGGCGGGAGGGGCGTATGGGTTCTCGTTGACGTTGAGTCGCACCGGCACCGCCAACTGCGGGGCGCCATAGGGGGCGGCCCCGGCCAATTCGGGGCGCGCGGGTAGGGTCACCAGGTCAGTCTATTGGTGTCAGGGTTGGTTGTTGTCGGACTTGGGGGTGGTTGGCTGACCGGCCGGGCTGACCGGCGGGGCGGGCTGGCCGGGCCGACCGGCGGGCCGGACGCCATCGGCACCCGAGTTCGGTGAGGTTAGCGGCCTGCCCTGGCCTGGATGGCTTCACCGTGGGCCGGCAGGTCCTCGTCGTTGGCCAGGGCCACGATTTGTTGGCCGACTTCTGCCAGGGCCTGGCCGGAATACTGGATCTGCTGGACCGACTTCAGGAACGCCGTCACGCCCAGACCTGAGGCGAACTTGGCTGTTCCGCCGGTGGGCAGCACGTGGTTGGAGCCGGCCAGGTAGTCGCCCAGCGGCACGGGGCTGTAAGGACCAACGAAGATGGCACCGGCATTGCTGATGTGGGCTGCGACGGCGGCCGCGTTGACTGTTTGGATTTCGAGGTGCTCGGCGCCGTACTCGTTGGCGGCTGCCACCGCCTGGTCCAGGTTGTCCAGCAGCATCAGGCCGGATTGGCGGCCGGTCAGGGCGGTGATGACCCGTTCGGAGTGCTTGGTGGCCCGGGCGCGGCGTTCTACGGCCTGGTCCACCGCGTCCGCTAGATCCGCGGAGTCGGTGAACAGGACCGACGCCGCCAGCGGGTCGTGTTCGGCCTGGGAAACCAGGTCCGCGGCAACGTATTCCGGATCCGCCGAAGCGTCCGCAATGATGCCGATCTCGGTTGGGCCGGCTTCGGCGTCAATCCCAACCAGGCCCCTGACCAGCCGTTTCGCTGCCGCCACCCAGACGTTGCCGGGGCCGGTGATGACATCAACTTTGTCCACTTGACCAGGAATGCCGTAAGCAAACAGGCCAACGGCGCCCGCTCCCCCGGCGGCGTAGACCTCATCCACGCCCAGCAGCCCGGCCGCCGCCAGAATGGTCGGGTGGGGCAGGCCACCGTGGGCTTGCTGAGCTGGGGAAGCGATGGCCAGCGACTGGACGCCGGCCGCCTGGGCCGGCACCACGTTCATCACTACCGAACTGGGATAGACAGCCAGGCCGCCCGGCACATAGAGGCCAACCCGGCGGACCGGAATCCAACGCTGGGTGACGGTGGCGCCATCGGCCAATGTGACCGTGCCGCCAGGCGGTACCTGGGCGGTGTGGACCTGCCGGGTGCGGCTGATGGCCGTTTCCAAGGCCTGGCGCACGGTTGGGTCTAGGGCGGCCACGGCCTGGTCGATGGCTTGTTTGGGGACCTTGAGCGTGGGCGGGCGGACGTGGTCGAAGCGTTCGGCCTGGTCGGCCAGGGCGGCCGCGCCCCTGGCCTTGACGTCTGCCAGCAGGAGCGCCACCTGTTCGGTGGCCGCCGCCACGTCCATTTCCGCGCGCGGCAGGGCCGCCGCCAGTTCGCTGGGGGTGAGGGCCTGGGCGCGGCCCCTCAAATCGATCCGCCGCATCACGGGAGCCAAGTCTAGGGGTTGGCGTCTGCGGTTAGCCCCGGCGCGCGGCGGTCCGGCCGTCCGGTGGCCGGAGTGGCGCCTGCGAGCTTCGCGCACTTTTTGGACACGGCGGCGCCGGTGAGATCGATGGCTGGGCTGGCGACGGACCCTTGGTTTGAGTGTTTGCGCAGGTCAAAGGCTTAGGCTGTTGGCGTGGTGGTGGCCGGTGCGAGGGTCTGGGGCATTTGGCGGCCAGGCGAGTGACCAAAAAGTGCGCGAAGGTCGCAGAAGTCGAAGCATCACACGAACTGACGAGATCGGTGGGTTGACAGCGGCCGCGGAACGGGCGTATGGTCAAGACATCGGCAATGTAATCGATTACACTAGGCAGCAGTAAGCAGTCCCCCAGCAGCACCCAGCAGCACCCAACAGTCCCAAGTCCCAACAACCTCAAGCCAAGTCAAACCGAGCTACACCGAGAACCCAAGACCACGCCGGGCGGCAACGAAGCAAGCAGCCGGTGACACCGCCAAAGAAGAGGTGCCGCCAAACCGGCCAGGTGGGTCAGACGAAAGGTCTGGTCATGGCAACAACTGCCCTGCGGCAGGCGCAGCGTCCCGTCCTGCGACAGGTTCACCTTGACTTTCACACGTCCGAAGCCATCACCCAAGTGGCGGACCAATTCGACGCCTCCCTGTTCGCCGACACCCTGGCCGAGGCCCACGTCAATTCGATCAACGTCTTCGCCAAGTGCGGCCACGGCTACAGCTACTACCCCACCGCCGTGGGCACCATCCACCCCGGCCTGCAGCGGGATCTGCTGGGTGAAATGCTTGAGGCCCTGCACGCCCGCGGCATCAAGGCCCCGGTCTACGTGTCGGTCAACTGGGATGACCTGGCGGCGCGCCAACATCCCGAATGGCTGGCCATTGACCGCCGCGGCCGCGAACTGACCCGCCCGCCGTTCTGGGGTGGCGCCAACGGTGAGGGCCGTCCGGCCTGGACCGCCCTGGATTTGGCCTCGGGCTACGCCGACTATGTCATCGAACAGATCGACGAGATCGGCCGCCTCTACCACCCGGACGGTTTATGGCTGGACATCGTCTCGGTGATGCCGAACTACGCCCCGGCCGGCCTCGACCGGATGGTGGCGGCCGGCATCGATCCGGAGGACCAAGCCCAGGTCGAAAGCTACTACCGCCAAGTCCGCCTCGACTTCATCAGCCGCGTCGGTGAACTGATGGCCGGCTACAACCCCGCCGCCACCATCGTGCACAACCACACCACCGACGCCTGGCTGGGTGAGACCATCCCGTGGCAGTACCAGGTCGATGTCGAGTCCCTCCCCACGGACGGCGCCTGGGGCTACATGCACTACCCCATCGTGGCCCGCTACGCCCGCACCTTTGGCCGGCCCATCGTTGGTATGACGGGCCGTTTCCATCGCTCGTGGGGTGATTTTGGTGGCCTCAAGACAGCCGATCAGCTCGATTTTGAGGTGGCCACGATCCATTCGGCCGGCGGCTCGCCTTCGATCGGCGACCAGCTTGACCCTTCCGGTGTGCTGGACCCGGCGGTCTACCGCACCATCGGCCGGGTTTTCGCCAAGGCGCAGGCCCTCACCCCGTGGTTGGCCGGCTTCACTCCGCTGACGGAGGCAGCCATCCTGGCCCAGTGGAACTACAAGGATGCCGACCCGGGCCGCCTGCTGAAGGCCCCCAGCCCCGGCACCCAGGGGGCCGCCCAAGTGCTGTTGGAACAGGCCGTCCAGTTCGACCTGGTGGATGAGACCAACCTGTCACCAGGTAGTTACGCCCTGATAGTGGTGCCCGATGACGCTAACCCCACCGACGCTCTGGTCGCCAAGTTGGCGGCCTGCCGGGCTGCCGGCGCCAGGCTGGTGTCCGCCGGAGGCGCCTTGTTGGACCGGCTCGATGGCGCCCCCGCCTACCCCGCCCGCCCGGCCTCCACGGTGCCAACCTACCGGCGCCTCGATTCTCTGGCGGACGCCATCGTGCAGGCCGACCCGGCCTACCCCTACGTTGGCTACGGCGAGGCCTGGGTGCTCCAACCCAGCGAGGGGGCCAGTACAGCGGGCACCCTGTTGGAGGCAAGGTTCAACCGCACCTGGCAGCATCTGATCTCGCACGCGCAGGCGCCCGCTTCCGACCGGGTGGCCGGTCCGCTGGCGGTGTGGAACGAAGGGTGGGGCCATCTGGCCTCGCCGGTGTTCTCGGATTACGCCGCCCAGTCCTACTGGATCGACGCCGCCTTGGCCGGCGCCATCCTGAATCGAATGCTGCCGCAGCGCCTGGTGCGCCACGACGGCCCGCCCAACGTCGAGGCCACCTTGCACCAGGGCCCAACGGTGGATGGCATCGCCAGCCGGGCCCTGCACCTGGTGGCCTACCAGCCGCGGCGTTCGGTCAGCCCGGTGCCGCGCCTCGACAAGACACACCCGCTGGCCGGGTTCGCCATCGATGTCCAGGTGCCGGGCCGGGCCATCGCGGCCTACGTGGCGCCCAGCCGCGAACCGGTCACCTTCACCCAGTTATTGGACGGCATCGTCCGCCTGGAACCCCAGGTCATAGCCCCGCAAACCGTCATCGCCATCGAGTACGAAGCCTGAGCCAACCATGGTCACCATTCGCGACGTCGCCGCGGCCGCCGGAGTTTCGACGGCCACCGTGACGCGCGCCCTGACCAAGCCCGAGACGGTAGCCACGCCCACGGCGGACCGGGTCCGCCAGGCGGTGCAAGACCTGGGCTACCGGCCCAACCTGGTGGCCCGCTCCTTGCGCCGACGCACCGCCCAAGTGGTGGGCCTGGTGATGCAGGACATCGAGACGCCCCACTTCATGTCGGTCTGCCGGGGGGCAGAGGACGCACTGCGGGAGCACAGCTATTCGGCCACGTTCTGCAACACCGACGACAAGTTGGACCGGGAGCGGGCCTACCTGGAGGTGCTGGTCGATCAGTCGGTGGCGGGCATCATCATGACGCCGGCCTCGGCCACCGAATCGGACTTGGGCTGGCTACATGACCGCGGCCTGCCGGTGGTGACCCTGGAGATGGAGTTGAGCGGCGCGGTTGATTCGGTCTACTCCGACAACCAGGCCGGCGCCTGCGCCGCGGTGCGCCACCTCCTGGAGGCCGGCGCCGCCCGCCCTGCCTGCGTCACCGGCGGCCGAGACGTGCCGTCCGCGCAGGACCGCCTGGCCGGCTACCAGCAGGCGCTGCGCCGGGCCGGCCTGCCCCTTGAGCCGGACCTGTGGGCCTTCACCGACTACCGCGAGGAGCAGGGCGAGGCCGCCGTGCGGGCCCTGTTCGCCTTGCCGCAACCGCCGGACGCCCTCTTCTTGGCCAACTCCCGCCTCCTGGTGGGCGCCCTGCGGGCCTTGCGCGCCTTGGGCCGGCAGGTGCCCGATGACGTCACTTTGGCCAGCTTCGACGAGACCCCTTTGATGGAGCTACTGACCCCACCGGTCACCACGGTGCGCCAGCGGGCCTACGAAATCGGCCAACGGGCCGCCCAACTACTGCTGGAACGGATCGGCGGCTACGCCGGCCCGGCTCGCCACATCACCTTGATGCCCGAGTTGATCATTCGATCCAGTTCCATCAGGCCTGACCCAACTGACCCAACTGACCTAACCAAACTAACCGACTATTCGCAGTAACCAAACAACCCTCAAGGAGTTCGAAGATGAGCATTGTCAAGAAGACGCGTTGCCTGGCCCTGTTGGCGGCCGGCGCCCTGGCCATGGGCGGCCTGGCCGCCTGCGGTGGCGACGACAAGGGCGGCGGCGGCGACAGCACGGGCGACGCCGGCAGCGGCGAGCAGGTCGAAATCGTCTGGTGGCACAACGTCACCACCGATCCCGGCAAGTCGATTTTCCAGGCCTCGGCCGATCGCTTCATGGAAGCCAACCCGAACGTCAAGATCACCATCGTGCCGATCCAGAACGAAGACCTGCAGGACAAGCTGCAGACCGCCCTGAACGGCAAGGACGCTCCGGACATGTTCCAGCAGTGGGGCGCCGGTGAAATGCAGGAGCAGGTTGACGCCGGCTATGTCATGGACATCACGGCCGAAACCACGGCCGAGGTCGAGGCGATCGGCGGCATGGTGGCGCCGTACATCTACAACGACAAGGTCTACGGCCTGCCTTACACGGGCGGCGCGGCCGGCATCTACTACTCGCAGGATCTGTTCGACCAGGCGGGCATCACCGAGACGCCCAAGACCTGGGCGGAGTTCGTCGAAGTGATCGAGAAGCTGAAGGCCGCCGGCATCGTCCCGATCGGCATGGGCGGCAAGGACGCCTGGCCGGTGGGCCACTGGCTGTATGCCTTCATCATCCGCTACTGCGGCATTGACGTCATCGATTCAGACACCGCCAACAAGGAATTCACGGATAGCTGCTATCTGGATGCCGCCCAGGCCATGATCGACCTGGCCGCCCTTGAGCCGTTCGAAGACGGCTGGCTGTCCGTCTCGGCCCAGCAGGGCGCCGGTTCTTCGTCCGGCCTGCTGGCCAACGGCCTGGTGGCGATGGAGTATTCGGGCGTGTGGGAGACCGGCCAGGTGCAGTCGCTGACGCCGGATGGCGAGCCGAAGGCCGACCTACGTTGGTTCGCTTTCCCGCAGATCGAAGGCGGCAAGGGTGAACCCGGCGATGCCCTTGGCGGTTCGGATGGCATGAGCTGCCACGCCAACGCCCCCAAGGAATGCGTCGAGTTCCTGAAGTACTTCGTGGGCGATGAAACCCAGAAGGAGTTCGCCGAGCAGGTCTCCATCCCGTCCAACCCGACGGCGGTGCAGTACCTGGCCACCGAATCGCTGAAGGAAGCCGCCACCGGCACCGGTGAGACCACCTATCTGCAGATCTGGCTGGACAAGGCCTTCGGTGACTCGGTGGGCGAGGCCACCAACACCGGCGCCGTGTCGCTGCTGGACGGCCAGATGACGCCGGAGCAGTTCGTGGAGTCGCTGAAGACGGCGGCCAGGAAGGGCTGATAACCAATGAGCGCCTCCTCTGATTTCGCCACCGGCACCGCAGCGAGCGCTGCGGTGGCGGTGGCGGATGAGGGGGCCAAGGCGGGTGGGGGCCGCGGCCAGACGCGGCCCCCATCCCGCACCAGCCGGTCCCGGGGCAGGGGCATTGGCTGGCGTGGGCGCTTCGAAGTGGCGCTGCTAACCGGCCCGGCCCTCATCATCTTCATCTCGTTCGTCATCCTGCCCGTGGTTCTGGCGGCTTGGTTCGGCTTCTACCGCTGGAAGGGCTACGGCATGCCCTCCGATTTCATCGGCCTGGACAACTACCGCTGGATCCTGGAGGACAAGAAGTTCCTGGCCGCCCTGAGCCACAACGGCTTCGTGCTGGGTGTCTCGTTGGCCACCCAGGGCGTGGTTGCCCTGGGCATGGCGCTGTTGTTGAACCGCAAGATCCGCTTCCGTTCGGTCATCCGGGTGCTGATCTTCGCGCCCTACGTCATTTCTGAGGCCATCGTTGGTACCGGCTGGCGCCTGCTGATGCAGCCCAACGGCGCCTTCAGCAACATCATGGACGCCCTGGGGCTGGACGGCCTGGCCCACACCTGGTGGTTGGGCGACAAGGCGATCGCGCCGTGGACCATGATGATGATCGTCACCTGGAAGTACGTCGGGTTCTACATCATTTTGTTCCTGGCCGGCATGCAGGGCATTCCCGAAGAACTGTACGAAGCGGCCGCCATCGACGGCTGTTCCTACTGGCGCATGCAGCTCAAGATCACCCTGCCGCTGCTGTCCCCCACCATCAAGATCTGGGGCTTCTTGACCATCATCGGGTCGATGCAGTTCTTCGACCTGGTCTACATCATGTGGGGCCCTACGGCCGAACACACCGGCGTTTCGACGGTGGCCACCTACATCCGCTACGAAGGTTCGGAGGCCAACGCCTACGGCTATGGCTCGGCCGCGGCCGTGATCCTGTTCATCATCACGTTCACGCTGGCCATCCTGTACCAGAAGTTCATCATGAACCGCGGTGTGGAGAACCCGGTGGCCCCACGGAGAGGTAGGTGAGTCCGATGGCGAGTGACACTACCTACTACACCGTCTCTGGCCGGCCCCGCCCCGCCCCGCGCAAGAACAAGCGCTACTCCGGTGGCAGCGCCGTGGTCTACCTGTGCTCGGTCGTCTTGATTGCCCTGTGCATGGGCCCGGTGCTGTACATCATGGTCGGTGGCCTCAAGTCCAACTCCGAGTTCACCACCGCCCCGGCCGCCTTCCCCAGCAATCCGCGCTGGTACCAGTACGGCGAGGTGTTCCAGAACCCGGACTTCTGGCGCCAGTTCACCAACTCCACCATCATCGCCGTGGCCACCACGGTGGGCGTGGTGGCGCTGGGGACCATGGCCGGTTTCGCGGTGGCCCGCTACCCGTTCAAGGGTGCGGCCGGCATGTATTCGCTGTTCGCGGCCGGCCTGATGTTCCCGCTGACGGTGGCGGTGACGCCGCTGTACCTGCTGGTCCAGTTCATCGGCCTGCTGGGTGACCTGCCGGGCGTGATTCTGCCGCAGATCGCCTTCCAGTTGCCGATGACGATCGTCATCTTGGTGCCATTCCTGCGGGCCATCCCGTATGAACTGGAGGAGGCGGCCGCCATCGACGGCTGTGGCCGGTTGGGCTTCTTCTTCCGCATGGTGGTACCGCTGGCCGTGCCGGGCATGATCACGGTGGGCATCCTGGCGTTCGTCACCAGTTGGAACGGCTACATGTTGCCGCTGTTCATCCTGTCCAGCCCCGATGACTACACCCTGCCCTTGGGCGTGGCCGCCTACGCTACCGAACACTCGGTGGACACGGCCCGGGTGTTGGCCTTCACTTCGATCTCGATGCTGCCGTCGCTGATCTTCTTCTCGATCTTCGAGCGGCGGATTGTGGGCGGCCTGTCAGGCGCGGTCAAAGGCTGATCCGGCGGTTCAGCTAGTTGGGCGGCGGGCTTGGCCGCCTCACCCCACCGGGGTGCGGTACAGGCCCGCCGCCACTGCTTTGAAGGCCTGCGCCACCGGATGCCAACGGCCAAACGGGTCTTGCAACCCGGAGTGCTGTTTGCCCGGCTGGACCGACTCCCATTGGTCCATCCAGCCGCACCAGTGCCAGCCAACGAACTGCGGCTGCTCGAACAGGGTGCCGGCAGCCTCCAGGAAGGCCTGGCGCCTGGCCGCCTGATCCGGCGCCACCGGGCCGTACGGGTTGGGCATTTCCGGGGTGGCCACCGTGATGTTGGCGTCCCCCAGCAAGAAGGGCTTGTGGGTCAGCCGGCGCCACCGCTGCAGCAGGGTAAGCTCCTCCTCCGCGAAGCCATACATCTGGTAAAACACCAGGTCAAAGTGGTTGGCGGCGGCCTGCACGATGGCGCTTGGCAGGTCGGTATTGCCGTTCAGCTTGTCCCCCAGCACCAGGTGGTTGGGGTCGTGGCGGCGGATGGCCCCCGCCTGGGTCCGCCAGGCTTGCTCCATCACAAGGGCCAAGAAGGCCTGGTTGTCGGCCCGCTCGGCCCGGTTGGCCTTGTCGGTGGCCGGCCGCCAATCAACCGCCCGTTCAAGGGAGTCGAAGCTGGAAAACCCCGTGGCATAGGCCCGGTTGAAGGCCTCGATGCTGCCGTGCCGTTCCACCATCAGCCGCACGTAGACCCGCTTGCCGGGGGCGTGGCCGGGCAGGTTGCGCAGCACCCTGGGGTAGGTGGGCAGGCCGGGCCGGGCGTTGCCGTACAGGTTGGGCTCCCTTGGCGCCGCCTCCAGGTCGGTCAACACCGGGCAGTCGGTCAGGAAGTAGCCCAACAGGTAGGGGTCTTCCGGCCTAACCCCGGCCCGCGCCACCCGGTCGCAGTGGTCGGCAAAGGCCGGGTCGAACGGGTCGCGGAAGTCCGCCGGCCCCGGCGTCAGGTAGTGGCAGATGTCCAGGGCCCGCACCGTCGGCACATATGGAATCGACAGACCGAAGGCGGCCGGGTGGCTGTGGCAGCCGATGGCGCCCGCCCCCAGGTGGGCGGCATCGGCCCTCACCTTGGCCAGGAAACCCGGCAGGAAGGCGTCTGCCGCGGCATCGGGCGGCAAACCGAGGCGGCCGGCCCAGAAGGCCAGGTTGTGGGGCGACGTCATGGGGGACGGCTCCACGTGGTTCAGGCCCAACGACAGGTGGGCGTTGCCTTCCGGGGTGACCAGCCACCAGCGTTCGGCCTGCGCCAGGCGGAAGAAACCGGTGGCGGCGAACCGCCGGCCGGTCCAACCGCCGTACCGGTCAAACTCCATCGGCCGCTATTCGGCCGGGGTCGCCGGGGTCACCGGCGGCGTCGCTACCGGCACAGGGCCCGATGGCGTCCCCGCCGGGGTCAGCTTGTCGGTGAACCACTGGGCAAACAGTTGGTTCAGGTCCAGCCCCGTGGTCGCCTTGACCAGGGCCGGCAACTGCACCAACAGGTCGGTGCCCAGCTTGGTCACACCACTGGCCTGGTCGGCCCCACCCAGCACGGTAATGGAGTCGATGTCGCCAATCGGCTTAGCCACGGCCGCCAGCATCTCGGGCAACGCCGCCAGGACGCGGTCAATCACGGCCTGCTGGCCGTACTTCTCGTAGGCCGCCGCCAGCAGTTCCTTGACCTGGGCTTCGGCCTCGCCTTGGGCCTTGATGGCACGGGCCTGGGCCAGGCCCCTGGCCTCGATGGCCTCGGCCTCGCCCTTGCCCTCTTGGGACAGGCGGGCCTGTTCGGCGCGGGCCTGCGCCAGGATGGCGGCGGCCTGGCCTTCGCCCTCGTTGGTCAGGCGCTTCTTTTCAGCCTCGGCCGCGGCCGTCACCGCCACGGCCCGGGCCTTGGCTTCCTGTTCGGCCGTGTACAGGCCGGCGTCGGCCGCCTTTTGGGCCGCGTACAGGTCCGCGTCCGCCCTGGCGCGCACCTCGGAGTCCAGGCGCAGGCGGGTCAGTTCGACCTGCTGGCTGGCGTTGGCCTGTTCGGCCTGGGTGATCTCGGCGTCCTGGGCCGCCTTGGTCTTGGGACCGACGGCGGCCGCCTCGGCTTCCGCCTTGGCGGTTTCCTTCAGGAAGTCGGCCTCACGCAGCTGGGCTTCCTTGTTGGCGGCGGCAATGGCGATGCGGGCCTTGGCTTTGGCTTCGGCCGCCTCGCGTTCGTTTTCGGCCTCGGCAATTTCGGCCGCCTTGCGCACCTGGGCGGCCTGCGGGCGGCCCAGGTTGGTGATGTAGTCCGGCGGGTCGGTGGCGATGCCGTTGATCTGCAGGGTGTCCACCCGCAGGCCGGCGTCCGAGAGGGCCTGGCCGGCGGCCTCTTGGATCTTGGCGGCCAAACCTTCGCGGTCCCGCAGCATTTCGTCGATCGACATGTTGCCGGCCACGCCACGCAGGGCGCCGGCCAGGATTGAGGTGACGATGCCGGGAATCTCCGACTCGCGGCCCAAGAAGCGCTGGGCGGCCGCCCGCACGCCATCGGGCGTACCGTCGATCTTGGCCAGGGCCACGGCCTCGATGATGACCTTGATGTTGTCCTTCGACACGCCCTCTGGTACCTGCATCGGAATCTCGGTGGCGTCCAAGGCCAGGGTGCGCACCCGCTGCACAAACGGCATGATGAAGGCGCCCGAACCGATCACAACCTTGAGGGACGGCCCGGTCCCCTCTTGCTTACCCTTGGAGCCCGTGATGACCAGGGCTTCGTTGGCGGCCGGGATCTTGTAACGCTTGGCCACGATGAAGACCAGGATGGCTACCACCACCACGATGCCGACGACGGCGAAGACCGTGGGGTAATCGGAGATGAAACTCATGGTTGGTTCTTTCTAATTGGTGGGGGCGAGGGGACTGTTAGGCGGTCGGGGCCGCCGGAGCTTGGGGAGGCGCCACCTTGACGGTGTCTGGGCCCAGCACCTCGGTGATGGTGACGATGGTGCCCGAGTCGATGGCGACATCGGCCACAAACGACAGCGTGCGGGGGGCACCCAGGTAGGTGCCGCGCACCAGGCCGGTCTTGCCCGGCTGCGCTCCGGCTGTCACCAGGCCGGTCTGGCCCACCAGGGTTTCGGACGACAGTTCGGCCGTGGGGGCCTCGGACCGCTTCAGCCAGCGGTAGATCACCACCGCCACGGCGGCGATAGCCAGGCCCACCAGGACGCCGATGGCGGCCGAGGGCAGTACCTTCCAGCCCTGAGCCGTGCCGATAATGCCCCCCAGGCCGAAGCCGGTGATGAAACCGGCCAGACTGGCGCCGCTGAACAGGCCCGAGGCGCCGAAGTCGACATCGAAGGCATCGAACACGCCGTCGAACAGCAGGGCAACCAACAGCAGCACACCACCCACAGCGGTGATGGCGGTAAAAGCAATCATGGGACCGGGCCTCCTAGTGGCTGGGGGTCAATTCTATTGGCTCCGGGTGGTCTACTTGGCCGGGCCGTAATAGTGCACCCGATAGACGGTGAGCCACTGGTTGACGCCCAGCGTGTAGAGGGTTTGGTCGTCGATGTCGCAGGTCACCTCATAGACGAACTCGTCCGGCTCCGCCCAACCGTAGATCGTGATCAACGGAGTGTAGGCGTTGGGGCCCATCTGCTGGCAGACCGCCGCCAGGGCGCCGATGGCGGCCTCGTCAATATCGTCCTGGGCGAAAAACCCTTCACCCTCCATCACCTTGCTTTGGAAGGACAGCGTGGCCTCGACTTCGGTGCGGGCACTGTTGAAGGTCAGGTAGTAGCTGTAGCGGTCGTCGCCATCGGCCAGCGCGACCCCGGAGCAGAACAACTCCACCGGCGTGTCGTAGCGCAGGGGGCTGTTGGCGCCGCATTGGTCCACGTGGATCAGATGCTGACCGGCATCGGGGTGTTCGCCTGCTAGCAGCTCCACCGTGTTCTGGATCGCCTGGCGGTACTGGGCGGCATCGGCCTCGTTGCCCGGCGGCACCACCAGGCCAAGCCAGTCCTTGGGCGCGAAGTCGGAGGTGACATAGGCCATGCCGATGGCCGAAACGTCCCCTTCCAGCGTCCAGTTGTCCATCTGCTGCCCGCTGGCGCCGTAGTGCGGTGGGCCCGGCGCGGCCCAGCTTTCCGGCAGCCCGATGGCGCCCGGCCACTTCGCCACCACCAGCGGCGCGAACAGGCCCACCGCGAACAGGATGGGTGCGAGCACCACGGCTACGAACTTGCGCCAGGGCGGGCTCTTGGGAGTGGGTCGCAAGAGCATGCTCGCGCCAATGAACAGCGCAAACGCCAGCCCGGCGGCGCCGAACAGGGCCACGGCCGTGCCCCGCATGGTGCTGCGATAGTAGATTGCACCGGCCACGGTCAGCCCAGCCATCAGGCCCACAGTGAGCCAGCGCACCGCCCCCCTGGTGGGGCAAATCGGCCACTGGATAAAGGGCCTGCGGCGGCGCGGGCCACGCGGTTTCGGCGGCTTGAAGGAGTCAGTGAGACCGGGAGCGGCGGCAAAACCGCCCGCGCCCAGCGTGGAAACGGTAGAAACCGGCCCCAAGGTAGAGATGGTGCTCGCCGCCGCCCCCGGCGAGGCAGCAGCCCGGCAGCGCTCCACCTCCCGGGCCAGCACCGCCACCTGATCCACCTTGAGGCGGGGGGCCAGGACGGCCGGCGTGCCGCCCACCAGCCGTGCCCGCAGTTCGGCCACCGCGGCCGTGTGCAGGTCCCCGGGCAGTTCGTCCATTTGCATGTCATCGGCCAGGTCCACCGCGCGCAACAAGGTCTGCCGCTGCCGGGGCGTGGGGTTGTTGCCGTCCGGCAGGCTGAAGCGCGGCATCATCTCCGCCTCGGTGGGCGGACGCCTGGGATCGATCGGCACAAAGTCGACCGAGACGGTGGCGTGCCTCAGGACGCGGGCCACCACCTTGGCCTCGGGTGAATCGTCGACCTCCGGATCATCCTCGTCGTCCCACTCCAGGTCATCGTCCTCGTCGAAGTAGCCCAGTTGCTGACCCAGGTACTGGGTGGCCTTCTCCAACTGCTCGAAGTCAACCTCCCGGGACAGGGTGATGGTGGCCAACTGGTAGCCCACCTCGAGTTCGGCCAGATCGGCCCAGGCAACCGACTGTTGGACACGCAGCGGGTCTTTGGCCCACAGTTCCAGGCCGGCCTCATCGAGCGTCAGCCAAGGGCCCGGCAGGTACTCCTCGGCGTTGGTCCAGGCCCCGGGCCGCAGCCGGGCCAGGCGCCGCAGCTCGTGTTTGTCGGATTCAAGACCGGTCAGACAGAAGCCCAACGCCGCGGCGCCCATTACCACCAGGAT
>JAISSX010000043.1 GCA_031272885.1 Bifidobacteriaceae bacterium | reverse complement strand
CCACCACCTGCCTGGTGGTGGCGCTGGGCGTGATGGTGGCCTTCATCCTGTCCCGCTATCACTTCAAGGGCCGTGGCGCGCTGTATGCCCTGTTCGCCGCCGGCCTGATGTTTCCCCTCACCGTGGCGGCCCTGCCGATCTACCTGGTGATGGTGCAACTGAAGCTGGTGGGCAACATGCTGGGTGTGATCCTGCCCCAAGTGGCCTTCCAGTTGCCCGTAACGGTGGTGGTGCTGGTGCCCTTCCTGAGAGCCATCCCGGTGGAACTGGAAGAAGCTGCCACTATCGACGGCACCAGCCGGATCGGCTTCTTCTGGCGCATCCTGCTGCCGCTGTCCGGCCCCGGCCTGGTGACGGTGGCGGTGCTGGCCTTCCTCGGTTCATGGAACGGCTACATGTTGCCGATGCTGATCCTGGGTGGCAATGTGGGCAATTACACCTTGCCTCTGGGCGTGGCCAACTTCAGTTCGGAACACTCGGCGGACATGGCCAAGATCATGGCCTACACCACCGTCTGCATGATCCCGGCCTTGCTCCTGTTCACGCTGCTGCAACGCCGCATCGTTAACGGCCTAACCGGGGCCGTGAAGGGATGAACAGACAACAAATGACAAAGGAAACAAGGAACCTATGACTCACGTCCAAGTCAAAGACCGCAGCTTCCCGCATCGGATAGGCCAGGCGGCCGTGACGGTGCGGGGAGCCGGCGGTGCCCCCCTGGCCGGGGCCCAGGTGACCGTGGAGCAAACCCGGCACGCCTTCGGCTTCGCCAACATCGGGTTCGATTTCATTCCGCTGGCCAACGGCGAGAACACCTCCGAGAACCTGCAGCGCCGGGCCGAACTATGGCTCGACCTGTACAACACGGCCACGCTGCCGTTCTACCTGAGGGGGTTCGAGCCGGAACGCGGCAAGCCCCGCACCGAGCAGCTGCGCAAGACGGCCGAGTGGTTCCGTGACCGCGGCGTGGCCCTCAAAGGCCACCCGTTGGTGTGGCACACCGAGGCGCCCAAGTGGATGCTGGGGCTGGACCAAGAAGAAGTGGAACAGCTTTGGCGCCAGCGGGTACGGCGCGAGGTGAGCGGTTTCGCCGGTCTGATCGACACCTGGGATGCCATCAACGAGGTGGTCATCATGCCGGTGTTCGAGGCCGAAGAGAACGTCATCACCCCGTTGGCCCGGGCCAAGGGCCGCATCCACATGATCAAGCTGGCGTTCGAAGAAGCCAGAGCGGCCAACCCCAACGTCACCCTGTTGCTGAACGACTTCGACCTGTCGACCGCCTACGAATGCCTGATCGAAGGCGTGCTGGAGGCCGGGGTCAAGATCGACGTGCTGGGCCTGCAAACCCACATGCACCAGGGCTATTGGGGCGAAGAGAACATGTTGAAGACGGTGGACCGGTTTGCCCGCTATGGGCTGCCCATCCACATGACCGAATCCTCGCTGGTCTCCGGCCACCTGATGCCGGCCGAGATTGTCGACCTGAACGACTACCAGATCCCGTCCTGGCCATCCACACCGGAAGGCCTGGAACGTCAGGCTGACGAGATGGTGCGGCACTACAAGTCGCTGCTGGGTCACCCGGCCGTGCAGGTCATCACCTACTGGGGGGTGTCCGATGCCGAGGCCTGGCTGGGGGCACCCATCGGCTTGGTCTTCGAAGACAACACGCCCAAGCCTTCATACACGGCGCTGCACGAGCTGATCAAGGGCGACTGGTGGATCCAGCCCACCACGGCGCAAACCGACGCTGAAGGCCGCTTCGAGCTGACCGGCTTCCTAGGTGACTACCGTGTCACCGGGCCGGGCGGCAGTGGCGCCTTCAGCTTGTCAAGCAGTGGCCAAGCGGCCGGCCTTGAGGTGACTCTGGCCTGAGAGAGGCAGCTAAGCCCGAAACAGGGCGGGGCGTGGGGACGGGCCGGTCCCCGCGTCCCGCCCGCTAAGCTTGACCGCGCCATGTCCACCACGCCGTTGCCGCCTGCGCCGAACAGGCCGAACACGCCGCGCACGTACGCCATCCGGACCCTGGGTTGCCAGATGAACGTGCACGATGCCGAGCACATGGCCGGGGTTTTGGAGGCGGCCGGCTACGTGCCCGCCCCGGCGCCCGAAGGCCACGCCGGCCAGGGCGCCATCCACGCCCAAGGCATCCCGGTGGCCGACGTGGTGGTGCTCAACACCTGTGCCGTGCGCGAGAACGCCGCCACCCGGCTGTACGGCAACCTGGGCCAATTGCGCGCCATCAAGGCCGAACGCCCCGGGATGCAGATCGCCGTCGGCGGCTGCCTGGCCCAAAAGGACCGGGACGGCATCGTCGCCAAAGCCCCCTGGGTGGACGTGGTGTTCGGTACCCACAACCTGGGGTCGCTGCCGGTGTTGCTGGAGCGGGCTCGCCACAACCAGGCTGCCCAGGTGGAGATCGCAGAGGCCCTGACCGTTTTCCCATCGACGCTGCCCACCAAGCGCGAGTCGGTTTATTCGGCCTGGGTGTCAATCTCGGTGGGCTGCAACAACACCTGCACCTTCTGCATTGTGCCGTCGCTGCGCGGCCGGGAACGCGACCGCCGCCCGAGCGACATCTTGGCCGAGGTCCAGGCCGTGGTGGACCAAGGCGCCATCGAGGTGACGTTGCTGGGCCAGAACGTCAACTCTTATGGGGTTGAGTTCGGCGACCGGGGCGCCTTCGCCAAACTGCTGCGGGCCGCGGGGACCGTGGATGGCCTGGAACGGCTCCGTTTCACCTCGCCCCACCCGGCCGCCTTCACCGACGATGTGATCGAGGCCATGGCCGGGACACCGGCGGTGGCGCCCCAGCTGCATATGCCCCTCCAGTCCGGGTCCGATGCCGTGTTGCGGGCCATGCGGCGCTCCTACCGGGCGGAACGCTTCCTTGAGGTGCTGGACAAGGTGCGGGCAGCTCTGCCCGAAGCCGCCATCAGCACCGACATTATTGTCGGTTTCCCCGGGGAGACCGAGGCCGACTTCGCGGACACCATGGCGGTGGTGCGGGCGGCGCGGTTCGCCAGCGCCTTCACCTTCCAGTACTCGATTCGGCCGGGCACGCCCGCCGCCACGATGCCTGACCAGGTGCCGGCGGCGGTGGTGACCGAACGGTTCGACCGGCTGGTGGCGCTGCAGAACGCCATCTCGGAAGAAGAGAACGACAAGCAGATCGGCCGGCCGGTCGAGGTGCTGGTGGCCGAGGGGGAAGGCCGCAAGGACGCCGCCACCCGGCGGGTCTCCGGGCGCGCCCGGGACGGCCGGTTGGTCCACCTGGCGCTACCCGCTTCCGGGGACGGACGCGCCGAACCGCGACCGGGCGACATCGTGCAGGTAGAAGTGACCGATGCCGCCCCCCACCACCTGATGGCCGACTCTGTCCTGGCGCCCGGCGGTCTATTCGAGGTGCGGCGCACCCGGGCGGGAGACGCCTGGCAACGGGCCCAGACCGGCCTGCCCGAACCGCGCCGGGCGGCGGGGCTGAAACTCAACCTGGGTCCAGCTACAACGCCACGGCCTGATACTGATCTCGCAGATCCCGCTTGAGGATCTTGCCGGAGGCGTTCTTCGGCAGGGACTCGGCGATGATGACGAACTTGGGGGCCTTGAAGCGGGCCAGCGCGGCGCGGACGTGGGCCTGGACGCCATCGGGCGTAACGGTGGCGCCATCCTTTGGCACCACCACCGCCACCACGGCCTCGTTGAAACGCGGGTCCGGCACTCCGATGACGGCGCATTCCTGCACCCCGGGGAGCTTGTAGATGACCTCTTCAACCTCGCGCGAGGAGACCTTTTCGCCGCCCACGTTGACGGTGTCCTTGACCCGGTCGACAAAACTGAGCCGGCCGGTTTCGGAGCGATAACCCAGGTCACCGGTGTGCAGCCAGCCGCCGCGGAACAACTCGTCGGTGGCTTCTGGGTTACCGAGATAGCCCAGGCAGGCGTGCGGTGAGCGGAAAGCGACCTCGCCCACCACGCCATCGGGCACAGGCTGGCAGTCTTGGTCCAGGATGGCGAGTTCGACGTTCAAGGCGGGTTTGCCGGCCGAGCCGGCGTAGGTGAGTTGGTCCTCCGGTGGCAGGATGCAGGCGGCCGGGGACATTTCGGTTTGGCCGTAGAAGTTCCACAGGCGTAGTTGGGGCATGACCTGTTGTAGTTCCAGAAGGACAGGCACCGGCATGGGGGAGGCGCCGTAGTAGCCCTTTGTGACGGCCGCCAGTTTGGCGGGGTCGAAGGCGGGGGAGTGCAGCAGTTCGATCCACTTGGACGGCGTGGCGAACATCTTGTTGACGCCGTGCTGTTCGATGGCTTGGATGATGCGGCCCGGGCCGGCGGACTGGAGAATGACCGAGGTGGCGCCGACGTAGAGGTCCGGGCTGAGGAAGACATCAAGTTGGGCGCAGTGGTACAGCGGCATGAAGTGCAGGTCGACATCGGTGGTTTCGAAGCCGCCGCTAAAGATGGTGGAGATGTACTGCCACATCAGGGAACGGCTGGTCAACATGACGCCCTTGGGGAGGGCCTCGGTGCCGCTGGTGAACATGAGGCGGACCACGTCATCGTCCGCCATGGTGACTGGTTGGGGGGTGGGACCGGGTTCGAACCATGGGGCGGCATCCGGCCACTTGTGGGCTGTCGCGCGAGGGCCGGGGTTGATGGCCAGGTGGAGGATGGGTTCGGTCTGTGTGGCGGTGGCGGCGGTGGCGGCGGTGGTGGTGGCGGCGGCGAGGGTGAGGGCGCCGTGGGCCACCTCAATCAGGTGCTCTTCGGCGATGAAGGCCTTCGGCTGGGCCAGTTTGATGATGGCGGCCACTTCCGGGGCGGAGAGTAGGAAGTTGATGGGGGCCAGGATGACACCGGCCCGGGCGGCGGCGAAAGGGAGGACGGCCATCTGCCAGTTGTTGCGGGAGAGGACCGCCAGGACGTCCCCCTTGACCAGGCCCTGAGCCTGGAGGGCGGCGGCCACGGCATCGACCCGTTGGGCGAACTGTTGGTAGGAGAGGGTGACGTCGCCGTCAATGATGGCCGGCTTGTCGCCGTGGCGCGCGGCCGAGCGGTGGGGAATGTCACCCAGGGCGTGCTGGGCCGTCACGGGATGGTTCGGGTGTATGGCCGCCACAGGCCTTCCTTTCGGTTGATTCCTACAACTGAATGGCAGCCTACGGTGGCGTAGGTTGGGCGGCACCTGGTGAAACGTGCAGGAATGGTGGATGGGGGTTGTCTGGAAGCCACAAGGTGAGGTGGGGTTTGGGCGGGGGTTGGGCGGGGTTTGGGTTGGTTGCGGCGGGTTTGGCCGCCGGGGCTATCCGGCCTGAATGTCGGTGGTGGGGGTTACGGTTCGGTAGCGAGGGTGGTTGGCGCGAACTGGGGGGTTGGATGGGGGCGCTGGTTGGGGGGCTGGGCGGGATGCTGGTTGGGATGCTGGTTGGGATGCTGGACGGGGGCGGTCTGGGGCGCGGGTTGTCAGGGGTTGAGATGTCTGGTACAGTTGTTGTATGGAAGTGGATGTGAACTGGGACTATACCGAGCCAGAGGGCGGGCCGGATGAGGTCCTGGCTGCGCTGCGGAGGGCGCCCAAGAACGCTGCTTGTCTGGGGCGTTTGGAGGCGTTGGTCGATGGCGGCGAGCTAAGTCCAATCCAACTGGCCGCGGCACAAGGTATCTATGCCCAGATCGCGACCTATTGCCAAGGGCGGGCGGCTGACCTGGCCAGCCAGGCGGTGGCGGCCGCGGCGAATCCAGCCGAGCGGTACTCGATGGTGCAGCAAGTTGCCCTGGCTGGCGGGATGTCGACCGGGGAGGCCCGGCGAGTGGCCGAGCTTGGTCAGGCTCGCAACCAACTGCCCGGCCTGAAGGAGGCCATGTGCCAGGGGGTGGTCTCCGCCGCCAAGGCCACGGTGGTGGCGGAAGAGTTGAAATGCTTGGCACCCGAGCGGGCAGCCGAGGTGGCCGGTGCAGTGTGGGGGCAGATCGAACAGGGCTCGGTGCGTGAAGCCAAAGCTGCGGCTCGGGCAGCCGCCGCGCAGGCCGATCGTGAGGCGGAACGGCGTCGGGTGTTGGAGGCACCGCAGCGGCGCCATGTCATGGTTGAAGAGGGTCGCGATGGCATGTCCTGGTTCAAGGCCTATCTGAGGACCGAGCATGCCAGGGCACTGAAGGCGGAACTGACCTCGCGGGCCAGGGTTGGCGTTGGGGCAATGGCTGCGCCTGCTAGCGGCGGGACCGATAATGCGGGTGGTGCTGGTGGCACTCGCACCGGCAGCCTTGCGAAGGACCATCGGACTCAAGCCCAACGGGAAGCTGATCTCCTTGTGAGCCTGGTCTTGGAGCCAGGGGAAACAGTCGGGGTGGTAAGCCCCAACCGAGGCCGAGCGACGGGCCTGGCGGCTGTCCGCACTGTTGTGACTTGTACCGCCGATGAGTGGATCGAGACGGCTGGGGGTCGCCCAACCGAACCAGCCCCCGATGGGAGCCAAGGCGAGGACCATGGCGAGTCGCTGGGGCTTGTTGCCGAGGCAGACCTGCTGATGTCGCGGCGACTGCATGGAGCAGTGGTGGATCCTGCCTCTGGTCGGTTGATCGCGCTGAGTCCTACGTCGGTCGCTTCAGCCAAGGCGGCAAAGGCGGCCAAGGTGACTAAGGCGGCCAAGGGGGCCAAGGGGGCCAAGGCTACAGAAGCAGCATGCGCGAGTGATGGGAACGAGCCTGGGGCGACAGAGGGGCCGTCCCCCGGCAAGGTTGGGGACTGGCTGCCGCTGCCGCGGGTCGAGCCAGAGTGGGAATTGTCCGAACCATCATCCTGGATGTCGGAACGGCTGGCCACCGACTCGAGGTTCCCCTCAAGCTTCCTGGCACTGGTGGTGCGCCTACGTGATCAGACCTGCCGGTTCCCTGGGTGCAGTGTGCCCGCTTTTGAATGCGAACTTGACCACATCGAACCATTCTGGCGGTGGCGCCCCGCTGTTGAACAGACGGTTGCTTCGAACCTGCATGCCCTCTGCAAGGCCCATCACCTGGTCAAGCATGACTTGGACGGATACGGTGATCCGCTGTGGCGGGTGTCGCGCGACTCGGCCACGGGGGTTACCACTTGGGTGGCGCCAGGCGGTGAGTCCTACACGGTGCCGGCGGCGGTGATCCCGGGGATGGTCGCACCTGAGCCGGTGGTGCCTGAGCAGGTGGTGCCTGAGGCGGCTGGGGCGATGGCAGTGCCGGCGGCGGCGAGGTCAGTTGGCTTGGCAGATGGGGCGGTAGCCAATCGCGCTGCAGCTGAGGCCTGGGCCATCCAAACGTAAGGCAATGCCGGTCGTCATTCTTGCCGTCATCCTGGGGCCTGATTGGTTGCCTCTACCTGTCAGTTTCCGCTGGGCCTATTGCGTCAGCGGCCAGCCATGGGCGTCGAAAGCCCACTTGGTGCCAGGCTGTGCCACCAGAATCAAGATGCCCTCGACAAAACCCCAGATGCTGCCAATGCCCAACGTGACAATGGTGACCACAATCTGAATGACACCACGCTGGGTGTTGCCGATATAGAAGTTGTGCACTCCCCACCCGCCCAAGAAGATGCCCAATAGGCCGGCCGCTAGCTTTGACTTGGGTGTCCAGCCGGGCGGCGCGGGCGTGTAGACGGTGCCTGGCGGCGGGGTAGCCCCGTAGCCGGGTTGGGCGTAGCCAGGTGGTGGATAGCCGGGCTGAGCGTACCCAGGCGGTGGGGTGGCGCCGTAGCCGGGCTGAGCGTACCCAGGCGGCGGGGTAGCCCCGTAGCCGGGTTGAGCGTACCCAGGCGGTGGGGTGGCGCCATCGGCCGACGGCTGGGCGGCCGAGGCGCTGGGCGCCGGTGCAGGGTCGCCACTTTGCGCCTGCAAGCCGGTGGCATCGGTGTGATCGGTGGGATCGTTAGCAGAGGCGCTGTTCGGCGTGGGGTCTGACATCATGTCTCCTTGTCGGTGCCTTCCCGGCAGACGGCGATCGGTCGGGTCAATAATAAGCAGGCTTTGCCCACAATCCCGTCGCCCTTTGTGGGCGGGCCTTGACTGGCAATCCAGCCAGACAGGACTCGGCGTGAGAAACTGAACAGCATGAGTGCAGCCCCACATCTGCCGTCGGTGGAACAGTTGGCGGCTGCTCTGCGGGCGGCAGTCAAAGGCCAAGTCGATGTGACCACCCTGACCCGCGGCATGTACGCCACTGATGCGTCCAACTACCGAGTGGTACCACAAGCGGTGGTCTACCCGGTGGATGGGCACGACCTAGCCCGTGTGGCCGATGTCGCCCGCGGCCTGGGTGTACCTCTCACCATGCGTGGAGCCGGCACCAGCTGCGCCGGCAACGCCATCGGACCAGGTGTAGTGGTGGACACCAGTCGGCACTTGACCAGAATTCTGGACATCAACCCGGAGTCCCGCAAAGCCCGGGTGGAGCCCGGCGTGGTACTCGACGCACTACAAACGGCCGCCCGGCCATTCGGACTGCGCTTCGGTCCGGACCCGTCCACCCATTCGCGTTGCACCATCGGCGGCATGATTGGCAACAACGCCTGTGGCAACCACGCCATCGCCTACGGCCGTACCAGCGACAATGTGGAGGCACTGGAACTGATCGACGGCCACGGGCGCCACCTTCGAGCTGGCACGGACCTGTCGGCAGTACCCGGCCTCCAAGACTTGGTCGACCAGAATCTGGCCACTTTGCGCACCGAGTTTGGCCGCTTCGGCCGGCAAGTGTCCGGTTACGGCCTGGAACACCTGCTCCCGGAGAAGAACCACAGGCTGGCCAAGGCGCTGGTTGGTTCAGAAGGTACCTGCGGCCTTGTGACCGAGGCCACCGTGCGGCTGGTTCCGCTCGCCGCGGCGCCAGTGCTGGTTGTCTTGGGCTATGCCGACATGGCACAGGCGGCCGATGCCGTGCCCGCTCTGCTGCCACTCAACCCCCTGGCGTTGGAGGGCATGGACGCCCGTCTGGTGGATGGCCTGCGCCGGGCGAAGGGGGCCGGTTCTGTACCTCCACTGCCCGATGGCGCCGCTTGGCTGATGCTCGAATTTGACACTGTCGAGACCGCCCAGCAGGGCGCCAGTCTGGCGATGGAGACCGCCTCGCCGGCCTTAGCGGTCCGCGTCCTGCGCCGGGGCCCCGAGGCCAGTGCCATGTGGCGGATCAGGGAGGACGGCGCCGGCTTGGGCGGCCGGACGCCATCGGGCAATCAGGCCTGGCCCGGTTTCGAGGACGCCGCTGTGCCGCCTGCCCGCCTGGGTTCCTACCTGCGCGCCATGGAGGGACTGCTACAGGAGTTCGGATTGGAGGGTCTGCCCTATGGACACTTGGGTGACGGCTGCGTCCATATCCGGATCGACTTCCCGTTTGACCGTGACACCACCACGTTTAGGGACTTCATGACCGCGGCGGCCCGTCTGGTGGTTGACCATGAGGGTTCGCTGTCTGGGGAGCACGGCGACGGCCGGGCCCGCTCCGAACTGCTGGCGGCGATGTACTCGCCCACGGCCCAAGACATCATGGCCCAGTTCAAGGACCTGTTTGACCCAGATGGCCTGCTCAATCCAGGCGTGATTGTGGCTCCAGCGGCCTTAGATGATCACTTGCGCCGCCCGGCGGCCCGCCCCCAGAAGGCCCGTCGCGGTTTCCAGTTCCGGGAGGACGGTGGCGACCTGACCAAGGCGGTGCACCGCTGCACCGGCGTGGGCAAATGCCACGCGGATGTGGGCGCCTTCATGTGCCCGTCCTACCTGGCGTCGCTGGAGGAGAAGGACTCCACCCGGGGCCGGGCGCGTGTGCTGCAGGAATTGGCCAATGGCTCGCTGATCGGCGGTGGTTTCGCTGCCCCCGAACTGGCCGAAGCCCTGTCGTTGTGCCTGGCCTGCAAGGCATGTTCGTCCGATTGTCCGGCCGGGGTGGACATGGCCCGCCTCAAATCCGAGTCGCTCTATCGCCGCTACGCCGGCCACCTGCGCCCAAGGGTGCACTACCTGCTGGGTTGGCTGCCGCGTTGGACCCGCCTGGCGACGAAAATGCCGTGGGCAGCGAACCTGGTTCTACATGCACCGCTGCTGGGCAAGGCTGTGTTGCGTGCCGGAGGCATGGACTCCCGCCGTTCGCTGCCCAGGTTTGCTGCCCGTGGTTTTGCTGTCCAGGCGGCCGATGCCGGGTGGCCACCTCTGTCTGCGGGGCCAGGTGGTGGGCTGGCGGGTGGGGTCGGTCAGCCAAGTACCGCCGATGACGTTGGGGCACCATCAGCGGGGACGCCGTTCTGGGGTGCGCAGACTGCGGGTGCGCCGACTGCGGGTGCGCCGACTGCCGGCGCGCCATCGGGGGAGACACCCACAGCTGAGATGCCTGGCGTCGAGATGCCTGACGTCGAGACTCCTGGCGCCGAGAAGCCCCCTGCCGGCCCCGTGCTGCTGTGGGCCGACTCGTTCAGTTCCACCTTGGCGCCCGAAATCGATCTGGCAGTGGCTGAGGTCCTTTCGGCCGCCGGTTACCAGGTGTTTCTGGTGCCGCCGGACGTTTGCTGTGGCCTCACCTGGATCACCACCGGCCAACTGCGGGGCGCCAAGAAGCACCTCAGTGCCCTGATGGACACCTTGGGCCCGTTTGCGGTCAACGGTGTCCCGATTGTCGGAGTGGAACCAAGTTGCACGGCGGTCTTGCGGTCGGACCTGCTTGACCTGTTGCCGGATGATCCGAGGGCCGCGGCGGTGGCCGCCCACACCCACACCCTGGCCGAACTCCTCAAGGCGGCCAAGGCGGCGGGGCATTGGCGGGGGCCCGCGCTGGCCGGCACCAAGATCATTGTTCAGCCCCATTGTCACCACCATTCGGTGATGGGCTACCAGGCTGACTTGGATCTGCTGCGCGGTTTGGGTGCCCAGGTCAAGGCGCTGGCCGGTTGCTGCGGCATGGCCGGCAACTTCGGCATGGAGAAAGGCCGCTACGAGATGTCGTTGGCCGTGGCGCGGCGTTCGCTGCTGCCCGCCTTGGCTGAAGCCCCCGAAGGCGCTGTCTTCCTGGCGGACGGGTTTTCCTGCCGCACTCAGGCGGCCGACCTCGCGGGCGTGCAGGGCAAGCATCTGGCCCAGGTGCTACTGGAGGCGGCCGCGTCCGATGCCGCCTGATCAGTCTGCGCTGTCTGCCCTGCCTGCTCTGCCTGCTTTGCCTGCGCCGTCTCCTCTGTCTGCTCTGTCTGAGCCGTCGGCAACGTCCTCGCTGGACCCGCCACACCTGCCACACCTGCCACACCTGCCACACCTTCCACGCCCGCCGGACCCGCCGTCGGCATCGCCCGCACTGCCCGCGCCCGCCGGCCGACTGATCGCTGTGGTTGGCCCCACGGCCACCGGCAAGTCAGCCCTGGCGCTTGATCTGGCCGAAGCTCTGGACGGCGAGATCGTCAACGCCGACGCCATGGCCCTGTACAAGGGCATGGAGATCGGCACTGCTCGGACGCCCGTCAAGGATCGGCGGGGCATTCCGCACCACCAGTTGGACGTCCTCGAGGTGACGGAGGAAGCCTCGGTGGCGACCTACCAGCGGGAGGCGAGGGCCGACATCGAGCAGATCTGGGGGCGCGGCAAGGCGGCCATCTTGGTAGGCGGTTCGGGCCTCTATGTGCGGGCGGTGACGGACCAAATCGACTTCCCCGGCACCGATCCCGTGGTGCGTCGTCGCTGGGAGGAACTGGGCCAAGCTAAGGGCCCCGAACACCTGCACCACCTCCTACAAGAGCAGGATCCAGCGGCGGCCCAAGCGATTCTGCCCGGCAATCTGCGCCGGCTGGTCCGCGCCCTGGAAGTGATCGAGATCACAGGCCGGCCTTTCAGCGCCCACCTGCCCGCCTATACGCCGTGGCGCCCTTTGCATCTGGTTGGACTGGACCTGGACAACAACGTCCTGGACCAGCGCATCAGCCAACGGGCCACCGCCATGATGGCCGCCGGCCTGGTGGAAGAGGCTGCACGCCTGGCCGATCAGGGGTTGCGAGCAGGCAAGACGGCCTCGCGGGCCATCGGCTACAGCCAGGCTCTGGCGGTGTTGGACGGTCTCCTAGACCTGGGACAGGCGACGGATCAGATCGCCCTTGCCACCCGCCAACTGTCTCGCCGCCAGCGCAAATGGTTCCGCCGTGACCCCCGTATCACCTGGTTGGACGGTGCCGGCCAGAGCGTGGTGGATCAGGCATTGGCGGTGTTGGGCTAGGCTTTGCGGGTGCCTACAAGCATGGAGGGTGCCCCGGCGGGCCTGCAGTTCACCAAGGGCCACGGCACCGGTAACGATTTTGTGTTGTTTGCCGACCCCGACGGCGTGATCGACTTCACGGCCGAACTGGCGGCCGGCCTGGCGGACCGGCGGTTTGGCATCGGCGCCGATGGCGTGATCAGGGCGGTTCGTTCGGAGCACGTCGAAGAGGGGCAGACGGTTCTGGCCCTAGACCCGGCGGCCGAGTGGTTCATGGACTATCGCAACGCGGATGGCTCGTTGGCGGAGATGTGCGGCAACGGCGTACGTGTTTTCGTGGCCTTCCTGCAAGACCAGGGTCTGGTGACGTTGGGCGATGGCGACACGGTGTCGGTGGGTACCCGGGCGGGGGTCTGCGAGGTGCGTTGTGACGGTCACGAGTACGCGGCTGACCTGGGGGCTTGGAAGTTCCCGGGTGGCCAGGCGGCGGTGCGGCGGTCCTGCGACGTGCAGGTGTTTGCCGATGGCGTGGAGCGGCCTTTGGGTGGCTTGTCGGTCAGTGTTGGCAATCCGCACGTGGTGGCGTCGGTGACGGCGGAAGAACTGGCTGCCTTGTCGCTGCGGGAGATGCCGCAGGTGACGCCGGCGCCTAAGAACGGCACCAATGTCGAGTTCGTGGTGTTGTCGCCTGTTTCGGTGGGTGATACGGAGGGCGAAATCACGATGCGAGTCTATGAGCGCGGCGTGGGCGAGACCCTGTCCTGCGGCACCGGCGCGTGCGCTGCCGCCTTGGCGGCTTGGGCTTGGTCAGGGCCGGCGGGCCCTACCACTTGGACGGTCAATGTGCCGGGCGGCCGCTTGCGGGTACGGATGCTCGATGACGTGGTGGAGTTGACGGGTCCGGCCGAACTGGTGGCACGGGGGCAGTTGCTCTAGGGCTCTTGTTCAGGTGTCACTGTTCAGGTGTCGCTGTTCAGGTGTCGCTGTTCAGGCCGCCTTGTTCAGGCCTCAGACTTCACGCCTTGGTTGCCCGCAGCACCCGGTAGCCCTTGGCGCTGGCCAGGCGCTCGGTGGGGTAGCCCTGGTCGGTCAACCAGCTTTGCAGTGAATCGGAGCCGAGGTTCTTCTGCACCACCAGATCGGCGTGGCCGGTGGCGGTCAGCCGGGCCAGCCACGTGGTCAGCAACTCATGCAGCGCCTCTTTGCCCACCCGGATGGGTGGGTTCGACCAGATGACGTCGATGGCGCCGGCTGGGTGTTGCATCCAACCTTCAGGGACGTCGTTGGGCACCGTCGCTTGCAGGTTGGCGAGGTTCAAGCGCCCGGCGTTTAACCGTGTCAGTTCGAGGGCCCGGGGGTTGATGTCGATGCCCCAAACCTGGGCGTCCGGGCAGGTCAGCGCCATCGTGATGGCCAGGGGACCCCAGCCGCAGCCCAGGTCTACCAGCGTGCCGGTGGGGGGTAGGCCACCCGCTTCGCCAGCCACGGTGCGCAACAGGACCGACGTTCCCAGGTCAACCCGGTGGGCGGAGAAGACACCGGGGGCGGTCACTACATCCACCTCGAAGCCGGCCAGGCGGACGTGCCGGGTGGTGAGTTCGGCCGGGTCCAGCGGGGCGGCATCGGCCGCGAAGTAGTGCTCCACGCCTCCCAGGGTAATGGCCGCCCGGGCTGAACCGGCTGCCCCGGTCGACGGAGCCGCCCTGGTTGCGGCGCCGCTGCCGCCTCACAGACAGAGGGTGGCGGCGGCCAGTAGGCTTGGCTCCCGTGACATCGACCGACCCAGTTGACCGGATCCTCTCCCGGGCAGGCACTGCCCTGCAGGATGAGGCCACGGTGGCAGGCGATGCGTGGGACCAGCTTGAGTTGGAGGAACGCACCGCCTTACGCCGTGTGCCCGGCTTGTCGACCGAACTGGAGGACGTCACCGAGGTCGAGTACCGGCAGTTGCGCCTGGAGCGGGTGGTGTTGATCGGCCTGTATGGCGGGCAGGTGACGCGGGCGGCGGCTGAGGTCTCGCTGCGCGAACTGGCGGCCCTGGCCGAGACGGCCGGTTCACAGGTCTTGGACGGCCTGCTGCAGCGCCGGCCGGCACCGGATCCAGCCACCTATTTCGGTTCCGGCAAGGCGATGGAGCTGGCCGATGTCGTGGCTTCCCTCGAGGCCGACACGGTGATTGCCGATGGCGAGTTGGGTCCCTCGCAGCGCCGCGCCCTTGAGGATGTGGTCAAGGTCAAGGTGGTTGATCGCACGGCCCTGATCTTGGACATTTTCGCGGCTCACGCCAAGTCCCGCGAAGGCAAGGCGCAGGTTGAGTTGGCGCAACTGGAATACCTGCTGCCGCGCCTGCGTGGTTGGGGCGACTCGATGTCGCGCCAGGCCGGTGGCCGCGTGGCGGGCGGCGCCGGCATCGGCTCGCGTGGCCCTGGCGAAACCAAGATCGAGTTGGACCGTCGGCGCATCCGGGCCCGCATGGCCAAGTTGCGTCGCGAGTTGCGGGCGATGGCGCCCGGCCGGGCCGCCAGGCGGGCCTCCCGGGTGCGGGGTGGCGTGCCGTCGGTGGCGATTGTGGGCTACACCAATGCCGGCAAGTCTTCGCTGTTGAACGCCCTGACCGGCGCCGGCGTGATGGTGGATAACACCTTGTTCGCCACGCTGGACACGTCGGTGCGGGCGTCGCAGACGGCGGATGGCCGCACCTTCACGCTGACCGACACGGTGGGTTTTGTGCGCAACCTGCCCCACCAACTGGTGGCCGCGTTCGCGTCCACCCTGGAGGAATCGCTGGATGCAGACGTGCTGCTGCACGTGGTCGACGCCTCCCACGATGATCCCGAGGGCCAGATCGCGGCGGTGCGCCAGGTCTTGCGCGAGGTGGGGGCCGATGACGCCGTGCAGGCCCGTGAACTGCTGGTGTTCAACAAGGCCGACATTGCTCCGGCTGAAGCGCTGGTGTCGTTGCTGGCCGAGCACCCGGAGGGCGTGGCCGTCTCGGCCGCCACAGGCGCCGGTCTGGACCAACTGCGGGACCGGCTGACGGCCGCGCTACCGCGTCCGCCGGTCAGGGTTGACCTGGTGGTGCCCTATGCCCGCGGCGACTTGGTCAGCCGGGCCCACCAAGAAGGCGAGTTGCTGGAGGAGTCTTACCTGGAGTCCGGCACGCACCTGGTGGCCTTGGTGGGGCAGGGCCTAGCGGCGGAATTGGCTGCCGCGGCCGTCTGAGCCGGCTTGGACCTGTACCGCGACCTTTACCGCGACCTGTGCCACGCCGGGCGAGAGCGCTTCCAGTTGGACTGCAGCGCTTGCGGCGGACCTAGAGCGACCGCACCACCGACACCACCTTGCCCAAGATGGTGGCCTTGTGGCCCTCGATGGGCTGGTAGGCGGGGTTCTGCGGCACCAGCCAGACCCGGCCGTCCTTGACCGACAGGGTCTTGATGGTGGCCTCGTCATCAAGCAACGCGGCCACTATCTCACCGTTCTCGGCTGACGGCTGGGCCCGTACCACCACCATGTCACCGTCGGCGATGGCGGCCCCGATCATCGAGTCACCCTGCACCTTCAGCATGAAGACCTCGCCGTCGCCCACGATCTCCCGTGGCAGCGGATAGAGGCCGTCCACCATCTGCTCGGCCAGGATGGGCACACCCGCGGCGATGCGGCCCACCAGGGGCACGTAGCGCGGCCGGGGACCGGTGGCCTGCAGGAAGCGCAACCGTTGGGGCACGTCCGCATCCGGGTCCATCACTTCCATGGCGCGCGGCATGTGCGGGTCGCGCCGCAGGTAGCCTTTGGATTCGAGGGCCAGCAACTGGTGTTTGACGCTGGACGGGCTTTTCAGGTTGACGACCGCGGCGATCTCACGCATCGACGGCGGATAACCGCGCCGGTCCAGCGATTCCATGATGCAATCCAGGACTGCGCGCTGGCGCGGGGTCAGGCCCTTGGTGCCGCGTTGGACGCGGCTTCGGGTGGCTTGTGGGCTCATTCCAACCTCCTTGCGGCTCTCGGTGCGGACCCCGCCATCCCCCCTGAAACTCTCAGTTTATGGCCCCTGAACTGGGCTTTCGCTTAGAATGTCAGTGGTGGGGTGTTGACTCCTAAGCGTAGTGAATCTCGGTGCCGGATTCAAACAGGTGTTTGAATCCGGCGTGTTGGGAGGGAAGGAGCAACACCATGAGTGCAATGGCGATTCCGGCAGTTGGCCTGGGGGTGCGTGCGCGGACTCGCGCTCAGGCTCGGGGTAAAGGCGGTGTGGCCGGCCTGACGCGCCGCGGTTGGTTGGCCCTGTTTGGCCTGGTGATGGCGTTGGCTTTGGTGGCCTACGCCGTTGGGCTGGCGGGCGGCGCCGGCACCACCGTCAGCTACGTGCCAACTGAGACGGTCGTGGTCCACCAGGGAGACTCTCTGTGGACTATCGCTCAGGCAGCCACGGCCGAAGGGGAGGATGTCCGCCACACGCTGAACCTGATCATGGAACTGAATGGCCTTTCGTCCTCTTCCATTCGGGGAGGGGATGTGCTATTGGTGCCCATCAAATGAGATGCAATCACAAGATGTTGTGGCGTGTTGCACCATCGCGCCCCACATCTTGTTACAGTGTTCCGCGTGCATTGTCCGTTCTGTCGCCACGAAGAGAGCCGCGTGATCGACTCACGCACGGCGGAAGACGGCACCTCCACCAGGCGCCGGCGGCAATGCCAAGAGTGCGGCAAGCGCTTCACCACGGTCGAAACGGCTGCCTTGAGCGTGATCAAGCGCAGCGGGGTGACCGAACCGTTCAGCCGCGACAAAGTTGCCGCCGGCGTGCGCCGGGCCTGCCAAGGCCGGCCCGTCACCGACGATCAACTGGCGCAGTTGGCCCACCAGGTCGAGGAACGTATCCGCGCCACCGGCGCAGCGGAGGTGGACTCGCAAGAGGTGGGCCTGGCCATCCTCGGGCCGTTGCGTGAGTTGGACGAAGTGGCCTACTTGAGGTTCGCCTCGGTCTACCGCTCGTTCGACTCGCTGGCGGATTTCGAGGCCGAAATTGCGGCCCTTAAGGACCGCTCCGCCCCACTGACACAACCGAACAACTAGCCATATCAGGAGTACAGGCATCATGACCGAGACCGCCAAGTCCGCCCCAGCGCATATCACCACTTCGGGGCTGACCATCCCGCGCGTCTTCACCACCGAAGGGGTCCATCCCTACGAGCAAGTCACGTGGGAGTTGCGTGACGTGGTGCAGACCAACTGGAAAACTGGTGAGACGGTCTTTGCCCAGCACGGTGTCGAGTTCCCCGACTTCTGGTCCGTCAACGCCTCCACCATCGTGGCTACCAAGTACTTCCGGGGCGCGGTGGGCACCCCGGCTCGCGAATACTCCCTGCGGCAGTTGATCGACAGGGTGGTGGGCACCTACGTGGCGGCCGGGCTTGAGCACAGCTATTTCGCCACGCCGGCTGATGCCGCGGTCTTCGGAGACGAACTGACCTGGCTCTTGCTGCACCAACACTTCAGCTTCAATTCGCCGGTCTGGTTCAACGTCGGCACGGCCTCGCCGCAGCAGGTTTCGGCTTGCTTCATCCTGTCGGTCGATGACTCGATGGAATCGATCCTGAACTGGTACCACGAGGAAGGCATGATCTTCAAGGGCGGCTCAGGTGCCGGCGTCAACCTGTCCCGCATCCGGTCATCCAAGGAACTGCTGCGCTCGTCTGGCGGCACTGCCTCCGGCCCGGTTTCGTTCATGCGCGGCGCGGATGCTTCGGCTGGCACCATCAAGTCAGGCGGCGCCACGCGGCGGGCCGCCAAGATGGTGGTGCTGGACATCGACCACCCGGACATCGAGGAGTTCGTCGAGACCAAGGCTCGGGAAGAACTCAAGATCAGGGCGCTGCGTGACGCCGGCTTCGACATGGACCTGGATGGCCGCGACATCTCTTCCGTGCAGTACCAGAACGCCAACAACTCGGTGCGGGTGTCGGATGCCTTTATGCGGGCGGTTGAGGCCGGCGAACCGTTTGGCCTGCGGGCCCGGGTCAGTGGGGAGATCATCGAAGAGGTGGATGCCCGCGGCCTGTTCCACAAGATCGCTCGGGCGGCCTGGGAGTGCGCCGATCCCGGTATCCAGTACGACGACACCATCAACGCCTGGCACACTTCGCCCGAAACCGGCCGCATCACGGCCTCCAACCCCTGCTCCGAGTACATGCACCTGGACAACTCCAGTTGCAACCTGGCCTCGCTCAACCTGTTGGCCTTCTTGCGTGAGGACGGCTCGTTCGACACGGTCCGTTTCGAGCGGGCTGTCGAGCTGATCATCACGGCCATGGACATCTCGATCTGCTTCGCGGACTTCCCCACCAAGCCGATTGGTGAGACCACCCGCCGCTTCCGCCAACTGGGCATCGGCTACGCCAACCTGGGAGCCCTGTTGATGGCTTCGGGCCTGGCCTATGACTCGGATGGCGGGCGGTCCCTGGCCGGCGCCATCACGTCGCTGATGACGGCCACCGCCTACCGCCGCTCGGCCGAGCTGGCAGCGGCGGTGGGCCCCTACCAGGGTTACGCCCAGAACGCCGCCGCCCACCTGAAGGTGATGCGCAAGCACCATGCCGCCAATGACGCCCTGGTGCCGTCTTCCACGCTCGATGGCGACGTGCAGCAGGCGGCCGCCCGGGCCTGGGAGGACGTGCTGACCAAGGGTAAGGAGCACGGCTGGCGCAACGCCCAGGCTTCGGTCTTGGCGCCCACGGGCACCATCGGTTTCATGATGGACTGCGACACCACCGGCATCGAACCGGACTTCTCGCTGGTCAAGTACAAGAAGATGGTGGGCGGCAGCTCCATGCAGATCGTCAACCGGACGGTGCCGATGGCGCTGCGCCGGCTGGGCTACGCCGAAGAGACCATCGAGGCGATCGTCGAGTACATCATGGAGAACGGCCACGTGGTGGACGCCCCCGGTCTGAAGCCCGAACACTACGCCGTCTTCGATTGCGCGGTGGGCAAGCGCTCCATCGCCCCTATGGGCCACGTCCGCATGATGGCGGCCGCCCAGCCGTTCCTGTCCGGTGCCATCTCGAAGACGGTCAACCTGCCCGAAACGGCCACGGTTGAGGAGATTGAAGACGTCTACCTGCAGGGTTGGAAGCTGGGTCTGAAGGCCATCGCCATCTATCGCGACAACTGCAAGGTGTCCCAGCCGTTGTCGGACGCCAAGGCGGACAAGGCCAAGACGGGCGCAGAGGCGGACGAATCCGCCGCCGGCGCCACCACCGTGGTGGTCAAGCCGGCCCGGCGCCGGCTGCCTAAGCGGCGCTACTCCATCACCACCTCCTTCTCGGTGGGCGGCGCCCAGGGCTACATCACCGCCGGTTGTTTCGACACCGACCACAAGGAACTGGGCGAGGTGTTCTTGAAGCTGGGGAAGCAGGGTTCCACCCTGGCCGGCGTCATGGACGCCTTCTCCATCGCCGTCTCCATCGGCCTGCAGTACGGCGTGCCGCTCGAGACGTTTGTTCAGAAGTTCACCAACCAGCGCTTCGAGCCGGCCGGTTTGACGGATGACCCAGATGTCCGCATGGCCCAGTCCGTCATGGACTACATTTTCCGCCGCCTGGCCCTTGACCACCTGCCGTTCGATTCCCGCGCGGCCCTGGGCATCTACACCGCCACGGAACGTGAACGCCAACTGGAGACCGGCTCCTACGAGGACATGGAAGAAGAACTGGACACCGAGGCGGCCAGCCAGGATGTTGCCTTGGAGAAAACCCCGGCGGCGGCCAAGCCGTTGGCGTCGGTCCACTCCACAGCCGAACTGTTCGAGGCCATGCAGGGCCGCGAGGCGGACGCTCCCATCTGCATGACCTGCGGCACCAAGATGCGGCCCTCGGGCTCCTGCCACGTCTGTGAAGGCTGCGGCGCCACCTCGGGTTGCAGCTGACGGGTTGAGGCTGGCAAGCGGGTCGCAGATGGCAAGCGGGTCGCAGCCGGTCAGCGGCGGGTTAGTCTGTTCGGGTGGTCAAGGCACTACTGGTTGAGAACATCCACCCGGTTGGCGTGGACATCCTCCAGCGCGCCGGCTTCGAGGTCCAGACCTACGCCGCCGCCCTGGATGAGGACGAACTGACTCAGGCCGTCCAAGGCTGTGATTTGTTGGGCATCCGTTCCAAGACCCAGGTCACCAAGCACGTCCTGGCGGCTGCGCCCAACCTGCTCGCCATCGGCGCCTACTGCATCGGTACCAACCAGATCGCCTTGCAGGCCGCCTCCCGCCAGGGTGTGGCCGTGTTCAACGCGCCATACTCGAACACCCGCTCGGTGGTGGAACTGGCAGTAGCCGAGATAATCGCCCTGACCCGCCGCCTGACCGACCGCGACCGCTCGCTGCACAGCGGCGTGTGGCGCAAGTCCGCCGCCGGCTCCCACGAGGTCAGGGGCCGCACCCTCGGCATTGTCGGCTACGGCTCCATCGGCGCCCAACTGTCGGTCTTGGCCGAGGCCTTGGGTATGACGGTGGTGTTCTACGACATCGACGAGAAGCTGTCGCTCGGTAACGCCCGCCGCGTCGACACCCTGGAAGACCTGCTGGCAGCGGCCGATGTCGTCAGCGTCCACGTGGACGGCCGGGCCGCCAACACCGACCTGTTCGGTACCACAGAGTTCGCCGCCATGCGCCCGGGCGCCATTTTCATCAACCTGTCGCGCGGCCACGTGGTGGACATCGAGGCGCTGCGGGACGCCATCGCCGGTGGGCACCTGGGCGGTGCCGCGGTGGACGTTTTCCCCACGGAGCCGAAGGCCAACGGCGACCCGTTCGCGTCCGAGCTGCGTGGCCTGCCCAACGTCATCTTGACCCCGCACGTGGGCGGTTCCACGGAGGAGGCCCAAGAGTCGATCGGCCGTTTCGTCTCGACCAAACTAAGGGACTACCTCCTGACGGGCGCCTCCCTGATGTCGGTCAACCTGCCGCGCCTGGCGCTGGAGGCCGCCCCGGGTGGAAAGGGTGACCACCGCGTGGCCCACATCCACCGCAACGTGCCGGGTGTCCTGGCCTCGATCAACCAGGCGTTGGCCGGCCGCGGCGTCAACATCGTGGGTCAGGTGTTGGGCACCTTGGGCGAACTGGGTTACGTGCTGACCGATGTCGGTTCACCGGCCGATGCCGCCGGGCTGGAATACCTGGCAGGCCTCCCGGAGACCATCCGCCTCCGCGTCCTCTACTAATAGTCTCCTCGCGAGAGTACGGTTATGTAGCTGCAGCCCACCAAGCCCAACCATTTGACCTGCGAAAACGCAATCCGCCCGGCGTGCCTGGCCTACATAACCGTACTTTCGCGAGGGAAGGGGGGCAGGTCTGCCGAGTAGAGCAGCCACAGCCGCTGGGTGGGCCGCGTCATCGCCACGTAGAGATCGGCCGCCCCGGCCCGCCGGACCAGCGGGTCGGCGCTGTCGCCCACAATGTGGGCCGGCTCCACAATCAAGACGTAGTCGAACTCCAGCCCCTTGGTATCGCCGGCTGCCAGCACCGCTACCGGCAGGTCCAGCGGATTCTCGCCCGGCCGGGCTACCCGGGCGGCCAGCGGACTGCGGCGGATCGCCTCAAGGGCGGCCGCCACCTCGCCGGGCGCCAGCACGATGGCGAGCCGTCCGGCCGGGCCTTCGGGGGCGTAGCGGGTGGCCAGGGCCACGGCCTCCGCGACCGGATCGGCTACTTGCATCACCGTGAAGGCGTCTTCGACGTCCCGCGCGGCCGTGTCCGAACCGACCGGCAGCCCGGCCGCCCGGGCCATCGCCTGGGCGGCCCGCACCACGGCACCGGGCGTCCGGTAGTTGACGGTCAGTTGTTCCAGCCGCCAACCGGCGCCGGTTCGCTTGGGACCAACTCGCTTAGCGCCGCGCCGCTCCGAGGTTCGGCCCGGCGTGCGGCCGGCCGCTGGCCCAAGCACCGGTCCAAGGGACGCCTCCCAGGTACCGGCGGCCCCCGCCGCCCGCGTCTGGCCGGCGTCGCCCACAATCGTCAAAGAGCGCGACGGACAGCGGCGCAGCAGCATGCGCCAGTCCATGGGGGACAGTTCCTGGGCCTCATCCACCACGATATGGCCGTAGGTCCAGCTTCGATCTGCCCCGGCCCGTTCCGCCACGGTCAGTGATGGTCCCTGGTCGGCGAACCGGTCCACCACCCGTTCGGCCAATTCTTGTTCTATCCCGTGCAGCGACAACACGCCTCGGGCGTATTCGATCTCGCGCCGCCGCCGGGCCGCCTCTTCGCGCCGCAAAGCCTGGGCGGCCTGGTCGTCCTCGCCCAGCAGTTCGGCCGCCTCGTCCAGCAGGGGCACGTCCGCCACCGTCCAGGGAGCTTCGGCCGGGCGGACCAGCATCGCCCGCTCGGCGGCGGTCAACTGGGGCGCGCAGTGCTCCAGCAGGTACGGTTTGGCGTACAGGTCGGCTATCAGGTGTTCGGGCGTCATCGGCATCCAGCACAGGTTGACGGCGGTGCGTACCTCGCGGGCCGCCCGCAGGTCCTGCACCACCTCGGTGTAGTCCTCTGCCACCAGGCCGTCGCCCAGTTGCTGCACCATCTGGGCCGCCAGGCGTTCGAGAATCTGTTTGACGAACACCACGCGGGCCTGGTTGTACGGCTTGCCGGAGGTCCGCGCCGCCCCCCGCGCTGCTACCACGTCCGCCCGCCGCAGCACCACGCTGCGGCCCAGTACTTTGAGCACGATGTCGCGTCGCGGCAGCCGTTGGCGCTCCAGGACGGCGGCCTTGACCACGTCGGCCATCTCGGCCCGGCCCTTGATGGCGGCCACCGCCGGCTCCTCCGGGCGCTCTACCGACAGGCCTGGGATCAGGTCTCCCAGCGTCGAGGCCACCACGCCCGTCTCGCCCAGTGACGGCAACACTCGGTCGATGTAGCGCAGGAAGATACGGCTCGGTCCCACCACCAGCACGCCCCTGGCAGCCAACTGCTCCCGATGCGAATAGAGCAGGTAGGCCGCCCGGTGCAGCGCCACCGCGGTCTTGCCCGTGCCCGGCCCGCCCTGCACCACCAGCGCCCCGGCCAGGTCGGACCGGATGATGCGGTCCTGTTCGGCCTGGATCGTAGCGACGATGTCGCCCATGTGGCCGGTCCGCCCGGCCGCCAAGGCCGCCATCAACGCGCCCTCGCCCGACAGCGCGGCCGCCGCCCCAGGGTCGGCCGCGACATCGAGCAGTTCGTCTTCGATGGCGGTGACCTGCCGGCCGGTGGTGGTGATATGTCGGCGCAGCCGCACCCCCAGCCGCCGGGCCGAGGTGGCCTGGTAGAACGGTTCGGCGGCCGGTGCCCGCCAGTCGGTCAGAAGCGCTGTCAGGTCGCCGTCCTGCAGGCCGATCCGGCCGATGTGCCGGGTTTCGCCATCGGTCAGGTCCAGGCGGCCAAACACCAACCGGTCTTCGACCGACTCCAGTTGGGCCAGCCGGTCCGAATGTAAAGCCGCGAACGAATCGCGTTCGGACCGGTTTTGGGGTGAGCCGCCGGCCCGGCCGCGCCGCACCTGGTCAAGGCGCTCGCGAGCCTGGTGGCGCAGGGTGTCGAGGCGGCGGTAGGCACGCGTCACGTGAGCCTGTTCGGCCGCGACTTGGTCGCGGTAGGCGTCGGACACGCGCGCCTCCAGGGCTCAGGTAACAGGGAAGAAAACGCGGCCATCCATACTATTGCTTGAAGGGTGGACGGCGAAAGCCCCAAACGGTGTGGAACCCTTGGAATGAATCCGGTAGCCGTGTTGTTGACGGTAGTACGAGCGGGCATCAACCGGTCCCTGGGGACAGGCCGCCATCGGCGCGCCGCCCCAGGTCCCGTGTCTTGACGCTTGCCACCGCCGCATCGCGCCGGCCTCATGGGGGCCGGCTGGTGCCGGCTCGGCCCGGACAAGGAAGGGAAACGATGCAAGAGGAGCTGTACACAATCCACCGCGAGGTGGCCGAGGGGCTTGAATCATGGGGAGAGCCACCTCGGCTGCTGTATGCCTTCGATGGGTTTGTGGACGCTGGAGTAGTGGCTGGCCTGGCCATCAATGACCTGGTCACTCACGGGGACGCCCAGCGTCTGGTGAGCTTCCGCACCGATGACTTGTTGGATTACCGCTCGAGGCGCCCGCCCATGTCATATGGGCCTAACGGCTGGTTGGGGGTCAGTCAGCCGGACCTCGGCATCGATGTTGTACACGATGCCGAGGGGGCGCCGCTCCTCTTGATGTATGGCCCCGAACCCGACTTCAAGTGGGAGGCCTTCGCTGGCGCCATGGTTGATTTAGCGGATCACTTCGACATCGGCCACGCCATCGGCATGCACGGCATCCCGGTGCCGGTGCCCCACACCCGCCCGTGGCGGGTTTCCGGCCCGGGCCAGCCGGAATCCCTGGTCAAGGAACTGACCGGCCACGAAGGCCGCATCCATCTGCCGGGCTCCGCCATGGGCTTGGTCGAGATCAAGCTGAAGGAGAACGGCCGTCAGGCCTCGACCTATTCGCTGCAGGTGCCGGCCTACCTGGCCTCCACGCCCTGCCCGGGTGGGGCCGCCCAACTGCTGCGCGTCATCGGCGGCGTGACGGGCCTCAACTTCGAACTGGGACGCCTGATCAAGGCTGGCGCGGAGGCCCGGGCGCAGATCGACCAGCAGGTGGCTAGCTCGCCCGATCTGGTAGACGCGGTGCGCCGCATGGAGGATCGCTACGACCAGGCGCTGCAGCGCCGGGCCGCCGGCGAACTGGAGGCCGAGGCTCTGCCCACCGGCGACGAACTGGCTGCCGAGTTCGAAAAGTACCTTGCCGCCTTGGGTGAGACAGACCAGGCGGACGGCCAGGACGGCCAGGACGGCCAGGGCGGCCCGAACGGCCAGGACGGCCCCGCCGGGCCGGAATTCTCCTGACCGCCCCTGGGCCCCGCCGGGTAACCTCATTTGATGGTTGCGCCCGCTCGTGCCAGGATGGTCGGTGCAGCAGTGACGTATAAGAAACACCTGGCTGGAACCGTTCCGGAACCCCGTCCAAGGTTTTCATGACGGCGCGGCAGTAGGAGGCGGTGCACCCGGCGCCACCTTATGTCCCGGAAGGAATGCAGTACATGGCAGTAGGCAGCGTGAAGTGGTTCAACTCGGAAAAGGGTTACGGCTTCATTGAGCAAGATGGTGGCGGCCAGGACGTCTTCGTCCACTATTCGGCCATTCAGGCCGATGGTTTCCGCAACCTGGAAGAAGGCCAGCGGGTCGAATTCGACATCACCGAAGGCCAGAAGGGTCCCCAGGCGTCCAACGTCCGGGTTCTCTAGATCCCCAACCCAGCCAGGTGGCCGTTGCGGCTACCTGAACTCATAGCGGCCTCGCGCCGCCTGCCCAGGTGGGCGTCTCCTCCCCGGTGATCAGCCGGGCGGGAAAGGCGTCCGCCCGCAGCAGGCGTGCGAGGTCGCTTTCTGTTTCCGGTGTGGTGGCTTGGTGCCGCGCCACCAGCACCGCGTTGCCCCGCCGCCGGCCCCGCAGTTGGCCCGGTTCGGCGATCACCGCCACGTAGGGGAAGGCGGTGGCCAGGGTGGCCGCCTCGCGTCTCGCCACCGGCAGGCCGGGCTGGTCGGCGCAGTTGACCAGGTAGACACCGCTGGGCGCCAGGGCTTGGGCCGCCAGCCGAGCGGCTTCGGTGCCGGCCACGTGGGGCGGTACCCGGACGCCATCGAACACGTCCCGCACAATGATGTCGCAGGTGGCGGGCGTCTTGCCGGCCAGTGCCGCCAGCGCATCCCCCACCCGTAGGCGCAGCTTGGGTGCGCGTGGCAGCGGCAGGTGGGCCCGCACGGCTTCGGCCAGTTTGGCGTCGATCTCAATGGCCAGATGGCGGCTGTCCGGCCACAGGTGCCCGATGGCGCGTGGCAGGGCGCAGGCGGCGCCGCCCAGGTGCAGGCCCCGCAGCGGCGTCTCGGGTGGGTAGAGGCTGCGCAGCACTGCCAGCATCCATTGCATGTACTCGAAGTACAGTTCGGCCGGGTCGTGGAGGTTGAAAGGTGATGAGTGGGCCCCGTTGACCAGCAGTGTTACGGTGCCGGGCCGATGGGGATCGGCCAAGAAGCTGGCCGTGCCGGTGTCGATGGCGAAGGCGTCGGTGGGCGGTGGCACTACGGCCGGCCGGCGCCGTCCGGTCCGCCCGCTCCGTTCAGTCTGGCGCTGATTCGACCCCATGCCGCCCATTCTCCCCCCTCCTCGCGAGAGGTCACTTTCCCAGCCCGAGAGGTCAATTTGGGGTGGTTGTGACCGGTAACACAGCCCCAATTTGGCCCGGAATTGACCTCTCGGGCTGGGAAAGTGACCTTTCGGGAGGAGGGAGGGACGATGCGCGAGGGGTGGGGGCGGGTGGGTGTCAGCGGTCGGTTGGATAATGACGTCATGGCCGAAACCGGCGTCACCCGCACGGTGCTGCATGTCGACATGGACGCGTTCTTCGCTTCCGTGGAACTGCGCACCCGCCCCGAGTTGCGCGGGCAGCCAGTGGTGGTGGCCGGGGCGGGGGAGCGCGGTGTGGTGGTGGCCGCCACTTATGAGGCGCGGGCGTTCGGCGTCCATTCGGCCATGCCGGTGGGCCAGGCTCGGCGCCTATGCCCGCAGGCGGTGTGGATCGAACCGCACCGGGCGGTCTACGCCGAAGTCTCACATGGGGTCATGGAGTTGCTGCGGGCGGTCACGCCATTGGTGCAACAGGTTTCGATCGATGAGGCGTTTCTGGACGTCACCGGGGCGCTGCGCCGCCTTGGCCCGGCTCGGCAGATCGGTGAACGGATCCGGGCCCAGGTGCGGCAGGGTTTCGGCATCACCTGTTCGGTGGGTATCGGCCGCTCCAAGTCGGTGGCCAAGATCGCCTCGACTCGGGCCAAACCGGATGGCCTGCTGGAGGTGCCACCGGACCAGACGTTGGCCTTCCTGCGCCCGTTACCGATCAACGCCTTGTGGGGCGTCGGCGCCAAGACCGAGGCCGCCTTGGCCCGTCTCGGCATTGTGACGGTCGGTGACCTGGCGGACAGCCCGCTACCAACCTTGGTGCGCGCCATCGGACAGGCCAACGCCATGCACCTGAGGGCCATGGCCAACGGTCAGGACAACGCACCGGTGGTACCGGAACGGGACGAGAAATCCCTGGGTGCGGAAGTGACGTTCGACACCGACCTGCCGCGCGGGCCGGAACTGCGCCGCGCCCTGCTGCAACTGGTTGAACGCTCCACCCAACGCCTGCGGGCCCAGGGCCTGATGTGCCGCACGGTTGGCCTGAAGGTCCGTACCAGCGATTTCACCACGGTCAGCCGCGCCCGCACCCTGGACTCGCCGGTCGATTCGGCCAAGGCCGTGCTGGCGGTGGCCGAATCTCTATTGGCGGCCGTCAACCTGCACGGGCTGCCCGTCCGCCTGATCGGCGTGCGGCTGGAGAACCTGGTCCAAGGCGAGGGCCAGGCGGTCCAACTGACGTTGGACCAGGCCGCCGGGCCGCGCGAACCGGCCGCCCTGCGGGCGGCCGAGGCCGCGGCCGATCAAGTGCGGTTGCGCTTTGGGCCGAAAGCTGTCAGGCCCGGCACTCTGGTTGACACATTATGCTTAGAGGACGACCGTCAGGAACGGAGGTGATGGCAATGCCCCTCTCTGAGTACGAGCAACGCGTGCTTGACCAGTTGGAGCAGCAACTTGCCTCTGAGGACCCCAAATTGGGCTCCCGCATGGCGGCCGGGCCCGTCAGCCCGCGCCGTGGTCGTATCGCCCTGGGTATCGGCATCGTGGTGGTCGGTTTGGCGGTGATGCTGTTGGGCATCACCATCCCCCAACTGTGGGTCTCGATTGCCGGCTTCTTGATCATGTTCGCCGGCGCCTACCTCGCCTTCAGTTCCCCCCAACGCGGTTTGGCCGGGGCCGATGACGCATCGGACGCCGGCGATGGTGGCGAACCGGGCCGGCCCACCAAGGCCGCCAAGACCAAGCGCCCCAGCCTGACCGAGCGCCTTGAACGCCGCTGGGAACACCGCCGCGACTACTGACCTGCTGTCGCACCAAGGGTGACGGCACGGGTTGGAGATTGAGTCATCCCGGCCGCTCAGTCATCCTGGCCCCCTCAGTACCCCTTCGTGACTGTTGGTTTGCGGCGCCGCCCAACCTGCCATGCGCCCAAGGCGACGCTAGAGGCGGGCCGGGGGTAGTGGTGTTCAGGGTTCGGCGCACGGGCATCTGAGCAGCGGTGGCGGCCGCGAGGCCGCCGCCGGTCGCGAAGGGGCGGAACGCCACTACCCCCGGTCCGCCTGAACACACAACGAAACGCTCCAGGACCCGCTTGTGCCCCGGATCACTGAGTAGTACTCCACTTCGCTCCACCGCTGGATCAGCACATTTGTGACCAATCTCGCCAAATTTCCCGTAAGTCCCAGCATCATCTGCCAATTCGTGGAGTAAAGTGGAGCGCGCTGGTGAGCTAGGGGAAGGAGGTGGAGCCATGAGTGATGCCTACGGCGAGTCACTGATCAAGCTGGATGACAAGAACCGCATCATCGTGCCGGCCAACGCGCGGGCCGCGCTGGCCGATGGCGTCTACCTGACCCGCGGCCAGAACCAGTGCCTCTTCCTCTTCTCGAAGACCCAGTTCGAGGCCTACCGTCTGGCCAACCGTGCCCGTGCCCCTGAGGGCATGCCCGCCATCGCCTTCGACCGCATCTTCTATTCCTCGGTCAGCGCCCAAGAGATGGACCGGCAGGGCCGCGTCACCATTCCTCCCGCGCTGCGCCAGTACGCCGGCCTGGAGCGCGACCTGGCCGTGATCGGCCTCGAGGAACGGCTTGAAGTTTGGGCCGCCGCCACCTGGCAGGCCTACCTGGATCAGTACACCGAGCTGTACTCCGCACTGGAAGAGGGGGTGAGGTAAGCCCCAGCGACTATCCCTCCGGCCGCACGGCTTGATCTCCGCCCCGCCCCGGACCCTGACGCCACTTCCCCGGCGCCAGTTTCCCTGGGCGGGTTGGGGATCTGGTCGGGTGGAGGAGGGCCCCCGACCAGCCTTTTGTGGCGGGAGCGGCGGGCGGGCCAAGGAAGCCCGCCGGCCGTCCCCACCAAGTCCGAGTCTTGAGCGGAGAGGAACCGGCGATATGGATCACGGAGCCACGGGACTGGTGCCCGTGTCTCCGGACATGCCGGCACCGGCTCCGCCATTTTCGGCTGCCCGCCCGATGGCGCCCGCGGCCCCTGCAGCCCCCGCAGCCCCCACAGCATCCGCGGCCCCCGCAACATCAGCAGCCCCTGTGGTGCCCGCTCATGTACCGGTTGCCCCCGAGCGGGTCCTCGAACTCCTTGGCCCCGCCATCGAAAGCCAAGACCACCCGGTCTACGTCGATGCCACGATCGGCCTGGGCGGCCACGCTTGGCTCATAGCCGAGGCTTTTCCGCAGGTCAGGATCATCGGCCTGGACCGGGACCCGGCCGCCGTCAAGGCGGCCCAACAACGCCTCGCCAACCATGCCGAGCGCACCACCGTGGTGCACGCCAACTACGACCAACTCCACCAGGTCTGTGACGATCTTGGCGTTGCAGCGGCCGATGCCGTGCTGTTCGACCTGGGCGTCTCCTCGCCCCAGTTGGATCTGGATGAGCGCGGCTTCGCCTATTCGCGTGACACGGCCCTTGACATGCGCATGGACACCACCCAGGAGTTGACGGCGGCCCGGATCCTGGCCACCTACCCGCGGGCCGAACTGGTCCGCATCCTGGCCCGCTACGGCGAGGAACGCTACGCCGGGCGCATCGCCACCGCCATCGTCAATGCCCGGGCCGATCAGCCGATCGAACGCTCCGCCCAGTTGGTGGAGTTGATCCGCCAGGCCATTCCGGCGCCGGCCCGCCGCACCGGCGGCAACCCGGCCAAACGCACCTTCCAGGCCCTACGGGTCGAGGTCAACGGTGAACTGGCCGCCCTGGAGGCGGCCCTGCCCCAGGCGATTGACCTCCTCAGGGTGGGTGGCCGCATCGTGGTGATGAGCTACCAGTCGCTGGAGGACGCCATTGCCAAGCGCGTGCTTCAAGATGCCGCCACCTCGGCCGCCCCGGCCGGTCTGCCGGTGGAGCCGGAGGCGACTAAGCCGTACCTGCGCCTGCTGACACGTGGCGCCGAGCCGGCCGGCCCGGCCGAACAGGCCCGCAATCCCAGGTCAGCCCCGCTGCGCCTGCGGGCGGCGGTCAAGACCCGTCCGTCGCGCCCCCGCCCGTCAGTCCAGTCCGCCAAGACCCGTGCCACCCGTTCACGCCAGGGGGTGAGCCGATGAGCGCCGTCCCGGCCGTGGCCGTGCGCCGCAGCCCGTCCGCCACTCCGGCCGGTGGGGTGGCTGTGGCCACGCCGCCGGCCCTTCGCCTGGTAGCCCCCCCGAAGCGCCGCCGAGGCTATGTCCTGTACCTGTCCAGCCTGATCGCCTTGTTGGTGGGCGGCCTCACCTGTGTCTTGTACCTGCGCACCGAACTGGCGGCCGGCGCCTTCGAGATCCACGAACTGGAGCAGCAGCTCAGCCGCGCCGAGGCCACCTACTACGAACTGGAGGAGCAGCTCACCCTGCGTTCGGCGCCGGATTGGCTGGCCGCCCGCGCGGTCGAACTGGGCATGGTGCCGTCTGAAGGCACGGCCTACCTGCTGTTGGGGGAGGGCAAGATTGTCGGTTCGGCCCCGGCAGCCATTGGCACAGTGGCCGATGACGCGGCCGCCGAAGGTGCAGACGGCGCCACCGGTGAGGTGGTTGGCGACGGCTACGTGGCCGATGACGCCCTGGCCGGTGACGCTGTGGCCGCCGGTGGCGTAATTGAAGACGAGGTGGCGGCCGATGTCGCGGCGGCCACTGGTGAGACGGTGGTCGACGACGCTTCCGGCGGGGTTGTGGCCGATGACGCCGCGTCCGCCGATGACGCCCTGGCCGGTGACGCTGTGGCCGATGACGCCACCGCCGGTGAGGTTGGTGCTGGCGAAACCGGCACCGGCGAAGTGACCACCGATGGCGCAACGGGTGAGGTGATCGAATGACACCGCCGCGCCGCCAACCGCCGGAAGGCCGCGAACCGCCCGCAGGCCGCCAACCGCGCCGCGCCGCGCGCCAGGCCGGCCAGGCCGGCCAATCGAGCCAGACCGGCCAATCGAGCCAGGCAGCCCAACCCGGCCGGTCTGCCAAACCGCGCGAGGCTGCCAAGCCCCGCGAGGCTGCCCAGCCCAGCGAAGCCGCCCGGCCCCGCCGGACTCGGCCCGCCCAGGCCGCCGCCCAGGCCGCCGGCCAGGCTTCCCTCCGGGCCACCCAGGCTGCTGACCAGGCCCCTTCGGCTCGCCCCGCCAGGTCCGCCGCCTCGCCAAAGGCCGTTCAAGCCCGGGCGCTCGCCGCCACCGCCCAACCGAAAGCAGCCGCCCAGCCCAAGGCCACCACCCAACCGAAAGCCGCCCCCCAGCCCAAAGCCCCGCCCACCGGCTGGTTCCGCGGCCTGGGCCGGCCACGCACCCGCCAGGCCATCATCAAGGTCGCTTTGGGCCTGGTCCTGGTGGCTTTCGCCGCCAAGCTGGTCACCATCCAGGTGTTGGACGCCGCCGCCGTGGCGGCCGAAGGCCAGCAAAGCCGCCTGAGAATAGTCGAGGAGCCGGCCCAGCGTGGCGCCATCGTCTCGGCCGATGGCACCGTCCTGGCGGCCGACGTGGTGCGCTATGAGGTCCAGGCCAACCAGGTCTACATCGCCGGCTGGGTCTGGCGCGATGAGGACGGCAACAAACTGGGCGAAGGAGCGGAAGCCGCCGCCAAGCTGCTGGCCCCCTTCCTGGACCTGACGGAAGAAGAGACCAAGGCCAAACTGGATGGCACCGAGACGTACGTCCAGTTGATCAAACAGGCCGACCAGGCCACGTGGGACGCCATCGAGGCCCTCGGCATCGACGGCATCTACGGCAAGAAGTCCTATGTCCGCGAGTACCCGGCCCACACGCTGGCCGGCAACCTGATCGGCTACCCGTATGAACTCGAGGATGACGCGGCGGGCGCGGCCAAGCACTACACCGGCATCGAGGAGACCCAGAACGATTGGCTGACCGGCAAGTCCGGTCAGACCACCATCGAGGTGGGCGCGCTGGGCCAGCCGATTCCGGGCGGCGAGACGGTGGAGGACCCAGCCGAAGTGGGCTGCGAGGTCACCCTGACCATCAACTCGGACCTGCAGTGGCAGGCCCAACAGGCCATCGACGCCCAGGTGGCAGCCACGCAGGCAGACGCCGGCGCGGCCGTGGTGATCGACATCCCAACAGGTGAAATCTTGGCTCTGGCGGATTCCGGCACCATCGACCCAGGCAACATCCAAGAGGGCGACAAGGTTGGTTCGCGCGCCATCGAGACCATTTTCGAACCCGGCTCCACCGGCAAGGTCCTGACCATGTCGATGCTGATCGAAACCGGCGAGGCCACCCCGGCCAGCCAGTATTCGGTGCCGTCGGAGTGGACCTACAAGGGCCAGACCTACATCGACTCGCACCCCCACGGTGTGGAGCAGTTGACGCTGGCCGGCGTGCTGGCGGAAAGCTCCAACGTGGGCACGGTCATGGCCGGCCAGAACGTGCCGGATGAAACCAAGTGGGAGTTCATGTCCCGCTTCGGTTTCGGCAAGAACACTGGTGTCGAGCTGCCCAACGAATCGCCCGGCATTCTGCACAAGCCGGGTACCACCGCCTGGGATGGCCGCACCCGCTACGTGGTGCTGTTCGGCCAGGGCGTGTCCGTCAACGCCCTGCAGGCCACCCAGGTGTTCGCCACCTTGGGCAACAACGGCGTGGCCATCGCGCCGCACCTGGTTAAGGGCTACACCTGCGCCGATGGCGAGTTCCAGGCCAACGACGTGGGCAGCGGCAACCGGGTGGTCAGCGCGGACACGGCCCGCCAAGTGGTGGAGATGATGGAGTCGGTGGTTGATTCTGGCACCGGCACCACCGCCCAGATCGAGGGCTACCGTGTGGCCGGCAAGACCGGCACCTCGCAGATCCTGGAGACGGCCGAAGACGGCTCGCTGATCACCTGGCACGTCGGCTCGTTCGTGGGCTTGGCCCCGGCCGAGAACCCCCGCATCGCCGTGGGTGTCTTCATTTTCAAACCGCGCACCACCGAGTACGGCTCCACGGTGGCCGGCCCGGTGTTCAAGGAAATCACCGCCAACGCCCTGGAACGCCTGGGCGTGCCGCCCTCCACCACCGATCCCGTTCAACTCCCTCTGACCTGGTAGGACGTCCCGTGACCGCTTCGTTGGCCAGCCTGGTACCGGCCGCCCCGCCCCACCACTCGGTGGCCGCAGTGGCGGCGCAGTTGCCGGGTGCCCAGGTCAGGGGCCCGGCGGACGCCATCGTCAGTGGTCTCACCCTGTCATCGAACCGGGTCCAGCCGGGTGACCTGTTTGCCGCCCTGCCGGGCTTGAAGACGCACGGCGCCCGCTACGCCGCGGCGGCCATCGCGGAGGGGGCGGCGGCCGTGTTGACGGACACCGAGGGAGCGCCGGCGGTGCCCGATGGCGTCCCCATGGTAGTGGTCGATGCCGTCCGGTCCCGCCTGGGCGCCCTGTCCGCCTGGTTCTACGGTCACCCGGCCGAAGATCTGGTGGTGGTGGGTGTGACCGGCACCAACGGCAAGACCACGGTGGCCCACATGGTGCAGGCCGCCCTGGCTGAACAGATGGGCCTGGTGGGCCTGCTGGGCACCATCATGGTGGCGGTGGGTGACGTCCACATCGCCTCCCAGCGCACCACCTTGGAGGCGCCGGAGCTGCAGGCCGCCTTCGCCGCCATGCGGGAACGTGGCGTGGCGGCCTGTGTCATGGAGGTGTCGTCGCACGCCATCGACCAGCACCGGGTGGACGGCTTCCAGTTCGATGTCGCGGCCTTCACCAACTTGAGCCGCGACCACCTGGACTATCACGGCACCATGGACGCCTATTTCCAGGCCAAGGCCGCCCTGTTCACGCCGGACCACGCCAAACAGGCGGTGATCAACCTGGAGGACGCCTGGGGCGCCACGTTGGCCCGCCTGGCCACCGTGCCAACCGTCACCATGTCGCAGGATGCCGGGGCGGATTGGCGCCTGCGCCCGGGTGCGCCGTCGCGCGGCCACACCGCCTTCACCCTGGATGGGCCCGCCGGCGCCCATCTGGCGGGGGCGGTCGACATCCCGGGTGACTACAACGTCACCAACGCCGCCTTGGCCCTGCTGGTGGCGGTGCACGCCGGGGCCGAGCCGGCCGCGGCCGCCCAGGGCATTGCCCGCCTGCCGGGTGTGCCGGGCCGGATGGAGAAGGTGCCGGGTCCGGTCCACGCCCCCATGGTGGTGGTTGATTACGCCCACACGCCCGAATCGGTGGCCCAGGTGCTGGCCGCCCTGCGGCCCCACACGAAGGGCCGTCTGATCGCCGTGGTTGGTGCCGGCGGCGACCGTGACCTTGGTAAACGCCCGTTGATGGGTGCGGCGGCGGCCACCGGGGCAGATCTGGTCTACGTCACCGATGACAACCCCAGGTCGGAGTCTCCGGCCGCCATCCGGGCCACCGTCTTCGAGGGCGCCAGCCGGGCCATGCGCCACCATGGCCCCGCCCAGGGGCAGGTTTTCGAGGTGGCGGAACGGGCCGAGGCCATCGAGCAGGCCATCGCCGCCGCCGGGCCGGATGACACGGTGGCGATCCTGGGCAAGGGCCACGAGACCACCATCGACTATTCCGGCATCCTGGTGGAGCACTCGGACCGGGCGGTGGCGCAGGCTGCTCTCGACAAGGCGAGGGGCGTGGGCCTGTGAAGCCGATGACCCCAACCCAGGTGGCGGCGGCCACGGGCGGCAGCCTGCTGCCGGGTACGCCGGCCGGCCCGGACGCCCCCACGGTGACCGGTGCCGTCATCGACTCGCGCCTGGCCGGCCCGGGCACCTTGTTTGTGGGCGTGCCGGGCGAGCACGCCGATGGCGCCGATTACGCGCCGGCCGCGGTGGCCGCCGGGGCGCCGTTTGTGCTGGTGGGCCACCCGGTAGGGGCGCCGGGTGTGCTGGTGCCCGATGCCGTGGCGGCCCTGGGTGCTCTGGCTCGCACCACGCTGGCCGGCCTGCGGCAGGGCCAAGAGCCACCCGCCGTCCTGGCCATCACCGGCTCGGTGGGCAAGACCACCGCCAAGGATCTGCTGGGCCGGATCATGGCCGCACAAGGCAACACCGTGGTGCCGGCCGGGTCCTTCAACAACCATCTGGGCCTGCCATTAACGGTGCTGCGGGCGGACCAGGCCACCCGCTACCTGGTGCTGGAGATGGGCGCCAACCACGTGGGCGAGATTGCCGCCCTGACCGTCATCGCCCCACCGGACGTGGCCGTGGTGTTGGGCGTGACGGCCGCCCACTTGGGCGAGTTCGGTTCGATCGAGGCCATCGCCGCCACCAAGGCGGAACTGGTCCAGGGCCTGGCCGCGGGCGGTATGGCGGTGCTGAACGCGGATGACCCGCTGGTCATGGCGATGGCCGCTCAAGCCGCCGGCAAGGTTGTCACCTTCGGCCTGGGACCGGGGGCGGACTTCAGGGCCGAAGACATCACAACCGGCCCAGGCGGGTACCTGGCACTGACCATCGCCGGGCAACCCTTGCAGACCCAACTGGTGGGGGAGCATCTAGCCATCAACGTGGCGGCGGCGGTGGCGGCGGCCGCCACCGCCGGCGTCGACCCAGCCAAGGCTGTCCAGGCGCTGCGGGGCGCCGGCCCGGCCAGTCCCGGCCGCATGGTCGTCAAGCCGCTCAGCGCCGGCGCCACCCTGGTGGATGACTCCTATAACGCCAACCCGGCCTCGGTCGAAGGGGCCCTGCGCGCCACGGCGGCCATGGCCAAGGCGGCCGGCCACGAGGCCTGGGCCGTGCTGAGCGAGATGCTGGAACTGGGCGAGGCCGCCCCCGAACTGCACCGCGCCGTCGGGCAACTGGTGGCGGAACTGGGCTACGCCCGCCTGTTCGTGGTGGGCGAGGGGGCCCGTCCGGTGCTGTCGGGCGCGGCAGGCGCCGGAATGGCGCCCGGGGCCGTAGAGTTCTGGCCGGAAGCCGAAGGTTTGGCCGCCTATCTGGCTGGGGCGTTGGCCCAGGCGGCCGGTCAGGAGCACATCGTGATCAAGGGGTCCCACGGCACCGGCCTGTGGCGGGTGGCGGGCCAGTTGGCGGACCTGGCCGGGGAGGGGAACGCCTGATGCTGAACCTACTCTTTGCTGCCGTCATTGCGCTGGTCATCGCCCTGTTCGGCACGCCCTTGTTTATCCGTTTCCTGATCGCCAAACAGTTCGGCCAGTTCATCCGCCAGGACGGCCCCACGGCCCACTTCACCAAGCGCGGCACCCCCACCATGGGCGGCGTCGTCATCATCTTGGCCTCCCTGGTGGGCTATTTCGTCTCTTGTCTGGCCACCGGCCATAGCCCCAACCTGTCCGGGCTGCTGGTGCTGCTGCTGTTTGTGGGCATGGGCCTGGTGGGTTTCTTGGATGACTTCATCAAGATCCGCCGCCAGCGCTCGCTGGGCCTGCGGCCGTCGTGGAAGTTCATCGGCCAGGGCGCGGTGGGTATCGCCTTCGCCGTGCTGGCCATCAATTTCCCGGGCCGCCAGGGTTGGACACCGGGATCGTTCAAGATCTCGTTCCTGCGTGACACCTCGATCGACCTCAGTTGGGCGGGCCGCGGCCTGGGCATCTTCCTGTTCGTCATCTGGGCCAACTTCCTGATCACGGCCTGGACCAACGCCGTCAACCTGACGGACGGCCTGGACGGCCTGGCCACCGGCGTCAGCGCCATGACCTTCGCCGCCTACGTGCTGGTGCCGCTGTGGGCCACCAACCATCTTTGTTCGCCCGATGGCGCCCTGCGCCACTGCTACCAGGTGCGCGACCCGCTGGACGTGGCCATGGTCGCGGCCGCCATCGTGGGCGCCTGCCTGGGCTTCCTGTGGTGGAACGCCTCCCCGGCCAAGATCTTCATGGGTGACACCGGCGCCCTGGCCCTGGGTGGCGCCTACGCCGGCCTGTCCATTGTCACCCGCACCGAACTGCTGGCCGCCATCATCGGCGGCCTGTTTGTGCTGGTGGTGGGCAGCGACATCATCCAGATCGGCTGGTTCAAACTGTCGGGCGGCAAGCGCGTCTTCAAGATGGCGCCGCTGCACCACCATTTCGAACTGTCCGGCTGGGGCGAGGTCACTATCGTGATGCGCTTCTGGCTGATCTCGGCCCTGTTTGTGGGCGCTGGCATTGCCTTGTTCTACGCCGAATGGGTCGTGGCGCGATGAGTTTGCCCTACGAGCATGCCGTGGTGGCCGGCCTGGGTGCCTCGGGCCGGGCGGCCCGGGCCGCCCTAGAGGCCCGCGGCGTCAAGGTGTCGCCGGTGGACGATGCCGCCGGCTCGCCTGGGGTGGAGCACCTGGCCGATGCCGTCCGGCCGGGTGACGTTGACCTGGCTGGGGTCGACCTGGTGGTGGCCTCGCCAGGCTGGGCTCCCGGCTCCGACTTCCTGACCCGGTTGACCGCCGCCGGCCTGCCCATCTGGAGCGAGGTCGAACTGGCCTGGCAGTTGCGGGCCCGCCCTGACGCCCCCTGGCTGGTCTTGACCGGCACTAACGGCAAGACCACCACGGTGGAGATGCTGGCCGCCATGCTGGCCGCCGGCGGCGTGAGCGCGGTGGCGGCCGGCAACGTGGGCCACCCCCTGGTGGACGCTGTCCAGGACGCGGCGGTGGACGTGTTCGCCTGCGAACTGTCGTCCTTTCAACTGCACTACACCCACTCCATGGCCCCCCTGGCGGCGGCCGTGTTGAACGTGGCGCCGGACCACCTGGACTGGCACGGCGGCCCCGAGGCCTACGCGGCGGACAAGGCCCGCATCTACGAGCGCACCGTCCGGGCCTGCGTCTACAACGTGGCCGATTCCTTGACGGAAGACATGGTGCGGGAGGCCGATGTGGCGGAGGGCGCCATCGCCGTTGGCTTCACCCTGGGGGCGCCCCGCCTGGGCGAGGTGGGCCTGGTGGACGGCCTGCTGGTTGACCGCGCCTACCACGAGCGGCGCTACCGCGAAGCCTTGCCCTTCGCCAGCATTGACGACCTGGCCCACCTGGCCGGCGCCGATGGCCGCCTGGCGCCGCACATCGTGGCCAACGCCCTAGCCGCCGCCGCCCTGGCCCTGGCCTACGGTACGCCACCGGACGCCATCGGGCGCGCCCTGCGTGGCTTCACCCTGGGGGCGCACCGCCTGGCCGTGGTGCCCACGTCCGATGGCGTCACTTGGGTCGATGATTCGAAGGCCACCAACGCGCACGCCGCCGGGGCGGCTTTGGGTTCGTTTGGGCCGGGCCGGGTGATCTGGATTGCGGGTGGGCTGGCCAAGGGGGCCCGCTTCGAAGACCTGGTCCGGATCTACCGGGACCGGCTGAAGGCCGCCATTCTGATCGGTGTGGACCACCATGAGTGGTCCGAGGCGCTTGCGCGACACGCGGCCGGTGTGCCTGTCTACGAGCCTTCACCTGGGCAGACTGGAAACGTGATGACGTCTGCCGTGCGCCAAGCCGCCGCCCTGGCCCAGCCGGGCGACGTGGTGCTGTTGGCGCCGGCCGCCGCCTCGATGGACCAGTTCACCAACTATGCCGAACGGGGTGACGCCTTCGCCGCCGCCGTGCGATCACTGGGGGAGGCGTCATGACGGCCGCCCCCACCCTGTCGCCCGAAGCTGCCACCAGTCCGCTCACGCCCAAGGCCAAGCGGCAACTGCTGGTGGCCCACCTGACCATCCTGTTCACTGTCTCCATGCTGACCCTGTTGGGTCTGATCATGACGGTTTCGGCCAACACGGTGTGGGCGCTGTCCGGCAACGAGAGCCCCTACTACAAGGGCCTCAAACAGGGCGGTTTTGCGCTGGCTGGGGTGATTGTGGCGGTGATCCTGGCGCACCTGCACCAGAGGCTGTGGCAGGTGGTGGCCTGGGTGGCGCTGGCCGCCACTTTTGCTTTACAGGTGCTGGTGATCCTCAACGGCATCGCGAGGGGCGGCAATCAGAACTGGCTCAAGGTGGGGCCGGTGGAAGTCCAGCCCTCCGAGTTCATCAAGTTCGCCTTGGCGCTGTGGCTGGGCTCGGTGTTGGCTAAGAAGAAAGACACGCTGACCTCGTGGGTGGAACTGGCCGTGCCGGCCCTGTTCGGCATCGCGGTGGCGCTGGGCCTGGTCATGGCCGGCCGGGACGCCGGCACCGCCCTGGTGGTGGGCATGTTGGCGGTTGGTGCCCTGGTGCTGGCGGGGGTGCCGTGGTCCAAGCTGATTCTGCTGGCCATCCCGGCCCTGGTCGGGGCGGCCGCGGTGGTGCTGCAAGACCCGCGGCGGGTGTCGCGTTTCCTGCAGGTGCTGCGGCCGGAAAGCTGTGTCGATCCGCTGGCCGATTGTTGGCAGATCAACCAGGCCAAGTACGCCCTGGCTCAGGGTGGGCTGTTCGGCAGCGGGTTGGGCGCCTCGCGCCAGAAGTGGTCCTACCTGTCGCAGGCGGATTCGGACTTCATCTACGCCATCATCGGCGAAGAGGTTGGCCTGTGCGGCGCCCTGTTGGTGTTGGCCCTGTTTGGCGCGCTCGGTTTTGCCCTGTTCCAGATTGTGCGCCTGCACCCTGACCGCTTCACCCAGGTGACGGTGGGCGCCATCGGCTGCTGGCTGATGTGCCAAGCCATGGTCAACATCGGCATGGTGATCCAGGTGCTGCCCGTGATCGGTGTGCCGTTGCCGTTCGTCTCGGCCGGCGGCAGCGCCCTGATTTCGAGCCTGGCCGCCATCGGGGTGGTGGAAGGCCTGTTGCGGCGCGACCCGGAGGTGGCGCTGGCGCTGCAGCCGCGCTCCAAGCGGGCCCGCCAGATGGCCGGCGTCTTCGCGCCGGTCCCGGCCCTAGGGGGTGACCCGGCGTGAGGCTGATCCTGGCCGGCGGCGGCACCACCGGGCACGTGGGCCCGCTGTTGGCCACCGCGGCCGAACTGCAGCGGCGGGACCCGTCGGTGGAACTGCGCGTGGTGGGCACGGCCGAGGGCATCGAGACCAGGCTGGTGCCGGCCGCCGGGTTGGAGTTGGTAACCATCCCCAAGGTGCCGTTCCCGCGCCGGCCCGATGGCGCCGCGCTGCGCTTCCCGGCCCGCTTCCGCGCGGCAAAAGCCCAGGTCAGCGCGTTGTTAGCGGAGTTTCGGCCGGCCGGCGTGGTCGGTTTCGGCGGTTACGCCTCGCCGCCGGTCTACCTGGCTGCGGCCAAGGCCGGGGTGCCAGTGGTGGTGCACGAGGCCAACGCCAAGCCGGGCCTGGCCAACCGGCTGGGGGCGCGCCGGGCGGCCGCCGTGGGCGTGACCTTCCCGCAAACCCAACTGCCGCGGGCCGAACTGACCGGCATGCCGCTGCGCCGCGCCATCGCGGACTTGGACCGTCCGACCCAGCGGGCGGCGGCGCGGGCGGAGCTGGGCCTGGCGGCGGACCGGCCCACCCTGCTGGTCTCCGGCGGCTCGCTGGGGGCGCAGCGTCTGAACCAGGCGGTCGCGGCCGTGGCCGCTGACCTGTTGGCGGCCGGCGCCCAGGTGCTACACCTGACCGGCCGCGGCAAGGCCGAGCCGGTGGCGGCGGCGCTGACCGGGCTGGCTGATGCCCAGCACTACCACGTGGTGGAATACCTGGACCGGATGGAGTTGGCCTTCGCGGCGGCGGACCTGGCCGTGCAGCGGGCCGGCGCCGGCACGGTCAGCGAACTGGCCTGTGTGGGACTGCCGTCCGTGCTGGTACCGCTGCCGATTGGCAATGGCGAGCAGCGCCTTAACGCCGCCGGCCTGGTGGCGGCCGGCGGGGCCGAGTTGGTTGACGATGCCGCGTTCCCGGCCTGGGCGTCCGCCAACCTGGTGGACCTGTTGTCCGATGGCGCCCGGCTGGCGGCAATGGCCGCCGGGGCTGAGAAGGTGGCCATCCGGGATGGTGCCGAGCGTCTGTGCGGGCTGATCGAGCGAGTGGCGGTGGTGGCCTGATGCGTTACCACCTGATGGGCGTGGGCGGCGTCGGCATGGCGGCCGTGGCGGAACTGCTGCGGGCGGCGGGCCACGACGTGTCCGGTTGCGACGGCAAGGACTCACCCACGTTGGCGCGGCTGGCCGGGCTGGGCGTGGCGACCATGGTGGGGCATGACCCGGCGCACCTGGACGGCATCGACCGCCTAGTGGTGTCGAGTGCCATCAAGGCGGACAACCCGGAGCTGGCCGCGGCGCGGGCCGCCGGGCTGGAGGTGTGGCACCGCTCGCAGGCGTTGGCTGCGCTGGGCCGGGACCGGCGGTTGGTGGCGGTGGCCGGGGCGCACGGCAAGACCTCGACCTCGGCCATGGCGGCCGTGGCCTTGGAGGCCGCCGGGGTAGACCCGGGTTACGCCATCGGCGCCGAGGTGTTGGGCAAGGGCACCGGCGCCCACCTGGGCACCGGCCCGGCCATGGTGATCGAAGCCGACGAATCGGACGGTTCGTTCCTGCGCTATGGGCCCGAGATCGCGGTGGTGACCAACGTTGAGCCGGATCACCTGGACTACTACGGCACGGCCGAGGCGCTGTATCAAGCGTTCCGGGATTTCGCCGGCACCGTCCGGCCGAACGGTTGGCTGATCGCCTGTGCCGATGATCCTGGGGCGCGGGAGCTGGTGGCTTGGGCGGTGGGGGAGCCGCGTCCGTGGCACGTCTTGACCTATGGCTTCGAGGCCGGGACCGATGTGCACCTGGTAGAGCTGCCGGGTACGGCCGAGTTTCCGGTGCGGTTCGAACTGGTGGTGCGGGCCGGGGCGGGCTTCGACCTGCCGGCCGGCCTGGTGATTGAGCTACCGGTGGCGGGGCGCCACCAGGCGTTGAACGCCGCCGCCGCCCTCCTGGCGGCCGTGGCGGCCGGGGCCGAGCCCGGGGCGGCCGCCCGTGGCCTGGCCACCTACCAGGGCACCGGCCGGCGCTTCGAGGCCCGTGGTACCGCCTGCGGCGTGCGGGTTTTCGATGACTACGCCCATCATCCAACCGAAATCATGGCCACCCTGGCGGCGGCTCGCGCGGCCGCCGGCGAGGGGCGCGTCTTGGTGGTGTTCCAACCGCACCTCTATTCGCGTACGCGTGACTTTGCGGACCAGTTTGCCGCCGCCCTGTCCCAGGCGGACCGGGCCTGGGTGCTGGACGTCTACGGCGCCCGTGAGGAGCCGCTACCCGGCGTCACTTCGGCCTTGATCACCGACCGCATGGACCCGGCCAAGGGCGTGCCGGCCGGTGACGGCTCGGTGGTGCCCGACCTGGTGGCGGCGCTGGCCCGGCCCGGTGACCTGGTGTTGACCATGGGCGCGGGCGATGTCACGGAGCTAGGCCGGCCGATCGTGGCCGCCCTGGCCCGGCGGGACCAGGCCGAACAGGGGGTGGCGCCATGACCAGCGGCGTTATCTTGAGCCCGCCCCGGCGCCAGGCCGGGCCCGGCCTACCCCCACCCGAACCCCGCCGCCGGACGGCGCCGGTGCCGGTGGTGGAACGGGCGCCATCGGGCACGGTACCGGCGGTTACTGGCAGCGTGGCGACGACGGCCCCGCGCCGGCCGGCCGCGGTACTGACCGGCCCGGTGGTGTCGCGCCCGGTGCCGGTGGTGACCCGGCCACCATCGGGCACCATCCCGGTGGTAGAGCCGCCGCGGCACTCGCTGGGCGCCTGGTTGGGCTTTGCCCGCGCGCCCAAACCGGCGCAGCCGCTGCTCAGCCCGGAGGAGCGCCGCACCCAGGAGCTGTTCAAAGCCAGGCGCCGGGCCGCCCGGCTGGCCGGCTGGAAGCGGTTGGGCAAGTGGGTGCTGGGCCTGGGCATTCCGGCCGGACTGGCGGCGCTGGTCTTCTTCTCGCCGCTGTTCACCGTCCACCAGGGCAATATCACGGTGGAAGGCCTGGGCGGGGCGGCCAAGCCGGCCGAGGTTTCGGCCGTGCTGCAGCAGACCGTGGACCAGCAGTTGGTGCGCCTTGACACCGGCGCGGTGGAGCAGCAGTTGGCGGACCTGGCCGGGGTCAAGTCCGCCGTGGTGGAACGCCGCTGGCCCACGGGCCTGTCGGTGGTGGTGACGCCGCGCTACGCCGCCGCCGTGGTGCAAGACGGCTCGGAGTATGTGGTGTTCGATGCCGAGGCGGTGGCGGTTGACCGCGTGGCCGCCGCGCCCGCCGGCCTGCCGGTGGTGTCGATGCCGCTGGAGGGCGCCAACCACCGGGTCCTGGCCTCGATTCTGGGCGTGGCGGCGTCGCTGCCGCCCGAGTTGGCGGCGCGGGTGACGCAGATCGGCGCCGAAACCGAGGACACGGTCACCTTCACACTGACCAGCGGCATCACGGTGCTGTGGGGCGATGCCTCCGATGCCGGGGTGAAGGCGGCGGCGGTCGAACTGCTGGAGACCCAGCCTGACGTGACTTCGATCGACGTCACCGCGGCCGAATACCCGGTGGTGCGTTAAGGGCTATTCGGCGGAGCTTGGGGGAGCGTTCTCCCATAACGCTGGTCACATCGGGTGCGGGGAATAGGAATTTGCGCTCGGTTGTTGGGGGTTAATGTTCACACCCAACCTCTGAGAAAGCGTTCCATGAAGACGAAACTGTGCGGCCTGGCCCTGGCAGTGGCCGGCCTGGTGGGCCTGAGCGCCCAAGCGGCCACTGCGGCCGGCGACGGCACCAGCCAAGACCTTGACGTGGTGGTTCACGTGATTGATTCCAGTGTCCCGGCCGAGGCCGGGGAGGCCGAGCCCGGCTCTGGCGCGGGGTCCGACGCGGGGTCTGGCGCGGGTGAGCCCGGCGCCATCGAGCCTGATGGTCAAGACGAGCCGGGTGGCAGCGATGCCGCCACGGGTACCGGTGATGTAGCCGATGGCGCGGCTGGCGGCTCTGGCGGCGGGGCGGCCGGCGAGACTGCCGGGGAGACTGCCGGCGAGACTGCTGGGAGCGGTGACACCACCCCGGTGGTGACGTCTGGCAATCTGCCCTATACCGGCTTCGACCCGCGCCTGGGCGCGCTCGGCCTAGCTGCCATGGTGGCCGGCGGCCTGCTGTTGTGGGGTGCCAAGCGCAAGAACGACGGCAAGACCTTCCTGCCCAAGGCGGCCCTGATCGTGGCCGGCGCGGCGGGCCTAGTGGCGGCCGGTTCCTTCACCGCCTTTGCCGCCGATGGCGCTGCCACCCAGGTGGCCACCAACGGCGGCCTGGTCATCACCATCGACAAGGCCAAGAGCCTGAACGGTCAGGTGAGCTACGCCATCGACCTGCCGGGCGCCTCCACCTACTACGCCCTGGAGGGCCAGATCGACGCGCCGGCCGGCATCGACTTCACGGTGGACGGCCACGTGCTGACCGATCAGGTGGCCGAGCTTGTGACCGTTGAGGACCCGCAAGGCAGCGGCCGGGTCGAAGGCACCCTGGCCGCCAGCATTGCGGCCGATCTGGCGCCGCAGACCCTGCACCTGACCTACTCGGTGGAGGCCGTGGACCAGCGCACCGAGATTGTCGCCTCGCCGCAGGTGGAGGACAAGTTCTACAACGGCTCCACCGCCTGGGACGGCATCGTCTTCGCCTCCACCAGCCAGTTCGTTGACGGCATCGCAGACGGCGATGACGTCACTGTCGCCACAGACCAAGACGGCCTGCAAGGCGACTTTGCGGACGCCAACGCGGGGAACGACATCGGCGTCACGGTTGACCCAAGCCAGTTCTCCCTGACCGGCCCAGATGCCCACAAGTACTACCTGACGGTGGTGCAACCCACCGGCAACATCAACCCGCAGCCGCTGAGCGTTACGGTCACCATGACATTGGTTTTCAATGGCCACAACACTGTGTTGAACAACTATGCGGCTAAGCCCGAAGTCTCCGGCGTGGCCGGGGACGACAAGCTGGATGTTTGGATCGGCACCGATCTCAGTTACACCGGCCCTTCCGCTAGCCCCGGCACCTACAACCTGGGCGAAGGGTCCGTGGCGGACGAACTACGAGGTGTCTACCTGACGGTGGGCAACCCGGACAACTACGTCCTGCCTACTACCTACACCCGCATCATGGTGATCAACCCAAGGCCGATCGCGCTCCAATGGCAGGGCGCCTTCACCAAGACCTATGACGGCACCACCGACTCCAAGATGATGGAGGCCGCGGCCGATCCCAGCACCCTGGTGAACGGCTTCAAGAGCGTGTCGGTCGCCACCGCGCAGGCGGTCGCGGTCTTCGACGATGCGAGTGTGGGGCCCCGGACCGTGGCGGTGAGCGGCCTGGTGCTGACCGGCGCGGATGCCGCCAACTACTATGTGCCGCAGCCGGTCAACCTGGCCGCCACGATTTCGCCGAAGTCTGTCACCGTGACCGGTCTGACGGCCCAGTCCAAGGTCTACGATGGCACGGACACGGCCACCCTGCTGGGTGACCCTGCCCTGGACGGCGTGGTGGCCGGTGACGACGTGACGCTGGACGGCACGGCGGTGGGTACCTTCACCGGGGTCAACGCCGGCGGCGGCGAGGATGTGAACCTGTCCGGCCTCAGCCTGGACGGCCCGCAGGCCGACAACTACACGCTGGTGCTGCCGACCTTGACCGCGGACATCAACCAGCGGCCGATCTACCTGAGCCTCAACGCCTGGAAGGACGAGGACGGCAGCGACCAGGCCCTAATCGCCTGCATCTATTGCCTTACGGCAACGGTTTACGGCGATGGCGGTGGCTTCGGCGGTGGCTCCGGTGCCGGCTATGTCTACGGGTGGGGTGGGGCTGCGCCGACCGAGGACTCTGGCATGGTTGGCCAGGAGAACATCGAGATGTCCATTCCCAGCGCCTATGTCACCCTGCCCAGCTCCCGGCCCGGCGTCTACACCGGAGACCAGGTGCCACTGGAAATCAGCTTGGATGACGGTGAGGAGTACAGCGGCGGGTTCGGCCTCAACCTGGTGAAGGGCCTGGCCTCCAACTACGTAGTGTTAGTCACCAAGACGGTCGAGATCCGGGGAGGATCCATCGAGATGGATCCCGGCATGTCGTTCGAGATCGAGCCGGCCGCAGCGGTTGAGGTGGTCGAGGAAGCGCCGGCCGCCGGGGCGGCGGCTCCTGCCTCAGAGGTAACCGAAGCTCCGGCGGCGGACCCCGCCCCGATCGTGGAGCCGGCCCCGGCTGAAGCCGCTCCGGCCCAGGGCGCAGAGGAAGCGCCGGTCGTGGAGGAAACCCCCACTGAGGAACCTCCGGCCGATCCTTCGGACCCGCAGGAAGACGTGGCGCCGGTGGACGATGCCGCATCGCTGCCCAAGGAACAGGCCCGCCCCGAAGAAGCCGAGCCTGAAGGTGACGGCGAAGGCGACGCCGAAGGTGACGTCGAAGGTGAGGGCGACCCCAACGCCAACTAAGGTCATCCCGGTCATCAATTAAGGTCATCCGGGCTTGACCCGGGATCTCGGCCCCGCCAGTGCATCAAGCACGGGCGGGGCCTTTCACATGCAGGGCGCAGGGGGCATTACGGGGGACGGTTCCGTGTAACCCGGGCGACCCCGTCGCCCACGTTACGCGGAACCGTCCCCCGTAACCCGTGGAACCGCCCGGCTGGGCCAAGTGGCCCAATCGGACGAACCCTGGCGCTGGCGGTGATCGAGTCCGTCAATTGTGGTGTGTCGGGTTATCGAATCCGCCGGATCTGGCGGGGTTTGGCGTCGAGTCCGCCTTTCCGGTGTTGCCCGATGCCGGCCCGAGTCTCTGACCTGGGGTTTCACTTCTTAGGTTGGGTTCGGCGACGCCAGATTTGATGGAATCGGTGCGAAACCCCACCGAATTCGGCGGATTCGATGACGGCAAACACCAGATAGGGCGGAGTCGATGAGCCATGGGGCAGGTTGGGCCCAACAGTGGAGACCGTTGCGTGCCCCAAGGCGACCAGGCCTCTCGGTTGTTCTGGGATGGCCTGTCAGGGTTCCTGTTCGTACCCTCTCACCCTGCCAACAGCGCCGGGCGGCCACCCAACACGTCAACGCGCACCTAGAGGATGTGGTCACCTGGCTTGGTGCACCCAAGGTGCGTGATCTTCCTTGGGTGGCTGCCAGGTGGTGCTTGCCCGCACGGGTTCCGGGGCGGAGCCCCGGAACCCGAAGGGCGCCATGCTTGCCTGGCGCGTCTCCTCCGCTGCGCTGCGTCGACACGCATTGGGGAGCCAGGTGCTCGCCTGCAACGCCGGGAATTGTCTGGCTGGGGCTGTTTCTTTGCACTGGTGGTGGTGGCGTGTTCGCTTGTAGGGATATGTGTTCGCTTGGGGAAATGTTGGCTGCCGGGGTGTGGTTGTGGCTGGCGGAAGTGTCCAACCACAAGGGAGTAGAGCCGTGAAGAAGCATTTGTTGGGTCTAGCGTTGGCGGCCGCGGGCCTGGTCGGTTTGACCGCGCAGGCAGCCACCGCTGCGGATGACGCCACCAGTCAGGACTTTGACGTGGTGGTCAACGTGATCGATTCGACCCCACCTGAAGAACTCGAACCGGATAGCGATAAGTCTGGTCAAGACGCCAACCCCAGCAGCGCCGGCGACGCGTCTACTGGGACGGGCGAGGGCGGTTCGGCCACGACCGGGGCCCTGCCCTATACGGGGTTTGATCCGCGTCTGGGTGTGCTGGGTTTAGGGGCGATGGCGGCTGGTGGCCTGTTGTTGTGGGGTGTGAAACGGAAGAACAACGGGAAAAGGTCCTTGCCTAAGACGGCGTTGATCGTGGCTGGTGCGGCCGGTCTGGTCGCGGCTGGTTCGTTCACGTCGTGGGCGATTGACCAGAACAACACGGTCGACACGGACGGTGACCTGCTTATCACGATCGACAAGGCCGAAACCCTGACCGGCCAGGCAGTCTTCGAAGCCGACCTGCCGGGCGCTTCGACGTTTTTTGGTTTGCAAGGCCGGATCAACGCCCCGGAGGGTGTCCAGTTCACGGTGGGTGGGCAGCCGGTTACGGGTGACCTAGGCCAGGTCATGTTGGTCGAGAACCCGGAAGCGACGGGCCATGTCGAGGGCACCCTGGTGGCGATGATCGGCCCGGACACGCCAGTCGATTCGTTCCACCTCGTCTACACGGTCGAAGCGGTTGATCAACGCCACGAGTTGACCCTCACCCCGCAGGTAGAAGACAAAACGTACGATGGCGCCACCGCCACGGACACGGTCGTGTTCGCCTCCACGGCAGAGTTCGTGGACGGTATCCAAGACGGCGACCAGGTGACGGTCGAGGCTGGGGACTCCTTGGAGGGTGTGTTCGCTGACGCGAACGCGGGCAGCGGCATCGGCGTCACGGTGGACCCTTCCCAGTTCAGCTTGACCGGTGCGGACGCCCACAAGTATTTCTTCACGGTCATTCAACCGGAGGGCCGGATCACACCGAAACCGGTCACGGCCACGACTGAGGTGTTCGGGAAAACCTATGACGGTAACAACCGGGCAGACCGGGGTGGCCTGGTTCTTGATGGCATTGTCGGTGAGGACGAGGTCGCGGTGTCTGATGGCGTGGCTTGTGTCTATGTCGGTACGGAAGACCTTGACGGTGAGGACGCGGGTGAGCATGCCACCGAGTGTGTCCTGTCTGGGGACGACGAAGGGGGTGTCCTGGTGGGTGCCCAGGCCGGCAACTATGAACTGGTAGGTATTGATTCGAACATGGCGGTCATCGACCCGGCCGAGTTGACGGTTACGGGTTTGCAGGCTGATGACAGGGTCTATGACGGTGGCACCGACGCAACGGTGTTGGGTGATGGCGGCCTGGTGGGTGTGATCGAACCGGACGAGGTTGGTCTGGTGGGTCACGCTGTCGGCCAGTTCGATGACAAGAACGCGGGTGAAAACAAGCCGGTCACGGTCAGTGGTTTGGAGCTTGATGGCCCGGACGCCCACAACTATTTCTTGACTTTGCCGCAGTCCGGTGCGGATGTGTCGAAGAAGCCGGTCACGGTTGATGCCCTGCGGGCCAACAGCAAGACCTATGACGGCGGCACCACAGCCAGTTTGGATGGTGACGCAGCCTTGGTGGGTGCGGTCCCGCAAGACCACGTCGACCTGGTGGGCACCCCTGAGGGCACGTTCGGTGACAAGCAGGCCGCTACGGGCAAGACGGTCACTGTGACTGGTTTGTCGTTGGAGGGCGATGACGCCGGCAACTATGAGTTGGAGCAACTCACTCTGCGGGCTGATATCACGAAGAAGCCGGTCACGGTGACTGGTGTGCAAGTGTCGAACCGGGCCTATGACGGCACCCGGGAGGCTTCGATGTTCGGCCTGCCCGGTCTGGATGGTGTGGTGACGAACGACAAGGTGACGGTGGAAGGCTACGCAGTGGGCACGTTCGACACCAAGGATGCGGGTGAGGACAAGACGGTCACTGTGACTGGCCTGTCTCTTGAGGGTGACGATGCTGGTAACTATGCGTTGCAGACGTTGACGTTCCAGCGGACCATTTGGCAGAAGTCTTTGGGCATCGATGGCTACACGCCGGTGTCCAAGACATATGACGGGACCAGGGTTGCGTCCCTGCAGGGTTCACCGTCGTTGACTGGTGTGGTCAAGGGCGAGACTGTGGGGTTGACTGGTAGCCCGGTAGCGACGTTTGACGACAAGAACGTGGGCTCCAACAAGTGGGTTACTTATACGGGTTTGTCTTTGACTGGTGATCAGGCGAAGAACTACAGGTTGGATGACTCTTACACGTTGTTCACTGGCCAGATCACGAAACGGTCGGTGTCTGTGTCGGGGTTGTCGGCTGAAAACAAGACGTATGACGGCACTACCAGCGCCACTTTGGTGACGGCCAACGCGGAGATCAACGGCCTGTTCGATCAGGATCGCGGCCAGGTTTCCATAGCGGCATCGGCGCAGGCAGCCCAGTTCAGGGACGCCAACGCCGGTGACGGCAAGAGCGTTGACGTGTCCAGTATTTCGCTGCAAGGCGCCGCCAGCGGCAACTATCGGTTGGTGAGCAACAGCGCCGTGTTGACCGGTGACATCAAGCCAAGGGAAGTCAAGGTGGAGGTCACTCGGACCAAGGTCTACGACGGCAGCATTTGGCTCCGGTCGACCGACAACCAGCAGGTCAAGGTGGCGTCTGGCCTGATCGGCAACGACACCTTGCAGGTGGATTGCATCGCCGGAGGTTGGGGGAGTTCACCCAACGTCGGTTCCTACACTTGGTCCGGTCCTTCGGACATCGATCTGCGGGTGGTGGGTGGCAGTGAGAACGCAACCAACAACTACGTTCTAGCGTCCACCTTCCTTCACACCGAGGTGATCACGCGGAAGCCCTTGTCGGTGGTTGGCGCCGCCGTGAACGGCCGGGTTTATGACGGCACCGATGAGGCCACCAACCTGATTACCAACCGCGGCACCTTGGAAGACGGTGGCGTTGTCGGCAGCGATGATGTGACCTTGGTGACCAGCGGCGTGACGGCTCGGTTCGTCAACTGGTACGCCGGTAACGACAGGCAGGTGGCCCTGACGGGTTACAAGCTGGAAGGGACTGCGGCCGGCAACTACCAGTTGGCGGACACCGCCACTACCACGGCCTCGATCGCCAAACGGGATTGGACCATCAACGTGGCCTACACCCTTACCAAGACATACGACGGCAACACGTCGGTGGATGGCGCTGAACTGGTTCAGACCAGCCATTCCACCTCTGGCCTGGCGCCGGCGGATGAAGGCAGGATGTGGGGGTACCTCGAGCTCAAGTACATCTTCCCGTTCCCGAGTCCCGAGGTCGGCACTTACCAAGGCGGCGTTGAGCACTGCACGGTGTGGGGGACCTACCGCCCGGACGGCAGTTTCATTTACGACTCTTACAACTGGCCCACCTTCTACTTCGCCCTGACCATGATCATCAATCCGGCCCCGGTGCAGAGCCTGGCTGCGATAACGCCGATGGGTTTGACGTTGGCGCCGGCGGACGTGCCGGTGGTCGATGACGTGGTGCCGGCGGGGGATCCGTCGGACCCGCAGGAGGACGTCAAGCCGTTGGCCGATGGCGCCTCGTTGCCTGACGAGGCGGCCCGGGAAGAGGATGTGGAGCCTGACGTCCTGCCGGTTGGTGGGGACGAGGGCGAGCCGGATCCAGAGCCGGAAGGCGATGCCGTGCCGGAGGGGGAGGGCAGCGCTGACCCGGCGCCGGCCGCCACCGAGCCGGCACCTGAGTCGGTCGACCCTGAGCCAACCGAAACCGGTGTGGCGGTCGATGCCGTGGCCGAGGCCGCGCCATCGCCCACCGCCCTGGAGGCAGAACTGACTGCTGAATCCTGACCCAGCCCTAACCGAAGGCCCCGCCGGTGCACCAAGCACCGGCGGGGCCTTCTTGGCTCCAGGAGACGGTTCCGGGGCTGCTTCTTTGCCCTGGTAGTGGCGGTGTGTTCGCCTGTAGGAATATCTGTTCGCTGGCGGGAATGTTGGCCGCCAAGGCGCAGTTGTGGGTAATGGCAGTTTCCATCTACAAGAAAGCGAGCCATGAGGAAGCAACTGTTAGGCCTAGCTCTGGCGGCCGCTGGTCTGGTCGGTTTGACTGCGCAAGCAGCCACAGCCGCCGGCGACGGCACCAGCCAAGACCTTGACGTGGTGGTCAACGTCATCGATTCGACCCCACCCGGAGAACAACCCGCCCAAGGCGGCGACACGTCCGGCCAGAACGCCGGCACTACTATCACTGACACCAATGACCCTGATGCCGGCGTCAGCGGCGGCGCGGCCGGCACCGACCCGGCCGGCACGGACACTGCCGGCACGGACACTGCCGACACGGCCGGCACCACCGGCAGCTTGCCCTACACGGGCTTCGACCCGCGCCTGGGCGCCTTCGGCCTGGGCGCGCTGGCGGCCGGTGGCCTGCTGCTGTGGGGCGCCAAGCGCAAGAACGACGGCAAGACCTTCCTGCCCAAGACGGCCCTGATCGTGGCCGGCGCGGCCGGCCTGGCAGTGGCCGGTTCGTTCACCGCCTGGGCGGCCGAACCGGCCGGCACGGCGGGCACAGTCGAAACCGACGGTGACATTGTCATCACCATCGACAAAGCCGAAGCCCTGAACGGCCAGGCCAACTTCACGGTTGACCTGCCGGGCGCGTCCACCTACTTCGGGGTGCAAGGCCGGATCGACGCCCCCGCCGGCATCACTTTCGCGGTGGACGGGCAGCCACTCACCGGTGACCTGGCCCCGGTCATGTCGGTTGACAACCCGGACGGCACCGGCCATGTCAACGGCACCCTGACCGCCACCATCGACCCGAATACGGCTGTGGATTCGTTCCACCTGACCTACACGGTCGAAGCGGTTGACCAGCGTTACGAACTGACCTTGAACCCGCAGGTAGAAGACAAAACGTACGATGGCGCCACCGCCGCGGACGGCATCGTCTTCGCCTCCACCAGCGAGTTCGTGGACGGTATCCAAGACGGCGACGACGTCACGGTCGAAACCGTCCAGGCCACCCTGGAAGGCGAGTTTGCCAGCCCGAACGCCGGCAACGAGATCGGCGTCACGGTTGACCCAGGCCAGTTCAGCCTGACCGGCGCCGACGCCCACAAGTATTACTTCACGGTGACCCAACCGGTTGGCAACATCACCCAGAAGCCGGTGACCGTGACCGGCCTGACGGCCCAGAACAAGACCTACGACGGCGACACCACCACCGATGTGACCGGTGACGGCGACCTGGTGGGCGTCATCGAGCCGGACGAAGTTGACCTGGTGGGGGACGCCATCGGCCAGTTCGACACGAAGAACGCCGGCGAAGACAAGCCGGTCACCGTGACCGGGCTGTCGCTGACGGGTGACGATGCCGCCAACTACCGTCTGGCGGTCGAGCCGCTGCAGGCCGGCATCGACCCGAAGGAAGTCCAGGCGAAGGTTATCCGGACCAAGTTCTACGACGGCTACTCGTTCATGTCGCCCAGCTACGATCAGCGGGTCGAGGTGACGGACGGCCTGGTCAGCGGCGACACCTTGGATGTGAGCTGTCTGCCAGTGCCTTGGTATGCCAGTTCGACGGCGGTCGGCACCTACCTCTCCGAAGGTGAGCCAAATGGCGGCTTGCTGCAGATTACAGGCGGCAGCGACAACGGTGGCCACAACTACGTCCTGGCGTCTACCTTCACCCGCCAGGATGTCATCCAGCCCAAGCCGCTCACCATCGACCTGACCTTGACCAAGGTGTATGACGGCGACGGCTTGCTTCATTGGGTATTGAATGAACGCCAGGTGACTGTTGGCGGTCTGGTTGGCAACGATCAGTTCACGGTCGGTTATGTGTTCCCGAGCCTCTGGTCCGTCGACGCTAACGCCGGCAGTCACGATGCTGGGTCTGGCGTCACCGGTGCGGACCTGATCGCCTCCTTTACGGAGGGTAGCGCGAGCAACTACGAGCTGCCTGAAACGTTCACCATGACCGCGGTCATCACGCCGAAGCCGTTGTCGGTGATTGGCGCCGTGGCGCAGGACCGGGTTTATGACGGTACTCCTTCGGTCACGATGAGTGACTGGGGCTCGCTCGACGCGAGCGGCATCGTGGGCAACGACAACGTGACCCTGGACACCAGCGAAGCGTGGGCCTATTTCACCAAGGGGTATGCCGGCAATGACCTGCCGGTGCTCCTTGGGGGCTACCAGTTGGAAGGGACGGCGGCCGGCAACTACAAGCTGGCTGGCGCGCCCACTGCCACGGCATCCATCGCCAAGCGGGACTGGAGCGCCACCGTGGAGTACACGGTCACCAAGGCCTGGGACGGCAACACGTCGTTGTCTGGCGCCTCAATTGTGCGGACCGGCCATTCGGAGGACGGCCTCGCGCCGGTGGATGTGGGCGGGCTGTACCTGATTCTGGACACCGGGAGCATTTCGGCCTATCCGAGTGCCGATCCCGGCACCTACCAGGGCACTGCAAAGGGCTTCGGAGTCTACTCCACGCGGTATTCAGACGGCACACCGCGGGTGAACAACTACAACAGTCCCTCCGCGAACGTCACCGTCATCATGGTGATCCTGGAGCCGGTTAACGTTGGGGCGAACACCGCGCCGCTGGGTTCTGTTGGTGGGCCGGTTGACGAGCCGGTGGCCGATGACGTGGTTCCGGTGGGTGATCCATCGGACCCGCAGGAAGACGTCAAGCCGGTGGCCGATGCCGTGTCGGCGCCTGACGAGGCGGCTCGCGAAGAGGACGTGGCGCCCGATGCCCTGCCGGTTGGCGGGGACGAGGGTGAGCCGGAGCCGGACCCGGCCGGTGAGGCCGAGCTTGAGGCAGAGCCGGCGGTTGATCCGGCCGGTTCTGAGCCGGTCGATGCCGGGCCGGTGGTTGAGCCCGTGGTTGAGCCGGCCGAAGCCGGTGCCGCAGCCGATGCCGTGGCTGACGCCCCGGCATCGGCCACCGACCCGGAGCAGAACTGACGGCTGAATCCTGACCCTGCCCTAACCGAAGGCCCCGCCGGCGCCCCGCCGGCGGGGCCTTCTCCCTTAAGGGTCATACCTGGCTTGGTTGTTCCTCATTCCGCGCTTGACCCGGTATCTCGGCCCCGCGGGCACCCCGCCGGCGCGGCCTTCCCCTAAAGGGTCATACCTGGCTTGGTTGTTCTTCATCCCGCGCTTGACCCGGCATCTCGCCCGCCCAACGGGCAGGCGTCGGTCACGACCAGGAACCTCAGCATCGTCCCTGGTCACGACGGGGAACCTCCGCATCCCTTCAACCAGTGTGTGTCATCCCAGGCTTCATTTGCACCCCGGGGATGACATCTTGTACCTCTCCGACACCGAGCACGCGCGGTGCCCCAACCTGGTACGGCTGGCCGCGCCCAGCGGCTTGGGCGGGGGTGGTTCGACCACCTGACGGTTGTTGAGTCCGTCAATTCTGGTGTCTTGGGTCATCGAGTCCGCTAATTGTGGTGTTTGCGGTCATCGAGTCCGCCTGATTCGGTGTTTGAGGTCATCGAGTCCGCCAGATCCGGTGTTTGAGGTCATCGAGTCCGCCAGATCTGGCGTGGTTTCGCGTCGAGTCCGCTTTTTCCGGTGTTGCCCGATCCGGCCTCAACCCTGTGACCTGGGCTTTCACTGTCTCGGCCGAGCCCGTAAGCACCGGATTTGATGGACTCGACGGCAAACCCCACCGAAACAAGCGGACTCGATGACCCGAAACACCGGATTTGGCGGATTGGATGACTCCGTCCCTGGGCCGCGTCCGATGGCGTCCAGTTCCCTGCCAGTGCAGAATTGCTCGGATTTGCGCCGGTCCGTAAATCCGTGCAGTTTCGACCCGACCTCAGCCCTACCCACCTTCGGAGCGGAAGCGTTTCCGCAGGTCACAGGTCCGCGTCCGACGACGTCCGGTTCCGTGCCAGTGCAGAATTGCGCGGACTTGCGCCGGTCCGTAAATCCGTGCAGTTTCGACACGACCTGAGCCCCGCCAAGCCTCCGGGCCTGCGCGTTTGTCCAGGTCACAGGCCCGTGTCCGATGGCGTCCGGTTCCCTGCCAGTGCAGTTTCGACAGTGTGACAGGCGGTTTGTGGTAGCGCCTGGGGCGGTGTCGTTGGCCCGGCTCCGGCTAACCCGCGCGTGTCGACGCGGACCGCAAAGCGGTCGCGGAGACGTGCCCAGCCAGCGGCCTGGTCAACGAAGCGGAGAGACTTTCGGTTGTTCCAGCACCCGTCAAACCCGATCCGGAGAGACTTGCGGTAGTTTTCGGGCCCAGATCGATCAAGCGGAGAGAGTTCCGGTAGTTCTGGCGCTCCAGAACTACCGGAAGTCTCTCCGGATCGCTGGATTGGGCCTGTCTGACTACCGAAAGTCTCTCCACCTGGCCGGATCGGGCTTCAGAACTACCGGAAGTCTCTCCGGATGGCCGCATTGGGTCTGATTGACCGCCGGAAGTCTCTCCGGTTCGCCGGGGCGGACGCTATCGGGCATCCGGGTAGAGAGTTGTTGCACCACCGGAGCCCAGGACGATCGCCGGGTAGAGACTTGTTGCACTTGATCGGCCGGTTTCGGGCATGGGGTAGAGAGATGTTGCTCTTCCAGGCCCGAAAATCTGCAACAAGTCTCTACCCAAGGGGCCGATGACGCCTCCGGACTGCAACAAGTCTCTACCCAAGGGGTCGATGACGCCTCCGGACTGCAACAAGTCTCTACCCAAGGGCCCGAGCGCGCGTGGCAGGGCCAGGCACAGCAATGGTGCGGGCGCCGGGGTCGACGAGCACCTCGCTTCGTTCCCAGGTTGCCCACAGGCCGTCGGCCTGAGGGCAACTTCCGGCCCAGCGTAACGTCTAGCCCCGCCACCCCCGCCACCCCCGCTACTCCCGCTCCAGGCGGGGAAACATGAATCGCCTGTTAGGCCAACACGCGGCCGTGGTGATTGTTTCGGCGGGGATGCTGGCCTAACGTCATTGATGTATACCCATGTCACTCGACACATCGGAGGCTCCAGTGGCGGCACCCCAGAACTACCTGGCTGTGATCAAGGTGGTTGGCATTGGCGGTGGCGGTGTCAACGCCGTCAACCGGATGATTGAATCGGGCCTCAAGGGCGTGGAGTTCATCGCCATCAACACGGATGCCCAGGCGCTGTTGATGTCGGATGCGGACGTCAAACTGGACGTGGGCCGTGAACTGACCCGCGGCCTGGGCGCCGGGGCTGATCCCGAGGTGGGCCGCCGGGCGGCGGAAGACCACGTGGAGCAGATCCGCGAGGTCCTGGAGGGCGCGGACATGGTGTTTGTCACCGCCGGCGAGGGCGGCGGCACTGGCACCGGTGGTGCCCCAGTGGTGGCACGGATCGCGCGCGAGCTGGACGCCTTGACGGTGGGCGTGGTGACCCGTCCGTTCGGTTTCGAGGGCCGGCGCCGCGAGGCCCAGGCCGATGCCGGCATCGAGAAGCTGCGCCAAGAGGTGGACACGCTGATTGTGATCCCCAATGAGCGCCTGATGCAGATCAGTGACCCGGGCATCACCATCATGGACGCCTTCCGGGCGGCCGATCAGGTGCTGCTCAGCGGTGTGCAGGGCATCACCGACCTGATCACCACGCCGGGCCTGGTCAACGTCGACTTTGCCGATGTCGAGTCGGTTATGAAGGGCGCCGGCAGCGCCCTGATGGGCATCGGTTTTGCCTCCGGCGAGGACCGCATGTTGAAGGCCACGGAGGCGGCCATCAACTCGCAACTGCTGGAGTCTTCGATCGACGGCGCCTTGGGCGTGTTGTTGTGCATCCAGGCCGGGTCCAACATCGCCCTGCAGGAAATCAACCAGGCCGCCCGCCTGGTGCAAGAGGCCGCCCACCCGGACGCCAACATCATCTACGGCCAGATCATCGACGATGCCCTTGGCGACGAGGTGCGCGTGACCGTGATCGCGGCCGGCTTCGACCCCACGCCGAAGCCCACGCCGGCCCCCGCGCCGGTTCAGGCTTCGGTACTGCCGGCCACGGGTTCTTCGCCCATCGCCATCCCGCCGGTGTCCGTGCCCACCCCGCGCCCGATGACGCTCCCCGCCGCGCCGCCCAGCCTGCAGGCCCTGGCCGCCCGGTTGTCGGAGCCGGCCCCGGTGCCCGTTCCGGGGGCCGACACCACGGCCGAGTCGGCCCCGGTGGTCACCCCGCCCAAGGGGGTGGATGAGGGTGACGTGCCGACGGCGGCCGTGCCGGTCCAGCCGGCCGGGTCGATCTACGACACCATCCGCCATGAGCGCCTGGCCCGCAAGCCGGAAGAGCTGGATGTGCCGGATTGGCTGAAGGAAGACTAGGGCGGTTCCCGAGCGCGGACGGTTTCCCCGGCCCGGCGTTCTTCACCGGCACGGAACCTGACCTGGGCACCATGGCCGGCCGTTTCACCTTGGCCCACAACCTTGGCGTGCCCACCGTCTTTGCCGACCAGGTCCACGGCACCGACCTGATCTGGGTTGATGCCGTACCCACCGCCCAGGTCACCGTGGCCGGCCACGGTGACGCCCTCGCCACCCGCCTGCCCGGGGTGGCCCTGGTCATCCGTACGGCGGACTGCCTGCCGGTCCTTATGGCCGATGTCGCGGCCGGCCTGGTTGCAGCCGTTCACGTCGGTTGGCGCGGCCTGTTGGGCGGCATCTTGCCCCGGGTTGTGGAAGAACTGGTGGCGGCGGGGGCTACCCCGGCCGGCTTGTACGCCTCGGTGGGCCCCGGCATCTGCGGCCGCTGCTACGAAGTGGGGGAGGACGTGGCCAGGCCGGCCGCCGCGGCCGGCCACCGGGTGATGCGCACCAGTCTTGGCCAAACCTACTTGGACCTGGCCGGTTCGGCCGTGCAGCAACTGACAAGCCTGGGCCTGGAGCACGTCACAGACGTCAAGGTCTGCACCGCCACGTCGCCCGGCTACTACTCCTACCGCGTCCAAGGGCCCAAAGCGGGCCGTCAGGGCGGCATTGTGGCGCGTGTCGCTTCCGACACGCCGTGAAATGTCCTGCCTACCTGTATGGCCGCCCCGTAGCGTTTTGGACGTGGGCCACTTCCCCGCCCAAGTAAAGGAGTTTTCAGATGCCTAGTACCGCGCGCAAGGTTGCAGAACGCCTGGGCCTTGTGTCCGCCGTTCCAGCGGAAGAATATGACTACTACTACGACGAGCAGCCCGAAGAGGTCTCGGCTGACGTTGTGCCAATTCACGGAGGCAACATGAGGGTCGGTGCGATGCAAGCCGCCGATCAGATGCAGCGCATCGTGACGGCGCGTCCGCGCAGCTACAACGAGGCTAAGACGGTGGGCAGCCCGTATCGCGAAGGCGTCCCGGTCATCATGAACTTGACCGAGGCGTCCGATGCCGATTCGCAGCGGCTGGTCGATTTTGCGGGTGGTTTGACGTACGCCCTGCACGGTCGCCTCGAGCGCATCACGTCCAGGGTCTTCCTGCTTTCGCCTGCCGCCTATGAGGTGAGCGAGGTCAGCGGGGACTTCCACCGCCGGAGCTTCGACGGCGAGTAGCAGCCATGGCGCTGGCCGCCACCATTGTGTGGGCGCTGGCGCAGCTCTATCTGCTGGTGCTGCTGGCCCGTATGGTGCTCAGCCTGGCGATGGTGTTTGCGCGTGATTGGCGACCCAGGGGCCGGGTGGCGGCTGCCGCCGAAATCATTTTCACAGTGACCGATCCACCCATCCGGGCCTGCCGCAGGATTCTGCCCACTGTGCGTATTGGCGGCATCGGGCTTGATCTTGGCTTCCTGGTGGTTGTGATCGCTGTCAGCGCCGTGTCCTACTTCGCCACCTGGTTGATCTAAAGAACACGGCGCGCCAAAGGGAAGTGGGCCAAGCTGGGCCGTTCATCGGCTAGCGTATAGGCAGTGCGAACCCCGAGCCCGGGGTGCGCTGGGAATAAGGTGGAGAAATGGCGCAACTGACTGCAGACGATGTGGTGCTCAAGAAGTTCCAGCCCACAAAGTTCCGCGAAGGCTACGACCAGGTTGAGGTGGATGACTTCCTGGATGAGGTAGCCCTCGCCATGCGGGCCTTGGCGGAAGAGAACGCCGAACTGAAGGCCAAGCTGGCGGCGGCGGAGGCCCGGGTGGCCGAGTTGGAAGCGGGGGCCGCCGCGGCCCCGCCCGCCATCCCCGCCCCGCTTCCGGCCCCGGCGCCGGTGCCGGTGGCCACCCCGGCGCCCATTCCGGTGCCCGAGCCAGAACCGATCATCCCGCCGGCCCCAGCTCCCGCTCCGGCCCCGGCCGCCCCGGCCGTGCCGTTCCAGGCCCTGCGTGACTCGCAGCCCGAATCGGCCACCGCCATGTTGGCCCTGGCCCAGAAGCTGCATGACGAGTATGTGCGCGCCGGCCAGGAAGAGGGCGAACAGATTCTGACCGAGGCCAAGACGAAGGCCGCCGGCATTGTGCGCGAGGCGGAAGAAACCTCGGCCCGGACCATGTCCCGCTTGGAGCAGGACCGGGCGGTGCTGGAACGCAAGATCGATGAGCTGCGCATCTTTGAACGCGACTATCGCACCCGCCTGCGCACCTACCTGGAGAACCTGCTGGCGGACATCGACGGCAAGGTCGGCTCGGGCGAGGTGCCCGCCGCCGCCTGACGCCGGCCTGATGCTGGTAGCTGAATCGGTTTGATCCCGCTGATCAGCCGGTAGGCTGTTCACCCGTGAGTATTCGCCGCCTGCCTGCGCCTGCTTTGCTGTTCGCAGTGGCAGGGCTTGTGGTCGGTCTTGACCAGGCCACCAAGGAATGGGCGTTGTCCGTCTTGGACGGCGACAAGGTGGTCAATCTGGTCGGCGATTGGTTGACCCTGCGCCTGGTTTTCAACTCGGGCGCGGCCCTGTCCATGGGTTCCAACTTCACTTGGGTCTTCACCATCCTTGCGATTTGCGTCACAGCCGGGGTGATTGTCTACGCCCGCCGGGTCACCGGCTATGCCTTCGCCGCCACCCTCGGCCTGTTGCTGGCCGGCGCGGCCGGCAACCTGGTGGACCGCCTGGCTCGCTCGCCGGGTCCCGGCCGCGGCCATGTGGTGGATTTCATCGCCTACGGCAACCTGTTTGTTGGCAACGTGGCGGATATCGCCATCGTGGTGGCCATGTTGTTGATGGTGGTGGCCGTACTGCGGGGTTGGGGTCCGGTCCGCCCGCCGGTGGCCGATGGCGCCGACGTCGCCGAAGATGAGGGTGACGACGCTGCGGCCGCCGATGACGCCGCGTCGGTTGTGGGGGACAAGGCGCCCGATGCCGCGGGCGACCCGCCGGTGGACGAGCCGGGCGAGCCAGACGAGCCGGTTGACGTGACCGAGCCGGACGACATCGGGCAGGTGGCGGAGAGCACCGGCACCGTCGCAACCGAACCCGAGCCTGAGCCCGCGTGATCAGGGAACTGCCGGTGCCGGAGGGCCTGGCCGGTGAACGCGTCGATTCGGCGGTGGCCCGCCTGCTGGGCCTTAGCCGCACCCAGGTGCAAGACCTGGCGGCACAGGGGCTGATCACGGTGGACGGCCAGGTAGCCGGCAAGTCCGACCGGTTGGAGGCGGACCGGCTGCTGCGGGTCGAACTGCCGGAGACGGCCGCCAAAGTGGAGCCGGTGGTCGAACTGCCCATCGCCTATGAGGACCATGATCTGGTGGTGGTAGACAAGCCGGTGGGTGTGGCCGCCCACAGCGGCCCGGGCTGGGACGGTCCCACGGTGGTCGGTTCCCTGCTGGCCCAAGGTGTGGCGGTGGCGCGGTCCGGCCCGGTGGAGCGGCGCGGCATCGTGCAACGGCTGGACGTGGGCACCAGTGGGCTGATGATGGTGGCCAAGTCCGAACCGGCCTACTCGGTGTTGAAGCAGATGTTCCGGGACCGGGCGGTGCACAAGATCTACCACGCCGTGGTACAGGGCCTGCCGGACCCGCTGGTGGGGACTATCGACGCGCCGATCGGCCGGCTGCCGGGGGAGTTCAAGTTTGCCGTCACGCACGGCGGCAAGCCTTCGATCACGCACTATGAGCTGATCGAGGCGCTGCCGGGGGCCGCCCTGCTGCGGGTTCACCTGGAGACCGGCCGGACGCACCAGATCCGGGTGCATTTGGCCGCCATCGGGCATCCGCTGGTGGGCGACCCGTTCTATGGTGGCGACCCGAAGCTGGCCGCCCGGCTGGGTCTGGAACGCCAGTGGCTGCACGCGGCCGCCCTTGAGTTTGCCCACCCCGTGACCGGGCTGCCGGTGGCGGTGGAATCGCCCTACCCGGCCGACCTGGCGACGGCCCTAGACGCCCTGCGCCAGGTGGCGACAGGCTCTGGGTGACCGCCCGCGGCGCTGGGCGGGCGGCCACTCAGGCAGAGTCCGGCGGGCCTAGAACACCACCACCGGTTTGATGGTGCCGCCGGCCAGGGAATCGTCTAGCGCCTGGTTGATCTCGGCGAACGGGTAGGTCTTGATCAGCTGGTCGAAGGGGAAACGGCCGGCCTGGTACAACCCGATCAGCAGCGGGATGAACTGGCGCGGCACCGAGTCGCCTTCCACCACCATTGAGATGGTGATACCGCTGGTCAGCAGGGTGCCGATGTCGAAGGCGGCGTCGGTGCCCAGCGGGGCGGCGCCCACCAGGGCGCCGTGGCCGCGCACGGCCAGCGCCTTGGTCATCTGGCTGAAGACCTGCGGCACACCGGTTGTGTCAAGGGCCAGGTTGACGCCCAGGCCGCCGGTCAGCTCGCGGATTGCCTCCACCGGGTCGCCGGCCTTGGAGTTGACTACATCGGTGGCTCCCAGGCCAAGGGCGAACTCCAGGCGGGACGGCACAATGTCCACCATGATGATCTGGCTGGCGCCGGCAGCGATGGCGCCCAGCATGCCGGCCAGGCCAACGGCGCCGGTGCCGAAGATGGCAATCGAGGACCCAGGGACCGGCTTCAGCACGTTGAGCACGGCGCCGGCCCCAGTGTTGAGGCCGCAACCGAGGGGGCCCAGCAGTTCAAGGGGGACTTCAGGGGAGACCTTGACGGCGTTGCGGGCCCGCACGTTGACGGCCTCGGCGAAGGATGACTGGCCAAAGAAGTGCGATGAGATTGGCGTGTCCCCATCGCGGAAGGCTTTCGAGCCATCCGGCCGGCAACCGCCGAAGTTGAAGGGGAACAGGTAATCGCAGTATTGCGGGTGGCCGGCCGTGCAGTTGCGGCAGTCGCCGCAGGTGGCCGGGCCCAACACCACGTGGTCGCCGACGGCGAAGCCCTGCACGTTAGCCCCCACGGCCTCGACCACGCCGGAGCCTTCATGGCCCAACACGGCCGGCAGGGGTACGGGATACCACTGGTCACGCACAATCGCATCGGTGTGGCAGATGCCGCTGCCAACCATGCGGACGCGCAACTCGTCGGGTTGATAGTCGTCTAGTTCTAGTTCTCTGATGTCCAGATCGGCACCCTGGGCGGGCGCCACGGCGGCTTTAACCTGCATGTTGGTCCTTCCGGGCTCTATTGCTTGGTCGGTGGATACACTGGTCCCCCGGCTGCTATTGGTTAGGCGGGCTGAGGTGTCAAGCGGTTCGGACTACGTTGTCCGGCAACTGAGGGAACATCAGCGCAGTGGCAGCCTATCTCGCGTTTGAGAAGACTCACCAGGCTCTGATCGGATAATTCCAGCGGGACCTTCGGCCCGCTGCGCCAGGTGCCGTGGAATACCTCCAATAGGACCTATCCGAAAGGTTAGCTGCCCCCGGGAAATGTCTACTAACGGATTACCCCGAAAGTGCAGACCCGGCCCTGTTCCGCTTGGCGGTTCGGCATCCTGCCTGGCCAGGCAGGATGACCCCTGGCCTGCGCCGCCCGGGCGGTGTAGGGTTGAACCAGGACACAGTGTAGTGCCCTGAACCCACATTCATCACACCAATTGTATCGCGACTAGCCAATGTGGTCTAGCCCGATGGCCCTTTAGTCCTCAGAAAGGCGGAGCAATGAAGCAATACACCAAGCAATTTATCGGCGGCGAATGGCGCGAGGGTACGGGCGATGCCGTCTTGCAGGACTACAACCCGGCCACCGGCGAGTTGCTCTTCGAATACCGCTCGGCCAGCCGGGCCGATGTCGACGCCGCCTACGCCGCCGCCCAGGCCGCCCAGCCCGCCTGGGCCGCCACGCCGCCGGCCGCTAAGCGCAAGCTGCTGCTGAAACTGGCCGAAGTCGTTGAGGCCTACCACGACGAGTTGATCTCGATCTTCATCGAAGAAGCCGGTTCGGCCTCCCACAAGTACGGCTTCGAGTTTGGCGGCGCCTTGGATGAGATCGCCCAGGCCACCCACTACCCGTACATGATGGACGGCACCATCATGCCGTCGGACATTCCGGGCAAGGAGAACTACATCTGGCGTTCGCCCAAGGGTGTCATCCTGACCATCGCCCCGTTCAACTTCCCGTTCCTGTTGGCCATGCGCTCGGTGGTGCCGGCCGTCGCCACCGGCAACACGGTGGTGCTGAAGCCGGCCTCTGACACCCCAGCCTCGGCCTTCGTCATCGGCGAACTGTTCGAACAGGCCGGCTTCCCGCCCGGCGTCATCAACGTCATCGCCGGCCGCGGCAGCGACATCGGCGACTACATCGTGACGCACCCGGTGCCGGCGCTGGTGTCCTTCACCGGCTCCACCGAGGTGGGCGGGCATATCGGCGCCCTGGCCACCGGCATGATCAAGGATGTGTCGCTGGAACTGGGCGGCAACAACACCATGATCATCCTGGATGATGCCGATGTGCAGCAGGCCTGCGCGGCCGCCGTGTTTGGCGCCTACTGCCACCAGGGCCAAGTCTGCATGGCCCTGAACCGTATCATCTGCCTGCCCGGCGTCTACGAGCAGGTGGTGGAGACGTTCACGGCCATGGCCGCTAGCCTGCCGGTGGGCCGCACCGATGATCCGAACATCTTCGTTGGCCCCATCATCAACGCTTCCCAGGCCGACAAGATCGAAGCGCTGATCGCCAAGACCATCGAAGAGGGCGCCACTGTGTCGCTGCGCGGCCACCGCGACGGCCCGTTCATCAGCCCTTGGGTGTTGAGCGACGTCACCAATGGCATGACCGCCGCCAAGCAGGAGTGCTTCGGCCCGGTGGTGTGCATCATGCGGGCGGCGGACGAGGACGAGGCCATCGCCATCGCCAACGACACCGAGTACGGCCTGTCGAACTCGGTCTTCACCCGCGACCTGTATCACGGCATGCAGGTGGCGCGGCGGATGGAGAGCGGCATGGTGCACGTCAACGACCAGTCCATCAACGACGAGTCGCACGTCATGTTCGGCGGCGAGAAGCGCTCCGGCGTGGGCCGCTTCAACGCCCGCTGGGTGGTGGGCAAGTTCACCACCGAAAAGTGGATCTCGGTGCAGGTGGAGCCGCGCTTCTAGGGCTAGCCCCGCAAGGGCCGTCACAGCCACCCGGCCCGGGAAATGGAGGGGCTAAGCCCCAGGCCCCTCCGCGCGTCATCGGGCGTGTCCCGGGCCGGGCAAACTAGAGTGTCTGGCATGCCTGCCGATGGACCAGCGAACTCGTTTGTCCATCTGCACGTGCACACCGAGTTCTCCATGCTCGATGGCGCGGCCCGCATCCCTGAACTGCTAGAACGGGCCGTCAAACTGGGCCAGCCGGCCATCGCCACCACCGACCACGGGTTCATTTTCGGCGCCCACGAGTTCTGGTCTAAGGCCAACAAGGCTGGCATCAAGCCCGTCATCGGCCTGGAGGCGTACCTGACGCCTGGTACGGCCCGGCAGGACCGCACCCGGGTGCAGTTCGGCGATGGCGGGCCCGATGACGTGTCGCAGCAGGGCGCCTACACCCACATGACGTTGTGGGCTGAGACGACGGCCGGCATGCACAACCTGTTCCGCATGGCCTCCCTGGCCTCGCTGGAGGGCCAGTTCTACAAGCCGCGCATGGACCGCGACCTGTTCCACCGCTACGCCAAGGGGTTGATCGGCACCACCGGCTGCCCGTCCGGCGAGGTGCAGACCCGCCTGCGCTTCGGCCAGTTTGACGAGGCGGTGCAGGCGGCAGGGGAATTCCAAGACATCCTTGGCCGGGACAACTACTTCGTCGAACTGATGGACCACGGCCTCGCCATCGAGAAACGCGTCATCGGCGACCTGCTGCGGCTGGCCAAGGCGATTGGTGCACCCCTGGTGGCCACCAACGACCTTCACTACACGGCCCCTGAAGACGCTGCCGCGCACGCCGCCCTGCTGTGTGTGCAGAGCGGTAAGACGCTGGCCGATCCAACTCGGTTCCACTTCGATGCCGATGATTTCTACCTCAAGTCATCTGAGGAGATGCGGCACGTCTGGCGTGACCACCCCGAGGCCTGCGACGCCACCCTGGCCATCGCGGAGCGCTGCGAGGTGGCGTTCGCCGAGTCCCCCGGCAAGTACATGCCGCGCTTCGACGTGCCGGCCGGCGAAGACGAGGTGTCGTGGTTCATCAAGGAAGTGCAGCGCGGCCTGGCCCGGCGGTTTCCCGATGGCGTCCCCGCGGCCGTGGCGCAGCAGGCCGCCTACGAGGAAGACGTCATCGCCACCAAGGGCTACGCCGGCTACTACCTGGTGGTGGCAGACTTCATCAACTGGGCCAAGAGCCAGGGCATCCGGGTGGGGCCGGGGCGCGGTTCCGGTGCCGGGTCCATCGCGGCTTACGCCATGGGCATCACCGAACTTGACCCGATCCAACACGGGCTGATCTTCGAACGCTTCTTGAACCCGGAACGAGAATCGCTGCCGGACTTCGATGTGGACTTCGATGAGCGCCGCCGGGGCGAGGTCATCAGGTACGTCACCGACAAGTACGGGGCGGACCGGGTGGCGCAGATCGTCACCTACGGCACCATCAAGGCCAAGCAGGCCCTGAAGGACGCCGCCCGGGTGCTGGGTTACCCGTTCGCGGTGGGGGAGCGGCTGACCAAGGCCATGCCGCCTCCCGTCATGGGCAAGGACCTGCCCATCAGCGCCATGTTCGATGCCGAGCACCCGCGCTATGCCGAGGCCGAAGAGTTCCGCAACCTGGTTTCCGCGGATGTCGATGCGGCCAAGGTGCTGGAAACCGCCAAAGGCCTGGAGTCGCTGAAGCGCCAGTGGGGTGTGCACGCCGCCGGCGTCATCATGTCCTCGGACCCGCTGATGGACGTCATCCCCGTGATGCGGCGCGAACAGGACGGCGCCGTTATCACCCAGTTCGATTACCCCACCTGCGAGTCGTTGGGCCTGGTCAAGATGGACTTCTTGGGTCTGCGCAACCTGACCATTCTGGATGACGCCCTGCGCAACATTGAGCTGAACGGTAAGGCGCCGTTGGTATTGGAAGAGTTGGCGCTCGATGACGCCGCCACCTATGCGCTGCTCAGTTCAGGGGACACTTTGGGCGTCTTCCAGCTTGATGGTTCTGGCATGCAGCAGTTGCTGCGGCGGCTGAAGCCAGACAACTTCGAGGACATTTCGGCGGTTCAGGCCCTGTACCGGCCGGGGCCCATGGGGGCGGACTCCCACACCAACTACGCGCTGCGCAAGAACGGCCTGCAGCCCAACACGCCGATCCACCCCGAGTTGGCGGAACCGCTGGCAGAGATCCTGGGTGGCACCTACGGCCTGATCGTGTACCAGGAACAGGTCATGTCGATTGCCCAGAAACTGGCCGGGTACACCCTGGGCCAGGCCGACATTCTGCGCCGGGCCATGGGCAAGAAGAAGCGCGAGGTGCTGGACAAGGAGTTCGAGACCTTCCAGGCCGGCATGGTGGCCAACGGCTATTCGCCGGCGGCGGTCAAGACCCTGTGGGACATTCTGCTGCCGTTCTCCGACTACGCCTTCAATAAGGCCCACAGCGCCGCCTACGGGTTGGTGTCCTACTGGACCGCCTACCTCAAGTGCCATTACCCAACTGAATTCATGGCCGCGCTGCTTACCTCGGTGCGGGGGGACAAGGACAAATCGGCCGTCTACTTGGCCGAATGCCGTCGCATGGGCATCACGGTGCTGCCGCCCGATGTCAACTCTTCGGCGGCTGACTTCACGCCGGTGGGCTCCGATATCCGCTTCGGCCTGACGGCGGTACGCAACGTGGGCGCCGGGGTGGTGGACGCCATCGTGCAGGCCCGGACGCAGAAGGGTGCCTACACGTCATTCCAGGACTTCCTGGACAAGGTGCCGGTGGCGGTGTGCAACAAGCGCGTCATCGAGTCGCTGATCAAGGCGGGTGCGTTCGATACGTTCGGTGTGGCGCGGCGGGCGCTGCACGCCATCCACGAAGAGGCGATCGATTCGGTGATGGGCATCAAGCGGTCCGAGGCGGCCGGGCAGTTCGACCTGTTTGGCGACCTGGAAGAGATACCTGGCATCACGGTGGTGGTGCCCGACCTACCCGAATGGGACAAGTCGGTGGCCTTGGGGTTTGAGCGCGAAATGCTGGGCCTGTACGTGTCGGACCACCCGCTGTCTGGGTTGGAGGCCGGCCTGGCCGCCGCCGCCACCCACACCACCGCCCAACTGGCCGATGCCGAGGCTTTCCCCGAAGGGCAGATGGTCACCGTGGCCGGGCTGATGGGGTCGCTGCAGCGCAAGACCACCAAGCAGGGGTCCTTGTGGGCGGTGGCTTCGATCGAAGACCTGGACGGGTCGATTGAGGTCATGTTCTTCCCCAAGACCTACCAGAAGTTCGCCACCCAGTTGGCGGAAGACCTGATCGTGGCGGTGCGCGGGCGCATCAGCCGGCGTGACGAGGCCCTGGCGCTGTACGCCCAAGAGATGGCGGTGCTGAACCTGGCGCCGGCCGGCCCGGGTCCGCGCCCGGTCGAGATCACGCTGCCCGCCCACCGCGTCAACGAGGCCGTGGTGGCCCAGTTGCAGGGCGTATTGTCGGCCCACCCCGGCCAGTCCGAGGTCTGGTTGCGGCTGACCAAGCCGCAGGGGGCTGTTACCGTGATGCGGCTGAACCACGGCCTGCGGGTGGCGCACACCGAGTCGCTGTTCAGCGACCTGAAGGCGGTGCTGGGGGCCCAATGCGTGGGCTGACCGGGCCTCCTGCCGCCGGGATGTCTGGCGGAGGGTTGAACAATGGCCTGGGGATGCCCTCCAGTGGGGCACCTGCTGGGCTGTCTGCCGGGTCGCCCGCAGGGACCCTGCGGCCGGCCTTGTGGTTGGTGGTGGCCCAGGTATTGGTTGGTTTGTTGCTTGGATTGGCCTGGTGGCGGTTGGCGCCGCGGCCGGAGGCGTATTGGATCGGCACCACCTGGTATGCGCCCGATGACGCCGGTTTCGGCGCCGCTCAAGACGTTCAGTTCGCGGCGTTGACCCTAGTGCCGGGTGTGGCCGTGGGTGTTTGCCTGGCGGCTTGGTCAGGCCGGCCGCGGCCTTTGGTGCGGTTGGGGCTGGCCTTAATGGGGGCCTGTCTTGGTTCCGGGGCGGTCTGGCTGGTGGGCGCCGGGCTGTCCGGTGGCTTGGGCGGTGCGCCCGAGACCACCGGTGTGGCGGTGACGGCGCCGGTGACGTTGAGTTCACCGGGTGTGGTGTTGCTCTGGCCGGTCTTGGCTACCCTGGTGCCGGCGCTGATCCTGTCCATCCGGGCCCTGTTTACCGACCGCCCCTAGCATCCCGGGCTTGGTTGTTCGTCACCCCCTTCCTCGCGAGAGTACGGTTGTGTAGGCGCTTCGCCCAGAGCGAAACACGTTTATGCAGGTCAGAGCGTTGCACAGGTTGGCGCCCAACTACATAACCGTACTTTCGCGAGGAGAGAGGGCTGGGTGCCCGATGGCGCCCGGGATTGGCTGCGAAGCGGTCACCAGGCTACGAAGCGGTCACCAGGCTGCGAAGCGTTCGCCGGGCTACGAAGCGGTTGCCTCTTAGACCACCCGACCCAGCCAGGCCGCCAGTTGTGTCACCGGCCCAGCCCCCGCCGAGGCTGGCTGGACCGGACCAAAAGGCAACGGAGCGTCGCGACCTTCGGCTGGGATGAATTGGCGGGCCGCCCCCAGGGCGCCTTCGGCCACGCGGGCCACAGCCGCCGGACCTTCGGGCGGCTGGCCGGTCGCGGTGGCCAGGTCCCAGCCGTGGACCAGGTACTCGGTGATGTAGTGGGCCAGCGCCACGGCTCCAGGAACCTTAACCCCCGGCGGCACGGTCAGAACGCGGCCCAACACGGCGTCATCGGACCACGCCTGCCACAGGTCATCCACCGCTGCCTGCCACAACCCAGGCCACGCGGCATCGGGACCGGCCTCGACCTGGCTGGGCACGGAGAACGGATGCCCACCCCGGCCAATCACGCCAACGCGGTAACCAACCCCAAGTAGGTGGCACAGCAGATCATGCACGGTCCATTCGGAGCACGGCGTGGGCCGGTCCAGTTGGCCGGGCGTCACCTGGCCGATCAGGTCACCAACCCAGTCAAGTGTGGTGCGGAAGGCGGGACGCGGGTCCGCCAAAGGGGGAGTGGTAGTCATTGGGGCTCCTTTCAAAGCGGCCTCGCTTACCAAGGCCGTACATGCACCAGGCTCCCAAGTAAACAAGACACCGGCTGTCATGTTTTTCTGGCATCATTTAGCCATGCGCGCCGACCGGCTGCTCTCGCTGCTGTGGCTGCTCCAGTCCGGCCGCCCCTTGACCGCGGCCGCCCTGGCCAGGCAACTCGAGGTTTCGCCGCGCACCATCTTGCGCGATGTCGAAGCCCTCTCCGCCGCCGGCGTGCCCGTCTACTGTGATCGCGGACGCACTGGCGGAGTCCGCCTGCTGCCCGGCTACCGGACCGATGTGGCCGGCCTGACCGAGGCTGAGGCCCAAGCCCTCCTCTCCGTAGTAGCCGCGCCCGCCGCCAGCCCACTAGGTCTGGCCGGCCCTTTGGCCTCGGCCCTGCGCAAGGTCACGGCTGCCTTGCCCGCCGCGGTCCAACCTGGCGTCACGCTGGCCAACCGTATCCACATCGACCCGGGCGGCTGGCATCACCAACCCGTGCCGCCCCACTTCGATGACTTGATCAGCGCCGTCGCCGCGCCTCAGCGGGTCCAGTTGCGCTACCAGCACCGCGGCTCGGACCGTCCGGCCCGCCGCACGGTTGACCCGGCCGGCCTGGTCAACGCCGCCGGCGCCTGGTACCTGGCTGCCTTTCACCGCGGGCGCCTGCGGTTTTACAACGGGGGCCGCATCACCCGGATCGAGCTGCTGAATGAACCCGCCCACGTTCCCGAAGGTTTCGATTTGGCCGCCGCCTGGGCTGCCTCCAAAGACATATGGCTGGGCACACATGAACCCGTGCCGGCCCGCCTCCGGGTCCGAGCCGGCGCCATGGCCCACCTGCATCCGTCGGTGCGCCCGGCCACTTGGGACAAGGCTGCCGTCGCCGAAAGTTGGCTAGACGTCCAGATAACTTTCCGTGACCTCTCCCACGCCCGGACCGTCTTCTGGGCCCTGGCGCCAGACATCGAGGTGATCGAACCCGCCCACCTGCGGGACGCCATCGCCCATTGCGCCGCTGCCGTCCACGCCCGCCATGCTGCGCCCGCCCCTCCTCGCGAGAGTACGGTTGTGTAGGTGCTTCGCCCAGAGCGAAACACGTTTATGCAGGTCAGAGCGTTGCACAGGTTGGCGCCCAACTACATAACCGTACTCTCGCGAGGAGAGAGGGCTGGGTGCCCGATGGCGCCCGGTAGCCTTGAGGGATGTCCGTGACCTCGCCCAGTGACGCCGAAAAGACCATTGTTGTAACCGGGGCGTCAGACGGCATCGGCGCCGCGGCCGCCCGGCAACTGGCCAAGGCGGGCCACCGCGTCGTGCTGGTGGGCCGGTCGCTAGACAAGACCAAGGCGGTGGCCGCCCAAGTGGGCACCGAAGAGTGGTTCACGGCCGACTATGCCAAACTCGACGATGTGCGCCGCCTGGCCGCCAAGCTGCGGGAGGCCTGCCCGCGCATCGACGTACTGTGCAACAACGCCGGCGGCATGTTTCCGGGGCCGGTGCGCACGGTGGACGGCTTCGAGCGCACCTTCCAGGTGGACTACCTGGCCGGGTTCCTGCTGACGCACCTGCTGTTGGACCGCCTCCTGGAGGCGGGCGCCACGGTGGTCAACACGGCCTCGATCGGAGCCAAGTTGTTTGGCCAACTGGATTTGGACAACCTGAACCAGTTCGAAGGCTTCGCCCAAGACCGGGCCTACGGCAACGCCAAGCTGGCCGACATCATGCACGCCACCGCCCTCCACCAGCGCTATCACGGCCAGGGCCTATCGGCTGTGGCCTACCACCCGGGTGTGATCGGCACCAACTTTGGGGCTAACGCGGGCGGCTTCATGGGCTGGGTGTACCGGACGGTGGGGCGCCGGGTCATGCCGCGTCCGGCCACCGGCGGCGCCAACCTGGCGTTTTTCGCCGCCGGCGTGCCAGGCCAGGACTGGCAGTCTGGCCAGTACTACAACAACCACCGCCGGGTGGGGCGGACCCACGCGCAGGCCTATGACCAGGCCATGATCGACGGCCTGTGGGACCGGACCGTTAACTTGCTGGGGCTGGACTAGCCGCCTGTCCCCCTCCTCACGAAAGGTCAATTCCGTCAGGCCACTCTCTTCTCATTCCGGGCTTGACCCGGGGTGACAAGCCCGTGACCTGCAGAAACGCCTAGATCCTGGATCAAGTTCGGGATGACGAATCTACGGAATTGACCTTTCGCGCAAGAAAAGTGACCTTTCGGGAGGGGAGGGCGGGGACAGGGCGGCGGGAGAGGGGGAGGGGGAGGCAGGCGCAGAGGTGTGGGAGGATGCGTGGCGTGTACGCCATGTCGCGGGAGGAGTTTGAACAGGCCGTCGATGACGCCCTGGCCGAACTGCCCGCCGACTTCGCCGACCTGCTGACCAACACGGCCGTGATCGTGGAGGATGACCCGCCGCCAGACGAACCCGATCTGTTGGGCTTCTACGACGGCGTGGCCCTGACCGAGCAGTGGGGTGGCCTGGAATCCGGCCAGTTACCGAACGTCATCGTCATCTTCCGCAATCCGACGCTGCGGATTTGCGACAGCCGGGAAGACGTCCTGGAAGAGGTCTATGTCACCGTAGTCCACGAGGTGGCGCACCACTTCGGTATCGACGACGACCGCCTGCATGAATTGGGCTGGGACTGACCGGCCGCAAGAAAACAGTAGAAATCCCTATAGAATTGGCCAATGAGCTTCGAGGAAGCCCCTCTCGACGGCCCGCCGGAACAGCCCGAACCGCGCCACCTGGCCCCCATGCCGTTTGCGCCCGATGGCGCCACCATCACCCCCGGTGGCGCCACCTTGACGCCCGGTACCCCTGGTACCCCAAGCTCGCCCGGCACCCCAACCGGCACCCCAACCGGCACTGACAGTGCCGACAGCGACAACCCCGCCCCCACCCCGGACCCTGAGGACACGCCCACCCAGTTGCGCCCCCAGATCATCCCCGGTATCGAGCTGATCGAGGAGATCGGCCACGGCGGCTTCGGCACGGTGTACCGGGCCTGGCAGACCTCGGTGGGCCGCGAGGTGGCCGTCAAGCTGCACCAACGCCGCATCCAATCCGATTCGGTGCGCCATGACTTCATGCGCGAGATCACGGCGGCCGGCCAGGTCTCCGCCCACCCGGGCATTGTCTCGGTCTACGACGGCGGTATCACCACGGATGGCCGCCCCTACATAGTGATGGAACTGTGCCCGGCCGGCTCGCTGTGGCAGACCGTGGCCCGCAGCGGCCCGCTGACCCCGGAGGCCGTCATCGAGGTCGGCATCCAGATCGCCGACGCCCTGGCCGCCGCCCACGCCGCCGGCATTGTGCACCGTGACGTCAAGCCCGGCAACATCCTGATCACCCAGTTCGGCAAGCTGGCCCTGGCGGACTTTGGCTTGGCCTCGCTGCCCGCCAACTGGGGCGTGGCCTCAATGAGCCAGGCCGCCCTGACCCCCACCTACGCCCCACCCGAGGCCTTCCGCGGCGGCAAACCCACCCCCGCCTGGGACGTCTATTCGCTGGGCGCCACGCTGTATGCCCTGCTGGCCGGCCGCCCGCCGCGCTGGTCGGAGGATGGCCCGCCGTCGCTGGAGCAGATGGTGCTGCTTTCGGCCGAACCGCTGCCTCACCTGCCCACCCCGCCACCGCAGTCCCTGTGGGACGCCATCACCTGGGCCACCTACCCGGACCCGGCCGGCCGGGCGCCATCGGCGGCTGCCCTGCGGGACGCCCTGGCGGCGGCGCGTGACGGCCTGCCGCACCGCATCCCCCAGGCCCTGGGGCCATCGCTCGATGCCGTGCCCGTGCCCGCCTTCGCCCCGGCCGCCCAGCCGCGCCGGTCACACAAGAAGCTGGTAGCCGGCCTGGTGGCAACCGCCGTGGTGCTGGGCCTGGGCGGTGGCGGCCTGGCCTGGGCGCTGGCCACCCGGGACAAGCCGGACGTGACGGCCACGGACGATGACGCAGCGGCCGATGCCGCCGGGTCGCCCACCGAGGTGGCTGGCCCGCGTGAGACCCCAGCAGACGGGGGAGACGCCGGCGCTGAAGCGACCGAAGGCGCTGAGACGAGCCCGGTTCCCGCCGATGAACCCGTTTACCAAGAAGAACTGGCCCCGGTGGGCACCTGCTACCTGCCCGGCGTCATCAACAACGGTGTGCCGGCCACAGCGCCGCAGGTGATCGAGTGCGGCCAGTCCGAATGGGGCGACTGGGAGTCCTACGGCACGGGCATCCTGGCCGAGGACGCAGAGCGAATCGACCTGTCCGTCATCATGGCTGACTCAGCCTTCTATGAACAGTGCAGCGCCACCAAGCTGTACGAGTATGTGGCCGCCCAGGTGCCGGACGGTGGCTGGAGCGATGACGTGGGCTGGGAGGTGACGGCCTGGGGCCCCACGGATCTTGATTTCCTGGACGGCAGCCGGGCCTTCACCTGCGCCGTGTTCCGCTGCGGCGGCGACCGCTTCACCTGCCCTGACCAGCAGTATTACCCGGACCTGTTGATGTGGCCGGAACTGAAGCTGTACGCGCCCACGGGGGCGGATACCGAGGAACCCGCCGGCGTCGCCACTCAGTAGGCTTGGAGGCGAACAAGGAGAGGGGAGAGCCGTCCATGTACATCGACCTGCCGCTGGAGCAACTGCGGGAATACCGCGGCTTGACGCAGGAACCGAGCGATTTCGACCAGTTCTGGGCGGACACACTGGACGCCTCCCGGGCCCAGGCCTGGGCTCCCAAGCTGGTCCTGGAAGACACCGGCCTGACCGCCATCGACGTCTATGACCTGCGCTTTGCCGGCTACGGCGGCCAGCCCATCGCCGGTTGGGTGCGGGTGCCGCACGATCTGCCGGGCCCCGCGCCGGTGGTGGTGCACTTCCAGGGCTACGGCGGCGGGCGCAACCACGCCATCGAGAACCTGCCCTACGCGGCGGCCGGCTACGTGCATGTCTTCATGGACACCCGGGGTCAGGGTTCCAGTTGGTGCGAGGGCGTGACGCCCGATGACGCCCCGGCCGGCCCGCATTTTCCCGGCTGGATGACGTTGGGCGTGGAGAAGAAAGAGACCTACTACTACCGCCGCTTGATGACGGACGCGGTGCTGGCGGTCGAGGCCGCGGCCCAGTTGGAGTGGGCCGATGCCAGCCGTATCGGCGTGCGGGGCGGCAGCCAGGGCGGTGGCCTGTCGCTGGCCGCGGCGGCCCTGTCGCCGCTGGTCAAGGCGGTGGCAGCGGACGTGCCGTTCCTGTGCGACTACCGCCGGGCAGTGCAGGTGACCGATGCCGACCCGTTCCATGAGATCACCCGCTACCTGGCGACGCACCGCCTGGCAGCAGACGCGGTCTACGGCGTGCTTGACTACTTCGACGGCGTCAACATGGCGCGGCGGGCCACCGCCCCGGCCCGCCTGACGGCCGGCCTGATGGACCCGATCGTTCCGCCCTCCACGGCCTTCGCGGCCTACAACGCTTACGCCGGGCCCAAGGAAATGGTGGTGTGGCAGCACAACGGCCACGAGGGTGGCGGGCCGTTGGACGATGCCGCCGCCATCGCTTTCTTTGCCCGGCACCTGAAGGGTTGAGCCGGATGAGCAAGGGACGGGCGATCGGCCTCCTGCTGGTGTTGGGCCTGGCTGGTGGGGCCGTGGCCTGTGGGTTGGCCATCAGCCAGTGGGGCCACCGCAGCAGCAGCTGGCTGACGTTTTTCGGCATCCTGGTGGTAATGGGCGCCGCGGCGTTGGGCTTCTGTCTGA
>JAISSX010000015.1 GCA_031272885.1 Bifidobacteriaceae bacterium | reverse complement strand
TCTCGCCGCTGCGCTTGGTTAGAGGCGGGGTGGCTGGGTTCGATTGTCTGCTCACCGCGTGTGTCTCGCGGCTGCGCCGCTCAAACACAACTTCGTCGCTCGGGTGAAACGACAAGCCGACGCGGAGCGCCGCTTGCCGTTTCCCCTCTCGCTTCCTCGTTGTGTCCAAGGGGGGACTTGAACCCCCATGCCCCGTTAGGGGCACTAGCACCTCAAGCTAGCGCGTCTGCCTATTCCGCCACTTGGACTTAGCAGGGGCCAAGATACCATGTCAGGCCCCCAACAGGGCCCTACACTTGAGCCATGGCAGCCAGCCGCGACCCCATGCAAGGAGACGGCACGCCGCGCTGGTTGCAAACCCAAGCCGGCTACGCCTGGCGCTTCCTCGTCATCGTCGCCGCCCTGCTGGTGCTGGCCCGCGCCGTCATGGCCGTGGAACTGGTCGCCATGGCCCTGTTCCTCTCCCTAGTCATCGCCGCGGTGCTGCGCCCACTGACCCGCCTACTGGCCAAGGTACTCCCCCGCCCGCTGGCCACCCTGATCAGCTTCCTGGCCGCCCTGGCCGTGCTGACCGGCATCATCACCTTCGTCACCGTGTCCGTCTCCAACCAGATTCCACGCCTGACCGAGGCCCTGATCAGCGGCATCAACGACATCGACGCCCTGATCAAATCCGCCCCGCGGCCCATCTCCGACATCGACATCACCCACACCGGCCAGGCCATCCAAGACTGGCTGGCCGCCAACGGCTCGATGGTCGCCTCCGAAGTCATCACCCGCCTAGGCACCCTCGGCGAAACGCTGACCGGGCTGGTGCTGGCCCTGTTCTGTTCTGTCTTCTTCATCAACTCGGGCAGCCAGATGTTCCAGTGGACCATCAGCCAATTCCACGAAGAAGCCGGCCGCCGCATCGCCGCCGCCGGCCGGGCCGCCTGGCGGGCCTTCTCCGGCTACACCCGCGGCATCGTGCTGGTGGGCGTCACCAATGGCCTGTTCGCCGGGCTGGGCCTAGCCTTGATGGGCATACCGCTGGCCGCCCCCATCGGCGTGCTGGTGGCGATAGGTACCTTCATTCCGTACGTGGGCAGCGCCATCGCCCTATCGGTCGCCATCGTGGTGGCGCTCGCCGTCAAAGGCGTCTGGTGGGCGCTGGCCGTGGTCGGCATGATCGTGGTGATCGGCCAGATCGAAGGCCACCTGCTGCAGCCGCTGATCATGGCCCGCCAGGTCAAACTGCACCCCGTGGTGGTGGCCGGCGCCGTCGTGGCGGGCACCTTGGTGGTCGGCATCATCGGCGCCATCGCCGCCGTGCCCCTCGTTTCGATGATCTGGGCCGCCTTCTCAACCCTGCGAACCCTGCGGGCCGCCGATGACGTCCCACCGGCGCCCGTACCGGGCCTACCAGACCGCTCCCAGGCGACCCCAAGCGTTTAAGCTGATGCGGAAATTCCCGGTTTCATATGTTCTGATATAGGCGTGAAAACTCGCCGATGGCTTGCGACCGGGGCATTGGGAGCCCTTGGCGCCGCGGCGGCGTTGGTTCCCCGCGTAACACGGCGCTGGGGTGCCACGGCGGCCGAGCGGGCAGCCTCCCTCCCCGGTGACGAACTTGTTCCCAATCCCCGCCTGCGCACCGACCGGGCGATTGGCATCGACGCCCCACCCGCCGTGGTGTGGCCGTGGTTGGTCCAGATCGGGATGGGCCGCGGCGGCTGGTATTCCTACGACAACTTCCTGCAGGTAGGCTCGTCGGCGCCAACCCAAAGCGCCACCGGCATCGTGCCTGAACTGCAGCAACTCGAGGAAGGCGACACCATCGACCTGATCGATCGGATCGTCTTCCGGGTGGCCACACTGGACCCCGGCCGGGCCCTGGTGCTGTATTCGGACCAGCGCAACCAGCCCACCCAACCGTTCACCAAGGCGTGGAGCTTCGTGCTCACACCGGAAGGCCCCGGCGGCACCCGCCTGCTGGTGCGCGAGTCCCTGGACTGGCCCACCAGGGGTGTGGGCGCCATGATGTACTTCGCTGACTGGCTGTCCTTCTTCCTCACCCGGCGGTTTCTGCTCAACCTGCGCGACCTAATCGAAACCGCCTTTACCGCCGATGACGTCCCACCGGCCCCACCGGCTCAACCCACCGAGGGTGACCCGGCGGCATCGGGCACCGCAGCCGACGCAGCCTAGTCCGCGGGCACCGTGACGGCGGCCAACACCTGGCCGATCGGTTCGGTGATGACCAAGGGATCAAGCCCCAGAGCGCCACGCACCGGCCCGGCGCCGGACTTGTTGATCACCGCCAGGTGCTCACCGCGGAAGTAGTCCACCAGGCCCGCCGCCGGGTAGACGACCAGGGACGTGCCGCCGATGATCAACATGTCGGCGTCCGCGATGGCGCCCACGGCGGCCTGGATGACGGACTGGTCCAGCGGGTCTTCGTAGAGCACCACCGACGGTTCGATCTGCCCGCCGCAGGTGCAGCGCGGCACACCTTCGGCCTCGTAGACCGCCGCCATGGGGTAGGCCCGGCCGCAGGCCCGGCAGTGGTTGCGGTGCACCGAGCCGTGCAGTTCGATGACGTTGACCGAACCGCCCGCCTGGTGCAGGCCGTCGATGTTTTGGGTCACCACCGCTGTCAGCCGCCCGGCCCGTTCCAGTTCGGCCAGCTTGAGGTGGGCCGCGTTGGGCTTGGCCTGAGGATAGAGCACCGATTGGCGGTAGAAGGCGAAAAACTCTTCCGGGTGAGTCTCGGCAAAGCTGCGCGACAGGATTACCTCCGGCGGAATGGGGCCGCCCACGGTGTAGAGGCCGTCCGCGCTGCGGAAATCGGGAATACCGCTTTCGGTTGAGACCCCGGCGCCACCGAAGAACACGATCCGGTGCGACTGGTCGATCAGTTGCTGCAAAGTGAGGGACATGATGTGGCTGTGGCTCCGTTCCCGCGTTCATTGGAAGTCACGCGACTTGGCGGGTACCCGCAGGTAGAGCGGATGCAGATGGCCTGCCTTGAGACCCACCGCGCCGTCTTGCCGTTCCAGTCTGCCAGACACGATCAACGCCGTGGCGGTGCGCCCCGCCTTGCGGTATTTCTGCCAGACATCGGCCGTGCAGATGACGTTCAACAGGCCGGTCTCATCCTCCAACGACACGAACGTGACGCCCTTGGCCGTATTGGGCCGCTGGCGGTGGGTCACCACCCCAGCCACCTTCAGCCACTCCCCCACCTCGCACTGGCTGACCTGGGCCAACGGCACCACGCCGGCCTGGTCCAACTGCGGCCGCAGGTGGGCCGTGGGGTATTCGCCCAGGCTGACACCGGTGGCCCACATGTCCGCCGCCGCCAGTTCGGCCTCGCTCAGGCCGGGTAGGGCCGGGGCCTCCACCCCCACCGCCGTACCGGGCAGCAGGCCCGGCCCGCCGATGGCGCCCGCCGCCCACAACGCCCGCCGCCGGTCCGGTTCCAACTGGCTGAGGGCCCCGGCCGTGGCCAGCGCTTCCATCTGGGCGGCCCCGAGTTCGGCCCGCCAGGCCAGATCCTCCAGCGACTGGTAGGGCCCGTCTTGGTCCCGGGCCGCCACGATGCGTTTGGCCATCTTCTGCCCGATGCCGCGCACCGCCGCTAGGCCCAGCCGCACCCCCAGCGACGGGTCACCCTTGAACAGGGGCGACCAGGGCCGGGCTTTAGGATCAGCCGCCGCCAGGCACTGCACCACCGCCTCCACCTGGGAGTTGTTGACGCACGGCCCCAGCACGCCCAGGCCATGGCGGCGGGCGTCCGCCACCAGCGACTGCGGCGAATAGAAGCCCATCGGTTGCGAAGCCAGGATGGCGGCATAGAAGGCAGCCGGGTGGAACACCTTCAACCAGGCGCTGACGTAGACGATCAGGGCGAAGGAGAAGGAGTGCGACTCGGGGAAGCCGAAATCGGCAAAAGCCCGCAGCTTGTCGAAGATGCGGTCGCGGGCGTCCGGCGGGATGCCGCGGGCGGCCATGCCGGCCATCAGCGGCTCCTTCAGGGCTGCCATCCGTTCCGGGGAGCGTTTGGAACCCATGGCCCGGCGTAGTTGATCGGCCTGGCCGGCGGTGAAACCGGCAGCGTCGATCGCCATCTGCATCAACTGTTCCTGGAACAGCGGCACCCCCAAGGTCCGCTCAAGGGCCTTCTGCAGCAGCGGGTGGTCATAGGTGACCGGTTCGCGTCCCCTGGCCCGCTCGATATAGGGGTGCACCGAGCCGCCCTGGATGGGGCCGGGCCGGATCAACGCCACCTCTACCACCAGGTCGTAGAAGCGCCGCGGCTGTAAACGCGGCAAGGTGGCCATCTGGGCCCGTGATTCGACCTGGAACACGCCCACCGTGTCCGCCGCGCACAGCAGGTCGTAGACCTCGGGGCGTTCGGATGGGATGGTGTGCATCTGCCAACGCTGCCCCTCGGTTCGCTCGATCTCTTCGAAGGCCAAACGCACCGCCCCCAACATGCCCAGGCCCAACAGGTCGAACTTGACCAGCCCGGCATCGGCCGCATCATCCTTGTCCCACTGCAACACCGAACGGTCCGCCATGCGACCCCACTGAACCGGGCAGATGTCCGTCACCGGCCGGTTCGCCACCACCATGCCGCCGGGGTGAATGCCCAGGTGGCGCGGCAGTTTCATGAACGATTCGGCCAGTTCCAAGACGTCTGGCGGAATGCCGCTCAGGTCATCGGGCGCCGTCACCGGGGTGGCGTCGCCCCGGCCCCAGGGGGTGTAGCGGATCTTGCCGCCCGTCAGCGAACCCCAACGTTCCACCTGTTTGGCCCAGGCGTCCTGTTGACCGGTGTCGTAACCAAGGGCCTTGGCGGCATCGCGCAGCGCCAGGCGCGGCCGGTAGCTGATCACGGCCCCCACCAGGGCGCAGTTCTCCCGCCCGTAGGTGGCGTAAACGTGCTGTATCACCTCCTCCCGCCGCCCCGATTCGATGTCGAGGTCGATGTCCGGGTAGCCCTCCCGGGCCGGCGCCAGGAAGCGTTCGAACAGCAGGCCGTATTTGACCGCGTCCACTGCCGTGATGCCCAGCACGTAGCAGACGGCCGAGTTGGCGGCCGAACCCCGCCCCTGGCACAAGATGCCGGCCTGGCGGCAGAACTGGACGATCTGATACACGGTAAGGAAGTAGCCGGGGAAGTTCATCTGCTCGATGATGGCCAGTTCGTGTTCCAGGATGCCGTAGGCCTTGGCCGTGTCCGGCCCGCGCGGGCCATAGCGTTCGGCCGCCCCCCGCCAGGTCAGTTGCCGCAGGTAGGAGGCCTCGGTGTGGCCGGGCGGCACCCGCGCCGGCGGCAGATCGGGAGCGATCAGGCGCAGGTCGAAGGCACACTCCCGGGCCAGGGCGGCGGCCGCCGCCACGGCCTCAGGATGGGCCATGTGCCGCTGCAACATCTGGGCGGCCGATCTCAGGTGGGCGGTGGGGGCGCCCGGCAAGAAGCCGTCCATCTGGTCCAGCGGGCGCCGGCCGCGCAGCGCCGCCATGGACCCGGCCACGGCGAAATCCCGCGGCCGGGCGTAGTGGACGTTGCCGGTGGCCACCAGAGGCAGGCCGGCCCACACGGCCAGTTCGGCCAGGGCTTCACCACGGGGGCCGTCCCAGGGATCGGCCGAATCGGTCACCTCGACCGCCACGTTGTCGCGCCCGAACAGGGCTACCAGGCGGTCCAGCTCTGCCTGGGCCGCCTCGAAATCCCAGGCCGGGGCCGGCCGGTAGAAGCCGTCGCCGCTGGGCCGGCTGCCCTCTAGGGCGCAGCGGACGGCCCCCTTGCGGCAACCGGTCAACACCAGCCACTCGCCCCCGGCCGCCGCCGCCAGTTCCTCCAAACCGAAGCGCGGCGGCCCCTTTTGGCCAGTTACCAGATAACCGCGGGCGATAGCGCGTGACAGCCGGGCGTAGCCCGCCGGCCCGCGGGCCAGCACCAGCAGGTGGGTGCCCGGCGGGTCATCCGCCCCCGGGGTTTCTGCTTCTACCCCAAGTGTCAGTTCGGCGCCGTAGACGGCGCCGATCCCGGCCGCCCGCGCCGCCGTGGCGCACTGCACCGCCGCATACAGCCCGTCGTGGTCGGTGATGGCGATGGCGGACAGGCCCAGTTCGGCCGCCCGCTGCACCAATTCGGCCGGCTGGCTGCAGCCGTCCAAGAAGCTGTAGGCGCTGTGGGCGTGCAGTTCGGCATAACTAGGTGGACTACTCATAGACACCCTCCACCGCCCAGTCACCGGCCTCGCAGCACAGCAACAGTTGGCGCACCGGCTGATCCACCTGAACCTGCAGGTAAACCCGCCTTTTTGCCTGCGGCCCCCACCACTGTTCCACCACCGGCCACGGCCCGGCCCAGCCGCTGACGGCGGCCTGGCCCACCCGAGCCGGTTTGCCGCTCAACTCCAAAGTGGCCGAGACGCTGACCGGCTGTCCGGCGGCATCGGCCACTGTCACCGGCACCGGAGCGGCCGGTATCACCGCCGGCGCCGGGTCCGGCAGGCTACCCGGCCACGGCTGGTCCGGCGGGCGCAGCGGGGCCGGCTGGTCACCCCACTGGACCAGGCGGACCCGGCTGCGGGGATCCCGCCCGCCCTGTATCACAGGTTGGTAGACGCCCTGGCGGCCCAGCATGGTGTGGACCCGTTCGGCCCCGCGCACGGCCCTGGCCTGGGCGTGCCCCTGGTTGCCCCACAGGCGGATGCCGCCCTGGCCGGCCGGGTGGACCTCTTCCGCCTGCAGTTCCAACCGGGTCAAGCCGCCGCTGGGCAGTAGGCCGCTGCGGCCGGTCAGCCAACCCTCCAACTGCCACCGCACCCGGTCCACCACCCCGGCGGCATCGACCCCTTCCAAGCGCCAGGTCCGTTCCAGTTGCTCGCCTGCCTCGGTGGCGGCGGCCACCCGCAGCCGGTCGTAGCCGTAGCCGTGGGCGGCCAGGCGGGCGTGGAGCTGTTCCGCCAGGGAGCGGGCAGCGAAAGCGGCCTGGTCCACCCGGGTGATCGGCTCATCGGCCTCCAACACGGCTGTGAACTGGGGGGCCGGTTGGTGGGCCGTGGCCGTGGGCACATCCCTGGCCTGGACCAGCCGCCAGGCCCATATCCCCACCTGGCCAAACCGTTCGGTCAGGCTGCGCAGGGGCAGGCCGGCCAGGTCACCCAGGGTACGCACCCCCAGGCGGGCCAGCAGTTCCAGCAGCACCGATAGGTCGGCCTCGTGGGCCGTGCCGCGCAGGGCCAGGCTCAGGTCACGCAACGGCCTTGGTTCCAGGAACGCGGGTGACCCACCCGGTTCCACCACCCGGTTCTCCCGGGCCGCCAAGATGGCCGCCAGGACGCCATCGGCCACCCCCACCCAGGCCTCGGCCCCGGTCTGTTCCGCCACCTGTTCCAGCAAGTGTTCCGCCAATTGGTGGTCGCCTCCGTGGTAGCGGCTGGCGCCCACCGCCGGGCAGAGCAGCAGGCCGGGCCGCAACAGTTCCACCCCCGGCACCAGGCCGTGCACTAGCGTGGCCACTTGGTCGAATTCACGGGCGTCGCGGGTTGGGTCAGCCGGGACCGTGACGCCGCCGGGGCACAGTTCGCCGGCACCACGCCGCTTCATGCCCGGGCGCACCCCGTGGCTGCGGGCCGCCGCCGAGGCGGCCTTGATCCGCCGGGCATCGGCCACCATGACCGGCACCCCGGGGCCGGCTAGGCCGGCCCGGATGGCGGCCACCACCGGCCAATCCGGCACCCAGATGGCCGCCAGGCGCCGGGCCGGCCGGCCGGTTTGGCCCTGTGCTTGGGGCGCGCCGGGCGCCGTTGTCGCTGTGCCGGTCATGCCCGCACCGCCCACTGTTGGCGGGCCCCGGCCGTGTCAACCTGGCCTTGTCCGCGCACCTGGATGGTGAGATCGAACAGGCCGGGTTCCAGTGGGCCACCACCCGGGCCGAGCCCCGGATGTACCACCTGGCTGACCGCCACCTGTACAGCCGCCCCACCCCAAGGACCACTAGTCAGCAGGCAGCCGCCGTGGCGGCGCAGCCTGGCTTCCAGGCGGCGCCGGTCCGCCGCCTCGGCCTGGACCGGGCCGGCCACCACTACCCCGAAGGCGTCGATCAGGCCGGCCAACACCCGCAACGGCTGCACCCCTAAGCCAGGCACCACCACGCAGCGGGCCAACGGCAGCCCAGTTTGGGCGGCTGCCAACAGGCCGGCCTCGGGCAAGCCGACGATGGCGCCCCACACCTCTGGCGCCCAGGCCACCGCGGCGGCCGCGAACAGGGCCGACATGGCGCCCGTCACCTGGATCACCGAGCCGGGCTGGATCATCCCACTGAGCAGGGCTTTCAACTCCCCCAGCGTGCAACGGCTGGGCTGCCCCGGCTGCGCACTGATGGCCCGCAGTGCCGTGGGCCTTCCCTCGGGTGTGCCACCGGTTATCTGCCCTGCGGCACCGGCCTTTACCGGCCCAGCTACGCCACGGGTCGCCACCCCGGCGGGTGGCGACGCGGCATCGGCTAACCGTAACCCAGGTGTACCTACGGTAGGCGGCAACGCGACATCGGGCACAGGCGGGCCGGCGGCGGGCGCGGCGAAATCACCTTTTAGGGGCGGCAGTAGGGACAGCACTGGGGTGGTGCCCGTTTTGCGCTCGGCCACAGTCAGGGCGCGGCGGGCCAAAGCCAGTTTGGGCTCCGTCATGGCCGCCACCCCCTTGGTTACGTACACTTGTTCGAGTTATCAAGTCAACCAGATTAGCACACCTGTGTCAACCCGTTCCGGGCAAGAAACTGCGGGTGGCAGGCGATCGTGTAGAATCCGTGTATGAACCTTGAACGGCCCATCGCACCCGATCCTTATGACTTGTTGCCGGCGGTCCCGTCCTTCACACTGACCAGTAAAGACCTGACCACTGACATTCAGATGCCTACGGCCCAAACGGCGGCCGGCGGTAGCGTTTCGCCCCAGTTGGCCTGGTCCGGTTTCCCGGCCGCCACCAAGGGGTTTGTGGTGTCCTGTTTCGACCCGGATGCCCCTACCCCGGCCGGTTTCTGGCACTGGACCATCGCCAACCTGCCCGCCTCGGTGACCTCTCTGGACCAAGGGGCCGGCGCGCCGGGGGCCGAATTCCCGGGCGGTGCCTTCCAGGTCAAGAACGACGCCGGCACGGTGGCCTACTACGGTGCCGCCCCACCGGCCGGTGACCGGCCCCACCGCTACTACTTTGCCGTCCACGCGCTGGATGTGCCCACCTTGCCGGTGGACCCGTCCGCCACGCCCACGGTGGTGGCCTTCAACACCCTGTTCCACACCCTGGCCCGGGCCGTCTTGGTGACCACCTACCAGAACCTGGGCTGAGACCTGGGGACCTTGCTACCCCCTCCCGCGTCTGTTCTGGAAACGTTTACAAGGCGGTGCCGGGCGGCCTACGATGGCCGGTATGAGAACCTTCGCTCTGCCTGGTACCAGCCTGACCGCATCCAACGTCATTGCCGGAATGATGCGCATTCAAGACATGACGCCAGAAGCGGTCCGGGCCATGACCAAGACCGCCCTGGACGCCGGCATCAACTTCTTCGACCACGCCGATGTCTACGGCCGGCCGTTACACGCCTGCGAGGCCCACTGGGCCCAATCGGTCAAGCTCACCCCCACCCAGCGGCAGGGCCTGATCATTCAGACCAAGGCCGGCATTGTGCCTTCCGGCCCCTACTTCGACTTCTCCAAAGAGCACATCATCGAGGCGGCCGAAGGCTCCCTCAAGGCGCTTGCCACCGACTACATCGACATCCTGCTGCTGCACCGGCCGGACGCCCTGGTCGAGCCGGAAGAGGTAGCCGCCGCCTTCAACCAGCTCGAAGCCCAGGGCAAGGTGCGCTACTTCGGCGTCTCCAACCACACCCCGGGACAGATCGAGTTGCTCAAGACCGCCGTCACCCAGCCGCTGGTGGTGAACCAGGTACAGCTTTCCATCACCCACGCGCCGCTGGTGGCGCACGGTGTGGCCGCCAACATGCAAGACCTGGCCCAGTCGGTCTCGCGCGACGTGGGCCTGCTGGACTACTGCCGGCTGCACCACATCACGCTGCAAGCCTGGTCGCCGTTCCAACACGGCTTCTTCGACGGCAGCTTCCTGGGTGACCGGGAACGCTGCCCCGAGTTGAACGACGTGATAGACGGCCTGGCGGCCAAGTATCAGGTGCCGGCCATCGCCATCGCCACGGCTTGGATCACGCGCCATCCCGCCCAGATGCAGGTGGTGTTGGGCACTACCAACACGGAGCGAATTGCCGGTGCCGCCCAGGGCAGCGATCTACCCCTGACCCGGGCGGAGTGGTACGCCCTCTACCGCGCGGCCGGCTACCTGGTCCCCTAGCCCCCTCGCTTCGCGAAAGTTCACCTTTCGTCAGGCGAGGGACGCCGCTAAGCTCGTGGTCATGCCTGCCGCCCGCCGCATCCCCGGCCTAATCCTTGCATTGGCAGGAGCCTGGTTGGCGGGGTATGCGCTGTGGCTGTATTGGCCGGACTTCGAGGCGATGGCGTTGGCGTTGACGTTCTCGGGCAACTTCGTGGCCGGACTTGTTTTCCTGGCCGGGGGCGTCTTTCAGCTTGTCACCGCCCGGCCGGCCCCACGGTTCCTCTACTTCGACGCCATCGTGGTCCTGACGCTGGTTTTCGTCATCTGCGTCATCTTCATGGATTCGCTGACCACGTTCGACGTGCTGTTCGTGCTGCATGTGGTCAACCCACTCCTGGCGCTTGGCTTGTGGCTGGGGTTGGTGGATCATTCCGTGTCGCGCTTCGTGCCGACGGTCCTGAGCGGCGCGGTGTTCCCACTGGTCTACTTCAACCTGGTCATCCTGACGGGCGCCGGCGGTTACGACTTCGTTGACGTAGACCAGCAAGGCATCGGCGGGGTGCTGCTGTTTGCCCTCGGCTGCCTGGCCGCCCTGCTTGCGACCGGCGCCCTCCTCCTTGCCCTCAACCGCCTGCTCCACCGCCCCACTCCTCGCGAGAGTACGGTTATGTAGGCCAGGCAGAATCATGCAACGCCGTGACCTGCGCAAACGTGTTTCACCCTGAGCGAAACAGCTACACAAGCGTACTTTCGCGAGGTAGGGGTTACCACGTCAGCGGGTAGCCCAGAAGGCCACCGCGGCGGCCGCGGCCACATTCAAAGAGTCCACGCCCCCAGCCATCGGGATGGTCACCACCGTATCCGCCAACTCCAGGGCGTGCGCGGTCAGGCCGTCGCCCTCGGTGCCCACCATCAACGCCAACCGTTCCGGCAGCCCGCCGGCCACCCAGGCGTCCAGCGGCACCGCCCCTGCATCCAGGGCCATGGCCGCAACCTGGAACCCCAAGGCACGCAACTCACCCAAACCACCAGGCCAGGGCTCCACCCGGGTCCATGGCACCTGGAACACCGTGCCCATCGACACCCGGACTGACCGCCGGTACAACGGGTCGGCACACTCCGGCGTCACCAGCACGGCACCCACCCCCAGCGCCGCAGCGGAACGGAAGATCGCCCCCACGTTGGTGTGGTCCACTACGTCCTCGATGATCACCACCCGCCGTGCCCCTGCCACCACTTCCGCCAAGCCAAGCGGCGCCGGCCGCCGCATCGCCGCGATGGCCCCTCGGTGCAGGTGGAACCCCGTCACCTGGCGCAACACCTCGTCGGAACCGACGTACACCGGCACGGCCGAGTCCAGCCGCGCCAGCAGCCCCGCCAGTGGCTCAACCCACTTCGGCAGCATCAGCAGCGACAACGGCTCCAGCCCGGCGTCCAAGGCGCGGCCGATCACCTCGGCCGATTCGGCCATGAACAGGCCCTTGACCGGTTCCGTGACCCGCCGCAGAGCCACGTCGGTCAACCGCAGGTACGGGTCCAGCCGCGGATCGGCCGGGTCCGTCACGCTCACAAGCACCTTGAGAGCCTATTGCCCGATGCCGCCCAAGGTCACCTTTGGTGAACCAACCCCCCGTTCGCAACCCGGTCCGCGTCACCGGCATCGCCCAGGACGCCTGGACCGCATCACCCCCAGATTTGCCCGATGCCGCCCAAGGTCACCTAAACGTTGTACCCCTGCCGTACCAACACCGGTGCAAAATGCGCCATGCTTGTACCGATGACCTCCCAAAGAGCCCGTCACGCCGCACCCCCAGCGCCTCAGTCCAGGCCGGCCCCGGCCCCCGCCGAGGCACCTTTGGCGCGCCACGCCACCAAGGCTGGGGCCTCGCCGCGGTCCCGGCTAACCGCCGGCCTGGTGGTTGGCATCCTCGCGGCCGGCGGCGGCACCTGGGCTGGCCTCGCCACGGCCAGCCCCACCGGCCAGCCGGGCACCTTGGCGGCCGTAGCCTCCTCTAGCCAACCGGCGCCATCGGCCACACCAAGCCCGACGTCTACCCCCAGCCCGACGCCATCGGCCACACCAACGCCAAGCCCCTCCCCCGAACCATCCCCGTCCCCGGAACCCACCGGTCCCTCCACCGTCACCATTGCCGCGGTGGGCGATATTTGTTTCATGGGCGGCTACCACAACAACCTGGGCGCCGCCGCCACCGTGCTGGCCGGCGTCGCGGACGACCTCAGTCAGGCTGACATCACCTTCGGCAACCTGGAGCAGGCCGTCACCAACGGCGGCAGCCCCTGGCCGGAGAAGACCTGGACCTTCCGCTCCCCACCGGAGGACCTGCAGGGCCTGTACCAGTCCGGCTTCGACATTGTCTCGCTGGCCAACAACCACGCCCTCGACTATGGCCGTGCCGGTTTTGAGGACACCCTTGAGGCCTTCGCCGACTCGGACCTGCTCCAGGTTGGCGGCGGCCCCACCCTGGCGGACGCCTGGACACCCCGCATCATCGAACTGGCCGACGGCACCACTGTCGCCTTCTTGGCCTTCAGCGAGATCGGCCCGGCCGAGTTCGCCGCCACCGACACCCAACCCGGCGTGGCTTACACCAACTCGATCGCGGACATCACCGCGGCCGTCGCGGCAGCAGCCGTCCAGGCGGACTACACGCTGGTGTCGATGCACTGGGGCATCGAGAACGAGCCGCCCCCAACCGAACGGCAGGTCAGCGAGGGCCGCGCCATCATCGACGCCGGCGCGGACGTGGTGCTGGGCGGCCACCCGCACATCATCCAGGGCATCGAGTTCTACGGGGGCGGGCTGATCAACTACTCCTTCGGCAACTTCGTCTTCTCGCCCGGCGCGGATACCGGCAACGACACCTACATCCTGCATCTCACCTTGACGCCCGATGGCGTGGTGGACGTCGCTGCCGTGCCGGTGCGCCTGCACAATGCCGCCCCCCAACTGGCGGAAGGCGCCACCTTGGACCGCCTACTGGCCGAGATCACCACCCAATCCGCCGCCCGCGGCACCACCGTGACCGTCAGTGCCGGCCGCGCCCTACTAACCCCGCCGGCCTAGCCCGCCTAACGCCATCAGGCAACTAGCCCTCTGCGCGAAAGGTCAATTCTGTCAGCGCCACCAGTTTCGCTCAGGGTATAACCGCAGGTCACGGCGTTGAGCTGGCGAGTGGTGGATGATGGAATTGACCTTTCGCGACGGGAAAGTGACCTTTCGCGAGGAGGGAGCGGGGTTCCGGGGTTACCCGGAACCGTCCCCCGGAACCCCGGGACCTGATCACCAGCCGGCGCCGATCTGTTTCGGAACCCTGAACGTGCCATTCCCCCGCCCGGCATAGAAATGCACCGT
>JAISSX010000005.1 GCA_031272885.1 Bifidobacteriaceae bacterium | reverse complement strand
GCCGGCCGCATCACCGGCGAGGTGCGCGAGGTCAACCGCGTGGTCCTGGACGTGACGTCCAAGCCCCCGGGCACCATCGAATGGGAATAGCCCCCGCCCTCCCCTCCCCCTCGCGAAAGTACGGTTATGTAGGCCACGCAGACGACCACAACTCTCTGACCTGCGAAAACGTGTTTCGCTCTGGGCGGAACAGCTACATAACCGTACTCTCGCGAGGGGGAGGGGGGTTAGGTGGAGAGGTAGAGGCGGACCGACAGCAGGTGGACAGGCACCTTCTGGCCAGGTTCGGCCAGCAGTGGGCCTTCCAGGCCATCCGGGTCATCCCGTTCCGATGGCGTATCCCAGCTTGAGTCCCACACCAGCTCCCAGGCGGCCCCGGGGGCACCCGAAGCCAGCTTCACGTCCAGGCCGTCCAAGGCGCCGTTGAACAGCACCAAGGCGTCGCGTTCGGCCGGCTCGGGGCTGTGGCGCAGCATCTGCACGGTGCGGAAACGCGGGTCGCGCCACTGATCAACGCTGATGGGGGCGCCATCGGGCCCATACCAACCCAAGTCCGGCAGGCCGTCCGGGTAGGGCTGGCCCGTCAGGTAGTGATCGGGCCGAAGGGCCGGGTGCTGGTGGCGCAGGGCAAACAGCAGCCGCACCGTCTCTACCAGGTCTTCCTGGGCTTCCGTCCACTGCCAGTTGAGCCACGAGATGGGGCCGTCCTGGCAGTAGGCGTTGTTGTTGCCCCACTGGGTGCGGCCGAACTCGTCCCCGGCGCAGTACATGGGCACGCCGGCACTGAAGGCCAAAGTGGCGAACAGGTTGCGCACCGAACGCCAGCGCAGCGAGGCGATGGTGTCCAGGCCCAGTTCGGCCCCGGCCAGGCGATCCGGCGCGTCCTCGCCGATCAGGCCCTCCACGCCGTGGTTCCAGGACCGGTTGTCGTCCGTGCCGTCGCGGTTGTCCTCACCGTTGGCGAAGTTGTGCTTGTAGTCGAAGCAGACCAGGTCACGCATGGTGAAACCGTCATGGGCGGTGACGAAGTTGATCGAGCCGGCCGGCCCGTGGTTGCCCATCGGATCGGCCCGGCCGAACAGGTCCGGTGAGCCTGACACCCGGGTGGCCAGGTCGCTGGCCGATGGCGCCACCCGCCCGGCCGCCAGTTCCTTGGCGCCCTGCAACCAGAACGAACGGACGTCGCCCCGGAAGGCGTCGTTCCAGGCGGCGATGGGCGGCGGGAACGAGCCGGTCTGCCAGCCGCCCGGCCCCACGTCCCACGGTTCGGCGATGTGCTTCAGGCCGCGCAGCACCGGGTCGGTGCGCAGCGACACCAGCAGCGGGTGGTTGGCGTCGAAGCCGGCGTAGCCGCGGGCCAGCGTCACTGCCAGGTCGTAGCGGAAGCCGTCCACCTGGTATTCGCTGGCCCAGTGGCGCAGCGAGTCCAGCGTCATGGCCACGGTTTGGGCCCGCCGGAAATCGAGCGTGTTGCCGGTGCCGGTGACGTCCGCGTAACGGGCCGGGATGGAGCCGTCGTGCATGTACCAGGCCAGGTTGTCCAGGCCGCGCCAGCAGACCATCGGGCCGCTCAGGCCGGACTCGCAGGTGTGGTTGTAGACCACGTCCAGGATCACTTCAAGGCCGGCCTCGTGTAGCAGCCTGACCATGCCTTTCACCTCGGCCACCACAGCTTCTGGCCCGGCCCGGCGGGCGGCGGCGGTGGCGTAGCGGGCATTCGGGGCAAAAAAACTGAGGGTGGAATAGCCCCAATAGTTGTTCAGGCCGTGGCCAGCCAAGTGGGGTTCCGTCATTGAGGCGTGAATGGGCAACAATTCGATGGTGGTGACACCCAGGGATTTCAAGTGGTCGATCATGACTGGGTTGGCCAAACCGGCGTACGTGCCGCGCAGTTCGGGTGGCAGGGCTTCCATCAGCATGGTCAGGCCGCGGACGTGGCCTTCCATGATGACGGTGCGTTCCCAGGCAATGGCCGGGCGGGCCGAATTTCCCCAATCGAAACTGTCATCCATCACCACTGAATAGGGCATGAACGGCGCCGAATCGCGCCCATCCGGCCGCCACGGCCCGGCCACCGCCTTGAAGGTCTGGTCCACCCGGTGCCCGTAGAGGGCGGGCGCGAACACCGGTTGGCCGTCCAGGCCGCGCCCGTACGGGTCCAGCAGCAGCTTGTTCGGGTTGTAGAGATGGCCGGCATCGGGGTCCCACGGGCCGTGCGCCCGCAGCCCATAGCGCTGGCCCGCCTTGATGCCGGGCAAGTGGGCGTGCCACACGCCATTGGTTGGCCCGAACAGCGGCAGGCGAAGTTCTTGCTGGTCAAGAGTGTGCGGCTGGTCAATCAGGCAGAAGTCCACCCCGGTGGCGTGGCCGGCCTGGACCACCACGTCCACGCCGTCCCCCGCCAGGCGCACCCCGGGCACACGCGTCGCTGGAAAGCGCAACGGCGCGGGGGCGCCAGAAAGTGAGGGCACCGTCACATTTTGCCCCAGGTTGGCCGCTGTTTCCACTTCAAATCGCAGGTGATAGGCCTGTACGGTCCGGCCAAAACGGTCCAGGGATCACGCCACTCCGGAGCGTCTTACCCGTTCTCACCAGATAAGTCGCTTACGGTGGAAGCAATCCCTTCCCCGGATAGCGCATGAGAGTTGTGATAGATGTCACGGAAACTTCCCCTAGAAAAGGCCGGTGGACATTACCTACCGCGCCTTGGCCTAGGCCTGGCAATGGCCTTGGCCGTCGCGGCCGTGCCCTGGCAGGGTAGCGTCCCTGCCCAGGCCGAAGCGCCCGTTGGTGTGGGCGGTTGGCGCCCGATGGCGGTGACCGACCCGGACGCCATCGACGGCGAGGTGGTGGCCGCGGCCGTGGCTACCGCCATCGAGGCCCAAGACGGCGGTGACCTGCAGGTGACGCCCGAGGCGGCGACGCCTCCACCGGCGGAAGCGGCCCCGGTGATCGCACCGGACGGGCCGGCCGAAGAAGCCACGGTGGAGCACCTCGACCTGGAGGAGGTGGCTTCGGCCGAAGTGGTCATCACCGACCCGGCCGGCGACGTCAACATCTACGTCACAGAGGCGATGACGGCCGATCAGTTCTCGGTGGCCGGCGTCTCTTGGCAGGACGGCCCCGAACCCAGCCGCATCTTGGCCCGGGCCTATCAGGACGGGGTCTGGACCGAGTGGTATGACCTTGAGATTGAGGAGTCCGGCCCCGATCCGGACACCGAGGAAGCGGCCATGGTGGCGGCCTCGGGCGCCGCCACCGGCGCGACGGGCCCGATGATCGCGGTGGAGGCCCAGGCCATCCAGGTGCAAGTACTGTCACAGCCGGGGGAGGACCTGCCCAACGGTATTGGCACCACGGTGGTGCCCGATGCCGCCCTCGACGCCGCCGATGCGACGGCCGTCCTCGGTTCGGCCGGGGCGGCCATGCCCCAGGAGGTGTCGATCAACGCCCTGGTGTCGCTGGCCAACCAGGCCGCCTACGGGAGCGCCTACGCCGCCGATGGCGGGTCCACCCCCAGTTCCAGCCCCACGGCGACGGCGACCTCTACCGCGACGGCCACCGCCACGGCATCGGCCAGCCCCACGGCGACGGCGACCGCAACCGGGGGTACCAGTTCCGGCGCCAAACCAACCATCCACCTGCGGTCGGAATGGAACGCCCGGTCACGCAAGAACGGACCCAGCGTCATCGCCACCGAACTGAAGGGCGCCATCATCCACCACACGGCCGGCTCCAACAGCTACAGCCAGTCCCAGGTGCCGGCCGTCATCAAGGGGATCCAGAACTACCACATGGACTCCAACAAGTGGGACGACATCGGCTACAACTTCCTGGTCGACAAGTACGGCGGCATCTGGGAGGGCCGCGAGGGCGGCATCACGTTGAACGTGGTGGGCGCGCATGCCTTCGAGTTCAACACCGGTTCGGTGGGCATTTCGATGCTGGGCAACTTCGAGACGGTAGAACCGACGGCGGAGGCGCTGACCTCGGTCAAGAAACTGCTGCAGTGGCGGCTGCCGCTGGGCGGCGTCAACCTGCTGAACGGCACCACGGTTTACCCGAAGGACGAGAAGAAGCAGACCAAGGCGGTGGTTTCGGGGCACCGCGACGTCAACTCGACCAGTTGCCCGGGCAAGTACCTGTACCGCCGCTTGGCCGATTTCCGGGTGGCGGTGTCCCCCGGCACGCCCGAGAAGCTGGGCCCCTACAGCTACTTCTCGCTGTCGCAGGACATTGACGACGACAAGCGCGGTGAGATTCTAGCCATCCGGGCGGACAGCGGCGTGTTGGACATCTACCGGCCGGAGAAGACCGGCCTGCTCTACTCGATGTACATCTATGGCCCCGGTTGGAGCGGCCGGCGGGTGTTCGGCCCCGGTGACTGGGACGGAGACAAGAAGGCGGACCTGATCTCGGTCACGCCCGGCGGGGTGATGTACCTCCACAAGGGCGATGGCGCGGGCGGGCTTTCGTCCAAGGCGATCGAGATCGGCCACGGTTGGACGTCGTTCCGCATCATTCCGGCCGGTGACCTGACCCAAGACGGCGTCAACGATCTGCTGGCCATTGACGCCAGCGGGCGGCTGTGGCTCTACGCCGGTAACGGCAAAGGCAGTTTCGTGTCGCAACCGAAGCAGGTGGGCCAAGGCTGGGTGGGCCTGGAGTTGTATGCCGCCGGGGACCTGAACGGCGACGGCAAGAACGACATCTTGGCGGTGCTGCCGGATTCCACCCTGTGGGCCTACCAAGGCCGTGGCAACGGCACGTTCAACCCGCCCAAGCGTGTCGGTTGGGGTTGGGGCACCTTCCAGTTGGCGGCCGGCGCGGACCTGAACGGGGACAAGCTGGCGGACATCGTGGGCCGCAACAACGCCACCGGTGAGCTGTTCTATTACCAGGGCAACGGCGGCGGGTCGTTCAAGGCCGCCAAGCTAATCGCCAAGGATTGGTGAGAGGCGGCGCTGGCTGGGCCGGCGTGGCATGATGGCGGGGACGTGAGCGCCTCCGACATCTACCTGGACTACGCGGCCGGCGCCCCTCTGCGGGCGGCCGCCCGTGACGCCTACCTGGCGGCGGACGTGCCGGGCAACCCGTCCGCGGTGCACCGGCCGGGCCGCCGGGCGCGCGAAACGGTGGAGGCTGCCCGCGAGCGCATCGCCCTGGCCTTGGGCGCCCAGCCGGCCGAGGTTCTGTTGACTGGGGGCGGCACGGAGGCGGACGGCATCGCCGTTCAGGGGCTTTACCGCGCCCGGCAGTTTGATGGCACTGGCGGTGACGATGCCGTGGCGCGGCCGTTTGTGCTGGTCAGCGCCGTGGAGCACCATGCCGTGCTGGAAAACGCCCGCTTGACCGGCGGCCAGGTGGTTCAGATCCCGGTGGGGCCCGATGGCGTGGCGGACCTTGATTTTGTGGCGGCCCACCTGGCGGCCCATGGTGGCCAGACGGCCCTGATTTCCCTGATGGCGGCCAATAACGAGACGGGTGCCATCCAGCCGGTGCATCAGGTAATAGAACTGGCCCGCGGCGCCGGTGTACCGGTGCACTGCGACGCGGTGCAGTGGGTGGGCAAGGCGCCGTTCCGTTTCGCCGAGTGGGGTCTGGCGGCCGCCACCGTGTCCAGCCACAAGCTGGGCGGCCCGGTGGGTGTGGGGGTCCTGGTGGTGGGCCGGCGGACCGGCTTGCGGCCCGTCATCGGCGGCGGGGGGCAGGAACGCGGCGTGCGGTCCGGCACCGTGGACGCCCGGGGGGCGGCAGGGCTGGCGGCGGTGGTTGGCCCCGTGGCCGTGCCCGATGGCGCGGGGCGGCTTGAGGCCATGTTGGCGCCCCTGGATGCCCTGGTGGCGGCGCACCCCTCTTTGAGCTACAACACTCCGATGGCCGATGGCGCCCACGTGGCCGGGCTGCGCAACCTGGCGGTGGCCGGGGCCCGGGGCGAGGCTCTGGTCTATCTGTTGGATCAGGCCGGGTTGGCGGTTTCGACCGGCTCGGCCTGCACGGCCGGCCTGCCGCAGCCGTCGCACGTGCTGCTGGCCATGGGGCAGACGGAGGAGCAGGCGCGCAGCGCCATCCGCGTGTCGCTGGGACACGCCTCGGTGCCATCGGATGTGACGGCCCTAGTGGAGGCGCTGCCCGCCGCGATTGAGGCGGCGCAGCGGGCCGAAACGGTGCGGACCGAGCGGGCCGCCGGTGGGTGGGGACAGCCGTGAGGGTGCTGGCGGCCCTGAGCGGCGGGGTCGATTCGGCCGTGGCCGCCGCCCGGGCCAAGGAGGCCGGCCACGAGGTGACCGGCGTCCACATGGCCCTGTCGCGCAACCCGGCCCAGAACCGGCAGGGTTCGCGGGGCTGTTGTTCCATTGAGGACGCCTCCGATGCCCGGCGGGCCGCCGCCTTGATGGGTATCGACTTCTACGTCTGGGACCTGTCGGCCGAGTTCGAAGACCTGGTGGTGGCGGACTTCTTGGCCGAATACGCTGCCGGGCGCACCCCCAACCCGTGTGTGCGCTGCAATGAGTTCATCAAGTTCCGGGTGCTGGCGGAGCGAGCTGAAGCGCTGGGTTTCGAGGCCGTCTGCACCGGCCACTACGCCCGGGTGGATGCGGGCGGTGGGTTGCGGCGGGCGGTTGACCTGGACAAAGACCAGTCCTATGTGCTGGCAGTGTCCGGCCCTGAGGCCCTGGCGCGGTGCCTCTTCCCGTTGGGCGAGGCGCCTTCGAAGGCGGCCGTGCGCCAGGAGGCCGCGCGGCGGGGCCTGCCGGTGGCGGCCAAGCCGGATTCCTACGACATCTGCTTCGTGGCCGATGGCGACACCCAGGGTTTTCTGCGCTCCTACCTGGGGGAACGTCCGGGCGTGATCGTTGATGAGACCGGCGCGGAGGTGGGGCGGCATGCCGGTGCCTACCAGTTCACGGTTGGCCAGCGCCGCGGCCTGCGGCTGGGCGATCCGGCCGCGGACGGGAAGCCGCGCTATGTCACTGCCATCGACACGGCATCGGGCGTAGTGACGGTGGGCCCGCCCCGCCTACTGGAGGTGACCGAGTTCCAGGCCACGGCACCGGTCTGGTTCCAGGCGCCGCCCGGGCCGGGGGAGGCCCTGACCTGTGCCGTGCAGGTGCGGGCCCACGGCGCCGCCCTGCCCTGCGTGGTGACGGTGCCCGATGCCGGTACCGGCACTTTGTTGGTGGCCTTGGAGAGCCCGCTGCGCGGCCTGGCGGCCGGTCAATCGGCCGTTTTCTACGACGCCGACCGGGTCCTAGCGCAAGGCACTATCCACCGCTGATCCCCGCCTCCTCATGAGAGCTAGAGGAGGGGGCCGACGGCGGCCAGTTGGGCCGTGGTGGCGTAGCGCAGGCGGCGCAGGATGCGGGTCAGGTCCGCCACGGCGTCCACATAAGACGACGGGTCCACCTCGCGGGCCCGTTCCTGGGCGCCGCGGGCCATGTCGCGCAGGCCATCCAGGCCGTCGCCCAAGGTGCCCACTTCGGCATCGAACGGCAGTTGGGCACCGGGCAGGTCCAGGCGGGCTGCCAGCAGTTCCCAACTGGCCACGGCGCCCGCCAGGACGCGGGCCTGGCCGGCGGCATCGGTGGCCTCACGGGCCAGGCGGGTCAGGCCGGCGCCGATGCGCGCCGAACCCATCGACAGGCCGGGGCCTAGGCCGCCCAGGGCGGCCGCCAGCCACGGCAACAGTTCCAGGTCCCGCTCCCGGGACACCACCTCCATGGTGGCCTGGGTCACCAGGCGGGCCGTGGCCAGCAAAGAGCGCTGCTCCAGCACCAGCGACTGGCAGCGCTCAGCGCCCAAGGTCAAGGCCCCCAGGGCCACGGCGGCGCCCTCGCAACTGGAGGCGACGCGGCTGGCGGACGTCAAGGCGCTAACCACTGCCCCGGCCCGGCGGGCGCCATCGGCCGTAATGGCCGCCGCCTCGGAGAGCGAGTCCCCCCGCACTGCCAAATCCTCCGCGCCCAACACCAGCAGGGTGGACAGTTCGAACAGGCGCTCTTGGGCGGCGGTCTGCCAATCGAGTTGCGCTGCCAGTTCCTCGACGCCCTGCCACACCGGTGCCAGTGGGCCTTCCGTGACGGGCGGGTAGCCGGCCTGGCGGGTCAGGGCCTCGGCCGGGATGGCCGTGTTGGTCAGGTCGCGGTAGCCACTGAAGCCCAGTTCGCGGATCGACTGGTCCAGGGTTTCGGCCCCGAGGGCCGCGGCCGCCTGGAGCGAGGCGCCGCCCGCCACGGCCGCCTGTTCGGTGGCGGTGGCCCGCTCATACAGCGGCTCCAATGTCTGCAGGTAGTCTTGGCGCATTGGCGCCACACCCACCATGACGCGGGTGGTGGCGGTGTTGACCTCGGCCACGGCCAGCCAGGTGCCACGGCCGTTGGCCTGCGCAAACGACACATAGCCGCCCGAGGTTTGAGCCTCGGCCAACTCCCGCTCGATGTGCAGGTAGAGGCCCAAAGGAGTGTCTGGGTGGGCCAGCACCGAACGGCGCGAACCGACCAGGTGGCGGCGGCTGCGGCCGGTCACCGTTTCGGCCGTCGCGGAGACAGCCAAGATGACGCCGGACGGGTCGGTTACCACCACCACGGTCTCGTACGGTTCAAGGTTGGCTTGGGGCACGGTTAAACGCTACCCCTGAGGCGGGGCGACTATCCCCCCCATCAGCCGTAATGTGATGCGAACATCGGTGCCGCGGCCGCCCGCGCCGGGGGTGGCGCGGACCGTCGCGCCGATCCGCCCGGCCAGCATTTGGATGGCGTGTGCCCGCGGACCCAACGGATCGCGGCCCGGCGGTGGGCCTGGCGCCCGGTCCGACACGGCCACCTGGAGCACGGTGTCGTTGGCTTGGGCGGAGACCAGCACGGCCAGCGCCGGAGACTTGGCCGTTGCGGCATCTACCAGGTCAGCTACCACGTGAGCCAGGCGCGGCGCGATGGTGGCGGGCACCTGGGCGGTGGCCGCGATAGCCCAGCGCACTTGGTGTGGACGTTCCACTTGGGCCAGGGCCTCGGCCAGGGTGTCTTCCAGGCTGAGGGGCGGCTCCAGGCCGAACAGCCCGGCCAGCGGTGGCACCGAAGCGGTGGCCGGATAAGCCGGACCGGGGACGGAAAAACTGTTCGCTGCCGGCTGATTCGCCGGGCGCGAACTGGCGCGGCCGGCCACAGTGGTGATGGGTGCTCCAGCGGCCGCGGCGGTTTGGCGGCGGACGGCCGCCGATGGCGCGTAGGAGGCCGGGCGGACCGACCGGGCATAGACGCCCTTGGCCGCCGGGGTCAAGGCGCCGGCGGGTTGGCTGGTGGGCAGCGACGACGGGTGGGTGCCGCCGCCGCCGGCGGCCGGCCGGGGCCGGGCGGCCGGAATCGGCCCCGAGACCGGCCGCAGACCAGCGTTCGGTCCGGTCACCGGGCGGACCACTGGATTGGCGCCGGTGGCCGGGCGCAGCGCCTGGCCCTGGCCGGTGACAGGGCGCAAAGTGGCGTTGGGGCCGGTGACGGGGCGCAGCGGCGCGGCCGGCGCGAACCGATCGACCAGCGATGGCGCCGGCACCCTGGCCGGTGTGGCGGGAGCGCCCGATGGCGCCCACGGCACCTCGGGCGGTTGGGGCCGGGCCGGGCGGCCGGTGGGAGCGCCATCGGGCAGCGACGGGCGGCCGGGCGGTTGAGCCTGGTGGCCGGGCTGTGGCTGGCTGCTGGCCGGTCCCCGCCCGGCCAGGGCCCGAGGCGGCTGAGCGCCGGCCGCCCGGACAGGGGCGTGCGGCGGGCGCAGCGTGTGGGGGGCCTCGTAGTGGAACAACATCTCGGTGGCGTCCGACAAGGCGGGGGCATGCGGCGGCGCCATGGTGGCCGGGGCCGGCACGGCCACCGCCTCATCCGGCGCCAACGGCATGGCCTCCACCGCGGCCGCCTTGGCCTTGGCCGAGGCCCGCTCACGCCGAGGCAAGGCCGGCACCTTGGGTGCTTTGGGTGCTTTGGGCGTCTTGGCCGGCCTGGCTTTGGGCGCTCCAGAGGCGGCTGGGCCACGCCTGCCGCGCGTCAGCCTGGTCAGAGCCCAGATCAACCCCACCAGCGCAATCGCCGTGCCGAACACGGCCACCAGCACCCGGGCCGAAGCCGAAGACCGCAGCGAAGAGGCGGCCTTGACCATCTTGTCCAGGGCCGCCTCGCGTTCTTGGGCGTTCTCGGCCGCCGAGGCCGAGGCCGCGGCAATCTTGGCGGCATAGTCCTGCGCGTTGCGCCCCAGCGAGGTGTCCCTGATGGCGCTGGCGCACTGACTGGGCACCTGGTCCAACGTCAGGCTCAGCACGGTCAGTGCGTTGCCACCCTGCTGGCGGGCCACGCCCAACGCCCGCACCGGATCCTTCAGCAGGGTCATCACCTGGGCGCCGGATTCCGAGGCGTCGATACCCAGGTTGTTGATGCCCTGGCTGGTGGCGGTGTTGCCGATGGCGCGGAACTGGTCGGTGGTCTCGGTCCGCAGGGCGGTGCTGGAATCAACCTGTTCGGCCGCCAGGGCGATCTGCGCCCGGTCGGCCTCCAGGAACAGTTGCACCACCCGCTGATCGGACTTGGCGTCGCTCAGCGCCCCGGCCGTGGACCAGATCGAATAGCCGCCCAGGGCCGCGCCCAAGCCCAGCACCACAGCCGTGGCCGTTACCAGGCCACGGTAGGGGCGCGGCCCCGTTTGGGGTGCGGTGGCGCCGCTGGTCATGGAGGCTGTCCTTGGGTTGGGCGAGGGACCGGAGTCCGCCGGGGTGGACGGTTATTTGTCTGTGGTACGCCAGGGTACGCGCGGCCGGGCGGTTTGACCGGTGGCCGGGGCGGCCGGCGGCGTGGCGGTGGGGGTGTCCGATGGTGTGGCCGGTTGGACCGGCTGGGCGCCGGCGGCCGGAGTGGCCGGCGCGGGCGACTGGGCCTGTGCCGGGGCCGGTGACTGGGCCTGGGCCGGGGCCGGTGACTGGGCCAGCCCGGCCGCAGCCACCGACGGGGCCGCGCTGGTGGTGGCGATGAAGGCCGGGCGCGGGGTTTGGCGAATGGGCGCCGGGCTGGTGGCCGGCGGCGCGGCCTGGGCGGCCTGGGCTGCTTGGGCCCCGGGCACGGCTGTGGCCGGTACCGGCACACCGGGTTCGGGGCGCGGCTTGGGGGCGGCGGCCGGCCGGGCCAGGCCCGGGAAGCGCTTGGCGCCGGGGGAGGCGGGCTCGACGGCGGCCGCGGTGGCCTTGGCCGGCTTGGGCGCCTTCTCGGCCTTGGGTGTCTTGCTCGCCACCAGGGCAAACACGATCCAGGCGATCACGGCCAGGGCGCCGGCGCCGGCGCCGATCAACAGGAACCAAATATTGGTCTTGCTCTGCTTCTCGGGCGCCGAGGCGGCCTGTGTGGTCATGGCCGCCAGGGCACTGTCGGCGGCGTCGCCCTCAGGAATGGGGCGGTCGATGCGGGTGGGGGCGGCCTGCGAGTTGATGGCGTTGGCGTACTTTTCGGCCTCGGTTCGCACCAGCGGATTGGTGAACATGGTCTGGGACCCTGAGGCGAAGGCCTTGAAGGCATCACGCAAAGTGTCGTACGTCACGACGCCCTCGGCATCGGGCACGTGGCCCGTCAGAACCTCATCCCGGGCCTTTTGGATCTCGGCCGCCGGGTCCGCCAGCATGTCCTGCAACTGGGTGCCGGATTCGCCCTCGGGCAGCTTCAGCTTGCCCGAGTCGACCGCCGCCGCGGCGTCCTTGAACTTGTTCAGGTACTCAAGCGTCAGCACGAAGTTGGGCGGCGGGCCGGCGTTGATCTGCTGGATGTAGTCCTGCTGCTCGGTGTAGATGGCCCGGTAGGCCTGATCGGCCGCCACCATCAGGGCGGCCGCGGCTTTGTCCTGGTCCGAGTCAGCCGCGCTGGAGGAAGCGTTGAGCTTCTCCATGGCGAACAGGCCGCCGAACGCCAGGCCGGCCACCGTCAGCACGACGGCGATGGCCAGGGTGAGGGGGCGGGCAAAGGGCGGTACAGAGGTGGCCCTCTGAGAGGGGGCCGGGCTGGAGGAGATTGACATGGTCCACCGTTACGAATCGTTGGGGGTCCTGGCGGGCAGGCCGGACGGGGCTGCGCCCGGCTGGATTTCACCCTAGAACCACACGGTCTTTGAGTAATACCACTGTATCAGGTGGCAGGGATCACACTCAGGGCATTTCGCCTCAGGCGGGCCTTCGGCGCGCCGCGCCCGCCGGCTGGAAGCGGCGCTGACCACGCGGCATGATGGTGTTGTGAGCCAAACACCCGGTGCCCAACGCGACCAAGACGCCTTAGACCTGTGGCAGGACTTGGTCAAACAGATCCGGTTTCACCAGCAAAATTACTACGAGCTGGACGCTCCGCTAGTCTCGGATGCTGAATACGACGGCCTGATGCGCCGCCTCCAAGCGCTCGAAGCGGTCCACCCGGAGCTGCGGCGCGAAGATTCGCCCACAGCGCAAATCGGCGGCGCGCCAACCGGTGATTTCGCGCCCGTGCCCCACGCCGTGCCCATGATGTCGCTGGACAACGTCTTCTCGCCCGAAGAACTGTCCGCCTGGATGGACAAGACGGCGCGCGACATCGGCGGCGGGGAGCCGGCTGCGGTCGAATGGCTGGCCGAACTGAAAATCGACGGCCTGGCCGTCTCGCTGACCTATGAAGACGGCGTGCTGACCGGCGCCGCCACCCGCGGCGACGGCCGCACCGGCGAAGACGTCACCGCCAACGCGCTGACCATCGGCGCCATCCCGCGCCGGCTCCAAACCGACCGCCCGCCGGCCGTGGTGGACGTCCGTGGCGAGGTCTTCATGCTGGTGGCAGACTTCCAGGCGCTCAACCGCCGGATGGAAGAGGAGCGCCTGAAAGACGAGGCCGAGGCCCTGGCGGCCGGCCGCACCCCGCCCAAGAAGCGCTACACCTTCGCCAATCCGCGCAACGCCGCCGCCGGCTCGCTGCGCCAAAAGGACCCCACGGTGACGGCCGCCCGGCCGCTCAGCATGCTGGTACACGGCATCGGCCGGTTGGAATGGCCCGATGGCGCCCCCGGCCCGGTGCCCACCACCCAGTCTGGCGTCTACGACCTGCTGGGTGGCTGGGGCCTACCGATCTCGCGCCACAACCGGGTGGTGCAGGGCCAGGCCGGGGTGGACCAGATGGTGGCCTACTACGGCGAGCACCGGCACGACGTGGAACACGAGATCGACGGCGTGGTGGTGAAGGTCAACCAGTTCGCCGCCCAGCGGGCCCTGGGGGCCACGTCGCGGGCGCCGCGCTGGGCCATCGCCTACAAGTACCCGCCGGAAGAGGTCACCACCAAGCTGTTGGACATCAGGGTGGATGTGGGCCGCACCGGGCGCGTCACCCCTTATGGCGTCATGGAGCCGGTCAAGGTGGCCGGTTCCACCGTCGCCTTCGCCACCCTGCACAACGCCGGCGAGGTGGCGCGCAAGGGCGTCAAGATCGGCGACACGGTGATTCTGCGCAAGGCGGGGGACGTCATCCCGGAGATTGTTGGCCCGGTGGTGGAGTTGCGGGACGGCAGCGAACGCGACTTCGTCATGCCTGCTGCTTGCCCCTCGTGCGGCACGGCCCTGGCCCCTGCCAAAGAGGGCGATGCCGACCTGCGCTGCCCCAACACCCGCTACTGCCTGGGCCAGGTGACAGACCGGGTGACGTACCTGGGCTCGCGGGCCGCACTCGACATCGAGCGCCTGGGGGAGGAGGGCGCTAAAGCGCTGGTCAACCCCCAGGCCACCCGGCCGCCGGACCTGCCGCCCGAGACGCCCCGAGCCGGCGAGACCCTGGTGGGCGTGCTGGCGGACGAGGCCGGCCTGTTCGCCCTGACAGAAGCAGACCTGATGCGGGTCGAAACATGGGTCAAGGTGCGCCACAAGGTGGACGGCGTAGAGGTGGAACACCACGAACTGCGGCCCTACTTTGCCAACCTGCCCAAGAAGGACGAGCCGCCGGCCCTGTCCAAGACCGGCCTGGAACTGCTGGCCCAACTCGAGGCCGCCAAGACCCGGCCGCTGTGGCGCGTCCTGGTAGCCCTGTCGATCCGCCACGTGGGGCCCACCGCGGCCCGGGCGTTGGCCCAGACGTTCGGGTCCCTCGACGCCATGGCAGAGGCCTCTGAGGAGGCGTTGGCGCAGGTAGACGGCGTGGGGCCGGTGATTGCGGCCTCAATCAAGGAGTGGTTCGCGGTCGATTGGCACCAGGCCATCGTGGCCGGCTGGCGGGCGGCCGGGGTGCGCTTGGCGGAAGACCGGACCGATCAACTGCCGCAGACCCTGGCGGGCTTGACCGTGGTTGTCACCGGCACCCTTGAGGGCTACACCCGCGAGGGCGCCAAGGAGGCCATCGCGGCCCGCGGCGGCAAGGCGGCCGGGTCGGTGTCGAAGAACACCGACTACGTGGTGGTGGGGCCGGGCGCCGGGTCGAAGGAGGCCAAGGCGCGCGAGCTTGGCCGGCCCATCCTGGACGAGGCCCAGTTCACCGCCTTGCTGGAGCGTGGCCCGGCGGCGCTAGGGTAAGTCATCCCGGCCTCCGAGCCGGGATCCCGGATCAAGTCCGGGATGACTCGTCGACGTGGGCGTGGCCCGGCGGCGCTAGCCGCTTGAGTCCAGCGCCCAGGTGCTGACTTCGCAGGTGACCGGGGCGTTCAGCCCCGTCACCACGCCCTCGTCCGGTTCCGGCTCGGGGGTGACGGTGGCGATGGTGGGCGGGCCGCTGACGGCCGGCGGAGTGGTCTGGCCGCCCGATGACGTCCCGTCGGCGTCCGTATCGGTGTCGCCGTCGGTGTCGGGGTCCGGTTCTGGTTCTGGTTCGGGGTTGGCCAGTTTCCAGGCGGTGGTGCCGGGCATCGGCTCATCCTGCGCCAGGGCGTCAAACACATCTTGCGCGCTGTAGCCGCGCTCGCCGGCCGATTCCGCCAACCGGACGTGAACGCCATCGGGCACAGAGACCACGGGGGCCATCATCAACGAGACCCGATCCAGGTTGATGTTTCTGAGCGAATAGGCCAGGCCGGCAAGCGCCTGCACCGAGCCCAGTTCCGGGCTGGTGGTAAGCGACTCGGTGACGGCGGTGGCAAAGCGGTTCAGCTTCGGCACCGATCCCAGGTCACCCGAGGCCAAGACCTCGTGGATGACGGCGCCGATCAACTGCTGCTGGCGGTTGATGCGGTTCAGATCCGAGCCGTCGATGGCCACCCCATCGGCCGTGGCCTTGCGGGTGCGGGCGTAGGCCAGGGCGGTGCGGCCGTCCAGGTGGTGCAGGCCCGCCTCCAGGTCCAGGTGGGTGTTCTTCGACACCAGGTGTTCTGGGATGCAGATGTCCACCCCGCCCAGGCCGTCCACCATGCCGGCAAAACCGGCGAAGTCAACCAGGATGAAGCCGTCCAGCAGGATGCCGGTGGTCTCTTCGATGGCGGCGATGACGCAGGCCACACCCTCACGCGTGTTAGTGGGGTCGAAGTTGGAGCCCTTGCCGAAAGCCGAGTTGATGGCGGCCGAGGATTCCTCGGGCGAGACCGTGCCGTCCGCCTGGGTACAGGCCGGCAGCGACACCAGGGTGTCGCGCGGAATCGCCACCACGTCCACCCGTGTGCGGTCCGCCGAGATGTGGGCAATCATGTTGACGTCGTTCAGAACCGAACCCGGATTGTCACCCGAATACGAGGCGTTCTCACCCTCGCGGGAATCCGAGCCGATGATGGCGATGTCGACCGCCCGGCCGCCGAACGGATCACCTGGGGCGGCCTCGCCCGTGGTGGTGGAGCGTTCCGTGGGGCGGTCCGTCAACAGGTTGTTGACGCCTTCGATCACGTCCATGTTGGAGTTCCACTGGCGGACCTTTTCACCTACGACCGTGAAACCGGCCAGCAGCAGGGAGATGCAAACGGAGGCCACAACGGCCAGCCCGCGGTGCCGGTACACCCGCAGCTGATGGCGCGCCACACCCGCGACGGGGTGGGCGGCGTGTTGCGGTTGCACCATTCAATCCTTACCGGTGTTGGGCGGTGGGGGTTGGGTGTGGGAGGAGCGAAGGCCCACAGTGATCGCTCGATCGCTTAAGAGAATAAGGGGTGGGGCTGAGTGGAGTTGCGGACTTTGTGGGCTGGGGGAGTGGAAATTGTGTGCAGATCGGTGAGGCTCGTCACACTTTGGCTCGGTTCCAAGTTGGTAAGCAGCGGCCTGTAACCTTGATCACACTTGCCCAATCGATCGCCATCGGGCCCCAAGACGAGAGACCCCGCCGTGACCATTCCCCCACCGGCCAGCCCCAACCAACCCCTGCCCCCGGGCGTTGGGTATGCCGTGCCTGCCATGCCCCCGCCCCCTGGGTCCTACGTGCCGATGGTGGCGGAATGCCTGATCCCACCGAAGGAAGTCACCTTCATGACCGGCGCCCTGATGTCCGTCGGTTTCACCGAAGTCACCACCGCCGTGGCGGCCACGCCGCTGATGGCGGGACTCTGGGACAGCAAGTGGAGCTTGGTGTTGGTCCTTGAACTGGCCGCAGGGGTGGCCCTCTTGGTGGCGGCCAGGGGGGTTTGGCTGGGCCAACTGTGGGCCCGCTTGGCGGCGGTGGCCGGGGCCGTGGCCTACGGGGCCGGCCTGGTTCTAGGCAACGGGATGACCAATGCCAGTTTCAGCCGGCTGGCGGAATCCGAGTCTTGGCGGGCCAAGTTTGAGGGCAGCGCCTACGAGTGGTTCATAGCCGCGTTCTGGTGCCTGGTAGTGGTAGCGGCCGTCGTCTGCGCCTTCCGGCCGGCGTTTGCCGGCTTCGCCGTCCAGCGCGAGCAATGGCGCGCCAGCGGCGGCCCGCCGCCGTTGCCCGGCACCCTGGCCCCCCGCCCGGGTGCGGTCACCGCCTACGTTGTGATTACCCTGGCCGCGGCTGCAATCAGCCCGGTACAGACGATCATCGCGGCCTTTCTGCCCAGCGCCATCGGGACCGGGGCTGGCACATTCACCGCGGTTGACGGTGCGAACCTGGTGGCGAGCCTGCTGAGCAGCGGCTTCGCGGTCTTCATTGCCCTGTACCTGTGGAAGGGCCGGCCCTGGGCTTGGTCCCATGACGTGGTGGTCCTGGTTGGCACCGTTTGGATGACTGCGGGCGTGGTTGCCTTTGTGGGCAAGGAGCTGTCCGCGGTAGCAGGTGCCTTGACGGCTGTCTTGGTGTTGGCGATCACGGCCGGTATCGGCGTCCTGCTGCTGCTCAGGTCGGTGCGCAACTGGTTGTTCCGGGTGCCGCTGCTGCCGTTGCCGATGTATACCGGCTGGCCGGTGTGGCAGTCGCCGCCCGAGGACCAGTTGCCGGCCGGGCCGCCGCCGGCCGTCTAGGCAGCCGTCTAGCAGGCCGGCTAGTCGGTGGGGTTACCCTCCCAGGTGCCGTTCTCGATGGCGCGGAAGTCCTTTTCGGACTGGTCGGCATCGAGCAACACGGCCGAGCCGATGCCGCCCGGCTCGTAATCCAGGGAAGCGATGGTGGGGGTGCCTGTCACGCCATCGGGCCCCGTGGCCGCCCGGAAGTCCAGCAACATGCGGGCCAGGGCGACCGCGTTCATGTCCTTGTCCACCGCCAAGGCGCCGGTGCCGGCCTTGATCAGGTCGATCTGCGTGGGCGGCCACAGCAGGTTCTTGGGCGTGATGGCCTTCTTCATGACGGCGCTGACCACCTGGCGTTGGCGCGAGGCGCGGCCGATATCCCCCTCCGGGTCCGAATAGCGCATACGCGAGAACGCCAGCGCCGTGGTGCCGTCCGCCTGGTGGCAGCCGGCCGTCCACTTGAGGTGCGACTTCTGATCATCGACATCCATGTCCAGGCACAGTTCCACGCCGCCCACCGCGTCCACCAGGTCGGTGACAGAACCGAAGCCCACCTCCACGTAGTGGTCAATGTGCATCGAGGTCAGTTGCTCCACCGTCTGGATCAGCAGTTCCGGGCCGCCGAAAGCGTAGGCGGCGTTGATCTTGTTGGGGCTGTAGCCGGGAATCTGCACATAGGTGTCCCTGGGGATGGAAACCAGGTAGGCGCGGCCGTTCTGAGCCACATGCAGCAACATGATGGTGTCGGTGCGGGCGCCCTCGGTGGCGTCGTTGACCCCGCCTGAACCCCGCTGGTCCGAACCGGCGATCAGGTAGGTGCGGCCCGGGGTATCGACCGTGGTGGAGATAACGTCCAGGCGGTTGATCTGGCCGTTGGCCCACAGGCCCAAGCCCACCGGATAGGCGATGGCCAGCACCAGCAAGATGGCCAGCGTGACGAAGAAGCGGCGCACCGGGTGGCGGCGCTTTGGGGCTGTAGGCGGCCGGGGCGGTGCCGGCGGTGTGGGCGGTGGGCCTTGGTAGCCGGCGTAGGCGGGTTGTGGGGTTTGGGCTGGGTAGCCGGCCGCGGGCTGGGCGGGGTAGCCGGGTTGGGCGGCGTAACCGGCGGCGGCGTAGGGCTGGGCCTGCGGCTGGTAGGGCGGGGGTGCGGCGGTGGCCCAAGGTGGCATCTGCGGTGCGGCCGGTGCGGGGGCCGCGGCCGGGGTGGCGGGGGTGCCCGATGGCGTCCGCGCCCGCCTGGGCGTGGCGTCCAGCGGGCGGCTGGGGCCGGCGGTACGGCGGCGGGGTGGCACCGGCTGGGCCGGCTGGGGCGGCTGGGCTGGCTGGGTCGGCTGGACTGGCTGGACGGAGGTGGGCGGGATCGGCTGCCCGGTTGTGGGCCGCACTGACTGCCCGGACGCCGGGTAGGCCGACGGGCCGGGCGGGGCACCGGACGGCGCAGGCGGCTGGTCCGGCTTGAAGCGGGGAAGATCGTTTGAAGCCATATCGACAACCATTGTGACTGGTCGCGGGACCGGGCGCAGTGATCCAACACGCAGAACCGCCCGGTTAGTGGGTAATCGATGGGGCTGTGAGATTCGTCCTATAATTTGAGCTTTCAGCCCCAGATGGCGGCGTAGCCGCAACAAGGAGGTTCTCGGCGTGGCAGTGCAGGGTGATCCGCCTGCTATAGAGCCTGCTGCGCCCCAGACCGATACAACCCGCCAGCCGCCGGACGGCATCGGGCAACCGGACGGCATCGGGCAACCGGTGGCCGAAACCGACCCCAGCCAGCCGACCAGTTGGCCGGCCGTCAGCATTGTGGTGCCGGTGTTCGACCTGGTGGCGGCGCGCAGCGTGGTGGCCAACCTGCTGCGGGAGCCCTACCCGGGCCAGTTCGAAATCCTGCTGGCCGCACCCGGTGGGGTGCCCAAACTGGACGCCGAACTGGACAGGATTGCAGCGGTCGATGAGCGTGTCGACGTGGTGCACGCACGGGGCTCGTCGTTGGCGGCGCTGGTCAACGCGGCTGCCTTCGCCGCCCAATACCCGATCCTCAGCAAGATGGTGCCCGATTCAACCGACTGGATCCGCCTGCTGCGCCGCGCCGTCATCGCGATGGAGGCGACCGGGGCCGACGTAGTAGGAGGTTCGGCCGTGGCGGTGGGGCTTGGTTCGGCCGACGTCGCGGCCGCCAAGGCTCAAAACTCGCGGCTGGGCGTGGGGCCGCGGCAAAGCCGGTTGGGAGCGGCGCGCGGGCCGGCCGATTCGGTGCGGATGGTGGCGATCCGCCGCGACGCCTTCGAACGGGCCGGCGGGTTGGATGAGACGTTGGGCTCGGTGCAGGACTGGGAACTGCAGCAACGCGTGCGCCAAGCCGGTGGCATGGTGTGGCTGGACCCGGGCCTGGCGGTGCGGTTCCGCCCGGCCATCCGGACGCGCGCCCTGGCGGCGCGGTTCTTCCACACCGGCACCTGGCGGCGGCTGGTCATCACCCGGCACCGCCTGGCGCCGTCGTGGCGCTACCTGGCACCGCCTCTGCTGGTGTTGTGGCTGGCGGCCTGCTTGGTGGGCGGGTTGGTGGCCGGCTTGGCTGGGATTGGCTGGGCTTGGTGGCTGCTGGCGGCGCCGCTGTTGTATGGGCTGGGGCTGGCCGTGGCGGCCGGCTTCGCCGGGCGCGGGCTCAGTCTGGGCCAGCGCGTGCGGCTGTGGTGGTACGTGGGCGTTATCCACCTGAGTTGGGGGGCCGGCTTCCTGTTCGGCCGCGTGCCGCGGACCTGAGCACCGGCCGCAGGCCGGCGCGGGCCTCCGGCCCGGTCGAACACCATTCTGGGCTTGTCCGTGGTCATCCGGGGTTTCCTTGTGGTCATCCCGGGCTTGACCCGGGATCTTTGCACCGCCCGATGGCGGCCGATCTGGTGCAACAACTCTCTACACAAGGTTCGTTCCGGGCTCCAGCACCGCAACAACTCTCTACCCGGATGCCCGATGGCGTCCAGGCGGGCCCGCCGGGTCCGGTCGCCGACAAGGTGTCCGGGTGTGCCCCGAGCCACAACGGAATTGTGGTCAATCCTGGGCCCGAAATTGACCAAGATTCCGTTGTGGCTCGGCGGTCCGGCAGCCCGGTGGCCGGGGTGGCGCCTGCGGTGGTGCTTCTTGCCCGGCTCCGGCTGCCCCACGCGTGTCGACGCAGCACAGCGGAGGAGACGCGCCAAGCCAGCATGGCGCTTTTTGGTGGCCGGGACTTGTTCCCGGACACCGAGCCGGGCAAGCACCACCGGGCGGCCACCCAAGTAGCAACACGCACCACGGGTGCATCAAGCCAACCAACCCACTCCTCAAGGTGAGCCTGACCACGTTGGGTGGCCGCACGGCGGTGTTGGCCCGGCTGGCCCTCCGGGTTAGCCGGAGCCGGGCCAACGACACCGCCGCAAGCGCCACCCCACCAACCACCCCGCCGCAAGCGCCACCCCACCAACCACCCCGCCACT
>JAISSX010000025.1 GCA_031272885.1 Bifidobacteriaceae bacterium | reverse complement strand
GGGCAGGGGAGCGGCGTGGATGGCGGCCGTCAACCGCTGGTGCCAGGCGACATCGTCCCACATGCCGTGGAACTGCGGGCCGCAGAAGTTGCTGGTGCCCAGGCCGGCCCAGCGGCCCGTGGCGGCGGCGGTCAGGACGCCGAACTCGCACAGTTCCTTGACCCAGCCCCACGGCAGGTCAGGCCGGTCCTTCCAGTTGACGATGGCCCAGCATTCGGTGGTGATGAGGGGCAGGTCAGTGGCGCGTGACCATTCGGCCGCGTCCCGGATGTGGCCGGCCAGCCCTGCCTGCCAGGCGGCCTCATCCGACCGGTAGAGCGCCTCGGCGCCACGGGCCAACTTGTCCACTTCCGAGACGCTGAAATGCGAGGCGGCCATATCGTAACCGAGCCGGCCATAGAACTCGCTGGGCTCGTTGGTCATCCAGATGTGTGGCTCCAGGAAGTCGAGGAATGAGACGTCTTCGCTGCGCCAACCGCCCAGGCGGTCGCTCATGGAGAGTGTCAACGGCAGTTGTGGGTAGCGCTCCCGCACCAACGCGATGGCCTGGGCGCCCCAGGCGTGCACGCGGGGATCGGTGCGCGGCAGGGACGGCGCGGTGGCTCCCACCACGTCGCCGTAAAGGAACGGCGCCCAGATGGACAGCGCCCATTCGTTGCACAGGTCCGCGTAGAGCACGTTGTCCAGCACCTGGGCCTGGTCCAGCCAGTCGAGGGTGCGCAGCCAGACGGCGGCATGTTTGGCCGGCGAGTCCAGCCCCATCCGGACCTCGGTCACATCACGCCGGAACCAGGTTGACAGGCCAACCGCCACCCCGTGGGCCCGGGCGCAGCGGATGAACTCCGCCAGGTTGTCCCGCACCTCGACCGTGATCGGCTGGACCGATCCCCAGTCGTTCTGATCCCACACCGGCACCAGCGTGTGGTGCGCGGCTTGGTCAGCCACCAGGTGCGGGTAAGCGTCGATGCGCACGGCGTTGTAACCGCGCTGGGCCAGGGCGCCCAGGGCTTCGTCCCAGTCCTCGTAGCCGCCGCCGGGCCAGCGGCGCTCCAGCCAGGAGAAGTCCCACATGGCGATGGCGATGGGCGCTGTGAGGTCGGCGAAGGCTCGGTGCTTGATCATGGTGGTCTCCTTGCCAGTTTACGGAGATGGGTCGAGGTTGGTTGGGGTTACGGGGGACGGTTCCGGAAGTTACGGGGGACGGATCCGTGTAACATAGGTGACCCCGTCACCCATGTTACACGGAACCGTCCCCCGTAACTTCCGGAACCGTCCCCCGTAACCCCGTCAGGTCCAAGGATTGAGAACGGTCAAGCCAGCGAAGCGGGTGAAGTCGGCTTCATTGCGGGTCACCAATGTCAGCCCGTAGACGGCGGCAGTGGCGCCGATGAGGGAATCGAGCACGGGTGCGGGAGCAGGCACGTGGACGGTCGCGGCCAAGCGTGCGGCCGGTTGGCGCAGGTCGAGGACGCGCCCGGCGAAGGCTACTCCGGCAAGCTGGTCCAGCCAGGTTCGCAGCGCTTGTCCCTGTAAACGGTCGCGCCGCTCAAGCCGCAGCGTGCCGACCTCAAGTTCATGTAACGTCACCACGCTGATGTACTTGTCCCGGTTCCTGACGGAGGCATCCCAGGTCGCCAGGCCAGGGTTGGCGCGAGGCCCACGGCGCAACTCCGAAATCGTGACGGTGTCCAGCAGAAACATGGGCTTACCTCAGGTCCGGATAGACCGCGACTTCGCGTGTTGGCAGGTTCATCTCGATGCCAGATGTGTCCGGCAACCCCAGCATGATGCCGCAGCGGTCCTCAAAGGCCAGGTCTGGCGTGTGCCTGTCAGCCGGCAATACAGCCCGGGCCAAGATGTCGCGGGCCTCTGCCTCCATTGACCTGGCGTGTTGGGCCGCGAGCAACCGAAGGGCGTCCTTGACGCCCGGTGCTAGATCGCGCACCAAGATGGTGTCGAGGCTCATTGGCGCCCTTCCCTAGGTATGGCTATCACTATTATCAATGCTATCACCCACCCGGGCGTCATCGGCATCGTCCCAGGTGGCGGCCCCGTTAGGGCCCGTGCTACGCAGCGTAGCCGTGCGTGCTACGCAGAGTAGCGTGGTTGAAGGCCGTTTTCGGCGTCCAAGGCGCCGGCCGTTTGGCAGAGTCGTTGGTGACAGGTCCCACACCAACCGAAAGGACAATCATGAGCCCCGAATCCACCACCCTTGGCCAGAAGATCAAGAAGGTGCGCACCGACGCCGGCCTCACCCAAGAGCAGTTCGCCGAAAAGCTGTTTGTCTCCCGTCAGGCCGTCACCAAGTGGGAGTCCGACCGCGGGCTGCCGGACATCGAGAACCTCAAGGCCATTGCCGGCCTGTTCGATGTCAGCGTGGACACGCTGCTCAAGGACGAAGAGTTCTCGCTCACCCCGGTGGTTGAGTCGATCACTTTGACCGACTTCCACAAGGGCGGCCGGGCCAAGAACCCCTACGACGCCGTGGTCCTGGCCAAGTACCCCCAGGCCACCCAGATCATCGAACTGGTCCGCCAGCACCGGGGTTCGTTCAAGGAGACGTTGATCGAACTGGCCACCAACTCGGGCGGCATTTTCGGCCTGGGCAACCAGTTCACCGACACCAGCCACAACTACTTCGTGGTGTTGCCCTCCAGGGTCCTGTTTGTGCGGGTGACCAAGGAGCGCGTTGAGGCCCGCGACTACACCGGCCGCACCGACAAGCAGACCTTCGTTTTCGGCCCCAGCCGCTACCACAAGGGCCGCACCTTCTGAGCTGCCCCAGGAGTAGTGTCGGTTCCCGGAATCGTTTACCGAAGGGAGCCCGCCATGACCTTCCACGGCGTCACGCCGGAACTGTGCAAACAGGCCTTCGACCTGATCCTGCCGGCCGTCAAACAGACCTGCGAATCCGGTACGGCCAACCGCTATGCGGGCACCTTCGTGGTGCTGAGCCCGTTGGCCCGCACCGCGGCCGCCACCTGGGCGGCCGAAGCCCTCAAGGCCGGCTACCTGCATGAACTGCCGGTTGAGACGATCATGTTCGAGGCTCAGATCGGCACCCCGGAAGCCAACGCGGAGGCCGATTTCCAGGCCTGGGCCCGCGGCAAGGCCCTGGTCAGCCTGCTGACCGGGCTGCCGTCAGCCCGGGTGCAGCAGCACTATCCGCACCTCTACCTGCCGGGCCTGATCCTGTGGGATGGCTCCACCGTGCGGGACGGCCTGGTGGTGGCGTTCAGCGGCGCCGAGGGCTGGTTCGACGAGATGTTCAGCGAATGGCTGGCCAGCGCCATCGTGGGCCTGTGCCGCCACGCCGTGCACAAGCCGGGTGGCGCCCTGTCTCAGGGCCCCTGGGTCCCTTAGCCGCCAGCCCGGTGGCGCCCGGGGCGTAGGGTTGGCGGCAACGGGCACGCGGAAGCCGACCCGAAAACACGTCCTGACCTGCTGTTATATCAGTGGAGCTGGGGGGAATTGAACCCCCGTCCGGCATCCGGGAACCAGGTCTTCTCCGGGCGCAGCTTGCCTACGGTGTTCTCAGCCCCGGCGCTGCGGCAAGCAACACGCCGCCAGGCTCAGTTACCTGAAAGTCCCCAAGCGCCGGGTAACGCGGCTCTTGAGCAGTGGGTTCCTAGTCGACGCCAGTGACTGGGGCGGAACCAACCCCAGGCTGACGGGCAGCTACTCGTGAACTAGGCAGCGAGTGCAAAGCCGGTGCGGTTAGATTTGGCACCTATTGGTTTACGTGGAGCGTTAACGAGATAACCACGCGTCCTCGGCCCGCTTCTCCTGTTTCGGCGTACACCGTCGAAACCGATCAGCCCCCTATGAACTTGTGCCCACCAAGCATAACGACCCTGTCAACCCCCCGCCCATGCCGCCGTCTCCGTGAGGTTTGCGCCCGGCCAGGACATGTACCTTGTGGCCGGAGCAGCCAACAGGGGAGGATCGGCAACATGAAGAGCCGGCACGGCCGCGCCGTGGCCATTTTCGCCCTGTGCCCCGTGGTGCTCGCGGCTTGTACCGCCCAGGAAGAGCCCGATGTCGCCACCCTCCCTACCGCTGTGGCCGTTGCCTCCAGTGTCTCGCCAACCGGCGCCCCAGCCGAGGACGGCCAAGCGGCCCAGACCGCCGACGCCACCCCCACACCAGCCGGCACCACCGCCGAAGCCTCCCAGAAGGAGCGCGCCGAGGCCATGGTCAGTTGCCTGCGCCAGGCCGACTTGCCGGCTCAACTGGAAGACGTCGACGGCGGCCAGGCGGACGTCACTTTCACGGGCGATGACCTGGCCGTGGCTTGTGCCCCCAGCCCGGATGACCCGGACGGCTATCCGGAGTGCCGCATCTCGGGTGATCTCGACCTCACCAAGCTCACCTCCAAGGAAGTGGTGGAGCCCGGCCTGACCGAGGCCGAGGCCGGCCAGGTGGTCCTACTAATAGGGGACCAGGACTATTCGGCCGAATATGCCGCCTGCCTGGATGAGACCGGCTACACCCCGTCCGTCTTCACGGTTGACCCCAGGGAAGAGCTACAGGACAAGCAGCGCCAGGCAGAAGTCGCCGCGGAATGGGCCGCCTGCGCCCGCGCCAACGGCTTCCCCGAAACCAAGGACCCTGACCCGCCGGTGGCAGACAATTGGGCCAGCCAGCCCACCGCGCTGCTGCCCGCCACCATCACCGCGGACCAACTGCGCACCCTCCTTCAGGCCTGTCCCAACTTCGATGCCGCGGCCCACCAGGCCGCCGCGGACGCCCAAGCCGCCGGTTCGGATGACGAGGCCATCGAAGCCGCAGGCCCCATCGACCCCAACATCGGCTTCGACCTGCCCGGCTTCGACGGCACGTCGATCCAGGAAGAGCCGCAGGGCGACCCGGCTGACCTGGCCCACATGCAGGAACTGAACCTGGTGCTGTTGGAGGCAGCCCAGGCCTTTTGGGCCAAGTGGGCCGGCCTCGACACTGTCCCCACACCCGTTGGCTAGGTCGCCGATGCCGCCCACCTGCCCGATGCCGCCCACCTGCCCGCTGCCGCCCGGGCCCCGCCACCCGGCCTCCGCCGCGCGGACGGCCTGGGCGTGGTACCCCGGGAGTCCGGCGGAACGATGCCCTGGTTCGACTGGGGGAGACGTGAATCATACGGCGGGAGTAGGGGCGAGTGGGAGGGCGCACAATAGGCTGATACAGCAGTCGCTCACCTGTCCCTGATGATCCCCAGTAGTTAAAGGAGTGGCGATGCTATCAAGGTCCCTGACCCGTCCGGCCAGGCCAACCGCCCTGGCGGCAGCGGCGCTGGCTGCCTTCGCCCTCTTGGGCCTGGCCGCTTGCGGCTCCGACTCCGCTGACGTGGCCTCCCTGGCGGAAGAGAAGGCTAAGGCCCAAGCCTCCGAAGGCGCTTCGGCTGAGGCCACCACTAAAGCCCCCCAGCAGATGACCCAGGCCGAGGTAACCGAACTGATGGTGGCCTGCCTGAAGAAGGAGGACATCCCGGCCATGGTCCAAGACTGGGGTGATGGACAGGCGGACGTGGGCTTTGACTCCGAGGACTTCTACCAAATCTGCATCGACAACGGCTGCTCGATGAGCGGCGGCAGCAGCGACGTGAGCCAAACTGAAGCGGAGTTTGAGGCCGCCTGGCAGAAATACGACCAGTGGCAGCAGCAGTACAACACCGAGACAGGGGAGATGCAACCCACCTTGTTCATCGGCGACACGGACTGGACCAAGGAGTGGCGGGCCTGCTTGGCGGAGACCGGCTGGACCTCGCCCGTCTACCAGGAATCCCCCGAGGATGAGCTGAAGGCCAAGCAGCAGCAGGCCGCCGTTGCCACCGAGTGGGCCTCTTGCGCCCGCGCCAACGGCGTGCCGGAGGTCAAGGATCCAACCCCGCCGGTGGCGGACGGCTGGCAGACCACTCCCATGGCCCTGTTGCCAACCTCGATCACGGAGGAGCGGCTGCGGGCCCTGCTTGAGGCCTGCCCCACCTTCGACCCCGCCGCGATCGAGGCATTCGAGGCTGCCTACGAGGAGTTCTTCAGTGCCGACCAGGATCCGTCCGAGGCCGAGGTCGAAGAGTTCTTCGAGGAGCACACCTATCCGGAAACACCAAGGGTCGGCTTCGATGCCCCGGGTTGGAACGGCGACTACAGCGGCGGGTACACGGAGGACGAAATCCTGTCGGAAAACCTGATCGCCCTCGAAGAGGTTCTGCATGAGGCCGAGAACACCTACTACATGGAGCAGTACGGCGAAGGCGCCGTGGGCGCGGGCGGCAGCGTCGGCATAGCGGTCGGCTAGACCCCAGTACCGGACACAAGAAAGGCACTTCAATGACCAGACAGCATCAACTCATCGCGGCGGCAGCCGGCTTGGCTTTCCTTGCCACGGCCGCCTTGGCGGGCTGCAGCTCCAAGTCCGATGACGTGGCCACCCTGGAAGGCAAAGCCGTCGCCAGCGCTTCGGGCCAGGCGGGACCGGCCGGCCAGAGCCAGAAGGAGAGGGCTGAATACATGGCTCGGTGCCTGACGGACGCGGGTGTGCCGGCCGGCCTGGATGAGGAGGGTTGGGGTGGCGACCAGGCCAGCCTGGTGCTGGAGCCGGAGGAGCCGGCGCTGTTGTGCACGGCAGCCACGTGGGGCTGCCGGATCTTCACCGCCGGCAGCTACGAAGAACAGATGAACGCCGACGAGGCGGAGTGGGAAGAGGCCTGGGCCCTCTACGAGGATGTATTCGACGAGTGGAATGAGCCCCGGGTGGAGGCGGTGGCTTCGGCTGACGCCGAGGACTCCGCCGCTTTCGACGCGGCCGTCACCAAGGACGACCTCACCTCGGCGTGGGCCGGCAAGGCCAGCCAGTTGCTGTACCTGGGCAAGGACTACGGCAAGGAATACGACCAGTGCCTGGCCGAATCCGGCTACACCGAACCCGAATGGCAGACCGACCCAACCGAGGAACTGAAAGACAAGCAGAAGACGGCGGATGCCGGCGCCGAGTGGGCCGCCTGCGCCCGCGAGAACGGCTTCCCCCAGGTGCAGGACCCGGCCCCGCCGGTGGCGGATGAATGGCAGACCAGCCCCATGGTCTTGTTGCCGTCCTCGATCACGGAGGAGCAGTTGCGGGCCCTGCTTCAGGTTTGTCCCAGCTTCGACGAGGAGGCTAACAGTGCGGCGGATGACGCCTACGACCAGGCCTGGGAGGAGCATGGCAACGACGACAGCTTCGACTGGGGCGCCTTCTACGACTCGCTCGATTACCCAACCCAACCGGAGATCGGGTTCGACACCCCAGGCTATGACGGCAACTGGGACGCCATGGAAGACGTAGATCCGGCCACCCAAGAGCGCCTGGAGAAATTGAACGCAGTCTTGTGGGAGGCTCAGAACGCCTACTACGAGAAGAGGTACGGCAGCGAAATCGCCGTCGCCACCGCCGCCCCGGCGGAGGGCTAGAAGGGTAGAGAGATGAAAAAGCAGGTCAAGGGCATTATTGCCGCCGTTGTGACGGTGGCGGTGCTGGGTGGCGCTGCCGGTGCTGCCATCTGGTGGGGCAAGCGCAGCGACGACCAGGGAACCAAGGCTGAAGCCAAGGTCCGCACCGCCGTGGTTGAGCGCACCTCGCTGGCGGCCAGCCTGCAGATCAACGGCACTCTGGTCTACGGCGACCCGCACTCGCTGGCCGGTGGCGGTGGCGTGGTGACCAAGCTGCCCGAGGCCGGCGCCATCCTCGATGTGGGTGACGTGCTGATGGAAACCGAGGGCAACCCGGTCATCCTGATCCACGGTGCCATTCCCTTGTGGCGCGACCTGACGCCGGGCGTCAGCGGCATCGACGTCACCATGTTGCGGGGCGCCCTGACCGAGTTGGGCTATGACGTGGGCGACCCGGAGAGCCAGACGTACGATGCCGCCCTCGCGGCCGCCGTCGATCAGCTTTACGAGGCGGCCGGTTACCCGGCGCCCAAGACCCGCCCGGCCGCCCAGGCCGCCTTGAAGGCGGCCAACGATGCCGTCACCGCGGCCGAGACCAATCTGACCGAGGCACAGGCCGCCCTGACCGCGGCCAAGGCCGGGCCGTCATCGGCCGAACTGACGGCCGCCCAGAACGCCGTGTCCCAGGCCCAACGCGACCTGGACGCCGCCATCGCCGCCCAACAGAACCCGGACGCGGAACCGGGCCTGTCGGTGGCGGCCGCGCAAGAGGCCCTCAACCTGGCGCAGGCCCAACTGACGGACCTGAACAAGCCGCGTGACACCACGGCGGAACAGGCCGTCGTGACGCAGGCCACCGAGGCCCTGGACAAGGCCAAAGCGGACGCGGCCGATGCCGCCCTCAGCACCGTCAGCCCCAAAGACCTGTTGGCCATACCCACCCAAACGTTGCGGGTGGACAACGTCCAGACCACGCTGGGCGTCATCGCCGAGGGTGAAGTGATCACCTATACCGACACCACCCTCTACGCCCGGGCCGACCTGACCGATTCGCAACGGGTGGCCATGATCACCGGCACCGAGGTGGAGGTCGAGTTGCCGGACGGCACCATCGTGCCCGGCGTGGTGGCCGAGGTCGAGTCCGCCACCCAGGACCCGATGACGTGGGAGATCATTCCGGCGCACGCCCGCATCGACATTGCCGACCAGGCCACGGTGGCGGCGGCCGGCCGGTCCGGCGTCACCATCCGCCTGGTGCAGGCCGAGGCCGATGACACCCTGGTGGTGCCGGTGACGGCCCTGGTGGCCCTGTCCGAGGGCGGCTACGCAGTCCAGAAGACCGACGGCACCCTGGTTGGGGTTGACGTGGGCCTGGTGGCGGACACCCGGGCGCAGATCACGCCCACCTACGGCGAACTGAACGAGGGCGACGAAGTGGTGGTCGCGTGAGCATGGCGCACCTGGCCCTACGGCGGGTGGAGAAGGTGTACCCCACCCATCCGCCGCTGCACGCCCTGCGCCAGGTTGATCTGGACATCGAGCGGGGTGAGTTTGTGGCCGTGGTGGGGCCGTCCGGCTCCGGCAAGACCACCCTGTTGTCGCTGATGGGCCTGCTGGACGTACCCACCATGGGCGAGGTCTGGATCGATGGCATCAACACCGCCAAGCTGAGCGAGGCGCGCCGCTCGCGGCTGCGGTCCGACCAGATCGGTTTTGTCTTCCAGCAGTTCTTCCTGCTGCCCGCCCTGACGGCGCTTGAGAATGTGGCCACCGGCATGCTGTATCAGGGCATGAAGCCGGCCGTACGCCGGCGCAAGGCGCGCGAGGCCCTTGACCTGGTGGGCCTGGCCAACCGGGCCACCCACCGGCCGGGCGAACTGTCCGGTGGTGAACAGCAGCGCGTCGCGATTGCCCGGGCCATCGCTGGCGATCCGGTGATCCTGTTCGCGGACGAGCCCACCGGCGCGTTGGACCAGGCTAGCGGCCGCATGGTGATGGACTGCCTGCGCGGCGTCCACCGGGCGGGCGCCACCGTGGTGGTCATCACCCACGACCAAGGTTTGGCGGCCCAGTTCCACCGTCAGATTCACATGCTTGATGGCGCGGTGGTGCAAGACGACCGGGTTGGCCCTGGGGACATCACCCCGCCGGTGGGCCTGCCAGTGGTGACGATGGCGACCGCGCCGGTCATTCCGGTGACGTCGGTCATGCCAGTGCCGCCGGTGACGCCGGTGGAACCTGCGGAGCCGGTGCTGGAACCCGAACCGGAACCTCAAGTTGAAGTTGAGGTTCTGCCTGAGCCGGCCGCGCCTGAGCCGGAGCCTGGACCAGGACCCGAGCCGGCGGCCGTCCAGACGGTTGTGGCCGAACCGGTCGTGGCCGAACCGGCAGCGGCCCAGACCGAAGTAGTCCAGCCAGTGGCGCTCGATACCGCAGTGGTGGAACCCGTGGCGCCCGAGCCGGCACCGGAGCCTGAACCAGAGCCGGTGCCGGCACCTGTGCCTGTGACGGCCGTGCCGGCACCCGCGGCGCCCAGCCCAGTCGCCGCCCGGCCGCTGCCGCGGCCGCGCATCCCGTGGACGCCGCCGCCCGCACCCGGTTCCCGCACCGCCCCGGCCGAACCGGGCAGCCTGCTCGATTCACTGGCCGCGCGCCTGTCCTTCCTGCGTGCCTCCGAAGACGAGGAGGCGAACCAATGAAGCCGTTCAAACGCAAGGCGACAGGGACGCCATCGGGCACCGCCGCCAGCACAACCCCCAGCGCAAGCCCAGACACCCAGGTCAAAACCCGCCTGCGGCGCCGCCACATGCGCCCCGGGGACGTGGTGGGCACCGCCACCTTGGGCCCGCGCACCCGCAAGGTGCGGGCCGGCCTGTCCGCCCTGGGCATCGCCATCGGCATTGCCGCCCTGGTGGCGCTGCAGGGCATCCCGGCCTCGCAAGAGGCGGACTTCCAGCGCCAGTTGGCCGAACAGGGCGCCAACCTGATCATGGTCTACCCCGGCCAGAACACGGCCGGGGAGACAGTGCCGCTGCCGCGCGAGGCGCCCGCCATGGTGGCGCGGATCGGCCCGGTCAAGTCGGTCCTGGCTCGCTACGAGGTGCCGGATGCACTGGTCTACCGGACCGACAAGATGCCGGCCGGGCAGTCGGGCGCCATCTCGGCCGCCATCGGCGACGGCGACCTGCTGGGCACCCTGGAAGTGGGTTTGGCGGACGGTAAGTGGTTTGACGAGGCCGCCCGTACCCTGCCCACGGTGGTGTTGGGCGATGCCGCCGCCCGCCGTCTGGTGGTGGGGGTGGGCAACCGCATCTGGATTGACGGGCGCTGGTGGGCCGTCATCGGCGTCCTGCAGTCGATGACCCTGGCGGAAGAACTCGACGCGACGGCCTTCCTGGCACCTGACTACGCGAACGAGTTGTATCCGGACCTGACGCCGGCCTCGATCTACGTTTCGGCGGCGGAGGGCAAGGCCAGCGCCGTACGCCAGGTCATGGCGGCCACCGTCAACCCGGCCAACCCGCAGGGCGTGTCGGTGGGGCAGCTGTCGGATTGGTACCAGGCTGGCCGCATGATGTCGGACCAGTTCCGCATGATGTCGATCGGCCTGGGGGCGGTGGCGCTGTTGATCGGCGGCATCGGCATTGCCAACACGATGGTGGTGGCGGTGATGGAACGCCGTAGCGAGGTGGGCCTGCGCCGCGCCATGGGCGCCCGCACCGGTCAGATCGCCCTGCAGTTTGTGCTGGAAGCGGCGGTGATCGGCTTCATCGGCGGGGTGATGGGCGTGGCGATCGGCTGTTACGCCGTCTTCTTATATACGTCCTTCAACGACATGGCCTACGCCATGCCGCTGTGGGTGATGGGCGCCGGCCCGGGCATCTCGGTGGTGCTGGGCGCGCTGGCGGGCCTGTACCCGTCGCTGAAGGCGGCCCGGGTCTCGCCCACGGTGGCCCTGCGCGCCATCTAGCTAGCTGGGTTGGCCTGGCGGTGCGGTGCCCGATGCCGCCCGGCCGCCATCGTCAAGCCGGGTCAGTAGACGTAATAGCCGGTCAGGATGTTGACCACTTCCACAGCCTGCATCTCGATCAGGTTGCCGGTCACCTTGATGTAGCGGATCACGGAGGCGTTACCGTGCACCGTCATGTCCGGCCCGAAGGTGGAGGGCACGCCGGTGGTCAGGTCGCCGCGGGGCACGTTGAACTCCACCGGCATTTGCTGGACCACGCCCATGTCCATCAGGTCCCCAGCACAGGATGCGTCGACGTCGAAATCCAGGTCGAAATCCGAGGTCGGGTCTTCCGCCTCGGGGTCAACCGGGCGTTGGCAGTACTCCACCCGCCACAGGGCCACCTGGTCCGCTTTGAGACCGTTGACCAGCGAGAGTTGGCCGTCTCCGTTGGTCTCCACGTCGACTTCGACATAGGGCCAGTCGATATCCCACGGCAGGGCACAGACCGTGAACCAGGACGGCATGCGGTTGCCCAAGGCGTCATCCATGGCGTCGGCCACCACGTTCCCGTCTTGGTCAACCTGTTTGATCTCGACACACTCAGTGTCATCCAGCTCCACGCCCAGCGAGAACTGGTAGTGGCCTTCGGCGGCAGCGTCCGTCAGTTGGCCGTTCGTCCAGTCGGTCACCTTCTTGCCGTCGGTGTCGACGCGGCGCCATTTGAACGGCCAATCCGAGCCGGCGTCCCAGGTCAGCACAGGCACGCCACTGTATGTGCAGCTGAGGCCATAGCAGTCCGCACCCCACATGAAGGTGGCCGGCACCGAATCGGTGTAGGCCTCGGTGACCTCGGCCGCTTCGGAGGCGCTGGCCGTGGCCGTACCGCTGGCCTTCTTGTCGCTGCCCCCACCGGCCAGCGCCCAGATCACCAGGCTCAAGCCCCCCAGCAGCAGCGCCAAACCGGCCGCCAGGGCCACCACCAGGCCGGCGCGGCCGCCTGCTTCGGGTGGGCGGGGCTGCACCAGGGGTGGCTGCGTGAGGGGCTGCGGCGTTGGGGTGGTGGAGTAGGCCGGCAGGGTGACCGGCCGCAGCGCTGTGGCCTGCGTGTATTCGCTGGGAGGCTGGTCGGCACCGGGTCCACTCTGGTCCAGGATGACCATCTGCGTGGGTGCGAAACCCAGATCTTGCTGCAGCCGGCGTAGCGCCTGGCCGAAGGCGGCGGCGGTGGGGTAGCGGTCCCGCGGGTCCTTCGCCATGGCGGCCGCCAACACCCGGTAAAGGCCGTCCGCCGCACCCTGCTGGTTGAGTGGCGGCAACGGGTCGCGGCAGATCCGTTCCGCCAAGGTGTTGGCCGAATTGTCCTGCCCCGGCACCTCGAACGGGGTGCGTCCGGCCACCATGGCGTAGATGGTGGCGGCCAGCGACCAGATGTCCGAGGCGGGCCCCGACCAAGCCACCGGTGCGAACGCCTCGGGCGGGGCGTATGGCACCGAGACGCCGCCCGATTCGGCCGAGCTGCCACCCCCCGCCGCCGTGGTGGTGGCGATGCCGAAATCGGTCAGCGCGTGGTGGCCGTAGCTGGTCACCAGAATGTTGGACGGTTTGATGTCGCGGTGCAGCACACCCAGGCGGTGGGCTGTTTCAACCGCGCCGGCAATCTCGACGCCAATCGACAGGGCCTCCGCCACCGGCATGGCCCGGCCCGGCCGGGTGGGGCTGAGGCTGGGGCCAGGGCAGTACTCCATTACCAGGTAGGGCCGGCCGTCCTCCGAGATGCCCGTCGTGTGGATGGTAACGATATTGGGGTGGGCGGACAGTTCCGCCATCGCGTTGGCCTCGGCATAGAGCCGATCGATCGCCTCCGCGTCCAGGAACTGAGGGATCAGCACCTTCACCGCCACCCGCCGCGATGGGAAAGCCTGCTGATACAGGAACACGTCCGCGAAACCGCCCTGCCCCAGCAACCGCACGTACTCCAAACCCGCTATCACGGGTGGAGTCGATGGCGGGCGGCGGACGGGCATGGGCGTGCTCCTTGGATTATGGTCAGGGCCAATCCTATCGGCCTGGCCTGGTGGTGGGCCTCAGGCCCGCAACGACTGCCCGGGCCGGCCGCTGAGGCCGGCCGCTCAGTAGACGTACGTGCCGGTGAGGGCGTTGAACCACCTGCCCCACAGCGGCGAAATGCGGTTACCTTCCACCAGGCGGTAACCCACCAGGGAGTTGGTGCCGTGAATCGACCCGACGTCATCGGGCACACCCTCAGCCGGCGTCAGGCCGTCCTTCAGGTCGCTGGAGGGGACGGGGAACTGGGTGGGCAGCTTGCTGGAGTAGCCGGTGGGGCTGTATTCCGCACACCAAATCTCCTCGTCCACCTTGTCGCAGTACTTGACGTACCAGATCAGCCGCTGGCCGTCCGCCATTTGGTCGGTGGAAGATGAAATCTCGCCGTGGTCCTCCCACACGATCACACTGGGGGCGGCGCCATCAGGGAAAGCCAAGTTGGCGTCGCCGCAGGCCAGGAACCAGCCCCAGCGCGAATCGCCGATGTAGTCCTCGATGTCGTCCACTATCAGGCCGTCTTCGCCGTACTCCTTAACCTCCACGCACACCACGTCGCCCATGGCGGTGAAACCCTCCAGGTCCATGTCGGTGGCGATGGTGAAGGCGTCCGCCGCGCTGTCCTCCGGCTTGTCCACGGACTCCCAGTCGCTCAGCGGTTCGCCGTCGTCGTCGACCCAGCGCCAGTCCGCCGCCACCGCCGTGGTGCCGCTCCAGTTGATGTCCACCGTGTCAGAGGCGTCGCATTCGCCGTTGACGCTCAGGGAGCCGCAATGGGCGCCGATGCCGAAACCCGTTGGGGGAGCGTTGGTGTACGGGCCGATGTCACCCAATGGGTCGTCATCGGGCCTTTGGGTGTTGTCCGAGGTGGCCTTGCTGCCACCGGCGTCCCGGTGCGCCAGGCCCCAGGCGGCCGCCGTGCCGCCGCCCGCCAGCAGCGCCAGGCCCGCCACCAGGGCAGTGATCAGCCCGGCCTTGCCCTGCCGGGGCGGCTGGGCTTGGGGTTGGCCGCCGGGTTGAGGGGCGCCGGGTTGCCAGCCGCCGATGGCGCCCGGTTGGCCCGGTTGGCTTGGTTGGCTTGGCGTGCCGGCGGGTGCGCCCTGGGGTTGGGCTGCCACCGGCCAGCCGCCGATGGCGCCCGGTTGGCCCGGTTGGCTTGGTTGGCCCGGTTGGCTTGGTTGGCCCGGTTGGCTTGGTTGGCCCGGTTGGCCCGGCTGGCTTGGCGTGCCGGCGGGTGCGCCCTGGCCGGGCAGTGGGCTCATCAGGGCGGTGGGCCCGGTTGAACCGGGCTGGCTGGGCTGGCTGGGCGTGGCGACCAGGCCGGGGGTCCCAGGGGTGCCTGGCGTGCCGGGCGTGGGCGTGGGGAAGGCGCGTTCCGTTGGCTGGGTGGACGTCATCGGCGGCAGGACGGAACTGGCGCCGGTGAGACGGATGCGGGTGCGGGACTCGTCATCATCGGGCTCTTGGGCGGCTTCGTCCGCCGGTTGATCTTCGTGAATCACCATGGCAGTGGGGTTGAGCCCCAGGTCTTGTTGCACCCGGCGCAGCGAATGGCCCAGCGCGGCGGCCGATTGGAAACGGGCCTGCGGATCCTTCGCCATGGCAGTGGCCAGTGTTTGGTAGAGCGCGTCCGGCGCGCCCAGGCCCAGCGGTGGCAGGTCGGCGTGCTGGATGCGTTCGGCCATGGCCGCCGGGCTGTTCAGGCCGCCCGGCTGTTCGAACGGCGCCCGGCCCGTCATCAGGGCGTAGAGCGTGGCGCCCAAACCCCACACGTCCATTTGGGGGCCGTCCCACCAGGGCATGGTGAAGGCCTCCGGTGGGTCATACGGCAGTGAGGCGGCCGGGGTGGAGGGGTCCGCGCCATCGGCCGCCACCGGCATGCCGAAGTCGGTCAGGGCGTACCGGCCGTACTGGGTGACCAGCAGGTTCGACGGCCGGACGCCGCGATGCACCACACCGATCCGGTGGGCCGTTTCGAGCGCGCCGGCCAATTGCACGCCAATGCCGATAGCTTCCAGCACCGGCAACCGGCGAGCACGGGTGCTGGCCGGGTCGCGGCAGTATTCCATCACCACATACAACTGGCCGCCTGGCAGAAAGTCGGTGGCGTGGATGGTGACGATGTTGGGGTGGCTGGCCAGTTCTGCCACCGCGTGGGCCTGGTTCCTGACGCGCTCCATGCCGCCCTCGGCCAACAGATAGGGCAGCAGCACCTTGACGGCCACGCGCCGCTTCGGCACCGCCTGGTTGTACAAGAACACGTCCGCGAAGGTGCCTTGGCCGATCAATTCGACCGGTTCGAAGCCCGCAATGGCCGGCGGCGGGACCGGCGGGCGGTTGCGGGCCATGAACTGGGACCTTTCAAGAATTGAGGTGGCTGCACCGATCCTATCGGTGCGGGCTGTCTCAAGCTGTGTGCTGGCTGGTTTGTGCTGATCGTGTGCCGGCTTGTGCTGGCTGCTGTTGGTCACCTGGTGGCGCCTGGCCGTGTCCCTGGCCAAGCGCCTCCACCCCTTGTTATGCGAGTCCTCCCACCATTCCTTACCAGTGCACCATCTTCCTCGCGAAAGGTCACTTTTCCGGCGCGAAAGGTCAATTCCGTCATTCTCGCGTGGGCGATCCAAGCCCGTGACCTGCGGTTATACCCAGAGCGAAACGGGTGAAGGCTGCAGAATCGACCTTTCGCGCAGAGACATGCCCGATGGCGCCCCGACTCTCTGGGCTGTGGTTTCGTCTTGGCGATGGGTCGGGTGACGCCAGAATTGTTGGATTCGGTGCGAAATACCACCAGATCCGGCGGATTCGATGTGCTGAGGGCCGGCGATACAGGGGACGGTTCCGTGTAACATGGGCGACCTGGTCACCCATGTTACACGGAACCGTCCCCTGTAGCGCATGTCGGCGAGGCCCCGAGCCGCTCGGACGCCATCGGGCATCCGGGTAGAGAGTTGTTGCACCGGCGTCGACACGGGGCCCGGGTTGGCAGCAAATCGGCTAGGTAGGCTTGGGCGCGTGAGCGAAGCACCCAACTCCGAGGGCCTGTGGGGCGGGCGGTTCAAGGAAGGCCCGGCCCCGGCCCTGGCGGCCCTGTCCAAGTCAACCCAGTTCGATTGGCGCCTGGCCCAGGTCGATATTGCCGGCTCAAGGGCCCACGCGGAGGCCCTGGCCCAAGCCGGCCTCCTGACCCAAAGCGAACGCCACGACATGCTGGTGGCCTTGGACGAATTGGCCCAGGAAGTCACCCAAGGCGCCTTCACGCCGGCAGAAGAAGACGAAGACGTCCACTCAGCTTTGGAACGCCGCCTGGTCGAACTGGCCGGTCCGAGCCTGGGCGGCAAGCTGCGTGCCGGCCGGTCCCGCAACGACCAGATCGCCACGTTGATCCGGCTGTGGCTGCGCGAACAGGCCCGCGGCTTGACCGGCGGCCTGCTGGATGTCGTCGACGCCCTGGCCGGCCAGGCCGCCAAGCACCCGGCGGTGGCGATGCCGGGCCGCACCCACATGCAGCACGCCCAGCCCATCCTGCTGGCTCACCACCTGTTGGCCCATGCCTGGCCTCTGTTAAGGGATGTGGAACGCCTGCAACAGTGGGATCAGCGCGCCGCCCGCTCGCCCTACGGCGCCGGCGCCCTGGCGGGCAACACGCTGAACCTGGACCCAACCACAGTCGCCAACCAACTTGGCTTGGCTGCGCCGTTGGAGAACTCGATCGACGCCACGGCGGCGCGGGACGTGGTGGCGGAGTTCGCCTTTATTGCCGCCATGATCGCTGTGGACCTGTCGCGCCTGGCGGAAGAAATCGTCATCTGGTCCACCGCCGAGTTCGGCTACGTCAAGCTGCATGACGCCTACTCGACGGGCTCCAGCATCATGCCCCAGAAGAAGAACCCGGACATCGCCGAACTGGCGCGCGGCAAGGCTGGCCGGCTGATCGGCGACCTGGCCGGTCTGCTGGCCACCTTGAAGGGCCTGCCTCTGGCCTACAACCGTGACCTGCAGGAAGACAAGGAACCGGTGTTCGACGCCGCGGATACCCTGGCGCTCCTATTGCCCGCCATGGCCGGCCTCATCGAAACCCTGGAGTTCGACACCGAACGCCTCGCACACCTGGCGCCCCAGGGTTTCGCCCTGGCCACCGACATTGCCGAATGGCTGGTCAAGCAGGGCGTGCCCTTCCGCGAGGCTCACGCCCTCACGGGCAAGGCGGTCCAATTGGCGGAGAGCCAAGGCAAGGAACTCTGGGACCTGACCCCGGAACAGTTCGCAGCCATCGACCCGCGCTTGACCCCCCAAGTCAAGGAAGTGTTAACGGTAGAAGGTTCGCTGGCGGCCCGGGACGGCATCGGCGGCACGGCTCCGCAGCGCGTCAAGGAGCAACTGGCGGCCCTGCTGGCCCAAGCCCAGGCCGCCCGCGCCTGGGTTACGCAGACCGCCTGACCTGTCCCGCCCGGCGGCCTCACCTGGGTCTGCCCGATGGCGCCCGCTCGCCGGCGATGGCGCCCTCCCGGTAGCGTCGGCCGGGTCTGCCCGATGGCGCCCGCCGGCCGACAGCCCTTCGGCCATCCGGCCCGCCCGCCCGGCGTAGGCCTGTTGCCGGATGGTGGACAATAGTCCGGTGTCTTCAGTACCTGCCGTTCTCACCGACCTTGACCAACGCCACCTGATTTCCCAGTCCACGGACCGGGATGCCTTGGCCGCCCTGTTCGCGGCCGGGCCGGTCACCTACTACTGCGGCTTCGACCCTTCGGCGCCGTCGCTGCACATCGGCAACCTGGTGCAGATCCTGACCCTGCGCCGCCTGCAGCAGGCCGGCAACCTGCCGTTGGCGCTGGTGGGCGGGGCCACCGGCTTGATCGGTGATCCGAAGATGACGGGCGAACGCACCCTGAACGATCCGGAAATCGTGGCCGGCTGGGTGGAGCGCATCCGCTCCCAGATTGCCCCGCTGCTGGATTTCGAGGGCAAGTACGCCGCCCGTATGGTCAACAACCTGGATTGGACGGCGCCGCTCAGCGCCATCGACCTGTTGCGCGGCGTGGGCAAGCATTTCCGCATGTCAACCATGCTGGCGAAGGAAACCGTGGCCCGCCGCCTGGCCTCGGACCAGGGCATCAGCTTCACCGAGTTCAGCTACCAGGTGTTGCAGGGGATGGATTTCCGGGAGCTGTACCGGCGCTATGGCTGCCGCCTGCAGACGGGCGGCAACGACCAGTGGGGCAACCTGCTGGCCGGGGTCGAGTTGATCCACAAGGCGGAGGGCGCCACGGCGCACGCCTTCACCACGCCCCTGATCACGAAGGCGGACGGCACCAAGTTCGGTAAGACCGAGACCGGCACCGTGTGGCTGGACCCGGCCATGTGCACGCCGTATGCCTTCTACCAGTTCTGGCTTAACCAGGATGACCGTGATGTGGTGGGCTATCTGAAGGTCTTCACCTTCCGCAGCCTGGAGCAAATCGCGGAATTGGAGCAGGCCACCAACGAGCGTCCCCACGAACGGGCCGCCCAGCGGGCCTTGGCCTGGGATGTGACGGCTTTGGTGCACGGCGAGGCGGCGGCCCAGGGGGCGGTCGATGCCGCCCAGGCCCTGTTTGGCCAGGGCGATCTGGCTCGGCTTGACCTCCCCACGTTGGAGGCCGCCATCGACGGCCTGCCCGATGTCGTGGTGCCGGCTACCGACCCGGCGCCCACTGTGGTGGACCTGCTGGTGGGTACGCAGTTGGAGAAGTCGAAGGGGGCGGCCCGGCGCACCTTGGCTAGTGGCGGCGTCTACCTGAATAACCAGAAGGTGACGGATCCCGAGGCGGCGGTACCAGCCGACGTTTGGCTGCACGGGCAGTACGCGATTGTTCGCCGAGGGCGCAAAACGCTGGCCGTTGCCAAGCGCGTGTGAGCCAGAAACGGTAGCGTGGCGGGCGTGAGTGACACCGTAGGCCTCTTGCAAAGCCCCCTTGACGCCGTCCACCGCCGCTTGGGTGCCACCTTTACCGACTTTGGCGGCTGGGAGCTGCCGGTCCGCTTCGGCTCTGACCTGGCCGAACACAAGGCAGTGCGCACCGCCGCCGGCCAGTTCGACCTCAGCCACATGGCCCAGTTCGACCTGGTGGGCCCGGGGGCCGGCCCCGGCCTGGACTACGCCTTGATGGGCGAGCATTCCACCATGCCGCTGGGCCGCGCCTCTTACTCCATGATCCTGACGCCCGAAGGCACGGTCATCGATGACCTGATCGTTTACCGCCTGGGCCAAGAGCACTATTTCGTCATCTCGAACGCCGCCAACCGCCTGGTGGTGGCGGCGGCGCTCAAGGAACGCCTGGCCGGCTTCGACACCACCCTTGAAGATCAGACACTGGCCCGCGCCCTGATCGCGGTCCAGGGCCCAGCCTCGCTGGATGTGATCAGCGCGGCCGGCCTGCCGCAGGCCACCCAGTTGGGCTACTACCGCGCCATGGAGTACACGCTGGAGGCCGTGCCCATCGTGGTGGCCCGCACCGGCTACACGGGTGAGAACGGCTTCGAGGTCTCCTGCCCCCGCGAAGAGGCCGAGGACCTGTGGCAACTGTTCGCCCGCGCCGGTGAGCCGTTTGGCCTGGTGCCGTGCGGCCTGGCTTGCCGCGACACGCTGCGCCTGGAGGCGGCTATGCCGCTGTACGGCCACGAACTGGACCTGGACACCACCCCCATCGAGGGCGGTCAGGGCGCCTTCGTGCGCCCCAAGGCGGCAGACTTCGTGGGTGCGGCAGCGCTCAGGGAGCGCACCCCCCGCAAGCATCTGGTGGGCCTGCGCGGTGAGGGCCGCCGTGCCGCCCGGGCCGGTTATCAACTGTCAGCGCCCGATGGCGCCCCCGCCGGCCACGTCACGTCCGGCGCCCTTTCGCCCACTTTGGGTTACCCGATTGCGCTGGCTTCGGTGCTTGGCCCAGAAGCCCCCGCCGCCGGCACTGTCCTGCAGGTCGACATCCGTGGCACGTCAACCCCGTACACGGTTGTACCGACACCCTTCTACACCAAGGAGAAGAAATGACCATCCCGGCTTCACTGTCCTACACCGCGGACCACGAATGGGTGTCGGCTCCCCAGGGCCCCACGGCCCGGGTGGGCGTGACCGAATACGCGGCCCAGGCGCTGGGTGACGTGGTGTTCCTGGACCTGCCGGCGGTGGGCCAGGCCGTGACGGGTGGCGAACAATGCGGCGAAATCGAGTCCACCAAGTCCGTCTCCGCCCTGTTTGCGCCGGTCAGCGGCACGGTCAGCGCCGTCAACCAGGCGGCCGTGGACGCTCCCGAACTGGTCAATGAGGACCCGTTCGGCGAGGGCTGGCTGTTCGAGGTTTCGCCGGTCAGCGGCCAGGGCGAACTGCTGGGGGCTGAGGCCTACGCCGCCCTCACGGCCGAAGGCGAGTGAGGCGGCCGATGGCGGGTGAGGCCTTCACGGCTCGTCACCTCGGACTAGATCAGGCCGGCCGGGACCAGGTTCTGGCCACGTTGGGCCTGCCGCCTGGCGCCTCGCTGATGGCGGCCGCCCTGCCGGCTGACTTGAAGGCGGAGCTGCCGGCCTTGCCGCCGCCGCGCAGCGAGTTGAAGGTGCTAGAGGAGCTGCGCCACCTGGCCTCGCTCAACCGACCGGCCAAGTCGCTGATCGGCATGGGCTACTACGGCACGTTGACGCCGTCGGTGATCCAGCGCGGCATCATGGAGAACCCGGCCTGGTACACCGCCTACACGCCCTACCAGCCGGAGATTTCCCAGGGCCGGTTGGAGGCCCTGTTCACCTTCCAGACCATGATCGCGGACCTGACCGGGCTGCCCATCGCCAACGCCTCGCTGCTGGATGAGGCCAGCGCCGCGGCCGAGGCCATGTTGCTGACCCACCGCGCCGGCCGCGCCGCGCGCGACCTGTTCGCCTTTGATGTTGATGCCTTTCCGCAGGTCAGAGCCGTGATGGAGACCCGGGCAGAGCCGTTAGGCATCGAGCTGATGGCCTTCGATCCGGCCGATGGCGCCCAGTTGGCCGCGCTGGCCGGGCTGGCCGATGAGGGCCGCCTGGCGGGCGCCTACGTGCAGTATCAGGGTGCTTCCGGCCGCCTGGTCGAGTTGGCCCCAGTGGCCGATGCCGTCCACGCCGCCGGCGGCCTGCTGGCCGTGGGGGCGGACCCGCTGTTGTTGACGTTGATCACCCCGCCAGGCGAGGCGGGGGCGGACATCTGCACCGGTTCGACCCAGCGCTTCGGCGTGCCGATGGGTTTCGGCGGCCCGCACGCCGCCTACATGTCGGTGCGGGCCGATCTGGTGCGGCAGATGCCCGGCCGCCTGGTGGGTCTGTCGCGCGATGCCGCCGGGGCGCCCGCCCTGCGCCTGGCCCTTGTCACCCGCGAACAGCACATCCGGCGCGAGAAGGCGACCTCCAATATCTGCACCGCTCAGGTGCTGCTGGCCGTCATGGCCGCTATGTATGGGGTGTGGCACGGGCCGCAGGGCCTGACACAGATCGCCGAGTGGGTGCACGCCAAGGCCTGCGCCCTGGCGGGTGAGTTGTGCGGCATGGGCCTGGACGTGGCCACCGGGCCGTTCTTCGACACGGTGGCGGTGCGCGTGCCGGGCCAGGCCCAGCGGGTGGTGCGCCGGGCCCGCCGGCATGACGTTCTGCTCTGGCTGCAAGACGCCGATACCGTATATATCTCGGTCGATCAGGTGACGGCGGCGGAAGACATTGAGGCCGTCTGCCACGCCTTTGCCGGCGTGGTGGCGGAAGGTGCGCCGGCGGCATCGGGCAACGGGACGCCATCGGGCATACCGGCAGCCTGGCGCCGCCAAGGCGAGTTCATGACCCACCCGGTGTTCCACCGCTACCGCACCGAACTGGCCATGGTGCGTTATCTGCGGTCGCTGGCGGATAAGGACTACGCCATGGACCGGGGCATGATCCCGTTGGGGTCTTGCACCATGAAGTTGAACGCGGCGACGGAGATGGCGGCCATCACCTGGCCCGAGTTCGCCAACGTGCACCCGTTTGCGCCGCGCCGCTACGCCAAGGGGACGCGGCGGCTGATGGCCGGCTTGGAGCACGCCCTGCTGGCCGTCACCGGCTACGACGCCATCTCGCTGCAGCCCAACGCCGGGTCGCAGGGCGAACTGGCCGGGCTGTTGGCTATCCGCGGCTACCACCGGGCCAACGGCCAGGGCGAGCGGACGGTCTGCCTGATCCCGGTCTCGGCGCACGGCACCAATGCGGCCAGCGCGGCGGCGGCCGGCTACCAGGTAGTGGGCGTGGCGGTGGATCCGGGCGGCAACGTCTCGCTGGCGGACCTGGAGGCCAAACTGGCCGAGTTCGAGGGCCGCGTGGGCGCGCTGATGATCACCTATCCCTCCACCCACGGGGTGTACGAGGCCGAGGTGCGGGCGGTCTGCGCGGCGGCCCACGCGGCCGGGGCGCAGGTCTATATCGATGGCGCCAATTTCAATGCCCTGGTGGGCTGGGCCAAGGCCGGCGAGTTTGGCGGCGACGTGTCGCACCTTAATCTGCATAAGACCTTTGCCATACCGCATGGCGGTGGCGGGCCGGGCGTGGGGCCGGTGGCCTGCCGCTCGCATCTGGCGCCGTTCCTGCCGGGCCACCCGGTGGGGGCGTTGCCGGGGGTTGGCGGGCCGGTTTCGGCCGCGCCGTACGGCTCGGCCCTGGTGCTGCCCATCAGTTGGGCCTATGTGCGCATGATGGGCACCGAGGGCCTGGCGGCCGCCACCGAGGGCGCCGTGTTGGCCGCCAACTATGTGGCCAAGCGGCTGGAGGCGGTCTTCCCGGTGTTGTACCGCGGCCCGGGCGGCTGGGTGGCCCACGAATGCCTGCTGGACCTGCGTGACTTCACTCACCGCACCGGCGTGACGGTGGACGATGTCGCTAAGCGCCTAATGGACTACGGCTTCCACGCCCCCACTATGTCTTTCCCGGTGGCGGGCACACTGATGGTGGAGCCGACCGAGTCGGAGTCGTTGGCGGAGCTGGACCGGTTCTGCGACGCCATGCTGGCTATCGCGGCCGAGGCCGAGCGCGTGGTGGCGGGGGAGTGGCCGCTGGAGGCTTCGCCCCTGCGCGGCGCGCCGCACACGGCGGCCTGTGTTACGGCGGATGTGTGGGATTTGCCATATGGCCGCGAACTGGCGGCCTACCCGGCCGGCGTGGCGGTTCAAGCGGACGGCAAGTACTGGCCGCCGGTCCGCCGGGTGGACGCCTCCTACGGCGATCGCAACCTCATCCCCACCTGGCCTGCCTACTAAGTGCAGGCTGGCGTTACTGGGGACGGTTCCGTGTTACAGGGGACGGTTCCGTGTCACACGGTGTGGCGTTACTGGGTTACTGGGGACGGTTCCGTGTCACACGGTGCGGCGTTACTGGGGACGGTTCCGTGTCACACGGTGTGGCGTTACTGGGGACGGTTCCGTGTCACACGGTGTGGCGTTACTGGGGACGGTTCCGTGTCACACGGTGCGGCACGCCGCGCCGTGTTCCGCGGAACCGTCCCCTGTAACACGGAACCGTCCCCTGTAACACGGAACCGTCCCCTGTAACACGGAACCGTCCACTGTAACGGGGCCCGCCCACCTACCTTCACCATCCCGGTCGCCGTAGGCGATCCGGGATTTGCCCGCCTGACCGGCTCAAATGGCGCTCAAGATGGGTTGCGGTGCAGGTCACAGGGTTGTGCGGGGCCTGTTCTAGGTGTGACGAGCGTCACATTTCGGCGTGCTCAGCACATCCTTGACTGAAACTTGGACGGTTGTTAAGGTCGAAGACATCGAGGGTGATTCGAAAGCCAAAGGTTCCTGAGGATTTCGGAAACCTGGCCGGACCCGGCGGCCCCAACCACGAGCCGGCGCCGTTCGGTGAATTGGGGCCACCGAACGGCGCCACCCTCGGGGAGGCGACGTCACGCCGCCGATGGCGCCCGCAACGCTCTGACCAGGGGAGACACGCCCGGGATGTGCGACACTCCAGCCGGTTTGACGCTCGCCGAGGCGTTGAGTACTGTATTTCAGGTTCGCCGGACGGCCGTCCGGGGGCGCGTCGCGCCGCCGGGGGGCCTGGCGAGAACATCCGACTCACTAGGCAGGGCAGAGGTATCACCTCATGGCCTGCCGGCGGGTTCGTTGTTTGATATCTCAACAGTGTTTTCATGGATGTGTGTTGATGCCAGTTGGTTTGTCTCTGACTGGTGTCACGTATGTGATTTATCGGTCAGGGTCTGTTAGTTTTTGATGGA
>JAISSX010000023.1 GCA_031272885.1 Bifidobacteriaceae bacterium | reverse complement strand
CGCTGGGCGCGCCGGTGATGGCGGGCAGCGGACCCAAGGCGTCCAAGAGCATGCCGTTAACCGTACGCGGGCGGTGGTAGGACCCGCCGGGTACGTCCGTGTGTCCCTGGTAGGCGGGCTGCCGCGGTCGACATCGGCCGCCAAGGTGGCCTAGCGGCGCAAGGTGGGCATGTCCGCCAAGCGCTCTAGGGCGGCGTGGAGGGTTTCGTCCCGTTTGGCGAAGTGCAGGCGGATCAGGTGGTTGACCGGTTCGCGGAAAAAGCTGGAGCCGGGGACGGCGCCAACGCCCACCTTGGCGGCCAGGTCCTCGCAGAACTCCAGGTCGTCCTGGTAGCCGTAGCCGGAAATGTCGACCAGCACGTAGTAGGCGCCCTGGGGAGTGTTATGGGTGATGCCCAGGCGGTCCAGGCCGTCCAGTAGCAGGTCGCGCTTGGCGTTGTAGGTGGCCAGCAGTTGCTGGTAGTAGGCGGGCGGGAACCGCAACGCGGTGACGGCAGCCTCTTGGAGGGGCGCTGGGGCGCCCACGGTCAAGAAGTCATGGACCTTGCGGGTAATCTCCGTCAAGTGCCGCGGGGCGATCACGTAGCCCAGGCGCCAGCCGGTAATCGAATAGGTCTTGGACAGCGAGCCGCAGGTCAAAGTGCGGTCCCACATGCCCGGCAGCGTCGCCAGGTAGGTGTGGCGGTGGGGTGGGAAGACGATGTGTTCGTAGACCTCGTCGGTGATGGCGAACAGGTCGTGGCGGTGGGCCACCTGGGCAATGGTCTGGAGTTCCTGGGGCGTGAAGACCTTGCCGGTGGGGTTGGACGGGTTGCAGACAATGATCGCCTTAGCGCCCCGGGCGGCCTTATCCAGTTGGTCCGGGTCAAACTGGTCGGTGTGGGGATCCAGTGGCACGTAGACCGGTTCGGCGCCGGACAAGATGGCGTCGGCGCCGTAGTTCTCATAGAACGGTGAAAAGACCACCACCTTGTCGCCCGGGTCCACCACGGTCATCATGGCGGCCATCATCGCTTCCGTGGAGCCACAGGTCACCACGATGTGCTGTTCCGGATCCAGGTCTATCCCCATGAAGCGGGACTGCTTGGCGGCCAGGGCCTCGCGGAAGGTCTGGGCGCCCCAGGTGATGGCGTAGTGGTGCTCGGTGCCACCGGCGGCCTGTTTGAGCGTTTCGATCAGGGCTGCCGGGGGGTCAAAGTCCGGGAAGCCCTGCGACAGGTTGACGGCGCCGGTCTCCAGGCAAACCCGGGTCATGCGCCGGATCACCGAATCAGTGAAGCCGGCGGTGCGGGCGGACGGCTGTGGCATGGCGCCCAGTATGCCAGTTGGGGGCTGGGCGGGGATCACTTGGAGTTGGCGGGTAGCTTGATGCCCTCCCCATGGGCTGGTGTGTTGGCGGCAGGGTGATCAGCCGGCACTTAGGCTGGGAGTATGGCAGAACGGCCCCACACCTACACCCATGGCCATGACTCCACTGTCTTGGCGGCGCACGCCGGGCGGACGGCGGCGAACTCGGCCGCCTACCTGTTAGCCGCCCTGCGGCCGGGCCTGAACCTGCTCGATGTGGGCTGCGGCGCGGGCACCATCACCCGGGACCTGGCTCGCCTGGTGGCGCCGGGCCGGGTGGTTGGAGTTGATTCGGATCCTGGAGTGATCGAGGCGGCCCAGGCTTCGGTGGCTGGGGAGCCTGGGGCAGCTGGAGGTGAGGTGGGGGAGCCTGGGGTAGCTGGAGGTGAGGTGGGGGAGCCTGGGGCGGTGGTAGGCAGTGTTGGCGGCGCGGAGAACCTGGAGTTCGTCTTGGGCGATGTCTATTGTTTGGGCTTCGCGGACGGCAGCTTCGACGTGGCGCACGCGCATCAGGTGTTGCAACACTTGGCTGATCCACCGGCGGCCCTGCGGGAAATGGCCCGGGTGGTGCGGCCGGGCGGCGTGATCGCCGCCCGGGACGGTGACTACGGCGGTGCGTTCTGGTATCCAGCCAGTGAGGCGTGGAGCGAATGGCAGCGGGTCTACCTGGCGGTGGCCCGGGCTGGCGGCTCAGAGTTGGCCGCCGGCCGGCGGCTGCGGACTTGGGCGCTCGCGGCCGGGTTTGCCCCCGGCCAGGTCACGGTCAGCGGTTCGGTCTGGACCTATCCGGGCTTTGAGCCGGCCGCGGTGATCGCGGCCAGTTGGGCGGCCCGGCTGACCGGCCAGCATTTCGGGGCGTTGGCCGAACGGCATGGGGTGGCGACCAAGGAATCGCTGGCGGCCACGGCAGCCGGCTTGGCGGCCTGGGCAGAGCACCCGGACGCTTTCTTCGCCATGCCCCACGGCGAGGTCCTGATCCGGGTCGTCTAGGCGCCCCACCCAAGAACTGATCGATCTCCCCTTGGCGGCGCGGCCACCAGGCGGGGCCACTACCCTTGGGTGCCATGCGGATCGCGCGGTTTTCAGCACAGGACCAAGACCCTCAGTATGGCGTGGTGCAGGGCGAGGAAGGCGAAGAGGTGGTCCACGCCGTTGGCGGCGACCCGCTCTACACCGAGATCACACCGACCGGCCGCACCTACAAACTGGAGGACGTCAGGTTGCTGGCACCCGTCATTCCCCGGTCCAAGGTGATTGGCGTGGCCTACAACTACCGCGACCCGGCCCGGGCGCAGCAGGAGGCCCAGGCCCAGGACCAGACACCGGTCTGGTTCATCAAGCCGAACACTTCGGTTTGCGGGCCCTGGGACCCAATCGTCTTGACGGCCGACGCCGCCTACCCGGCGTTCCAAGAAGCCGAACTAGCGGTGGTGGTTTCCCGGCTGGCCAAGCACGTGCCGGCGGATCAGGCCAGCCAGTTCATTCTGGGTTACACCGTGGCTAATGATGTGGGCTACCGCTACCCGCCGGCGGTGGATCCGCGGGGCTTTTTTGGCAAGGGCCGCGACACGTTCACGCCGCTGGGGCCGTGGATCGAAACGGACTTGGAGCCGGCGGCGGGTTTGGCCGTCTGTGCCTGGGTCGATGGCGAGCCGCGCCAGACCGGCACCACGGCCGACTTGGTGACCGGGGTGCATGAACTGGTGGCGATCGCCTCCCAGGTGACCACCCTGCTGCCAGGAGACGTCATCTTGACGGGAACGCCAGCGGGTGCCAGCGCCATCGAGCCGGGCCAGCGGGTGACCTGCGAGGTGCAGGGGGTGGGCACGTTGACCAACCCGGTGGTGCGCCGGTAGACCGCTCGGCCCGCGGCGCGCCCCACCGCCCACCGACGCGCTGGCTTGGTGGTTTGGCCGGGGGAGGGGGAACCAGGTAAGGTAACTGCTCGGTCATTCACGCCCCCACAAGGGCGGATGCCCCTTGGGGTATGGTGTAATTGGCAGCACGAGTGATTCTGGTTCACTTAGTCTAGGTTCGAGTCCTGGTACCCCAGCGAAGCCTGAACGGCGAGGGAGCTTGCTCACTCGCTAGTGAGGGCAAGCGCAGGGTCGAAGGCGCAGCCGGAACACCCCAGCGAAGCCTGAACGGCGAGGGAGCTTGCTCACTCGCTAGTGAGGGCAAGCGCAGGGTCGAAGGCGCAGCCGGAACACCCCAGCGATGGGTGAGGCGCAGAACCGAACCCAACCCCAAGCCTGTACAGGCACAAGGCTCCGTTGTGTAGTGGCCTAGCACGCCGCCCTCTCAAGGCGGTAACGCCGGTTCGAATCCGGTCGGAGCTACTCCTCACTGGTGTTCGTCGTACCCCCGGCCGGATTCGAACCACGGTCCATGCTTCCTGGCATTGCTGCGCAATAGCGGGTCCGGTCGGAGCTACTCCTCACTGGTGTTCGTCGTACCCCTGGCCGGATTCGAACCACGGTCCATGCTTCCCGGCATCACACACCCCCATGCTGCCGTACGACGTCGCCGCGAAAATGTCAGTGGCGGCTGCCAGGATAGGGTCATGAAAGAGAACGGGGAGCTGATCGTCTACCGGCGTGGTGGCGTGGTCGCGGCGCAGTTGCGCGCCGGCGGCGGTACTGTCTGGTTGTCGTACCGAGGCATGGCTGATCTCTACCACACCACGAGCGAGAACATCATTCAGATTGTCGGCAGGGTGCTGGCCGATGGGGAGTTGGACGAGTCAACTACTAACTCAGAGTTAGTAGTTCGCCAGGAGGGCCACCGCCAAGTACGTCGTGAGGTCAAGGTGTTCAACCTCGACATGATCCTGGCGGTCGGCTATCGGGTGACCACGCCCCAGGCGGTGTTGTCCCGCCAGTGGGCGACGACGGTGTTGAAGGAGTACCTCCAGAAGGGTTTCGTACTCGATGACGAGCGGTTGAAGAACCCAGGTTCGGAGCCGGACTATTTTGACGAACTGCTAGATCGCATCCGGGCGATTCGCGCATCGGAGAAGCGGTTCTATCAGAAGGTCCGTGACCTTTTCGCGGCGACGAGTTCGGACTACGACGGGTCGTCCCAGACGGCTAGAGACTTCTTTGCCACGATCCAGAACAGGCTGCTCTACGCCATCACCGGGTAGACGGCGGCGGAGTTGGTTCGTGCCAGGATCGATGTGGAGTCGGTCACTTTCGGTTTGACGACCTGGCATGGCGACCGTCCAGGCAAAGCGGATGCGGTCATCGCCAAGAACTACCTGACTGAGGATGAGTTGAAGGACCTCGACACTTTGACCTCCCAGTTCCTGGACTTCGCCGAGGGCCAGGCGCGGCGGCGGCTGGTGACGACGATGGCCCAGTGGATTGAGGCCACGGACCGGCTGTTGGAGGCCAACCGGTACAGCCTGTTGCAGGGCCTGGGCATGGTGTCCCACGAGACCATCGAGGCGGCGGTGGATGACCTTTGGCCTGCGTTCGCAGAGCAGCGCAGACAGCGGGAGTACGAGGACTCCTGGCAGATCGAGGCGGCGGACATCACCGAACTGCTCCAGATTGAGCAACGCCAGACCGCCGATGGCGCGGCATGATGCTCCTTGTTGAACTTGCGCCAGTCTCGTCCCACGAGCCGGCCGGCGTCGTGGCCGTGGAGGTAGACGGCTAGGTCAGCCATCTTTAAGGCTCCGGGTCGGCGAAATCGGCGGTCAGGGTCATGCCCGTGGCCGCCATGTGGGCGAACAGGCGTTGCGCGAATAGCGGGGCCGGCCGGCTACCGTCATGTTGCGGCGAACAGGTCGTCCAGTGTGACTTCAGCGAGGATCTCGGCGGCGTATTCGTTGCGGACCAGGCCGAAGGTCGTGATCAGCGTGGTGCGGACAGCCTTGCGGGTCTTGGTTTCAGCGGTGAACGCGGCCGCCTTGTTGCGCAGTGACCGATTCATGGGTTTGTCGATGGTGTATTCGCCGACGCAGTACTTGATCTCGCAGAGATTCACTACGTGGTCGGCCCGGTCGATAACCAGGTCGACCTGGGCGCCCGGATCATGGGTGGAACTGCGCCAGGACGAGATGCTGGTCAGGACGCCCGAGATGCCCAGTTTGGCCTTGATTTGGGGGATGTGGTGGAGGCAGACCTGCTCGAAGGCGTAGCCGGACCAGGCGGCGTGGCCCGGCGTCGCGGAGTACTGCCGCCAATAGTTGTCTGTGTACGAGTGCCGGGCGGTCTGGAAACGCAGCGCGAACAGCGTGTACGGGTCGGTCAACTGGTACAGCTTGCCGCGCTCACGTTTCCCGAATGCCGTGTACGAGCGGATGAAGCCACATTGTTCAAGTTCGGTGAGCACGGTTGACAGGTGGCCGCCGTCCGGCAGGTGGGTGGCGGCGATCAGTTCCTCGCGGGTGAGCCCCTTGGCTTTCGCAGCAAGTTCTTCGACGATCCTGAGGTGGCCGTCCGCGCCCCCGAAGAGTGACCGGAACAGGTTGTGGTGTTCGTTGGCCAGCCTGGCGTCCTTCGCGAAGCACAACCTGTCGATGTTGTGGTAGAGCTCGAAGCGGGGGTCCATCAGCTCGAGGTAGTAGGGGACGCCGCCGAAGACCATGTAGGCCTCGGTCATCTGGTAGCGGGTCATTACGAACCCGGCCTGGCGGAAGAACTCTTCGCACTCGCGCAGCGTGAACTGTGTCAGCAGGATCTGGCGGGTCAACCGGTTGTGCAGGCCACCCTGGTTGTCCACTACATGCTGGATGATCCAACTCGTTGCCGACCCGCACACGATCAGCACTACATCGTTGCGGGCGGAAGCCCAGCGGTTCCAGAAGTAGTCGAGGGCGGCCAGGAATCCGGAGCCGCGGGTCGCCATCCAGGGTAGTTCGTCCAAGAAGATGACCTTCTTGCCGGCTGGCGCCCGCTTGACCATCTCGTGGAGGTTAGTGAAAGCCTGCCGCCAGTTGGTCGCTCTGGTCAGATGGGCTCCGCCTTGGGCGGCGATTTCGTCGTTGAAGTTCTCCAACTGGGCGGCCATGCCACCCTCACCATCCAACACGCCGGTGGCGTAGAAGGTGAAACGATGCCCTAATGTCTGGCGGACAAGGAACGTCTTACCGACTCTCCGGCGCCCGTACAGCGCCACGAACTCCGAACGGTTGGATTCCAGGCAGGCCAACAACTCAGCCCGCTCTGATTGGCGGCCCACAAGCCCCATGATCCCTCCTTGAATCCGGCGCTAACTGTCGCAATACTATCATTAGCGCGCAGATCTGGAAGGCCGGAGGTCTTACAACATGCCTGGTCAAGGCACATTCATCAACTGTCTGTCCTCAGTGAGCCCGATCGAAGCGGGCGCTAAGTGGTTACAGCTACCACTTAGCGCCCAATCGGTGTCACCGCCGCTGCTCACGAACAGACGGCGGCCGCCCGGCCAACGCGGGCGGCAGCGCGAGGGCACCCTACCGTTGGGTGTGCAAATCTTCCAGCAGATGGTGGATTTGCACACATGATCCTGTGGCCGGCTGGCCGGGGCCGCCCGCCTGCAGCCGGCTTTTCGGCTGCTCCTGCCCCAACTAGCCGCTAGAGCCTCTGCCCAATCCAGTCGAGGATGTCGTCAATCACCACATCCTTGCGGAACTCGTTCAGAATCTCGTGCATCATGCGCGGGTAGATGCGCAGCGCCTTGTCGGTCGAGGCGATCTCGCCGTAAAGCTGGCGCGAATCCGCCTCGGCCACCAGGCCGTCATCGGCGCCGTGGAGAATCAGGACGGGATCAACAAACCGGGCCGCCTCGGTCTTGAGGTAGTCCAGGCCGCCGGCCCAACTGTTGATCAGCCCGATCGAGATCTGCTTTTCCACCAGCGGATCGGCCATATAGGCCTCGCCCACCAGCGGGTCCGAGCAGACGCCCGTGCCCAACTCGTTGGGCAGGTAGTCGGTCGGCTGGCCGGGCAGCGGCAGCGGCCCCACCAGTTGGGCGGTGTAGCGCGTCAGCGCGCCGGACAGGATGATGCCCTTGGCGGCGCCGGCGTACTTGGTCCCGAACAAGGCCGTGGCGTAGCCGCCCATGGAGTGGCCCAGCACGAACGTAGGCAGGCCAGGCACGGTCTGCTGCGCCACCTTGAACGCCTGCATCGTGTCATCCACGATTTCGTTGAAGTCGGAGTAGAAGACCTTCGGCCCGGCGGACCGGCCGTGACCGCGATGGTCGAACCGGAATGTGGCAATGCCCTGGGCGTTCAACCGGGCGGCCACGTAGTCATACCGCCCCTGGTGCTCGCACAGGCCGTGCACAATCAGCACCAACGCCTTGGGTCCGGTTGGCACATCGGCCTTGCCGTACAGCTCAATGCCATCAAGCGTGGGAAACGTCAGTTCTTGGGACATCGTCGTCCTCCTCCAGCGTTGGGTTTCCCCTCAGTCTAGTGACGTCCCGTAGGGTGGGCGGCCGCCGATGTCGTCCGGGCGCCATCGGGCAGCTTCTACCGTTGTCACCCGGGCAGGGGAGCGGCGTGGATGGCGGCCGTCAACCGCTGGTGCCAGGCGACATCGTCCCACATGCCGTGGAACTGCGGGCCGCAGAAGTTGCTGGTGCCCAGGCCGGCCCAGCGGCCCG
>JAISSX010000022.1 GCA_031272885.1 Bifidobacteriaceae bacterium | reverse complement strand
TGGCGCCCGATTTGAAGGATTCGGTGGAAAACCCAACCGAAACGGGCGGATTCGATGGGTCGGAACACCGGATCAGGCGGACTCGCTGCGTCCAGGGCCGGCTCAGCCGCCATGCAGGCTTTCGGTAGTTTTCGGGCCCAGATCGATCAAGCGGAGAGAGTTCCGGTAGTTCTGGAGCGCCAGAACTACCGGAACTCTCTCCATCTGGCCAGAACGGGCTTCAGGACTACCGGAAGTCTCTCCGGATCGCCGGATTCGGTCTGGTCGACTACCGGAAGTCTCTCCGGATCGCTGGGGCGGACGCCATTGGGCACCGGGGTAGAGAGTTCTTGCAGCGGCGGCGCCCAGAACGATCGCCGGGTAGAGAGTAGTTGCACCAGATCGGCCGATTTCGAGCATGGGGTAGAGGGTTGTTGCGGCTTCCCGGGCCGGAAACTGCAAGAAGTCTCCACCAAAGGGCCCGATGGGGCCTCGGGAGTGCAAGAAGTCTCTACCGAGGGGCCGGCCCGGCGGGGCGACTTGGCCTACTCGGACGTCCACTGGACGTCCTTGCTTGCGGCCAAGCCCTCACGGGTTCGAATCCCGCCGGTAGGGAAACGGAAAGCGGGGGCGGCCCGACGGGCCGCCTCTGTGAGTCTTGGGCTACGACGCGTGTTGACGAGGAGCGCGCAGCGCGACGTAGGAAACGCGCAGATGAACACAGTGCCGTGGCACCAATGGTTTGGGGGCCCCGGCGTCAGCCGGGACCCCCAAACCATTGGTGCCCTGGGCGGGATTCGAACCCGCACCGTGCCGGGTTTGAGCCGACTGCCTCTGCCAGTTGGGCCACCAGGGCGCATCAGCAGACTAGGCTACACGTTGTGACGACAAGTAATGGAACCAGTAGCGAAGACCGGCGGCGAGTGGTCGTGGCCGAAGACGAGGCCCTAATTCGCCTTGACGTGGTAGAAACCCTGCGTGAAGCCGGGTTCGAAGTTGTTGGCGAAGCCGCCAACGGCGAAGAGGCCGTGGCCCTGGCCAGGGACCTGGCGCCAGACCTGGTGGTGATGGACGTCAAGATGCCGGTGATGGACGGCTTGACGGCCGCCGAAGAGATCGGCAAGGACCGCTTGGCCCCGGTTGTGATGTTGACCGCGTTCTCACAGAAGGAACTGGTGGAGCGGGCTCGGGACGCCGGCGCCATGGCCTATGTGGTCAAGCCGTTCACGGCGGCGGAACTGCTGCCGGCGATCGAACTGGCGCTGGCCCGCTATGACGAGATCGTCTCGTTGGAGGACGAGATCGCAGACATGGAAGCGCGACTCGAAACCCGCAAACGGGTGGAGCGGGCCAAGGGCCTGTTGCAGGCCAAGATGCAGCTGAGCGAACCGGACGCCTTCCGGTGGATCCAAAAGACATCCATGAACCGCCGTCTCACCATGCGGGAAGTGGCTGACGCGGTGATCGAGCAAATGGGAGAGTAGAGCCTGTGGGGTTGATGCTGGCTCGCAAGGCCGGCCCACAGGACAGCGGCGTCCTGTTGGGCCTCGCTTTGTCTGCCCGTGAAACCCTGGCCGGGATTGCTCCGGAAACCACCAACGCCTGGATCAAGGACCAGGTGAGAATTCTCCTCTGTGACCACCTTGATACCACCGTGGTGGCGGAGGGCCCGGCCGGCGTGGTGGGTTTCGCCGCCGCTCAGGTGGTGCCGCCGGGCCCGTTCGCGGACCATGCCCGCCTTGAGGTGGGCGCCCTGTACGTTGATAGGGCGCACCGCCGCCAGGGGGCCGGCTTGGCTTTGTTGCGTGGGTTGGCCGATGTCGCCACCAAGGCCGGGGCGGCCAACGTTCAGGTTTTGCCGCTGGGCCCCAACCGGCAGGTGCAGCGCTTCTTGGCCCGTCTCGGTTTCGCTTCCTTGGGCGGCTACCGGGTTATCCCCACCGACGTACTCCTGGCCAAACTGGCCCCGGTGGCTCCGCGGCACCACAACCGCCCGGCTCAGAAGCGCGAGGTTGAGCGCCTCCTGGTGGGCCGCCGCCGCCTGCGCGAGCAGACCGGCGAAATCCCCGCGGTCCCCGCCATATCCGACCAGCAGGCGTGAACCAGTACCGGGCTCAGTGGCGGGAATAGCACCACAGGATAGAGGTTGCGTCTGACCCCCGGTGAGGGTTGAGCCAGCCGGGAGACAGCCCCACGGCTTAGGGTTAACCCCATGACCGAAGCGCCCGTGTTGTTGCTGATCGACGGCCACTCGCTGGCCTTCCGCGCCTTCTACGCCATGCGCACCGAGGGCTTCGCCACGCAGACCGGCCAGCACACCAACGCGGTGTTTGGTTTCACTAACGCCCTGATCAAGTTGCTGCAGGAGCATCACCCCACGCACGTGGCGGCGGCCTTCGACAAGTCCCGCATCTCGTTTCGCACCGAGATCTACCCGGACTACAAGGGCACCCGCGGCGAAACGCCGGAAGAGTTCAAGGGGCAGGTGCCTTTGATCCAGGAAGTGTTGCAGGTTCTGGGCATCCACTGGTTCGAGGAGCCGGACGTGGAGGCCGATGACGTGCTGGCCACCTTGGCGGCACAGGGCGCGGCGGCCGGCATGACGGTGTTGGTGGCCAGCGGCGACCGTGACACGTTCCAACTGGTTAACGGGCAGGTCACGGTGCTGTACCCGAAGCAGGGTGCGGGCGAAATGGCCCTGATGACCCCGGAGGCGATCGAGGCTAAGTACGGCGTGCGCCCAGAGCAATACCCAGATTTGGCCGCCCTGGTGGGCGAAACCTCGGACAACCTGCCGGGCGTGCCCGGGGTGGGGCCAAAGACGGCCGCCAAGTGGATTCAGCAGTACGGCTCGCTGACCGGCATCGAGGACCACCAGGACCAGATTCCAGGCAAGGTTGGTGAAGCCCTAAGGGCCAATTGGGACCAGGTAAAGCTCAACCGGAGGTTGAACCGTCTCCGCGTAGACCTCAAGCTGCCCGCCCTGGTGGAGGAACTGACCCTGGGCAAACTGGACCGGGCCGGCATGAACCAGCTATTCGACCTGTTGGAGTTCGGCCGCATCCGGGACCGGCTGCTGACGTCCGGGATTTGGGAAGTGGACGATGGCGCCCCGGGCGGCCCGGGAGGGCCGGCCGGCGGACCGGATAGCGCCGGTTTGCCGCCGTTTGCGCTGGTAGAAGACGCCGAAGGGGCCCTGGCCCAGTTCTTGGCCAAGCACAAGGGCCAGACCATCGGCCTGTCACCGACCGGGCGCGTGTCCCAGGGGCGCGGCGACGCCTGGGCGCTGGCCCTGGCGGCGCCGGACGGCCAAGCGATAGCCGCGGACCTGGAACAACTCGGCGCCGGTGAAGACCAGGCACTGGGCGCCTTTCTGGCCGACCCGGCGGCACCAAAGGCCGCTCACGAAGCCAAGGCGGCCGGCCACATGCTGGCCGGCCGCGGACTGAACCTTGAAGGCATCACATTCGACACCGCCCTGGCCGCCTACCTGTGCTACCCGGATCAGCGTGGCGGCTACGACCTGGATGACTTGAGCCTGCGCCTGCTGGGCCAACCGTTGGCGCCGGAAGACGAAGCCGAAGGCGGCCAAGGCATGCTGGACCTGGGTTTCGACCTTGGTGGCGGCACCGGAACCGACACGGTTGCCGCCCACCGGGCCTACGCCATCGTGCATCTGGCCCCGGCCTTGCAGGCCGAACTGGAACGCCGCCAGGCCGCCACGCTGCTGACCGACATGGAACTGCCGGTCAGCCGCATCCTGGAACGCATGGAGGCCGCTGGGATTGCGGTTGACAGCGCCAAACTGGAGCAACTCAGCGCCGGCCTCCAAGCCCGGGCGGACCAGGCCGAACAGGAGGCCTACCAGGCCCTGGGCGGCGACACAGTCAACCTGGCCAGCCCCAAGGCCCTGCAAGAGGTCCTGTTCACGCGGCTAGGCATGCCCAAGACCCGCAAGACTAAGACCGGCTATTCGACTGACGCCGAATCCCTGGCTGAACTGTTCGTCAAGACCTCGCACCCGTTCCTGGCAGCCCTGTTGGCGCACCGGGACGTGACCAAGATCCGGCAGATGGTGGACACCCTGATCGGCACGATTGCCGATGACGCCCGCATCCACACCACCTACCAGCAGACGGTGGCCGCCACCGGCCGGCTCAGTTCGGCCGAACCGAACCTGCAGAACATCCCCGTGCGCACCGAGACGGGCCGCCAGGTGCGCGAGGCCTTCGTGGTTGGGCCCGGCTACGAAGAACTGATGACGGCGGACTACTCGCAAATCGAGATGCGCATCATGGCGCACCTGAGCGGCGACCAGGGTCTGATCGAGGCCTTCAATTCGGGCGAAGACCTGCACGCCACCGTGGCCGCTCGCGTGTTCGGTGTGGCGCCGGCCCAGGTCAGCCCGGAGCAGCGCGGCCGGGTCAAGGCCATGAGCTACGGCCTGGCCTATGGGCTGTCCGCCTTCGGCCTGTCGCGTCAGCTTGGCATCCAGCCGTTCGAGGCCGAAAACCTGATGAAGGAGTACTTCGCGCGCTTCGGTGGCATCAAGACCTACCTGGAGGGCGTGGTGGCCCAGGCCCGCCGCGACGGCTACACCGCCACCATCATGGGCCGGCGGCGCTACCTGCCTGACCTGACCTCGGACAACCGGCAGCGCCGCGAAATGGCGGAACGGATGGCCCTCAACGCGCCCATCCAAGGTTCGGCCGCGGACATCATCAAACTGGCGATGATCAGGGTCGATGCCGCCATGGCGGCCGCCGGAGTCAAGTCACGGCTGCTGTTGCAGGTCCACGACGAACTGGTGGTGGAGGTAGCGCCCGGCGAACACGACCTGATGGAAGGCATCCTGCGGCGCGAAATGGGCCAGGCGATGGAACTGTCGGTGCCGCTGGCGGTGTCGGTTGGCGCCGGGCCGTCCTGGATGGCCGCCGCCCACTAGCAGGTTTATCGGCCGGTGCCCGATGGCGCCCCGCCCCTAGGGGTGCCCTGTCAACTTTTCAGGGTTATGTCAGGGTGATACCCCATGGCAGGGCCCCACGAATGATGGGACGATCGAAGCGCCAACCGGTAGAACATGTCCCCCCAACGGTAGGAGCCCCAGATGTCCCAACCGGCCGCCGCGGCATCGGCCACCCAAGTGGTTTGCGCGGGGAACCTGAGCAAAACCTACGGCCGTGGCGAAAACGCCGTCGAAGCCCTGCGTGGTGTCTCGCTGCAGGTGACCCGTGGCCAGATGACCGCCATCATGGGCCCATCCGGGTCCGGCAAGTCCACCCTGATGCACTGCCTGGCCGGCCTGGACACCGCCACCAGCGGCTCCATCACCGTGGACGGCCTGGTGGTGACCGGCATGAACCAACGCGACCTGACCCGGCTGCGGCGGGACCGGCTGGGCTTCGTTTTCCAGTCTTTCAACCTGATCCCCACACTGACGGCGAGGGAGAACATCACCCTGCCGCTCGACATCGCCCGCCGCAGGGTAGACCCGGAGTGGTTCGATGCCGTGGTGGATGCCCTGTCGCTGCGAGACCGGCTGCACCACAAGCCGGCCGAACTGTCCGGCGGCCAGCAGCAGCGTGTCGCCTGCGCCCGGGCGCTGATCTCGAAGCCGGCCGTGGTGTTCGCGGACGAGCCCACCGGCAACCTCGATTCGACCGCGTCGCGCGAGGTGCTGGGCTTCCTGCGCCGTTCGGTGGACCGGCTGGGCCAGTCGGTCATCATGGTGACACACGACGCCAACGCGGCCTCGTACGCGGACCGGGTGTTGTTCTTGAGCGACGGCCGCTTCGTCGAAGAACTGGTGGGCCCCAATGTGGACGCCGTCCTGGAAACACTGCGCAAACTGGAGCACCAGGGGGCGGCGGCGTGAGGCGGATCGCAACCCGGTCCGTCCGGGCCCACTGGGGCCGGCTGGCGCTGTCGGTGCTGGCGGTCTTCCTGGGTGTGGCCTTCATGACCGGTACCCTGCAACTGCGGGCCCAGTTGGGCGGCCTGTTCGACAAGATTGTCGACACGACCACCGACGGCAAGGCCTATGTCCAAGGCAAGGTGCCCCAACAAGACACGGACGCCAACGGCGCCGGTCAAACCGAGTACCTTCAGTCGGCCGAACAACTACTCGACCCCAGCCTGAAAGACGTCATCGAAAGCGCCGATGGCGTGGTGGCTGCCTGCCCCGATATGGGCGCTTCCTGGGTGCTGATCGGGGTGGACGGCACGCCGGTGGCCCAAAGCGGCGCACCCAGCTACGCCATCAGTTGGTGCCCCGACTACCCCTACCAGGAAGACAACTGGATTGCCGGCACCCGGCCGCGCGGCGCAGGCCAGATCGGCTTGGAAGACGCCACGGCCACGAACGCCGGCTACCAGGTGGGTGACACCGCCAAGATGCTGACTGACCTCGGCATGCTGGAAGTGACCGTCACCGGCATCATCGACATGGAAGCCTCCATGCTGGGCGCCTCGATCGTGCTGGTGGATCCGGCGTGGATGAACGAACTGTTTGGTCTCGAAGCAGTTGGCCTCTTCGCGGTGGCCGGTGAAGACGGCTACTCGGAAGAGGATCTGGTCAAGTCCATCAACGCCGTCCTGCCAGCCGACTCCAACGCGGAGGCCATCACCGGTAGTGAAATCCGCGAGGAGTCGAAGGACTCGGTGGCGTCCACCCTGGGCTTCATCAACACCTTCCTGCTGATCTTCGCTGCCATCGCCCTGTTTGTGGGCACCTTCATCATTGCCAACACCTTCGCCATGACGGTGCGTGAACGGATGGGCGAATATGCGCTACTGCGCGCCTTGGGCGCCTCCCCGCGCCAGGTGTTTGGCCTGGTGACCACACAAGCCGTCATTGTGGGTGCCATCGGGGCCCTGCTGGGTCTAGGTGGCGGCATCGGCCTGATGGAGTTGATCCGCTGGACCATGAACCGCTCCGGCAACCCGCTGACCGGCTCAATGGTGCCCACCGTTGGTACCGCCGCCACGGCCATTGTGGTGGGCATCCTGGTGACCGTGGTTGGCGCCGCCCTGCCCGCCCGCCGGGCCGCCACCGTGGCACCGGTCGAAGTCATGCGGGAACATGAAGGGGCCAACACCAAGAGCCTGAGGCTGCGCACGCTGATCGGCTTGGTGGTTCTGGCGGCCGGTGTGGGCTTGGCCGTGGCCGGGTGCTGGGACACCAAGCATCCGCATGCGCTGTGGGTGGGCTGCGGCGCCGCCGCCATTGTGCTGGGCGCGCTGATTGTGGCGCCCGCCTTGGTCAGCGGTGCCGCCTGGCTGTTGTCCTGGCCGTTCCGGGTCTTGCGGCCGATGGGCCGCCTGGCCCGCAACAACGTGGCCCGCAACCCGCGGCGCTCCGCCACCACCGGCTCGGCCCTGATGATCGGCGTGGCCCTGGTCAGCGCCGCCAGTGTCTTTGCCACCACCATGGAACGATCCATCGCCAACCTGGTCGATCAAGTGTTGACAACCGACATCGCGGTGATGGACGTGGCGACCGGCGGTTTGGTGACACCGGACGTGGTGCAAGCCATCGAAGACCTGCCAGAATCCGGCCAGACCGATGGTCTCTACCTGGTGGGCGGTGCCGAGGTCGAGGTGGACGGAGAGACACAGCGGGCCGACCTCATCGGCTTGGCGCCACGCGCCTTCGGTATCCAATTCAAGAGCGATGTCGAGGCGGGCAGTTGGGAAGACTGCTTTGACGGGGACAAGTGGGCGGTGCCGCTCAACATCGCCAGCAAGTACGGCTGGAAGCTGGGCGACACGGTCACCGCCACCACCCTCTTCGGGTCGATGACCGCCCAGATCGGGGTGATCTATCCGATTCAGTTCGCCGGCGAGACGCTGGGCACCATCCCGGAGCGGCTGGTCGGCTTGATGCAGAGGGAGGAAGACCTGGTTCCGGCCTTCCTGATGGTCAAGGCGGCCGATGGCGTCACGGTAGACCAACTCAAGGCCGCGGCCAAGACGGCGTTGGCACCGTTCATGGTGTTTTCCGCCATGGACATGGATGACTTCACCAAGCAGAGCGCCGACGAGATCAACACCATGCTCAACTGGCTCTACGCCCTGTTGGCCCTGTCGGTCATCATCGCGGTGCTGGGCATCATCAACACGCTGGCCCTGTCGCTGATTGAACGGACCCGGGAGATCGGCCTACTGCGGGCGGTTGGCCTGGGACGCGGACAACTGAGGGTGACGGTGATCATCGAATCGGTCCTGACTGCGCTGTTCGGCACCCTGACCGGCGTGGTGGTGGGCACCGGCCTGGCCGCCACCCTGCCCCGCCTGTTGGCGGACCAGGGCCTGTCGCTGCTGGCCATCCCGTGGGGCACGTTGGCGACCATGCTGGGGCTGGCCGTCGTGGTGGGCGTGGCGGCCGCCCTGTGGCCGGCCGGCCGCGCCGCCAAGATGCCCGTCCTGGACGCGATCCGCGCGGCCTGACGGCCGCCCGGATCGCGTCGACACGGGCTCCGGGGGAGGGCTTGAGGACCGCTTGCGAGGTTACCCGAGGTCGCCCGAGGTTACCCGAGGTTACCCGAGGTTACCCCAGGTCACCCGAGGTGACTTTCAGGATTCTTGCAGGTAGGGCCGGTTGAGTGGCGCGCATGACATCGATTTCCGGCAGGGCCGTGGCAGGGTTGGCAACATTGGCGTTGGGACTGGCTGCCTTGGGCGGCTGCAGCGGGGACGAACCTGACGTGGCGTCGCTGGGTGACGAGACGGCATCGGGCAGCGGCGCCACCTCAACCGAAACGGCCACCACAGAGGCGGAACGGGAGGCGACGGTCAACGCGATGGTCGATTGCCTGGTGGAGGCGGGCGTACCCGCCAAGGCCCAAGAAGTAGTGGTCAACGGTGTCAGCACCCTGGACCTGATGTTCGACGGCCAACTGGTCTCGACCCGCGATCCCAGTACGGGGGCGGACGGGTTCGGCGGTATCAGCACGTCGATGATTCAGGCCGGCGGGGGCGCCCCGGTTGACGAAGAGAAACACTCCCAGATCTTCGAGGCCATCGAGGGCGATTACGCGCTGGTGATCGACGCGGTGGACTATACGGCGGACTACCAACGCTGCTACGTCGAGACCGGCTACAGCCCAAGAGAAATCGTCATGGAGGACGACCCGGCCAGCGAACTGCGAGCCAAGCAAGAGGTGGCCGAGGTTTCCAACGAATGGGCCGCCTGCGCCCGCGACCAGGGCTATGAGGACGTCACCGACGCCGAGCCGCCCACGGCGGACGGTTACGAGACCTACCCGTACGTGATGGTGCCCGGCACCATCACGCTGGTCCAGTTCCAGGAACTGCTTGAGGCCTGTCCGCTGTTGGACGTGGAGGCGATGGCGGAATCGCTGGCAGAGGCGCAGGAACAGGCCGAAGACGAAGGCCCGTCGTTCAGCGACGAGGGCGACGGCGTGGCCATCCAAGGCGGCGGTGGTGTCTCGATGTCGATCGGTGGGCAATCGGTGGTGCTGCCCTCCATCGCCTTCGACTTGCCCGGCTTCGACCAGGCGGGGGGATTCGTCGAGGGCGAGGTGACGGAAGAGGACCAGGCGCACATGACCGAACTGACCGACGCCCTCAACGCCTCGATCCAGGACCTGATGGAACAGGCCGGCATGGGCAGCGCGGTGACCATCGGCGGCGGTGGGGTGGAGGGTTCGACCGAGATGGAACTGGAGGTCAACTAGCCGGCCGTGCCCGGACCGGCCAAGACAGCGGCCACGATAAAAGTACTCGGCACCAGGGCGCCGCGTTCGGCACCCCAACTGCCCCAGGCGCCATCGGGTGCCGCCTGGTCGGACCACTCGGGCTCCCAGACCTGCTGCAGAACGAAACCGGCCGCGCCTAAGGCGGCCACGTGCTCCGAGAAGGTGTGCTGGTATTCGGCGTAGGTCAGCCGCCCGGCCGCGTCCCGCTCCCAGTAGGGCGCCGCGGCGAAATACGAATGCTCCACGGTCAGGTCCGCCGCCCGGGGCGAATCCGGGAAGACCCAGTTGAACGGGTGGCTGGTGGCGTAGAGCCAGCGCCCACCGGGCCGCAGCACCCGGGCTACCTCGGCAAATACCTCCGCCAACGATGGCACGAAGGGCAGCGCGCCGAAGGCCGTGAAGGCCAGGTCGAAGCTGCCGGCCGCAAAGGGCAGCGCGCGGGCGTCCGCCTGCACCAGTGGCACGAAGGGCAGGGCAGGCGCCGAGGGCAACCGGGCGCCATCGGGCAGCAACGCCGCCCCCACGCGCAACATGCCCAGCGACAGGTCGATCCCCACCGCGCGGGCGCCGCGCGACACGGCCCAGCGGGTACCCTGCCCGGCGCCGCAACCGACCTCCAGCACATCCAGGCCGCCGATGTCGCCCAGTAACCCCACGGCATCTTCGTCCCAGCCTTCCGGGCACCACCGCAGGGAGGCGTCACCGAGGAAGGCGCCATGCTCCTGGTAGTAGGCGGCCGCCTGCTCCTCCCAGTAGGCGTGCGGGCCCACCGGCGCGGCGCCGTGGGGGAGGGGGCCGTAGCCCGTCTGTTCCACCCGACCATGGTGGCAGATGGCGCGGCCCGCCGCGCCCCAACAGACCCACTTGGCCGGCGGAAAATCAGCATAGACTGGCGGCAACATCGGGTAGCGATCGGGGGGTTCTGACGTGCGAATTGGCGTACTGACCGGCGGGGGCGACGTTCCGGGCCTGAATGCGGCCATCCGTGCCGTGGTGAAGCGGGCCGAAATGGAATATGGCCACTCGGTGGTGGGGTTCCGCAACGGCTGGCGCGGCGTCTGCGAAGGCCTCTTGATGCCGTTGACTCGGGAAGATGTGCGCGGCATCCTGCCGCGAGGTGGCACCATGTTGGGCACGGCCCGCTTCCACCCACACCAGCACGACGGCGGCATTGACGCCGTGTTGTCCACCCTCGAGGCCGAGCGGGTGGAGGCGCTGGTCTGCATCGGTGGCGACGGCACGCTGAAGGCGGCCTCCAAGGTGGCGGACGCCGGCGTCAAGGTGGTGGGCATCCCCAAGACCATCGACAACGACGTAGAAGGCACCGACCTGTCGATCGGCTTCCACACCGCCATCAACATCGCCACCGAAGCGATCGACCGGCTGCACACCACGGCCGAGTCCCACAACCGCGTCATGATCGTCGAAGTGATGGGCCACACCGTGGGTTGGATCGCGGTCAACGCCGGCCTGGCCGGCGGGGCGGACCTGATCTTGACGCCAGAAGACCCGTTCGACATCGAAGAGGTGGCGGCCTTCATCAAGCGGCGCCACAAGTCACACGCCAACTTCTCCATCGTGGTGGTGGCCGAGGGTGCCCAGCCGGCTGAAGGCACGGCGATGGACTTTGAGACGCCCCTCAACGAGCGCGGCGCGATTGTGGCCGGGTCGATCGGGGAACGGCTGACGCAGGAACTGTCCGAGCGGACCGGGTTCGATACTCGTCTGACCGTGTTGGGCCACGTGCAGCGTGGCGGCACCCCCACGCCGACCGACCGCATCCTTGGGTCGCGTTTCGGTGTGGCCGCGGTGGACGCCATCTCGCAGGAGACGTTCGGTGTCATGACGGCCCTGCGCGGCGAAGAGATCAAGTTGGTGCCGTTGAAGAAGATTGCCGGCAAGGTGAAGCAGGTACCGCAGGAATTGGTCGAGGTGTCCAAGGCGCTGTGGTGAGCCTGATTAAGCCCGTAAAGTAACAGTTCAATAACGGTTTCGGCTACAGAGGCCCCTGGCGGGGAAACGCCCGGAAGCGTCCTGCTACACTCGCTGTGCGCTCGTGTGTGGTGGGCACCCCCCAGCAGATGTGGGCGTTGTCCTGTCCGTTTCTACGTTATGAGTCCTACCCTATATGTCCACTACTATCCCCACGCTGGTGGCCGACGCCCCCGTTCCAGAGGTCGCGATCAATGACATTGGCACCAGCGAAGACCTGCTAGCCGCCATCGACGGCACCATCAAGTACTTCAGCGATGGCGACATCGTTGAGGGCACCGTAGTCAAAGTCGACCGGGACGAAGTCCTGTTGGACATTGGCTACAAAACAGAGGGTGTGATCCCGGCCCGGGAGCTCTCGATCAAACATGATGTCGATCCCAGTGAAATCGTTCATGTGGGTGACAAGATCGAAGCGCTTGTCCTGCAAAAGGAAGACAAGGAAGGCCGCCTCATCCTGTCCAAGAAGCGCGCCCAGTATGAGCGCGCCTGGGGCGCCATCGAGAAGGTCAAGGAAGCCGATGGCGTTGTCACCGGTACCGTCATCGAAGTGGTCAAGGGCGGCCTGATTGTGGATATCGGCCTGCGGGGTTTCCTGCCGGCCTCCCTGGTAGAGATGCGGCGGGTGCGCGACCTCCAGCCCTACGTGGGCAAGGAGCTGGACGCCAAGATCATCGAGCTGGACAAGAACCGCAACAACGTTGTGCTGTCCCGTCGCGCCTGGCTGGAGCAGACCCAATCGGAGGTCCGCACCACCTTCCTGCAACAGCTCAAGGAAGGCCAGGTCCGCACCGGCGTGGTTTCCTCGATCGTCAACTTCGGCGCCTTTGTCGACCTTGGCGGCGTGGACGGCCTGGTGCATGTGTCCGAACTGAGCTGGAAGCACATCGACCACCCGTCAGAGGTGGTCGAGGTGGGCCAAGAGGTCACCGTCGAGGTGCTGAGCGTCGAGATGGACCGCGAGCGTGTCTCGCTGTCGCTCAAGGCCACCCAGGAAGACCCGTGGCAACTGTTCGCCCGTACCCACGCCATCGGCCAAGTGGTGCCCGGCCAGGTCACCAAGCTGGTGCCGTTCGGCGCGTTCGTTTCGGTTGAGGACGGCATCGAGGGCTTGGTGCACATCTCCGAACTGGCGGTGCGCCACGTGGAGCAGCCGGAACAGGTTGTGAACGTCGGTGAGACCGTGTTCGTCAAGGTGATCGACATTGACCTGGAGCGCCGGCGCATCTCGCTGTCGCTGAAGCAGGCCAACGAGGGTGTCGATCCCGACGGTGATGAGACCACCTTCGACCCGGCCCTGTACGGCATGCCCACCGAATACGACGAAGACGGCCAGTACAAGTACCCCGAGGGCTTCGACCCGGCCACCAACGACTGGATGCCTGGGTTCGAGGCGCAGCGGGAGGCTTGGGAGCAGGCGTATGCCGATGCCCTTGCCCGTTGGCAGGCCCACAAGGCGCAGGTCCAGGCCGCCCAGCGGGCGGACCAAGACGCCGCGGTGGAAGACGGTTCGGCTACGAACTACTCGTCCGAAGCGGCCGATGCCGGCGGTACGCTGGCCTCGGATGAAGCTCTGGCGGCGCTGCGGGAGAAGCTGACCAGCAGCTGAGGTTTGATAGCCCCAAGGATGTGGCGCCGGTGCTCCGGCGAGGAAGACGGAGCACCGGCGCCATTCTCATGTCCAGGGGTGTCTTGGCTCCCAGGCCGGGTTAGGCCAAGTTTGGGCAAGTCAGGCCAGGTGCTTGGCGATGTGCCGAGGGCCGCGCTGACGGCGCGACCAGGACCAGGCAGCCAGGCCGGTGAGGCCGGCCAGCAGGGCAAACGCCAGGGTTGGGCCGGCGTCTTGGCCCTGGCCGCTGACGCTAAGGGCGGTGGGGGTGGCTTGGGCTTGGCTGGCGGCGGTGGCCGCCGTTTCGCTGCCCGATGCCGCCGTCCCGCCTTGGGCCACCACGCTGCCCGATGTCGCGGCGGCACCTTGCGAGAGGCTGACCGGGTCGAGGAGCGGGTTGGTGGCGGGCCCGCCGGTGCCGGTCGAACCCGGACCGGTGGTGGCGGGGTCGGTCGGGCCCTCAACCACCGCCACAACCTCGACGTCGAACTCGGCCACGGACTGCAGCGACGGGTCTTCCACCGTGGAGACGGTGACGCGAATGACGGCGGTACCGCCCGCCCGCCCGGTGATCCGGCCGGTGACGGGATCAACCGTGACGTAGGCGGCGCCATCAAGCACTTCATACCGCACGGTGCGGGTGTAGCCGGGCAGCAGGTCCTCCGGCAACAGGACGTCAGGTTCGATGGTGTCGCCCAGCAGCACGCTGGTGTCCCAGGCCTGGACCGGCGGGAACTGGCGCAGCTGGATGGTCAGGCCGACTAGGCCCACCGCCTGGTTGAACAGGCTCCAGTCATCGCGTTCGACCGACCAGACGGGACTGGCGGTGGCATTGATGACGGCCTGCAGGCCATCGGCCGTGACGACGAACGGCGCCGTCACGGTGGTGCCGTCGAACCAAGGATTGGCGTAGGCGGCGCTGGTGGCCACCCGGTTGACCTGGCCGGTAGGGCCTTGGATCAGCACCACGCCGGGCCCAGGGGTCCAACTGGCCAGCGGCTGGTCCACCGCGGCTGCGTAGAAGACGTAGGTGGGCAATTGCTGATCGACCAGCAGCTCCACGCCGTGGTCATAGGGGATCGAGCCGTCCGGGCAGGTGGCCTTGTAGACGCCGGTACCGCGCAGCACCACCTGGTGGGGCACTTGGCAGATGTCGGCCGGCAGGGCGGCAATCGGGTTGTCCTCGAAGTCGATGTAGCCGCCCGGGAAGCTGGACAACAGGCCGTCCGGGATCTCAGTGAGTTGGTTGTGGTCCAGGTGGACAAAACCAGAGGGGGCGGTGGCCAACAAGTCGGCCGGGATGGTGGTGAGTTGGTTGTGGTCCAACAGCAGGTAGCCAACAAGTTGTGTGTCGGCGAACAGGCCCGCGGGCAGGGACGTCAGGTTGGTGTAGGCCAGGCCGAAGGTGCCGTATTCCTGGACGCCGTCGAA
>JAISSX010000020.1 GCA_031272885.1 Bifidobacteriaceae bacterium | reverse complement strand
CAGGGGGCGGACCTCCGCCGCTCCCCTGTGCTTCCGCCCCCGGCCCCGTCCCCGCGGTAGCGGGGCAGGTGCCGGGGGTTACACGGACCCGTCCCCTGTAACCCCGCAACCTCGAACCGTCCCCTGTACCCCCCGGAACCGTCCCCTGTAACCCCCGGAACCGTCCCCTGTAACACGAAGTGGCGACAGTTGTAGCAAGGTACGCTGCCCTGTGTGGTTGCTCCCAGTGCCCTTGGCCGCAGCGAGGTGCGGACCGAGATTCAGGCGCTGCGCGCCGTAGCCGTACTCGGGGTGGCGCTGTTCCACATCTGGCCGAAAACCCGCGCCTGGGCGGGTGGCTTCCTGGGCGTCGACATCTTCTTCGTCATCAGCGGCTTCCTGATCACGTCGCAACTCCTGCGGGAAGCCGCCGCCAGCGGCCACATCGGTCTGCGGGCCTTCTGGGCCCGGCGTATCCGCCGTCTGCTCCCAGCGGCCCTCCTGGTGCTGCTGGCCTGCGTGGCCGCCATGCTGATCTGGATACCCCGTCAGATGTGGGTGCCCACGCTGAAACAGGTCGCGGCCTCGGCCATCTACATCGAGAACTGGGTGCTGGCAGCGGACTCGGTCGACTACTTCGCAGCGGACCAATCCGCCACCCTGGTGCAGCACTACTGGTCGCTCTCGGCCGAAGAACAGTTCTACCTGGTCTGGCCCCTGCTCGCGGTCTTGGGCCTGTGGCTGGCGCGCCGCACCGGCCAACTCGGCAGCAGGCTTAGCGCCCGCCGGTCCGTCTTTGGCCTGATGGCCCTGACGGTAGCAGCCAGCCTGACCTACTCCATTTTCTTCACCGCCCACAGCCCGGCCCAGGCCTATTTCGTGACACCGACCCGGGCCTGGCAGTTCGGCCTGGGCGGGCTACTGGCTTTCGTTCCCCGCATCACCGGGCTGACCGCCCTACGAAAACACCTGCCAACGGTCCAGGCCGCCCTGTCCTGGCTGGGCCTGGCAATGATCGGCGCCTCCTTCGTCTTCATCAACGAGACCATGCCGTTGCCCGGCTACCGTTGCCTGCTGCCGGTGGCGGGAGCGATGCTGGTGATTTGGGCGGAACACTCACCATCCCGCCTCGGCCCAGGCCGCTTGGGAAGCCCCCCCCCTGTCCAGTATCTGGGCAACATCTCCTACAGCCTGTACCTGTGGCACTGGCCGGCCGTCATCCTCTACCCGTTGGTACGCGGCAACACCCCTGGGTTCAAGGGCGGCCTGGTCATTCTGGCCGGCTGCATCGCCGCCTCGGCCGTGTCCAAGAGCCTGGTCGAAGACCCCTTCCGCCGCACCACCTACTGGCTCGCCAAGACCCGCCGCAGCTACGCCCTGGCTGCCGTTGGCATGACCGTCGTGGTGGCCCTGGATCAGGGTCTCACGGTCGCCATCGAGCGCGACATCGAACGGGAAGCCAAGATCGCAGCCCAACTGGCCGATGGCTCGTACCCCTGTTACGGAGCCAATGCCATGATGCAGCCGGCCGGTGCCTGCGAGGACGATCCGGAACTGGCCGGCCAGCTTTTCCCCAACATCAGCGACCTGGTGCAGCAGGACACGGAATGCTGGACCGATGAGCGCTACCCCACTCCCTGGAAGCCCTGCCGGTGGGGTGACACCGACAGCGGGACCGCCACCAGGGTGGCGGTGTTCGGCGATTCGCACGCCGGCTACCTGGCCAACGGCGCGTTGCGGCCCAGGCTGGCGGAACTGAACTGGCAGCTTGACGTCTACGCCGCCAATGAGTGCTTCCCCGGCTCGGCCGACAAGCTGTGCCAGGACTACTGGGACCAACTGGTAGAGCAGGGCTATGACCTGGTGATCGCCAACTCGTACACGCCGCACGGCCCCCAGAATGACCCGGATTTGACCGGCCGGGTCCGACAGGCGCTGGCCCAACTGGGCGACACTCCCGTGGCTGTTGTCCGCGACAACCCTTGGATCGGCTGGGAAGTCTGGGAGTGCATCACGGCTAGCAACGGCGACTTCACCCAGACCAGCACCTGCGGCGTCTGGCAGGACGCGCCGGACGTCCTACCGGAACAGGAACTGGCCACGGCGGCCGCCAGTGCCGGCGGCAATGTCACCGTCATCGACCTGACGGACTTCTACTGCCGGGACGGCTACTGCCCGGCCGTCATCGGCCACGTCATCGTCTACAAGGACAACCACCACATCAACCTGACCTACTGGGCCAGCCTTGCTCCTTACCTCCTGGAGCAGCTACCGTCCCCGTCCTAGCCCGCCGCAATACCAGCCCGGAGAGACTTCCGGTAGTTCTGGAGCGCCAGAACTGCCGGAACTCTCTCCGCCTCGCCTGAACGGGCCGCAGGGCTACCGAAAGTCTCTCCGGAACCTCGACCTGACGCATCGAACACGGCAGAGATCCCGGGCCGGGCCTGGGAGTTTCAATGCTTGTCAAGTAGTGGCTTGGGGGTGTTGGTGACCCTTCTGTCTGGCGTGGTGGCCTGGCGGTTCAGGCACCCCGGCGGGCCGGACCGTCACTTGGCTGGCGCGCCACGGCGACAGGCTACCGCTTGTGCTTACTCGACCAGGAAACCGACCAGCGGGGACACTTGCTGCACTGCGAATCGCCAGGTCAAGCCGCCCATTCGCACTTCCCCGCCCCTCCCTCCCGAAAGGTCACTTTTTCGGCACGAAAGGTCAATTCCGCTTTTGTCATCCCGGACTTGGTCCGGCATCTTCGCAGGTCAACGGCCCATGTCCGATGGCGTCCGGCTGGCCAGGACTGACGGAATTGACCTTTCGTACAGAGATTTGGGACTCCGGGCCCAGAGCCGCTGAGTTTCCACTGTTAGCGTCGAAGCAAGCCCCTGATCCGAAGGATCCAAAGGGAATCCCCACCCGAAAGGACCTCAATAATGAGCCCCATTTCATCGAACGCGCCCAAACGGCGCCTACTTGCGACCGTACTCGGTGCCGCCCTTGCCCTCAGCGGACTGGTAGCTGCCCCGGCCACGGCCACCGAGTTCGCCTTCCCCCTCGTCCCTGCTGCCCTAGCCATCAGCCCCTCCGATGTTGTTGTCACCGGCGGCAGCGCGACCGACCGCGACAAAGTTCGCACCTATCTGAAGAAGTACGCCAAGAACACCAGCATCCTGAGCGTGAAAATCGGCTCCTATGACCATTGGGGGACTACAACGTTCTACCTGAATGGTGACAACACGCTGTCCGGCCAATGCAGCATCGAGATCAGCAAGAAGAGCAACCACAACGCCTTCGCCTCCACCGCGCGGCTGAAGTATGTGATGGCCCACGAAGTCTTCCACTGCCAGCAAGCCTTCGCCTACCAAAGTGACACCACCTGGACGCAACTGCAGAAGATCATGAACAAGAAGTTCGGCGGTTCAGGCACACGCGGCATCGATAACGCGGCCGACTGTGGCGCCATCGTTCAAGACGCGGCCTACTCGGGTGCGCCCTACAAGAAGAAGTGCACCGCCGCGCAGAAGAAAGCTGCCAAGAAGGTCATCAACGGCCAGCAGTTCTGAGCCTCACGAGTGAGGTAACGGTTCCGGGGTTACAGGGGACGGTTCGAGGTTGCGGGGTTACAGGGGACGGTTCCGTGACACATGTTGCAGTAGCACTGCAACTTGTTCCGCGTACCCGTCCCCGGTAACCCCGCAACCTCGAACCGTCCCCTGTAACCCCGCAACCTCGAACCGTCCCCTGTAACCCCCGGAACCGTCCCCTGTAACCCCCGGAACCGTCCCCTGTAACCCCCCCAGCAACCTCGAACCGTCCCCGTCGTAGCCCGCCGATGGCGCCCGGCGGGCCGGCGGCAGGCCCCGCCCTATTCCCGTTCGGCGATGACGAAGGCGGCGGCGAAGCCGCCGTCGTGGGTGATCGACAGGTGTAGCCGGCGCACCCCCAGCTTGCGGCAGCGCGCCGCCACCGTGCCGCGCACCGCGAAGCCCGGCCGGCCGGTGTCATCGTTCACCACTTCGGCGTCCAGCCAGGCCATGTCGCCGATGGTGTGCAGGGCCTTGGCCAGCGCCTCTTTTGCGGCGAACCTGGCCGCCAGCGAATCATCGGACCGCTTGCGCCGCTCCAGGTCGGTGAACAGGCGCTCGGCCAGCCGCGGGGCACGCTCAAGCTGCTCCATGAACCGGTCGACATCGACCAGGTCAATCCCTACGCCAACGATCATCTGGCACACGCTCCCTGGGTTGGGCCGGCTCCAGGCGGGAACTCAACTACTCCACGGTAACGGATTTGGCCAGGTTGCGCGGCTGGTCCACGTCAAGACCCTTAGCGGTAGCCAGGGCGCAGGCGAAAATCTGCAGCGGCACCACCGCCACCAGCGGCGCCAGCAGGGTGGGGGTGGGCGGCACCCAGAAAACCCGTTCGGCGTATTCGGCCACCGCCGTGTCGCCCTCTTCGGCCACTACCAGGGTGCGCGCGCCACGGGCCCGCACCTCTTGGATGTTGGACAAGATTTTGTCGTGCAGCACGGATCGGCTGCGTGGCGACGGCACAATCACGAACACCGCCTGGCCCTCGTCGATCAGGGCGATGGGCCCGTGCTTCAGCTCCCCCGCAGCAAAGCCCTCGGCGTGGATATAGGCCAGTTCCTTCAGCTTTAGGGCACCTTCCATGGCCACCGGGAAGCCCACGTGGCGGCCAAGATAGAGCACCGACTCGACGTCCTTCATCGAGGTGGCCAACTCCCGGATCGAGTCCTCACCGTCGATCACCTGCTGCACCTTGGCCGGCATGGCTGTCAGTTCGTCCAGCACGGCCCGCACCTCGTCTGGGAACATGGTGCCGCGCAGTTGGGCTAAATACAGTCCCAGCAGGTAGGTGGCCGTGATCTGGGCCAGGAACGCCTTGGTCGAGGCCACCGCCACCTCCGGCCCGGCGTGTGTATACAACGCCGCGTCGGATTCGCGCGCGATGGTGGAGCCCATCGTGTTGACCACCGCCACCACCTTGGCGCCCTGCTCCCGGGCGTGGCGGATGGCCATGATGGTGTCCATCGTCTCGCCGGACTGGGACACCGCCACCACCAGCGTCTTCTCGTTCACCACCGGGTCGGAGTAGCGGAACTCGTGCGCCAACGCCACCTCGGTGGGGATACGGCACCAGTGTTCGATGGCGTACTTCGCCACCGTCCCCGCATACGAGGCAGTACCGCAGGCAATCACCACGATCTTGTCGACCGACCGCAGCAGGGCCTCTGACACGTGCAGTTCGTCCAGGGTCAGCAGCCCGGCCGGGGTGAGCCGCCCCAACAGGGTGTCGCGGACGGCATCGGGCTGGTCGTGGATCTCTTTGTCCATGAAGGTGGGGTAGCCGCCCTTGACCGCGGCCGAGGCGTCCCAGTCAACCGTGTACTGCCGCGGCGTCACCGGCTGGCCGAAGAAATCGGTCACCACGACCGTTTCGGGCGTGATGGTCACCACTTGGTCTTGACCCAACTCCAAAGCCCGGTTGGTGCTGGCGATGAAGGCCGCAACATCGGACCCCAGGAAGTTCTCGCCGTCACCCAGGCCAACCACCAGGGGCGACGTCCGCCGCGCCCCAACCACCAGCCGGGGGTTTTCCCGCGCCACCGCCAGCAGCGTGAAGGCCCCCTCCAGCCGGCGGGCCACCGCCCGCATCGCGTCCGGCAGGTTGCCCTCCTCCACTAGGGCACGCGCCAGCAGGTGCGCGGCAACCTCGGTGTCGGTTTGCGACCTAAACTGCACCCCGGCCTCGGCCAGTTCCAGCCGCAGCACCTCGTGGTTCTCGATGATGCCGTTGTGCACCACCGCCACCGAGCCGTCCTCCGATAGGTGCGGGTGGGCGTTGACGTCCGTGGGCCCGCCGTGGGTGGCCCACCGGGTATGCCCGATGGCGGCCGTGGCCAGCGGTAGTGGGTGCGCCTCGAGTTCGGCCTCCAGCACCTCCAGTTTGCCGGCCTTCTTGGCGAAGGCCAGACCGGCCGCATTGGCCACCACCACGCCGGCCGAATCGTAGCCGCGATATTGCAGCCTGGTCAGCGCCTCGATGGCGACCGCCAGCGGGCGGGGCGAGTCTTCTCGGCCCACATAGCCGATGATTCCGCACATTGGGTCCAGCCTTACTGGCGCGTTACTTCTTGGCCGCCTGCGGTTGCTTACGGGACTCCAGCACTTGGTCGATCATGCCGTAGTCCAGGGCCTGTTCGGCGGTCAGGATCTTGTCCCGCTCGATGTCCTCGCGGACCTGTTCAACGGTCCGGTTGGAGTGTTTGGCGATGGTCTCTTCCAGCCATTCGCGGATGCGCAGAATCTCGTTGGCCTGGATCTCGATGTCGCTGGCCTGGGCGTAGCTGCCGCCCTCGAAGGCCGGTTGGTGGATCAGCACCCGGGCGTTGGGCAGCGCCAGGCGCAGGCCCGGCGAACCGGCCGCCAACACCACGGCGGCGGCGCTGGCCGCCTGCCCCAGGCAGACCGTCTGGATGCGGGGCGTGATGTACTGCATGGTGTCGTAGATGGCGGTCAGGGCCGTGATCGAACCGCCGGGGCTGTTGATGTACATCGTGATGTCGCGGTTCGGGTCCTGGGATTCCAGCACCAGCAGCTGCGCCATGATGTCGTCCGCCGAGGCGTCGTCGATTTGCACGCCCAGGAACACGATCCGGTCCTCGAACAGCTTGGCGTACGGGTCTTGCCGCTTGAAACCGTAGGGGGTGCGCTCCTCGAAACTGGGCAGCACGTAGCGGGCCTGCGGCAGGGGCGCCGTCAGCCGGCCTTCCGCTAGGGGGGTCAAAGCGCCGTAGGTGGCGCGGGGGTCGATGTTCGTCATGGTTGCTCCCCTCACGCCTTCTTCGCCTGGCCGCGGACCGTGTCGGCGTGCTTCACCACGCGGTCGATGAAGCCGTATTCCAACGCTTCGTCGGCCGTGAACCAGCGGTCCCTGTCGGCGTCCTTGTTGATCTGTTCCACCGTCTTGCCGGTCTGTTCGGCGGTCAGTTCCGCCAGCAGCCGCTTCATGTGCAGGATCAGTTCGGCGTTGATCCGGATATCGGTGGCCGTGCCGCCGATGCCGCCGGACGGCTGGTGCATCATCACCCGTGCGTGCGGGGTGGCGTAGCGCTTGCCTTTGGCGCCGCTGGAGAGCAGGAACTGGCCCATCGAGGCCGCCATGCCCACCGCCACCGTGGCGACATCGGGCGCGACGTATTGCATGGTGTCGTAGATCGCCATGCCGGCCGTGATGGAGCCGCCTGGGCTGTTGATATACAGGTAGATGTCCTGTTCCGGGTCTTCCGCCGCCAGCAGCATCATCTGGGCGCAGATCGCATTGGCGTTCTCTTCGCGCACCTCGGAACCCAGCCAGATGATCCGCTCCCTGAGCAGCCGGCTGAAGATCGAATCGCTCAGGCCCATGCCGGGCCCTTCGGCCGCCGCCAGGGCGGGAATGATGTCAGTCATGTCTCTCCGAACAGTTCGAGTTGGGACTTCAAATAGTGTGATTCTGTTGGATTGATACCACGCCATCATGCCGCATGTCGTGGCATTTCGCTGGCAACTGACCGGCCGGTCAGTCCTCGGTTTCGCCCGCTTCGGCCGCCGCCGCTTCGGCCGCCTGGGCCGCCTCGACCGCCGCCACGTCCAGTTCCACCGAATCGATCACCGGGGCGGCGTCGGCCGCCGGGGCCGCCTTCTTGGCTCGCGCCTTGCGGGCCGGCGCGGCGGGGGCAGCCGGGGCCGCCTCGTCGCCGTCAGCGGCCGGCGCGGCCGCGTCCGGATCGGGCCCAAGGAGGGCCGCGACATCGACCGTCTTGCCGGCCTTGTCCTTGACCGTGATCAGCCGCAGTGCCGCCACCGACGCCTTGTTGCGCACCAGTTCGGCGTAGAAGTGGGGCAGCTCGCCGGCCTGCTCGGCCGCCTGGATGAACTGGGACGGGTCCATGCCGTACTGCTGCGAGGTCTGGATCATGAAGGTGATCAACTCACCCTGGTTGGCCTGCACCTTCAGGTGGTCTACCAGCGCGTCCACCAGCAGTTGGGTGCGCACCGCTTTGGTCGAATCCTCCAGGAACTCCACCCGGGCCTCGTCATCGTCTTCTTTGCCGGCCCGTTCCAGGCGCGCCTCAGCGTCCTTCGTCACCACGCCAACGGGCGCCTGGAAGTCCAGGGTGTCCAGCAGGTGGGTGATCAGTTCGTCTTGGGCCTGCACCACCTGGGCGCGCTGTTTCTCCAGCCCGGCCAGCTTCTTGAGGTCTTCGCGCAGTTCCTTGACCGTGTCGAATTCGCTGGCCAACTGGGCAAAGTCATCATCGGCTTTGGGCAGTTCGCGTTCCTTGACGGCCTGCGGCGTCACCGTCACCAGGGCAGTTTCGCCCTCATGGATGCCGCCGGCCAGGGGCGCCTCGAAGGTGGTGGTCTCGCCGGCCGAAAGGCCGATCAGGGCCTCATCCAGGCCCTCCAGCATGTCGCCGGAACCGATCAGGTAGGACACGCCGCTGACCGAATCGATCTCTTCGTCGTCGATGTCGGCCTTCAGGTCGATCGTCACATAGTCGCCATCCTGGGCCGGCCGGTCAACCGTCTTGAGTGAAGCGAACCGCTCACGCAGGGCGTCCAGGTGAGCGTCGACATCGGCCTTCGTGACTTCGGCCTTGTCCACCGTGACGGTGATCTTGGTCAGGTCTGGCAGTTTGATCTCCGGCCGCACTTCGACGGTGGCGGTGAAGGTGAAGGAAGGTTCGGCCACAGTTGGGTCGGCCTCTTCCGTGACGTCAACCTGGGCCTGGTCCATGGGGAACAGCTTGTGCTCGTCCAGCGCCGCCCGGTACCAGCCGTTGAGGCCGTCGCTGATGGCCTGCTCTAGCACCACGCCGCGGCCGATCCGCTGGTCGATGATCCGGGCCGGCACCTTGCCCTTGCGGAAGCCGGGCACGTTGATCTGGCCGGCAATCGCCCTGTAGGCCTTGTCAACGGCGGGCTTGAGGTCTTCCCAAGCCACATCGACGGTCAGCGTGACCTTGGTGGGCTCAAGGGTTTCGACGGCAGTCTTCACTTCTGGTTCTCCTGGCGTGGGTTTCAAGGCCGGCCTGCACACGGCGCAGCGGGCTAAGTCTACCCGTGCCCCGGCCCGGCCCGCCCGGCCGCCAGGTCAGGCGTTGTCGGTTGCCAGGGCGGCTTCCTCCAGGGTGGGTTGGGTGTACCACTGGACGGGCAGCCAGGGCACATCGGCCCGGTGGCGGGGAGGATTCATGATCGGTTCTCCGTAGAGGGGGAAATGACGAACGTTACGTCTGCCTCAACACCGGCGGCCTGGCCGTTATTCCCTCCTGGCGAACGGTTTCAATCGAGTACACTCAAAGGCCGGTCACACTGGCAGTCGCGGGATGTGGCGCAGCTTGGTAGCGCACCTGCTTTGGGAGCAGGGGGCCCCGGGTTCAAATCCCGGCATCCCGACCACTTTCGTGACCACGCGGCCGTAGTCCAATGGTCAGGGCCTCAGCCTTCCAAGCTGAAGATGCGGGTTCGATTCCCGTCGGCCGCTCCAAGACCCTCTTCCTCCCGAAAGGTCAATTCCGTCAATTCGTCGCCCCGACCTTGGCCCGGGATCTCGGCGTTTTCGCAGGTCAAAGCGTTGAGGCCCCGGAGCGAGGCCGGGATGACGAGGGCAGAATTGACCTTTCGCGCCGGAAAAGTGACCTTTCGCGAGGGGAGGGGTCAGCCGGCGGCGGCCGCGGCAGTATCAGCGGCGGTGGCTGGCAACTCGGCACGCGGGCCGTTGTAGATGGCCTGCCCGCCGGCCAGCGGCGTGTTGAACAGTTCGGGTACGGTGACGAACGTGTAGCCGCGGGCCCGCAGTTCGTCGATCACGGCCGGCAGCACTTCCAGGTCCTCTACCACGTGGTCATGCATCAAGACGATGGAGCCCGGCTTGGTTTCATTCAGCACATGGTCGGTGATCTTCTGGACATTGTGTGACGACCAATCCAGCGTGTCCACATCCCACAGCACAAAGGTGTCGCCGGTGCAGGCCGCCAGGATGGAGTTGTTCCACGAGCCGTAGGGCGGGCGCACCAGGGTCGGTTCGGGCGCACCGGCGTCGCGGATGGCCCGGCCGGCCCGGTCCTGGTCCTCGCAGGCGGCCGAAGGCCCCAAGGTCAGCATGCTGGTGTGCGCCCAGCCGTGGGCCCCGATCACGTGCCCTTCCGCCACGGTCCGGGCAATCATGTCCGGATAACGCTGAGCGTTGATGCCCTGGTCGAAGAAGGTCGCCTTGACGTCCTTCTCCTTCAACACGTCCAGTAGTGCGGCCGTGTTGGTGGATGGCCCGTCATCGAATGTCAGCGCCACACACGGGACAGCCGAGCAGTCAACCGCCGGCGCCTCGGGCACGGGGCCCTTGTAGTTCACTACCACCCCGGTGGGGCTGGGTTCGGGCGTCGCGGCCACGGTGTCCGATGCCGCCGCTTCAGCCGTGTCCGATGGCGTCGCCGCGTCGGTGGCGGCCGGCGTCGCCGCGTCGGTGGCAGCCTCCGCGGCCGCCTCGGTCGCCTCCGCGCTAGCGGCATCGCTCGTGGCGGCCGAAGCTTCAGGGCTGGGGCTGGCCGATGCCGCCACGGTGGGCGGGCTCGAGGCCCAGGCCGAAGCCGAAGCACCAGCGGAGGCGGAACTGCCGGCTCCACCGGCGGCGGCCGGCAAGGTGGGCTCGGTGGAGGGCGCGCCATCGGGCAGGAGCAGAGCAAAGGCGGTGGCACCCAAACCAACCACCAAGACTGCGGCCAGGGCGGCGGGACGCCACACCTTCCAGGCCCGACCCATCGTTTTCCCCCCAACTTGCGCGCTGCCCACTGCAGCGCAGGCATCGCGTTTCAGTCTTACATGGTGCCTCAGGGTCAGGGCGGAAAAACAGGACTCAACCACAAAATGTGACGATCTTTACATTTTCACCACGGCATTTGCCGCCCAGCGGCCCCCGCCCTTAACATTTCTGAGTGGAATCACCTGGCCGCCAAGGGCCGGGCCCGGCAAGCCAAGGAGCGGACATGAGCGTCAACACCACGCACCGCTTCGCTTGCGTCTGTTGTTGTTGATTCCATCCCCAGTGCCAGGCAACCGGTGAGCTAGGCGCGCACCGGACCGGCTGAGGCCCCAAGGCTCCTACCCCTGGCCCACGCATGCGTCCATGCAAGTCCCCTGCTGTACCCATCGAACACCAACACCCAAGGAGACCAACTCATGTCCAGGATTTACGACGACGCCACACAGACCACCGGCCATACTCCCCTGGTCCGCCTGAACCGCCTCACCGCCGGCATCGCGCCCGGCGCCCAGGTGCTGGCCAAGCTGGAGTTCTACAACCCCGCCGGCTCGGTCAAGGACCGCATTGGCGTGTCGATTGTCGACGCGGCCGAGAAGGCCGGCGTGCTCAAGCCCGGCGGCACCATCGTCGAGGGCACCAGCGGCAACACCGGCATCGCGCTGGCGTTTGTGGGCGCCGCCCGCGGCTACCACGTCATCTTGACCATGCCCGAGTCGATGTCGAAGGAACGCCGCACCCTGCTTAAGGCCTTCGGCGCCGAACTGGTGCTGACCCCCGCCTCCGAGGGCATGAAGGGGGCCGTGGCGGCGGCCGAGAAGATCGTGGCCGAACGCCCGGGCGCCATCCTGGCCCGCCAGTTCGCCAATGAGGCCAACCCGCAGATCCACCGCGAGACCACGGCCGAAGAGGTCTGGGCAGACACCGACGGCGGTGTCGACATCTTCGTCAGCGGCATCGGCACGGGCGGCACCATCACCGGTGTTGGCCAGGTGCTCAAGTCCCGCAAGCCGGAAGTCAAGATCGTGGCGGTGGAGCCGGCCGAATCGCCGCTGCTCAGCGCCGGCACGGCCGGCCCGCACAAGATCCAGGGCATCGGCGCCAACTTTGTGCCCGAGGTGTTGGACACGGCCATCTACGATGAGGTTTTCACCGTCAAGTCCGATGACGCCATCGCCACCGCCCGCGCCGCCGCCACCGAGGAAGGCCTGCTGGTCGGCATCTCGGCCGGCGCCGCCCTGACGGCCGCCATCGAAATCGCCAAGCGGCCCGAATCGGCCGGCAAGACGATTGTGGCGATCGCCCCGGACTTCGGCGAGCGCTACCTGTCGACGGTGCTCTACGCCGATCTGGCCGAATAACCGGCCGCCGGCTGCGTGGCAAACAACACAGCACGTCATCGCCCACTTGTAAAGGTCTAAGGTGTTGCCCATGAGTGCACCACTGCCGTTTACTGCACGGGGTGCGCGGCGGTTCTGGCACCTGCTGCGCGAAGACCTGGCCACGGCCCAACGGCTGGACCCGGCGGCGCGCACCAAGATCGAGGTGGCCTTGGGCTACCCCGGGGTGCACGCCCTGTGGGCCCACCGGCTGACCCACCGCATGTGGCGCGAACCGGCCCTGAAACTACCGGCCCGGTTGCTCTCCCAACTGGCCCGTTTCCTGACGGGCGTGGAGATCCACCCGGGGGCCACATTGGGCCGCCGCCTGTTCATCGACCACGGCATGGGTGTGGTGATCGGTGAAACGACGGAAGTGGGCGATGACGTGCTGCTATTCCATGGGGTCACCCTGGGTGGGCGGTCCATGGTGAAGGGCAAGCGTCACCCCACGGTGGGCAACGGCGTCACCATCGGCACCGGTGCCAAGGTGCTGGGTCCGGTGGTGATCGGCGATGGCGCCCGCATCGGCGCCAACAGCGTGGTGGTGCACGATGTCGCGCCGGGCGCCGTCGTGGTGGGCGTGCCCGGCCGGGTGCGCAAGGTCAAGGTGGCCGAGCCGGGCCTGCTGGAAGACCCGGCCCTCTGGATCTAGCGACTAGCCCCCAAGGTCACCAGATCGTCACCCGCTGATCCTCCGCCAGCCACAACGCGTCATCGGGTCTCACCCCGAAAGCCTCGTAGAAGGTGGCCAGGTTGCGCACCACGCCGTTGCAGCGGAACTTGTCCGGCGAGTGCGGATCGACCGACAGCCGCAGGGCCGCCTCTTGCGGGCGCGTCTTGGCCCGCCAGCACTGGGCCCAGCCGAAGAAGAAGCGCTGCGCGGCGGTCAGGCCGTCGATGACGGGCGGCTCGGTCACGCCGGCCTCCTCCAGGGCGATCAGATAGGCCCGCCAGGCGATCGCCAAACCACCCAGGTCACCGATGTTCTCACCGATGGTGAGGGCCCCGTTGACGGCCATGTCGCCATCGGGCAGGTGTAGCACGAAGCCGTTGTACTGCTCGATCAGGGCCTTGGTGCGCTCCTCGAAGGCCGCCCGGTCATCCGGCGTCCACCAGTCCACCAGCCGGCCCTCGCCGTCGTACTTGGAGCCTTGGTCGTCGAAACCGTGGCCGATCTCATGCCCGATGACGGCCCCGATACCGCCGTAGTTGGCCGCGTCATCGCCGTCCATCCAGAAGAACGGCGGCTGCAAGATGGCGGCCGGGAAGACGATCTCGTTCATGCCCGGGTTGTAGTAGGCGTTGACGGTTTGGGGCGTCATGAACCACTCGTCACGGTCCACCGGCCGGCCGATCTTGCCCAGTTCGCGGTCGGTTTCGAAGGCGCAGACGGCCCGCACATTGCCCACCAGATCGGCCGGATCGGCCTGCAGCGCGGAATAGTCACGCCAGCGGTCTGGGTAGCCGATCTTGGGCGTGAAGCGGGCCAGCTTGTCCAGTGCCTTCGCCTTGGTGTCCTCGCCCAACCAGGTCAGTTCGCTGATGGACTGGCGGTAGGCCTCGATCAGGTGGCCCACCAGGGTCAGCATGCGGGCCTTGTAGGCCGGTGGGAAGTGGCGTTCGGTGTAGACGCGGCCCACGGCCTCGCCCACGCAGCCTTCCACCAGGGAGACGCCGCGCTTCCAGCGGTCCCGCAGTTGTTCGGTGCCCTGCAGCACCTTGCCGTAGAAGGCGAAGTTCTGGTCCACGATGGCGCCGGCCAGGTAGGGAGCCCGCGAGTGCGCCATGTGCCACCACAGCCACTCTGGGATGATGTTCTGCCACGACTCGGCCCACTCGCGGCCCAAGGCCACGAAGAAGTCCGGTTCGCGCACCACCAAGGCGTCCATAGCGCCCTGCGGGGCGGCCAGGCCCTCCAGCCACGGCTGCCACGGAAACTCCGGCGCCAGCTCTTTGAGCTGGGCAAACGTCATCGGATTGTAGGTGGCCGTGTCATCGCGGTCCTTCACCACATCCCAGTGGGCGCCGGCCAGCCGGGTCTCAAAGGCGAAGATGCGGGCGGCGGCCGCGGCGGCCTCGTCCGGCGCCACCGGCAGCGCCAGGCCGGCCGCTGCCGCCGGGCCCGCCAGGGCTTCACCGACCAGCCGCAGCATCCCCGCCACATGGTCCACATACTGCTCACGGATGGCGGCGTACTGGTCTTCGCGGTAGTAGGCCTCGTCCGGCAGGCCCAGGCCGCCCTGGGTCAGGTTGACCACGTAGCGGTCCGGCGCCGCCGGGTCGGTGTCCACCCAGGTGCCGAACAGGGCGCCGACGCCGCTGCGTTCCAACTGACCGAGGGCCAGGGCCAGGGCTTCCGGGCCGCCCGCCGCCAGGCCCGCCTGCAGCACCGCCAGATCAGCCAACAAGGGCGTGGCACCCTTGGCCTCCACCGCTGCCTCGTCCATGAAGGACACGTACAGGGCCGAGATCAACTTGGCTTCATGGGCGGCCGCCGCCTGGCCGGGATCAGCCGCCGCGGGGTCCAGTTCGGCCTCCGCCAAGTCTTCGATGATCTGGCGCACCTGCACCTCGGCCTGGTCGCGCAGTTCCCGGAAAGCGCCGTCGGCCGCCCGGTCCGGCGGGATCTCGTGGGTGTCCAGCCACAGCCCGTTGACATGATCGAACAAGTCGTCTTGAGGCCGGATGGCGCTGTTGCGGTGCGAAAGGTCCAAACCTGATTGAGTCACGCGGACAACCCTAACCGCCTGGGGCGCGGCCCGCAGCGCGGCCGCTACCCCGCCGCCCGTGCGGCGACCCGCCGGACCTGGGCCAAAAGGGTAAGAGCGCAGCCCGGCAGGCCCTAGAATTGGCGCCATGCGTATTCACATCGCCTCAGACCACGCCGGTTTCGAACTGAAGCAGGCCCTGGAAGACCATCTCAACTCGGAGGGCCACGAGGTGATTGACCATGGGGCCTTCGCCTATGACCCGCTGGATGACTATCCGGGCTTCTGCCAAGAGGCCGCCAAGGCCGTGATGCGTGACTACGGCTCCATCGGCATCGTGATCGGCGGTTCCGGCAACGGCGAGCAGATCGCCGCCAACAAGGTGCACGGCGTGCGGGCCGCCCTGGTCTGGTCGCCCCGCACCGCCCGGCTGGCGCGGTCCCACAACGACGCCAACATCGCCGCCATCGGCTCGCGGGAACACACCCAGGCGGAGGCCATCGAAATTGTCGACGCCTTCTTGAACGAACCGTTCAGCGGCGACGCCCGCCACCTGCGCCGCATCAAGCAGATTCTGCACTTCGAGGCGCACAGCACCCCGGCGGACTAGCGACTAGGCGACCCTGAGAGCTACTCGATCACCAACCCGCCGGTGCGGCTGCGCTTGATCTCGTAGAACGACGGCCACTTGGCCAACGCCAGCGCGCCGTCCCACAGCTGCCCGGCGGCTTCGCCGTGCGGCACCTCACCGATAACAGGCCCAAAGTACGCCACGTCGCCGATGCCGATCACGGGCGACCCGACATCGTCCCCTACCAGCGCCATGGCCGCCTCGTGATCCTGCCGGATGGCCGGGTCCCAAGCCGCGTCATCGGCCGCCGCCGCCAACGACGCCGGCAGGCCAAGGGCCTCCAACGCCCCGGCCACCACCTCGTCGAAGGCGCGTGACGGGCTCTTCTTATCGACATGCAGGCGCCGGCCGAACTCGGCGTACAGCTTGCGGCCAATCTCCTGGCCGTCCTGCGCCAGGGCCGCCGCGATCACCCGCTGGTAGCGCCGGCCGGCACCGTGGGAGCGCTGGTGGAACTCGTCCATGTCGCGGCCCTCATTCAACATCGAGAGCGACAACATGCGGCAGGTCACGTCCACCGGGCGCACCTGTTCCACCTGTTCCAACCAGCGGTAGGTCACCCAAGTCCAGGGGCAAACCGCGTCACACCAAAACGTCACTGGAGTCCGTTCCATGATTCCTCCTGGCTGGCCGGGGCTGTTGTGGGGTTGACTCAAGCCTAAGTCGGTGGGACCAAAATGGGTATGACCTGGCGCGCCGGGCGGCACAATGGTGGGGCAGCTACTCGCCGAAAGGACCGTTCACCCGTGCCAGGAACCAACTTGACCCGTGACGAAGCCGCCGCCCGCGCTGCCCAAGTCACGGACCTGACCTACCGCATCGAACTGGACCTGACGGCGCCGGGTGACACGTTCACCAGCCGCACCACCATCCGGTTCGCCTCGCCCCGGCCCGGCGGGCAGACCTTCCTCGACCTGATTGCCCCGCAGGTGCACCGGGTGACGTTGAACGGCCGCGAGTTGGCCCCCGCCGATGTGGTGCATGACGCCCGCATCGAACTGCCCGGCATCGCCGCCGTCAACGAGGTCGTGGTGCAGGCGGACTGCGCCTATTCCCACACCGGCGAAGGGCTGCACCGCTTCACCGACCCGGTGGACGGCGCCACCTACCTGTACACCCAGTTCGAGCCGGCCGATGCCCGGCGGGTTTACGCCGTCTTCGAACAGCCGGACCTCAAGGGCCGGTTCGAGTTTGTGGTCACCGCCCCGGCCGGCTGGAAGGTGCTGTCCAACCAGCCCGTGGCGTCCACCGCCTCGCTGCCCGATGGCGCCGGGTCGCCTGACGCCGCCGCTGGCGCCCCCGTCACCCACCGCTTCGAACCGACCCCGGTGATCGCGCCATACCTGACGGCGCTGGCGGCCGGGCCGTGGGCGGAATGGCACTCCGAGGTGGCCTCCGCCAGCGGACGGAGCGTGCCGATGGCCGTCTACGCCCGCCAGTCCCTGGCCCAGCATGTGGACGCCGACCAGGTGTTCGCCATCACTAAGGCCGGCTTCGGCTTCTACGAGCCGGCCTTCGCCTACCCCTACCCGTACGCCAAGTACGACCAGGTGTTCTGCCCCGAATACAACTTCGGCGCGATGGAGAACGTGGGCCTGGTGACCATCACCGAGTCCTATATTTTCCGGTCCGCCCCAGTGCAGGCGCGAGTGGAGCGCCGCGCCATCACCATCCTGCATGAACTGGCCCACATGTGGTTTGGCGACCTGGTGACGATGCGCTGGTGGAACGACCTGTGGCTGAACGAATCGTTCGCCGAGTTCATGTCCCACTGGGCCGCCACCCAGGCCACCGAGTGGACCGACGCCTGGACCACCTTCACCTACGCCGAAAAGAACTGGGCCTACCGCCAGGACCAGCTACCCACCACCCACCCCATCATGGCGCCCATCAACGACCTGGATGACGTGCAGAACAACTTCGACGGCATCACCTACGCCAAGGGCGCCTCGGTGCTGCGGCAACTGGTGGCCTGGGTGGGCGAAGAGGCCTTCCTGGCCGGCGTGCGCAGCTACTTCAAGAAATATGCCTGGGGCAATACGGAACTGGCCGATCTACTGCGGGAGTTGGCCGCGGCATCGGGCAGGGAGCTGGCAAGCTGGTCCGAACTGTGGCTGGAGACGGCCGGCGTGGCCACGCTGCGCACTTCGGCCACCGTGGGCACCGGCGGCCTGGCGATTGTCCAGACCGCCCCGGCGGACCACCCCACGGTGCGGCCGCACCGGTTGGGTGTGGGCGGCTACCGCCTGAACCCGGCCGATGGCGCCCTGACCCGCCAGTGGCGCGTCGAACTGGACGTGGAGGGCGAGGCCACTGCCTTGGGGCCGGAGGTGACGGGCCGGCCGGCCGACCTGCTGCTGCTGAACGACGGCGACCTGGCCTACGCCAAGGTGCGGCTTGACCCGGTCTCGCTGGAGACGGCGGCCGCCCACGTGGCCGACATCACCGACCCGCTGGCCCGGGCCGTGGTGTGGGGCTCGCTGTGGGACTGCGTGCGCGATGCCGAGATTCCGGCCCGCGCCTATGTCGCCACCGTCCTGGACGGGTTGGGGCGGGAAACCAACTCGGCCGCGTTGCAGACCCTGTTGGGGCAGGTGGCCACCGGCCTGACCTATTACGTGGCACCCGAGGCCCGCGACCAGGCCCGGGCCGAGGCGGCCCAGCGGCTATGGGCCCTGCTGACCGGCGCCCCGCCCGGTTCGGACACGCAGTTGCAGTTCGTCAAGGCATATGCCCAGCACGCCTGGACCACCGACCAGTTGCGCGCCATCGACGGCCTGCTGGACGGCAGCGGGCCGGTGGCAGGCGTCTCCCTGGACACCGACCTGACCTGGGAGCTGCTGCATGCCCTGGTGGTGGGCGGGCTGGCCGGCGAGGACCGCATCGCGGCCCAACTTGAGGCCGATCCGACTCTGGCCGGGCGCGAACAGGCCGCCCGGCTGCAGGCTTCGCTGCCCACGGCCGAAGCCAAAGCGGCCGCCTGGTTGCGGGCGGTCAGCGACCCGGCCACACCCAACGCCACCCAGCGGCACATCATTGCCGGCTTCACCCGGGTGCGGGACCGGTCACTGCTGGCGCCCTATGTGGAGCCGTACTTCGAGGTGCTGGAGCAGACCTGGCGCGAACGATCGCCCGAGATCGCGGGCAACATTGCCGAAGGCCTCTACCCGTCGCTGCTGGGTGATGACCCGGCCGCACAGGTGCTGGAACGGACCGAACAGTTCCTGGCCGGCCTGGGCGACCGGTTGCCACCGCTGCGACGCCTGGTGGTGGAGGGCCAGGCCGGCGTAACCCGGGCGCTGGCCGCCCAGGCGCGGGACCGCAAGGGCTGATAGGAGAGTTGCATGTTCCCTGGTAAGACCCCAGATTTTGCCGCCGATTGGCCCGGCTGGGCCCAATGGCTGCTGGACCGGCCCTTGGCCATCGCCGTCATCCTGGTCTGCGCCGTCGTGTTGCACATCGTGGTGCATCGCCTGATCCGGCGCGTCACCCGGCGCATGGCGGCCGTGCCCACGCCCAAGACGCTGGCCGGCACCTACCCGGCCGCGCGCAAGGAAGCCCGCGTCAAGACCGTCGGCCATGTCTTCGATTCGATCGCCTCCGTGGTGATCTGGGTGCTGGCCATCTCCCTGGTGCTGGAGCGCTGCGGCGTCAACGTCGGCCTGATCGCCACCTCGGTGGGCCTAGCCGGGCTGGGCTTCGGCCTGGGCGCCCAGGCCTTCGTCAAGGACGTGCTGGCCGGGCTGTTCATGATCATCGAGGACCAGTACGGCATCGGCGACACGATCGACATCGGGCCGGCTACCGGTGAAGTGGTTGGCATGACGCTGCGGGTCACCACCCTGAGGGACGCCGATGGCGTGCTGTGGTACGTACCCAACGGCCAGGTGACGCGGATCGGCAACCAAACCCAGCACGAACAGGCCACGGGCGAAACTACTGACTGATCAGAGGCGCCAACTGGTCGGCCTGTTTGCCTACCACCACCTGAACTATGTTGCCGGCGATGACGACACCGTGGGCGCCCACCGCCCGCAGGCCCCGCGGGTCCACCAGACCCGGGTCTTTGACCTCTACCCGGAGGCGCGCGATGCAGGGCTGGACCCGGACGATGTTCGGTTCACCGCCCAGGTATTCCCGCATCAGATCGGCCACGGACATGCCGTGATTGTCTCACGTCGGTCAGCGGCGGGCTGAGTTGGGTATACACCGGCTCGGCCGTGGCCGGTGGGGTCAGTCGCGGCGCAGGCGGCGGTACGTCACCCGGTGCGGCCGGGCCGCCTCGATGCCAAGCCGCTCCACCTTGTTGGCCTCGTAGGCCTGGAAGTTGCCCTCGAACCAGAACCAGCGGGCCGGGTCGTCATCGGTACCTTCGTAGGCCAGGATGTGGGTGGCCACGCGGTCCAGGAACCAGCGGTCGTGGGACACCACCACGGCGCAGCCGGGGAACTCGAGCAGGGCGTTCTCCAGCGAGCCCAGCGTCTCAACGTCCAAGTCATTGGTCGGCTCATCCAGCAGCAACAGGTTGCCACCCTGCTTCAAGGTCAGGGCCAGGTTCAGCCGGTTGCGCTCCCCACCGGACAGCACGCCAGCGGGTTTTTGCTGGTCAGGGCCCTTGAAGCCGAAAGCGGAGACGTAGGCCCGGGACGGCATCTCGACCTGGCCCACCTTGATGTGGTCCAGTCCGTCCGAAACCACTTCCCATACCGTCAGACTCGGGTCGATGCCGCTACGGCCCTGGTCCACGTATGAGATGCGCACGGTCTCGCCGATTTTCAAGGTGCCGCCGTCCAGCGGCTCCAGGCCCACGATGGTCTTGAACAGGGTGGTCTTGCCCACGCCGTTGGGCCCGATCACCCCGACAATGCCGTTCTTCGGCAGCGAGAAGCTGAGGCCGTCGATCAGCATCCGGTCATCGAAGCCTTTGCGCAGGTCGGTCGCCTCCAACACGATTGAACCCAGCCGCGGGCCCGGCGGGATCTGGATCTCGTCCAGGTCCAGTTTGCGGGTCCGCTCCGCCTCCGCCGCCATCTCTTCGTAGCGCTGCAGGCGGGCCTTCGACTTGGCCTGGCGGCCCTTGGCGTTCTGGCGCACCCACTCCAGTTCTTCGGCCAGGCGCTTGGCCAGTTTGGCGTCCTTCTGGCCCTGGATCTGCAGGCGTTCGCGCTTCTTCTCCAGGTAGACCGAGTAGTTGCCCTCGTAGGCGTAGGCCCGGCCGCGGTCCAACTCCAGAATCCACTGGGCCACGTTGTCCAGGAAGTAGCGATCGTGCGTCACCGCCAGTACGGCGCCCGGATAGGCCGACAGATGCTGTTCCAGCCACTGGACCGATTCGGCGTCCAGGTGGTTGGTCGGCTCATCCAGCAGCAACAGATCCGGCTGTTCCAGCAGCAGTTTGCACAGCGCCACCCGGCGCCGCTCACCGCCGGACAACACGCTCACCGGGGTGTCCGGCGGCGGGCAGCGCAGCGCGTCCATGGCCTGTTCCAGCCGCGAGTCCAAGTCCCAGGCGCCGGCATGGTCGAGGAACTCTTGCAGCTCGCCCATCTCGGCCAACAAGGTGTCGTAGTCCGCCTCCGGATCGGCCAATTCTTCGGTGATCTGGTTGAAGCGGTCCAGCTTCGCCTTGATCTCGGCTACACCTTCTTCGACGTTGCCCAACACCGTCTTGGTGTCATCCAGCGGCGGTTCCTGCTGCAACATGCCCACCGTGTAGCCGGCGGTCAGGAAGGCCTCGCCGTTCGATGGCGTGTCCAACCCGGCCATGATCTTCAGCACGGATGACTTGCCGGCCCCGTTGGGCCCCACCACGCCGATCTTGGCGCCGGGGTAGAAGGCCAAGGTGACATCATCCAGAATCACCTTGTCGCCGTGCGCCTTGCGGGCGCGCTTCATTACGTAGATGAACTCAGGCACCGCAACAGGATACTGGGCTGAGCGGCGGCCTGGGTGTCAAGCGGCGGCCGGCTCCAACTCCTTGTCCACCAGGGCGTCCAGCTCATCCTGCAGCTCGGACACCGGCACCGGCGGCGCCTGGAACGGATCGACCGCCACGGCCGGCGGCACGTCGTAGCCGCCCATCGGCGTGGCCGGCGGCGCCGGCGGGGGCGGCAACTCGGCCGGCGCGGCTGCTTCGGCCGCCACTTCGGCCTCGCCTTGTCCGGCCGCCTCGCCTTGACCCATGGCCCGGTTCAACGCCCCAATAGCGCCGTTGCCGGGCTCCGCCACAGCGGGTGCGCCTTGGGCGCCCTGCACGCCCTGGGCGCCTTGGGCGGACTGCCCAACCTGAGTCTGGGCCGGGCCGCGGTCGTATTGCACCCGGTCGAACTGGGTGCGGCCGTAGCGCAGGTCATGGCCCACCGTCTCGGCCACGATCTGCATGTCCCAATGCTGGGTCTGGTTCTGACCCTGCCAACTGGAGGTCCGCAGGCGGCCCATCACAATCACCGCGTCACCTTTCTTGACCGACCGCATGACGTTGGCCGCCAGGGCCGAATTGGCCAGCCGCACCTCGAACCACTCGGTCTGAGTCGACTGAGTCTGCCCGTCGCGGTCCTTCCACCAGGCCGTGGAAGCCAACCGGAACCGGGTCCACTCCCCACCGTTGTTGGACTGGATTTCTGGGGCCCGGCCCACCCAGCCTCTGACTGTTACTTGGACATCGTTGTTCATTGCTTGTCACGCCTCGCTTTCGCGCCGGCCGGCCGGCTTCGTCGCCGCCCCGGCTCTGCTTCCATTTGCCAAAGATCATCCGGCCGCGACACAGCCACGCCCCCAGAAGGTGCCTTCAGGCCTGTGGATAACGCCCAAAGCGGCGCGCATAACCGCAGGTGGCGCGAAAAACCGGGCTTCTTAGGCGGCGCCGTCGGTGGCGACCCGCCGAGCCAGGGAGGACACGTCATCGGCCGCCTGGGCCACCCGGGCACGGTCACCCAAAGCGGCCAGGGCCGGCTCGGTCAGCCGGCTCTCCACCACCGGCCCGATGGCGCCCGCCACCCGCCGCTCGTAGGCGCGCTGGTAGGACTCGGCCGAACGGGCCGGCAGGAACAACCGGCGCCAGAAGCCTGGCCGTGGCGGTACCACCACCTGCGACAGGGCCTCCCCCAGCGCCTCACCCAAGGCGGATTCGCCGGCCGCCGCCCGGCTCAGCGCCGCCGCCCAGGTGGCCGGCAGGTGGGCCTCGGCCGCCTTAGCCCAGTCCGCTTTCAACTCGGCCAGGCGCTCCGCCGCCGGCGCCACCGGCGCCGCCAAGGTGCCTTGCCCGTCCGGATCGGTGGCCGCCTTGATCACCGCCGCGGTCAGCCCACTGGCCATCGTCTCCCCGGCCGGCGACAGCCAAGCCCCGGCCTCGGCCTGGGCCTCGTCGCGCTCCGCCCCGCCGGCCGCCAGGTCTGCCAGGCCTCGTGCCGCCGCGCCCAGGTCAGCCGCCGTGCGCAGCAGCGCCGTGGTGTGGTGCACCGTCTGGGCCACCAGGGCCTCGCGCAGGCCGGCCACGCCATCGCCCCGGGTGGCAGACGTCAACACCACCACCGGGTCGGTCAGGCCGTCCTCCACCAGCAGGCCGGCCATCGCCTCGGCAATGGCCGCGGCGTCGTCCTCATCCACCGTGTCCACCTGGTTCAACACCACCATGTGGGTGCGGCCCTCGTGGGCGCGGGCCAAGGCCACGAAGCGCTCATGCAAGGCTGGGTCGGCATACTTCTGCGGATCGGTCACCCACACCAGCACGTCTGCCAGCGGCAGCACCTTTTCGGCCGTTTCGCGGTGCGCCTGCACCGCCGAGTCATAGTCCGGCAAGTCCACCAGAATCATGCCGCGCAGTTCGTCAACATGTGATTCCAGAACCGAATCCCGCTGGATCCACGAATCGCGTTCAATCCCCAACCAGTCCAGCAACGCCCCGGCGCCCTCACCCCAAACACAGGCCGTCGCCTTCTCGGTGGTCGGCCGCAGCACCCCCACCTCGGAAAACGCCATCTCTGCGATGGCGTTGAAAAGGGATGACTTGCCAGAACCGGTGCCGCCCTCCAACGCCACAATGGTGTGGTCCACCCCCCGCGCCAGGCGTTCGCGCAGCCGCCCGCACAGTTCCAGCAAGGGCGCCGCCGTGTTCGCCCCCAGGTGGGTCGAGGCCAGTTGGGCCGCCTCTTCCACCCGCCCGATGCCGTCCGCCAGGGCCGTCGCTGCCGTCTCAGCCATCGAGGCCCTCCTTCACAATGCGGGCCACCTGCTCGGCCAGGCCAAGCAGGGTGCGGGACCGTGACACCACCACGCCCGCCACCGCCTTGGTGTAGGGCTCGCAGGCCTGGCGCACAGCCTTGACCCGGGCCCGCGCCATCGCCCCGATGGCCGTGGCCACCAGGTTCTCCGCGTCATCGGGCGCCAACAGGGTCAGCAGTGAGCGCGGGCCGGAAGCCCCCAACACGGCGGCCTTGACCAGGGTGGCCAGGCCCTCGGCGCCCACTGCGGCGGCCGCTCGCAGCACGCCGGGAGCCTCCATCGCCTCGATCACGGCCGTCAAGGCGTCGCCCCACAGGCCGTGGGCGCCCACTCCCTGGAGGTGCTGGGGCAGGGGTAGTTCGGCCAGGCCCTTGTCCTGCATCAGGCGTTCGGTGCCTTCAGGTACGTCCGGACCGGCCCACAACGCGGCAATCTGCTCCCGGGCCCGGTCAACGATCTGGTTGACCTGTTCAGAATCCACCAGGGCCACCGCCCGGTCCAGGTCTGCCAGAGCCTGTACCCAGCGTTCCCGCAGGTCAACGTCATCGGGCACTTCGCCATCTGGACCCACCACGCCAGTCAGGGCACCACCGTGGCCGATGTGTCCCAACCAAGCCTCCACTATCCGCTCGTCCGCCTCCTTGGGCGTGGACACCTCGCCGGCCTCATCCGCCCAGCCGGCCACCGCCTTTTGGGTGGTCTGCTTCAACAGGTCCACGGCGGCGATGTGGAGGGCCTGGGCCTCGCCCAGTTCACCTAGGCGGTCCGCCACCTCGCCCAGCACGGGGCGGATCGGCAGGGCGTCCGCGGGTACCTCGGTGTGGCTGGGCAGCACCTTGTTCAGCCAGCGGACCAGGGGTGCGGCCGAGACGTCCGCTATCCGGTCCGGCTTGCCGGGTTCGGCCGGCAGCACGAAAACCGGCACCTCGGCCCGGCCGGCCAGGCCCAAACGGTCCTTGACGTCGCGTTCCACCGCTTCCCGCGCAGCCTCCCCGGTGCGGTTGATGACCACGGCCACCAGGGCGTCATCGGCCTCTGGCGCCAAAGCCGAAAGCAGGTCCCACAAGGTGGCGTCGCCGTAGCGCAAGGCGGAAGTGACCACCAGCCACACCGTGACGGGCACGTCCGGCTGGGCGGTCTCAGGGTTGTTGCCGGCCGCAAACGGATCGGCCGCATCCAGGATCAGGCGGCCCGGCATGGCGGCGGGAACCGGCACCGTCTGGGCGGCCGGCCGGGCTGGGTGCAGGCCCAACAGGGTGAAACTGTCCGGGGTGCCGATCAGTTGCGGCGCTTTGGTGGTGGGCCGCAGCACGCCGACGGCGCTGGGCGGGGCGGCGGTGGGCGGCACGGCCAGGGTGTTGGCCAGGGCGGACTTGCCCACGCCGGTGGAACCAGCCAGTCCGATCAGGCTGGGCACGCCACGGCGCTCCAGTTCCGGCAGCACCGTCTGGTCCAGGGTTTCCTTCAGGTCCGCCAGGGTGGCGCGGGCCGTGAACGAATCCTCGGCCGGGAACGGGAAGCTCAGTTCTTCTAGTTCGGCCCGCGCCAGGCGCGCCAAGTCCAGCGCACTGGACTGCGGGGCGGGGGCTTCCATCGTTCCAACTCTCACATCGCAGGGGCCGCCCCATCCGCCGGCCGGCCGCCGCTTGGGAGGCGGCCGCGCGATCAGGGCGCTACTTGTCCTGGCCTGGCCCCGGGGGCGCCCCCGGCGCGATTCGAACGCGCGGCCAACTGCTTAGAAGGCAGCTGCTCTATCCGCTGAGCTACGGGGGCGTAGCTGAACCAAACCCGGTTTCACAGCCTACCTGGTCAACGCCTTTTCCGGGCTGAGATGGGGCCGTCCAATGGGTGAAAACACGCCGCAACGGTAGGGTGTTGGCCCGTGGGAGTTCCTGAGAACGGTGTCAACGATCCCTTGGTGTGGGTGGACTGCGAGATGACCGGCCTGGACCTGGGCGCTGATGCCCTGGTCGAAGTAGCCGTGGTGGTGACCGATTCCGACCTGCAGCCGCTGGGCTCCGGAGTGGATGTGATCATCAAGCCGCCGGCCGCCGCCCTGGAGCAGATGGGGTCCTTTGTGCGGGAGATGCACACCTCGTCCGGGTTGCTGGAGGCGCTGGACAGTGGTGTCTCGTTGGCTGAGGCTGAGGCGATGGTGATGTCCTACGTGCGCCAGTATGTGCCTGCCGCCGGGAAGGCGCCGCTGGCCGGCAATTCGGTTTCGACCGACCGCCGGTTCATCGACCGCGATCTGCCCGAGTTCGGCGCCTACCTGCACTATCGCACCATTGACGTGTCGTCGGTGAAAGAGTTGGCCCGGCGCTGGTTCCCGCGTGTCTACTTCGCCTCACCCGAAAAGAACGGCGGGCACCGGGCGCTGGCGGACATCCTCGATTCGATCGACGAACTGCGCTACTACCGGGCCGCCCTGTTTGTGCCGGATCCGGGGCCGGATTCCGACACCGCCCGTGCCGTCGCGGCCGAGGTGGCCGCAAGCTCGGTCCGGGCGGCCTTCAACCTCTAAGAGGCGTGTTGCTGGCACTGTGGTGCCGTCAGTGGCGTTGGGCTTCGAAGCTAGCCAACACTTGGAGGAGCGGCTCCGTGAGACGCTCCTGGGCTTGGGCCTTGATGTCCTCCGGGATGCCGTAGAAAGCCTCGGCAATGGCGCCGGTGATCGCGCCCAGCGTGTCGGCATCGCCCCCCAGCGACACGGTTAGCCGCAGGGCGTCCTCGAAGTTCTTGGCCTCCAGGAAGGCCGTGATCGCCTCCGGCACGGTCTCCTGGCAGGACTCCATGTGGTGGTAGGTGGGCCGGATCTGGTCGATGGTCCGCGACAGGTCATAGCCGTAGCGCTCTGTCGTGTAGGCCCTGATCTGATCTTTGGTGTGCCCGGTGCGGGCCAGGTAGATGGCCGCCGCCGTGGCCTGGGCACCCTTGATGCCTTCCGGGTGGTTGTGGGTGGGCAGGGCGGTCAGTTCGGCCCAGTGCTCGGTCTGGTCCAGGGTGTCGTAGAGCCAGCCGGCGGCGCTCACCCGCATGGCCGAACCATTGCCCCACGAACCATAGGGCGCCGGGTCAGGCTCCCGCAGCCACTGGGCGAAACGCCCGCCATAGCCACCCATTGGCAGCGGGATGGCCCGGCCCCAGCGCCGCATCGCTTCGGTCAGTTTGGTCAAGGCCACAGCGTCCGATGGCGGCCGGCTGAGCAGCACTTCAGCCACCGCGACCGTCATGACGGTGTCATCCGTGAAGGCCGAACCGGCGCTGAACAACGGAAAATCGGTGGTCTTGATGGCGTTGAAATCGAACTCATAGGGGCTACCCACAATGTCCCCGATGATGGCTCCCCACACGGCGGCCCTCCTCTCCCCGGTCCCCACCAGGCTACGGCACCCGTGCTTGGCCCTGCCTGGTCGGAGGACCAGCGACACGCCCGGGGTGGTGACACGCCGGTCCCGTTCACGCACAGCGTCCACCCAGTTGCGCCCACCGAGGACAAACCCAACCCCCCAACACAACACCAGGAACAGAACCACACCACAC
>JAISSX010000016.1 GCA_031272885.1 Bifidobacteriaceae bacterium | reverse complement strand
AGATCTGTGTGGGGTGGTGTTCCGGGGTCCCCGCAAAGTATCGAAGAACTTTGTGGGGTGGTGTTCCGGGGTCCCCGCAAAGTATCGAAGAACTTTGTGGGGTGGTGTTCCGGGGCCCCCGCAAAGTATCGAAGAACTTTGTGGGGTGGTGTTCCGGGATCTCGGACGGAGTCCGTGTGCCCCGGTAAGGGCTCTCGGGCTAGGCCCCTGGAAAGCGCTTGGCCACCAGTTCCGCGGTGGCTTCCGCCACACGCCGGGCCGACTGGTCGTCGGCGTAGGCGTGGAAGTGGTCGCGGAAAACGCGGGTCAGCTTCCGGGCGGGGGCCGGGTCGGTAAGCACTTCTTCCAGCCGGGCCAACGCCTGGGCCCAGGTGCGGCAGGTGTGGCCCGCGCTCAACTCGTCATAGTCGTAGTAGAGCCCCCGGGTGGCCGCGTAGTCCTCCAAGTCGGGGGCGAAAAAGACCATGGGTTGGGCCGTCACCGAGTAGTACACCAGCAGCGAGGAATAGTCGCTGATCAACGCGTCGACGCCCCACAGCAGCGGCATCACGTCTGGCTGCGCGCCCGGTGGCAGCAGCCGCACCCGCGCGCCGAAACCCGAATACTCGCCCACGCCGAGTTGGTGGGGGCGGATCACCAAGTACGCGTCCAGGCGTTCGCATGTCTCGTCGATGAGGCGCCACTCGTCGGCAGTCGGAATGCCCTCGTCCACGTCGCCGTTGCGCCAAGTCGGGGCATAGAGGACTACCTTGCCTTTCAGCCCCAGCAGGTCGTCCCACAGGGCCCGCGACGCGGCGATCCGGTCGCGTTCGGCCCCGCGGAAGAGGACATCCTCGCGCGGTTCGCCGAGCACTCGCACCTGCTGGCGCAGGTTGAACGCCGATTGGAAATGCGGCACGACGGCCCGGCCGATGGCTGGCAGCAGCGAGATTTGGCTGGAGCCGGCGCGATACAGGAAGCGCATCACGGCGCCCATTCCTGGGATGCCGGTCGCGGTCACCGCGGGAGAATCCGCGCGGATCTTCTTGATGGGCGGCCCGTGCCACAACTGCACTATGACCGCTCCGCGCTGGCCGTAGCGGTTGGCGTCCCCGAAGCCGTGCGTCACGATGACGGCGCCCGCGCGCAAGGTGGTCTGCAACCCGTCGGCGGAATCCCGCGCCACGTGTTCGAAGCCCGCTTTGGTGGCGGCGGCAGCCTCGGTGTCGGACCCGGTCAGCCACACGAAGCGGATCCCCGGGTCGAGTGCTTGCGCCGCCCGTGCGAAGGCCAGCGCCCCATCCGAGACGCCGAAGCCGGAGCCGATCACCCACAGCTTCGGGTCGCGGCGCGTCCACAGCGAGCGCACGGCGCCTGCGGCGTACCGCGGCAAGCTCAGCAGCTTGCTCAAATTGCCTTTGGTGAAATGCGAGAACCGGCCCATGTGGGTAAGCGTATCCGCGAACCACTAGAATCGGCTGCGTCGAGAGGTGTCCTTGAACGAGATCATCACCAACATCGCCATCATCGCGCTGTTGATCCTGTTGGGCGGCGTGTTCGTCGCGGCCGAGATGTCGCTGGTCTCACTGCGCGATTCGCAGATCGAGCAGTTGAAGGCGAAAGGCAAGCGCGGCAAGACCATCGCCCAGTTGACCAAGGATCCCAACCGATTCCTGTCCGCGGTACAGATCGGCGTCACGCTGTCGGGTTTCTTCTCAGCAGCGTTCGGCGGCGCGCTGCTGTCGGAGTCGTTCGGAAAGGTGCTGGCCAGTTGGGGGGTGCCGGTCCAGATCGCGCACGGCCTGGCGTTGGCCGTCATCACCATCATCATCTCCTACTTCTCCATCGTGATCGGCGAATTGACCGCCAAACGGCTGGCGATGCAGCGCGCGGAGGCGTTCGCGCTGGCGATGGCCCCGATGGTGGCCTTCATCGCGCGGCTCACGGGGCCGATCATCTGGTTCTTGGGGGTCTCGACGAATCTCGTCGTCCGCGCCCTCGGCGGCGACCCGGAGGCCGCCAAGGAAGAAGTCACCGACGACGAGCTGCGGGCGATGGTCGGATCGTCCGCCACCTTGGGCGACGCCGGCCGGCAGATCGTCGACGAGGTTTTCGACGCCGGCGAGACCAGTCTGCGCGAGGCGATGATCCCACGCACCGAGGTCGACTTCCTGGATGGCGACACCCCGGCCTACAAGGCGCTGGCGCAAGTGCAGGACGGCACCCACTCGCGCTACCCGGTGATCGGCCGCGACGCCGACGAAGTTCTCGGTTTCGTCCACATCCGAGATCTGGTCGATCTGGATCCAGTGGAGCGTTCCGCGCCGGTGAGCCAGCTTGTCAGGCCGGTGTTCATCCTCCCGGAGACGGTGAAGATCCTGCGCGCGCTGACGTTGATGCGGCAACGTTCGGAGCATCTGGCGATCGTCCAGGACGAGTATGGCGGCACGGCCGGCATCGTCACTATGGAGGACTTGATCGAGGAACTGGTGGGCGACATCACCGACGAGTTCGACGCCGACGCCCCGCAGACCACCAAGGAGGATTTCGACGGGTTGCTGACCGTCGAAGACGCCTCTGACGAACTGGGCTATCAGATTCCGGCGGGCCCCTACGACACGTTGGCCGGTTTCGTGATGGCCCAGCTGGGGGCGATCCCGGCCGTCGGCGACACCATCGAGGCGCCGCTCAAGCCGGCCAAGGGCGCCCACCCGCCGGTCGATTTCGTGTTCCGCGTGGAAGAACTCGACGGCCGCCGGGTTGCCCGGGTCAACATCGCGCCCAAGGCCGCATCATGAGCCCGCAGCCGCGCGTCGTCGCCCTGGGGGGCGGCCATGGGCTGGCGGCGTCGCTGTCGGCGTTGCGCCACCTGACTACGCGGCTCACGGCCATCGTGACAGTTGCCGACGACGGGGGATCGTCGGGGCGATTGCGGCGCGAATTCGACATTCTCCCGCCTGGAGACCTGCGCATGGCTCTGGCGGCGCTGTGCGGCGACGACGACATCGAGCGCCTCTGGGCGGACGTGCTGCAATCCCGCTTCCCCGGAGACGGGCCGCTCGGCGGCCATTCCATCGGCAACCTGCTCATCGCCGGACTGTGGCAGCAACTGCCCGACCCGGTCGACGGCCTGGACATGGTGGCCGCGTTGCTCCAGGTGAAGGGGCGCGTGCTGCCGATGTCCACGGTGCCGCTGGTGATCGAGGCGGACATGGTGGGGGCGGACGCCCGCTCGCCGGATGAGCTGACCCACGTCGTCGGCCAAGAGGCGGTGGCGTTGGCGAAAGGCGAAATCGTCGATGTGCGGCTCACACCCGACCAGCCGCCCGCCGCCCCGGAGGCCGTGGAGGCCATCGGGCAGGCCGATTTTGTCGTGCTCGGTCCGGGGTCATGGTTCTCTTCCGTGCTGCCGCACCTGCTGGTGCCCGGGCTTTGCGCGGCCATCGTGGAGACGCCCGCCAAGCGGATCCTGACGATGAACCTGGTGCCTTCGTCTGACGAGACGTACGGCTACACGCCGTCGCGCCACTTGGAAGTGCTCGCTGAGCATGCTCCCAGCCTGCGCCTCGACTACGTGATCGTCGATCCGAGCTTCGCGGCCGGAGACCGGCACTTGGCCAAGTACGCGTCCAGCCTCGGCGCGGAGGTTGTGGTGGAAGATGTCCGGGCCCGGGACGGTACCGCACGGCACGATGAATACAAGCTGGCATCCATTTACGCCCAAGTGATGGGACTGTAACCGGTAAGGTTGGGCAGGTGACGCAAGGAGGATTCGCGATGGCGATGACGCAGGCGGTCAAGGCTGAGCTTGCCGTGCTGCCGATCGCCAAGCCTGAGCTGCGCCGTGCCGAGTTGGCCGCGACGCTGCGTTTTGCCAATTCGCTGCATGTGGCCGCCGGGCGCATCGTGATCGAGGCGGAACTGGACACCGGCGCCGCCGCCCGTCGGCTGCGTACCGCCATAGCCGACATCTTTGGGCTGTCGAGCGAGTTCGTGGTCATCACCAGTTCCGGTTTGCGCCGGGGCACACGCTATCTGGTCCGCCTCATCCGCGACGGCGAGTCGCTGGCCCGCCAAGCCGGGCTGGTCGACCACCGGCGCCGTCCCGTTCGGGGGCTTCCCGCCGCGGTCGTGGGCGGCTCGCTGGAGGTGGCCGCGGCTGCTTGGCGGGGCGCGTTCCTGGCCCACGGCTCGCTGACCGAGCCCGGGCGTTCCATGGCGATGGAAATCACCTGCCCCGGTTCCGAGGCCGCCTTGGCGCTGGTGGGGGCGGCGCGGCGGCTGGGCATCTCCGCCAAGGCCCGCGAGGTGCGTGGTTTGGACCGCGTGGTCATCCGTGACGGCGACGCTATCTCTGCGATGCTGACGCGCATGGGTGCGCACGAATCGGTGCTGGCCTGGGAAGAGCGCCGGATGCGCCGCGAGGTGCGCGCTTCGGCCAACCGGCTGGCCAACTTCGACGACGCGAATCTGCGCCGCTCCGCCCGTGCCGCGGTGACGGCGGGCATCCGTGTGCGCCGGGCGTTGGAAATCCTCGGCGACGACATTCCCGACCATCTGCTGGAGGCTGGCAAGCTCCGCTTGGAGCACAAGCAGGCCTCCTTGGAGGAGTTGGGGGCGTTGCACGACCCGCCGCTGACGAAGGACGCCGTGGCCGGCCGGATCCGCCGGCTGCTCGCCACAGCGGACAAGCGCGCCGCCGAATTGGGTATCGCCAACACCGAGGCCGCGCTGGGCAACGACTACGACGAAGACGAATAACCACCGCGCCGGGCTTTGCCGGAGCAGTTTCTCATTCCTGGGCATTCGCCCGCGCGACGCCCCCTCAGCCACTAGGCTAGGGATGCTCAATTACTCGACTAAGGAGACCCACTAAATGACCGTCAAGGTTGGTATCAATGGCTTCGGCCGCATTGGCCGCAACTACTTCCGCGCGCTGCTTTCGCAGAATGCGGACCTCGATGTCGTCGCCGTAAATGACCTCACCGACAACAAGACGCTGGCCCACCTGCTGAAGTACGACTCGATCGTTGGTCGTTTCCCGGGGACAGTGGACTATGACGACGACGCGCTCATCGTCAACGGCAAGGAAATCAAGGCTTTCGCCGAAAAGGACCCCGCCAACCTGCCGTGGGCCGCGCTCGGTGTTGACATCGTCATCGAATCGACCGGCTTCTTCACCGACGCCGAGAAGGCCAAGGCGCACATCGCCGCGGGTGCCAAGAAGGTGCTCATCTCCGCCCCGGCGAAGAACGAGGACATCACCATCGTCATGGGCGTCAACGACGACCTCTACGACCCGGCCGCCCACAACATCATCTCGAACGCTTCCTGCACCACGAACTGCCTGGCCCCGATGGCCAAGGCTTTGGAAGACGGCATCGGCATCGTCAAGGGCCTGATGACCACGATCCACGCGTACACGGCCGACCAGCGCCTGCAGGACGCTCCGCACAAGGACCTGCGCCGCGCCCGCGCCGCCGCCGTCAACATCGTGCCTACCTCGACCGGTGCCGCCAAGGCCGTGGCCCTGGTGCTGCCCGAGCTGAAGGGCAAGCTGGACGGCTATGCGCTGCGCGTGCCGGTCATCACCGGCTCGGCCACCGACCTGACGTTCACCGCCCCGCGCGAAGTCACCGTCGAAGAGGTCAACGCCGCCGTCAAGGCCGCGTCGGAGAGCCCCGAGTTGCGCGGCATCCTGCGCTACACCGAGGATCCGATCGTGTCGACCGACATCGTGACCGACCCGGCCAGCTCGATCTTCGACGCCGGCCTGACCAAGGTGATCGGCGACCAGGTCAAGGTGGTGTCCTGGTACGACAACGAGTGGGGCTACTCGAACCGCCTGGTCGACCTGACCGTTTACGTGGGCGAACGCCTCTAATCCGAGCAACAGCCTCCATGCGCCCGTGGGCAGCCGGTGGGACCACTGGCGCCCACGGGCGCACCGCTATGAAAGGAACCCATAGATGAAGACCATCGCCGATCTGGGCGATCTGCGCGGCAAGCGCGTCATCGTCCGCTCCGACCTGAACGTGCCCTTGAAGGAGGGCGCCATCACCGACGACGGCCGCATCGTGGCCGCCCTGCCCACCTGGCAGCAACTGCTGAAGGCCGGCGCCAAAGTCATAGTGCTGGCCCACCTGGGGCGGCCCAAGGGAGCACCGGATCCGGCCTTTTCGCTGGCGCCCGCCGCCGCCCGGGCGGCCGAACTATTGGGCCAGCCGGTGGCGCTGACGCCCACCACTGAGGCCGACGGCCTGTTCCCGCCCGCCGCCCTGTCCATCTTGGCTGGCCTGGGTGATGGCGAGATCGCCTTCCTGGAGAACATCCGCTTCGACCCGCGCGAAACCTCGAAAGACGATGCCGAGCGCGGCGCCCTGGCGGACAAGCTGGCCACGCTGGGCGACTACTACGTGTCGGATGGTTTCGGCGTGGTGCACCGCAAGCAGGCCTCTGTCTACGACATCGCCCTCAAGCTGCCGGCCGCCGTCGGCGGGCTGGTACTAAAGGAAGTCGAGGCGCTGCGGCGGGCCACCGAAAACCCGGCCCGTCCCTATGTGGTGGTGCTGGGTGGTTCGAAGGTGTCCGACAAACTGGGCGTCATCGGGAACCTGCTGAACAAGGCCGACCAACTGCTGATCGGCGGCGGCATGGTGTACACGTTCCTGGCCGCGAAGGGCTACGGCGTGGGCACCTCGCTGCTTGAAGCCGACCAGATCGAAACCGTCAAGGGCTACCTGGGCACGGCGGTGGAGAAGGGCGTGGAGATCGTTCTGCCGACCGACATTGTGGTGGCAGACCAGTTTGCCGCCGATGCCGCCCACCGCGTGGTGCCGGCCTCCGCCATTCCCGATGGCGAGATGGGCCTGGACATTGGGCCGGCTTCGGCCGAACTGTTCCGGTCCAAGATCCTGGCCGCGCAGACCATCGTGTGGAACGGGCCGATGGGCGTGTTCGAATTCGCAGCCTTCGCCGCCGGCACCAAGGCGGTGGCCCAGGCGATGGTCGATTCGGCCGGGTTCTCGGTGGTAGGCGGCGGTGATTCGGCCGCGGCCGTGCGGTTGCTGGGCCTGCCCGAATCCGGCTTCAGCCACATTTCGACCGGCGGCGGGGCGTCGCTGGAGTTCCTGGAGGGCAAAACCCTCCCCGGCATTGCAGTCTTGGAGGGCTGACGCATGGCACGCACACCCCTGATGGCGGGCAACTGGAAGATGAACCTGGACCACCTGGAGGCCACGGCCACGGTCCAGAAGCTGCACTGGGCGTTGAAGGACGCCGAATTCGACTTCTCCAAGGTGGAGGTGGCGGTGATTGTGCCGTTCACCGACCTGCGGTCCGTTCAGACCCTGATCGATTCGGAGAAGATGTCGCTCAAGTACGGTGCGCAAGACGTCTCGCCGCACAAGGAGGGCGCTTACACCGGTGAGATCGCGGGGCGTTTCCTGCACAAGCTGGGCGCCACCTATGTGGTGGTGGGCCACTCCGAGCGCCGGCAGTATCACGGTGAGACCGACGCCCTGGTGGCGGCCAAGGCCTATGCCGCGTTCGAGAACGGCATGGTGCCCATTGTGTGCGTTGGCGAGGCGCTGGAAATCCGCAAGGCCGGGCAGCACGTGGAGTACACGCTGGCGCAGGTTGACGGGTCGCTGGCCGGGCTTGAGCCCGAGTCGGTGCCGCAGGTCGTGATCGCCTACGAGCCGGTGTGGGCCATCGGTACCGGCGAGGTGGCGACGCCGCAGGACGCGCAAGAGGTCTGCGCCGCCATCCGCGGCCGGTTGGCCGAGACATACGGTGCTGACATTGCGGCTGGGATCCGGATCCTGTACGGCGGCTCGGTCAAGTCAGGCAACATCGCCGCCATCATGGCCGAACCCGATGTGGACGGCGGCCTGGTGGGCGGCGCCTCGCTGGACGCGGAAGAGTTCGCCAGGATCTGCCGCTACGGCGAACATGTCGGCTAGTCGGCTAGGATAGGCCCCCGTGACTGCTTTGACGATCGTTCTTCAGGTGCTGCTGGTGCTGACCAGCGCCTTCCTGATCCTGCTGATCCTGATGCACAAGGGCCGCGGTGGCGGCCTGTCGGACATGTTCGGCGGTGGCTTCAGCTCTAACCTGGGTAGCTCAGGTGTGGCGGAGCGCAACCTCAACCGGATCACCGTGTGGGTCGGAATAGTGTGGGTTGTGTCGGTGTTGTTGTTGGCATGGATCTTCAAGTTCACCAGTTGAAGCCTGAAAACCCCCAGAACAGCAGAGGAAGCGTAGGTAACAGCCATGGCAGCCGGTAGCGCCATCCGTGGGTCGCGCGTGGGCGCGGGTCCCATGGGCGAAGAAGAAAGGGGCGAGGCGGCCCCCCGCGTCACCATCTCGTATTGGTGCGCCAATGGCCACGAGACCCGCCCGTCGTTTGTGGATGATCCTGGCACAACGGTGCCGGCGATCTGGGATTGCCCCCGCTGCGGTTTCCCAGCCGGGACCGATCCGATGGCACCGCCCACACCGCCACGCACCGAGCCTTACAAGACGCACCTGGCCTATGTGAAGGAACGCCGCACCGACGCCGATGGCGCGGTGCTGCTGGAAGAGGCACTGGCGGCCCTGCGGGCGCGCCGCGGCCAGCCGGTAGCCGCGTAGCCGCGCGCCGCACCGAACACGAGTGGTCCCGCCCAGATTGGTCCGATTGGGCCATTTGGCCCAATCGGACGGGTGTTGGGGAGCGCAGGTTCTCGGCCATGGCGTAAGTCCGCTCAAGGCGGTGTCGGAATTGTACGGACTTGCGGATCGCCGCAAATCCGAGCAGATTCGCACCGGGGCGGGGTGGCTTGGAGGGAGGCAGGGTAGCCTTAGCCGGTGCGCATCGTGTTCGCGGGAACCCCCGAAGTGGCTGTGCCTTCGCTGCAGGCGTTGGCGGCCAGCCCCAACCATCAGGTGGTGGCCGCGATCACCCGCCCGGACGCCAAGGCCGGGCGCGGCAAGCATCTGACACCTTCGCCCGTGGCCGTGGCCGCCCAAGAACTGGGCCTCGAAGTCCTCAAGCCCGCCCACCCCAAAGACGAGGACTTCCAGGACCGTCTGCGGGCCATCGCCCCCGAAGCCGTGGCCGTGGTGGCCTACGGCGCGCTTCTGCCCGAATCGGCCCTCGCCATTCCCAAGCACGGCTGGATCAATCTGCATTTCTCTGTGCTGCCAGCCTGGCGAGGGGCGGCGCCGGTGCAACACGCCATCTGGCATGGCGACGAAATCACGGGCGCCACGACTTTCCGCATCGTCAAAGAACTGGACGCCGGGCCGGTGTATGGCGTCATGACCTACGGCATTGGGCCGCGGACCACCGCGGGCGAACTGCTGGCCGCGCTGGCCAAGGACGGCGCCGGCCTGCTGGTGGCGACCATGGACGGGATCGGCGACGGTACGGCCCGGGCGGTGCCGCAGGCGGGTGAGGGCACCAGTTACGCCAGCAAGATCACCCCCGATGACGCCCGCGTCGCCTGGCAGCGCCCCGCCTTCGCGGTTGACCGGCAGGTCCGTGCCTGCACCCCCGACCCGGGCGCCTGGACCACCTTCCGCGGCCAGCGACTCAAGGTAGGGCCACTGTTCCCGATGCCGCCCGGTGACGGTCCGATACTGCCGCCGGGTGAGTTGGTGGCCGGCAAACACGAAGTGCTGGTGGGTGCGGCCGGCGGATCGGTGCGCTTGGGCCAGGTGGCACCGGCTGGAAAGGGCTGGATGGCGGCCGAGGCCTGGGCCCGTGGCATCCGCCCGGCTCCGGGCGAGAAGGTGGGGGAGTAGGCCATGGCGGGGCACGATGGCGGGCGGCGGCCTAGCGGGCAGAGCCGCCCCGGCGGCCAGGGCGGCTACGGCGGCCAGGTCGGCTACGGCGGCCGACAAGGTGGTAAGCCGGGCGGATACCGCGCGGGCGGCGGGCGGGATTGGCCGCGCCGCGATGGCAGCCAGGGCCGAGGGCGCCCGGCCACCGGCGGCAGCGGAGGTAGTGGCAGTGGGAGCTACCGGGGCCGCCCGGCGACTGGTGGCAGCGGGGAGAGCGGAAGTGGTGGTGGTGGGCGGGATTGGCCGCGCCGTGATGGCGGTCAGGGCCGCAGCCGCGGAGCAACTGGCGCCAGCGGTGGTAGCGGCAGTGGGAGCTACCGGGGCCGCCCGGCCACTGGCGGCAGCCGGTATCAAGGCAGGTCAGACCGTGGGGACGGCTCTGGCAAGCCCTGGTCCAAGCAGGCTCCCAGTGAGCGCCAGCGCAGCGCCGATGCGCCGCGCCGGGCGGCCTTCGATCTACTCAGGGCGGTGGCCGGCGGCGCCTACGCCAACCTGACCCTGCCGGGCTTGTTGACCGAACGGCACCTGACGGGAAGGGACGCCGCCTTCGCCACCGAGTTGGCCTACGGCACCACCAGGCTGCGCGGCCAGTATGACGCGGTTATTGCCCACGTGGCGGGGCGGGACAAGATCGACCCGCCGGTGCTGGACGCACTGCGCCTGGGCGTGCACCAGATCGCGGCCATGCGGGTGCCGGACCACGCCGCGGTGGCGGCCACCGTGGCGGTGGTCCGCGAGGCCATTGGCACCGGCCCGGGCGGCTTTGTCAACGCCGTGCTGAGGGCCATCACCGAGGGCCCCTATGAGGCCCTGCTGGAGCAGGTAGCACCAGCGACGGACAACACCGACAAGACCCTGGCCATCCGTTACTCGCACCCGGAGTGGGTCATCCGCACCTTGCGCCAGGCGATGAAGACCTGCGGCCGCGATCCTGCCGAGTTGACCGCCCTGCTGGCGGCCGACAACACCCAACCCGAGGTCACGTTGGTGGCCCGGCCCACCTTGATCACCACCGACCAGCTCAGCCAGCAGGTGCTGCAGCGTACGCGCCACGAAGCCACGCCGAGCAAGTGGGCGCCATCGGCCCTGACCATGGCGCGGGGCGCCCCGGGTGACCTGCCGGCGGTGCGGCACGGCCAGGCGGCGGTACAGGACGAGGGTTCGCAACTGGTCGCCTGGGCCCTGGCCGAAGCCACTACCACCCAAGAGGACCAGGGACGGTGGCTGGATCTGTGTGCCGGCCCCGGCGGCAAGGCGGCCCTGCTGGGCGCCATCGCCAAGGAGCGCGGCGCCCACCTGACCGCCAACGAACCGCAGGCCCACCGGGCCGAGCTGGTCCGCCACACGGTGGCCCAACTGGGTGATGCCGTGGCAGTCACCGAACAAGACGGCCGCGACTTCACGGGGACCTTCGACCGGGTGCTGGTGGACGCGCCCTGCACCGGCTTGGGGGCGCTGCGGCGCCGGCCGGAGGCCCGCTGGCGCCACAGCCCGCGCGACCTGACCACGCTGGGACCGCTGCAGCGCGACCTACTGCGGGCCGCCATCGGCGTCACCCGGCCTGGTGGCCTGGTGGCCTATTCGACCTGTTCACCGCACCACGCCGAAACCCGTCTGGTGGTACAGGACGTGTTGGCCAAACACCCGGAGGTGTCGGTGCTCGATGCCGCCCAGGTACCACTACTGGCGGCCACCGGGGCGGTTGGCCCGGATGGCATGGTTCAGCTTTGGACCGACCAGCACGGCACGGACTCGATGTTCCTGGCCCTGTTGCGGCGCGGATAGGTAGGCTTGGGACTCATGGCCGTGCGTATCGCTCCTTCGATTCTGACCGCCGATTTTGCCAACCTGGAAGCTGAACTGGCCCGCCTGCGGACGGCCGATCTGATTCATGTGGACGTGATGGACGGACATTTCGTGCCCAATTTGACCATCGGCCTGCCGGTGGTGCGGCGCCTGGTGCAGGTCAGTCCGCTGCCGCTGGACCTGCACCTGATGGTGTCGGAACCGGACCGCTGGGCGCCCCAGTTCGCGGCCGCCGGGGCCGGTTCGGTCACCTTCCACGCCGAGGCGGCCAAGGCGCCGGTGCGTCTGGCGCGCGAACTGCACGCCCAGGGTGTGGGCGTGGGCGTGGCGGTTAACCCGGCCACACCGGTGGCGGCGATTGCGGATCTGATTGGCGAGATTGACATGATCTTGGTCATGTCGGTGGAGCCGGGTTTCGGCGCCCAGCCCTTCATTGAGCATTCCCTGACCAAGCTGAGCCAGGCCCGTGACCTGGTGAAACGCTCCGGCAGGGCGATCGATATCCAGGTTGACGGGGGGGCGGACCGCAACACCGTTGGGCCGATCGCGCGGGCCGGCGCCACCGTGATCGTGGCCGGCAGTGCCATTTTCAGCGCGGTTGACGCGGCCGCCGAGATTGCCGCCTTGCGCGCCCTGGCCAACGCGGGCTTGGAGGCCTAGGTGGGGTGGCGCAAGAGGGCGGCCGCGGGTCTGGTCGCTACAGCCGCGGCGGCCGGCCTGCTGGCCGGCTGCAGCGACGCGAAGGCGCCGGCGGACGATGGCGCCCCCACGGCTCAAGCCTCCCAAGTGACCGAGACGGCCGGCCAGGCCGAAACCGAAGTGCCCAGCCAAGAGCCCACCACTGACACGGCCGAACCGGAGGCCAAGCCCGAACCCACCCCTGGCTGGGTCACCAGCCCGTTCACCCTCGAACAAGCGCTGGAAGCGGTGGCCTGGGTCAAGGAGTACGGCACCGCCTCCTGGGACCTGCAACAGCAGATCCCGGACGCCGAACTGGCCAAGGTTGGCACCGCTCCCGCCGGCAAGGTGGCCATCATCAGCTACGCCAGCGGCATGTGCCCGCGCGGCGCCAACGCCGGCCGGCAACTCCTGGCCGGCCGCATGGTCGACCTACCGGCAGCCGTGCTGCCGGTTACGCTGGCAGAGATCCAGTACGTCATCGCCCTGGACTACGCCAACCGCTACGGCGTCAACTACACGGACCCCACCGGCCAGTGGGTCAACAACGTGATCGTCGACACTACGGTCAGCCTGAAGGACGCCGCCACCGGCGAGGTGGTGACCGAAATCGCCAGCCTCCAAGGCACTGATCCGTTGACTGAGCCGACGGTCTGCGACACCTCGGATGTGAACTGCATTCCCACCGGCACAATCTGCCAGCCAGCGCCCGATCCAACGGAGGCAATCAGCCAAGCCATCGCGGCCATTCCGTGACATGGCATAATCGATGCGTTGGTTTCCGGGATCGGTGTAAATCCGAACCGGCGGTGACAGTCCGCGAGCCTCGCAAGGGGTTGATCTGGTGGAAGTCCAGAACCGACGGTAGGGCCTAGAGACACGGGCCCTGACAGTCCGGATGGGAGGAGAACCATGGACGCGTTGGCGCGCGCCTTTGAGTTGGCTGCGCTCGGACCGGTGTATGGCCCCAATCCGCGGGTGGGTTGTGTCATCACGGCGCCCGATGGCGCCCCGCTGGGTGAGGGCTATCACCACGGCGCCGGTCACCCCCACGCCGAGGTGGAGGCGTTGGCCGATGCCGCCGCCAAGGGCCACGACGTCACGGGTGCCACCGCCTGGGTCACTTTGGAGCCGTGTAATCACCAGGGCCGCACCGGCCCGTGCTCCGTGGCGCTGGCCGAGGCGGGTGTGGCCAAGGTGGTCTACGCCATGGCGGACCCGAATCCGGTGGCCGGCGGCGGCGATGCCTGCCTGCGGGGGCACGGCGTGGAGACGGTGGCACAGGCGAACCCAACCGAGGCGGCCGAGTTGAATCAGGCCTGGTTGTTCGCCGTCACCCACGGCCGGCCGCTGGTGACGTTGAAGCTGGCCACCAGCCTGGACGGCTATATCGCGGGGGCGGACGGCGCTTCGCGCTGGATCACGGGCGAGCCGGCCCGGGCCTACGCCCACGCCATCCGGGCGCAGGTGGATGCCATCGCCGTCGGCACCGGCACCATCTACGCGGATGACCCGGCCCTGACGGCCCGGGGCGGGGGCGGCACCTTGGCTGAACACCAGCCGTTGCGGGTGGTGGTGGGCCATCGGCCCATTCCGGAGGGGGCCGCCATCGGGCGGGCGGGCGCGCCGCCGCTGCACGTAGCGACGCATGACCCAGCCGTGGTGCTGGCGGAACTGCAGGCCCGCGAGGTCCGCCACCTCCTGGTGGAGGGCGGCGCCACCCTGGCCACGGCCTTCCTTGAGGCCGGCCTGGTGGACCGGCTGAACCTGTATCTGGGGGCCGTGTTACTGGGCGCCGGCTTGAAGGCGATCGGGCCGCTTGGGGTGACCGGCTTGGTGGACGCGCCGCGCTGGGTCACCAGGGCGGTCAGGCAGTTGGGCGATGACGTGTTGATTGATGCGGCAAGAGAGGCGGAGACGTGTTCACCGGTTTGGTAGAGGAAGTTGGTTGGGTCACCTCCCTGGAGCACCAGGGGGAGGGTGCCAGCCTGTGGATCGAGGGGCCGGCGGTGGTGGAAGGCACCCAGCCGGGTGATTCGATTGCCGTCAACGGGGTTTGCCTGACGGTAACGGAACTGCACGGCTCGGCCTTCCGGGCGGATGTCATGCGCGAAACCCTCAAGTGGACCACCCTTGGTGGACTGTCGGTGCGCCAGCCGGTCAATCTGGAGCGGGCCGTGCCGGTGGGTGGACGCCTGGGCGGGCATATCGTCCAGGGTCACGTCGATGGCGTGGGCCACCTGCAGGGCGTCAAGGAGGGTCTCGACTGGCATGACCATATTTATGGTCTGCCGCCCGAGCTGGCCCGGTACGTGGCCCGGAAGGGTTCGATCGCCATCGACGGCGTGTCGTTGACGGTGACCTGGGCGGAAGGGGACCAGTTCGGGGTTTCGCTGATCCCGGCCACCATGGCCGGCACCACGCTGGGCAACCTGCGCCTGGGGGACGCCGTCAACCTGGAGACCGACGTGATTGCGAAGTATGTGGAAAGGCTGGTGGCCCGGTGATTCAGACAGGCACAGTGGAGCAGGCCATCGAGGCCCTCAAGGCCGGCCGGCCGGTCTTGGTGGCCGATGACGCGACGCGAGAAAACGAGGTCGACGCCATCATCGCGGCGGCGGACGTCAGCGAGGAGTGGATCGCGTGGATCATCCGGCATTCCTCCGGTTACCTGTGTGCGCCGATGCCGGCCGCGCGGGCCGAGGCGCTCAACCTGCCGTTGATGGTGCCGAAGTCGGAGGATCCGCGCCGCACCGCCTACACCGTGACCGTGGACGCCGTCAGCGGGGTGACGACGGGGATCTCGGCGGCCGACCGGGCCCGGACCCTGCGGGTGCTGGCGGACCCGGCCTCCGGCCCGGGCGAGCTGATCCGGCCCGGGCATGTGCTGCCGCTGCGGGCCGTGCCGGGCGGCGTGCTGCACCGTTCCGGCCACACCGAGGCGGCCGTGGACCTGGCCCGTCTGGCCGGGTTGCCCCAGGTGACGGCCATCGCCGAGATGGTCAATGACGACGGCACGATGATGCGCCTGGCGCAGGCCGGGCAACTGGCCAAGCGGGAGGGCCTGGTGGTGTTGACCATAGCCGATCTGATCGCGTGGCGACGGGCCAAGGGCGACCTGCCGGAGGCCGGCACGTCCGGGGCCGCGGCCGGCCCGCGGGTGGTCCACACCGGCCAGGCGCACTTGCCGACGCAACACGGCGACTTTACGGTGGAGGGCTTCCGCGACCTGGCCACCGGTGCCGAACATGTGGCCCTGGTGCCGGTGGGGGTGGAGGGCGACCTGGTGCGGGTGCACTCGGAATGCCTGACCGGTGACGCCTTCGGCTCGGAACGCTGCGACTGCGGGCCGCAGCTCAGGACGGCTATGGAACAAGTGGCGGCGGAGGGCGGCGCCGTCATCTACCTGACCGGCCATGAGGGGCGCGGCATCGGCCTGAAGGCCAAGATCGACGCCTACGCGCTACAGGACCGCGGGCGGGACACGGTCCAGGCCAACCTGGACTTGGGCTTCCCGGCTGACCGGCGGGAGTACGGCGCCGCGGCCGCCATCGTGCGCGAACTTGGCCTGACGCGGGTGCGTTTGTTGACCAACAACCCGGCCAAGGTGGAAGGTTTGAAGGCACACGGCATCGACGTGGCCCTGGTGGTGGCCTTGCGGGTGGGGCGCACCGAACACAACCAGGCGTATTTGGAGACCAAAGCCCAGGTAATGGGGCACAGCTTGTTGGAGGGAGACGCAGTATGAGTGGCAGTGGAGCACCGGCACTGGCTGGCGTGCGGGGAGACGGGCGGCTGATCGCCGTTGTGGCGTCCTCATGGCACCAGACCGTGATGGACGGTTTGATCGCGGGGGCGATGAAGGCTCTGAGCGCGTCCGGGGCGCAGTTCTTCGTCTGGCGGGTGCCGGGGGCGTTTGAACTGCCGCTGGCGGTGCAGACGGCGCTGCGCAACACCGGCGCGGATTGCGCGGTGGCCCTAGGCGTGGTGTTGAAGGGCGGCACGCCGCACTTCGAGTACGTCTGCCGGGCCGTCACCGACGGCCTGACGCAGGTGGTGCTGCAGGAAGGCCGGCCCGTCGGTTTCGGCATCCTGACCTGCGACGACGAGGCGCAGGCGCTGGACCGGGCGGGGCTGGAAGGCTCCAGCGAGGACAAGGGCTACGAAGCCGCCCAGGCCGCCCTGGCCACCATGGTGGCGCTGGGCACCCCCGCCGGGCGCCGGTAGGGCCGGTAGGGTTTAGCCCTGTGAAATCGTTCGACGAGCTGTACCAGGAGTTGTTGGACCGCGCGGCTACCCGCCCGGAGGGTTCCGGCACGGTGAAGTTGCTGGAAGGTGGCGTCCACGCCATCGGGAAAAAGCTGATCGAAGAGGCCGGCGAAGCCTGGATGGCGGCGGAATACGAATCGGACGAACAGGTGGCGCTGGAAGTTTCCCAGTTGCTCTACTACGCCCAGTTGTTGCTGGTGGCGCGGGGCGTCACCCTGGAAGAGGTCTACCGGAGGCTGTAGATGCTGCGCATTGCCGTACCCAACAAGGGTTCCCTGTCCGAGCCGGCCATCCAGATGCTGGTGGCCTGCGGTTACGCCCAACGCCGCGAGACCCGCGAGTTGGTGCTGTTGGACCCGGTGAACGATGTCGAGTTCTTCTACCTGCGTCCCCGTGACATTGCCGTTTACGTGGGCGCCGGCACGGTGGATTGTGGCATCACCGGCCGTGACCTGCTGCTGGATTCGGGAGCGGCGGCGCGCGAGCACCTGCCCTTGGGCTTCGGCGGCTCGACCTTCCGCTTCGCCGCGCCGGCCGACACGGTTACCCGGGTGGAGGATCTGGGCGGCAAGCGGGTGGCCACGTCCTATCCGATCCTGGTGGATAACTACCTCCAGTCGAAGGGCGTTAGCGCCACGGTGGTGCGGCTGGACGGCGCGGTGGAGAGCGCCATCCAGCTTGGGGTGGCGGACGCCATCGCCGATGTCGTGTCTACCGGCACCACGCTGCGGGCGGCCGGGCTGGCCGTGTTCGGCGAACCGCTGTTGACCAGCGAGGCGGTGCTGATCCGGCGCGACCAGCCGGTGGAAGAGGAAGAGCGTTTCGAGGTCCTGACCCGGCGCCTGCAGGGCGTGCTGGTGGCCTCGCAGTACGTGCTGATGGACTACGACGTGCCGATCAGCGCGGTGGAGCGGGCGGTGTCGATCACGCCCGGGCTGGAGAGCCCCACGGTGTCGCCGTTGCATGACAAGATGTGGGTGGCGGTGCGGGCCATGGTGCCGGCTCACTCGACCAACCAGCTGATGGACCAGCTTTACGCCGTGGGTGCCAGGGCCATCTTGGTGACGCAGATTCACGCCTGCCGCATCTAGGCGGCGGTGGGCAGCGCTGCCGAGTGGTGGCCGATGCCGAGTGGTGGCCGATGCCGGTACCCTGGTAGGTGGCAGGCGGCACCCCGCGCTAGGAGGCTTGACAGATGCAATGGTTGTGGTGGCTTTGTGGAGCCTTCGTGCTTGGCCTGGTCGAGGTGATGACGGTTGATTTCACCTTCCTGATGCTGGCCGTGGGCGCCCTGGGTGCGTGCGTGGCCGCCGCTTTCGGCGCCGTTTGGTGGGTCTGCGTCATTGTCTTCGTGGTGGTTTCGATCATCATGCTCGCGGCGGTGCGTCCGTTCATGCTGTCGCACCTGAAGCGCAAGGGCGATGGCGAGCCGCAAACCGGCGCCGCCGCGCTGGTGGGCCGCGAAGCCGTCACGGTGACGGCAGTGACGGCCACCGGCGGCCGGGTCAAGCTTGAGGGCGAGGTCTGGACGGCCCGCATCGAAGGCGGTGTCGGTTCAGTGCCGGCCGGTTCATTTGTTGAGGTCAGCGCCATCGACGGCGCTACCGCCGTGGTGCGGCCCAAGGCCCAGGCCCAGGCGGGCTGAAGTTTATCTGAGCGCAGGTCCGAAGCAGGTCATAACGCAGGTCTAAGGAGAGAGAAATGGTAGTGCTGGCAGCCGGTATGTCCGACTCGTCGTATTGGACGGCTGGCCGGGTGGTGGGCCTGGTTGTGCTGGTGGCCCTGGTCCTGTTCGTGGTGGTGGTGTTGAAGAAGGCGGTGCGGATTGTGCCGCAGACCGTTGCCATGCTGGTAGAGCGGCTGGGCCGCTACAACCGCACCATGGACGCCGGCATCCACCTGCTGTGGCCCTTCGTGGACCGGGTGCGGGCCGCGGTTGACCTGCGTGAACAGGTGGTGTCGTTCCCGCCCCAGCCGGTCATCACATCCGACAACCTGGTGGTGTCGATCGACACGGTGATCTACTTCCAGGTGACCAACCCGGTGGCGGCGGTCTATGAGATCGCCAACTACATCACCGGCATCGAGCAACTGACCGTGACCACGCTGCGTAACGTAATCGGCTCGATGGACTTGGAGCAGACGCTGACCAGCCGCGACCAGATCAACGGCCAGCTACGTGGGGTGCTGGACGAGGCCACTGGCCGGTGGGGCATCCGCGTCAACCGGGTGGAACTGAAGGCGATCGATCCGCCGGCCTCGGTGCAAGATTCGATGGAGAAGCAGATGCGGGCCGAGCGAGACCGCCGCGCCGCCATCCTGACCGCCGAGGGCATCAAGCAGTCCCAGATCCTGACGGCGGAGGGCGAGAAGCAGGCGGCCATCCTGCGGGCCGAGGGCGAGGCGCAGAGCGCCATCCTGAAGGCACAGGGTGACTCGCGCGCCATTCTGCAGGTGTTCGAGGCCATCCACGAGGGTGACGCCGATCCCAAGCTGCTGGCCTACCAGTATCTGCAGATGTTGCCGCAGATTGCCCAGGGCCCGGCTTCGAAGCTGTGGATTGTGCCGGCCGAGTTCACGGCTGCGCTGGAGGGTTTGGGTGTCGCCTTTGGCGGTGTTGACGGCGCCGGTGCGCCCAAGAAGGGCGGCGGTAGCGCGGCGGCCAAGGCGCTGGCCAAGATGGCTTTCGGCGAGATGGCGCTGGAGGACCCGGCCGAGGCGCTGCGGCGGGCCCAAGGTGCGGCCGAGCAGGCCACCTCGGACGCGACCCAGGCGGGCACCGGTTCGGGCCGGGCCTTCGAGCCCGAGGTCGAGGCCGGCCTGGCCCCCGATCTGCCCGTCCCGCCACCTCCAGCCGACGCCGAGCCAACCGACGCGGCCCCCACCGACGCCGCCGACGAGTAGCGCCCTTACTTCGCGAAAGGTCACAGGGGACGGTTCCGTGTAACATGGGTGACGGGGTTACTGGGGACGGTTCCGTGTAACATGGGTGACGGGGTTACTGGGGACGGTTCCGTGTAACATAGGTGACGGGGTTACTGGGGACGGTTCCGTGTAACATGGGTGACGGGGTTACTGGGGACGGTTCCGTGTAACATGGGTGACGCTGTCACCCATG
>JAISSX010000071.1 GCA_031272885.1 Bifidobacteriaceae bacterium | reverse complement strand
TACCAATACTGGGGGTCGTCATAGGGATCGGCCGGGGCCCGGCCCAGCGAATCGACCAGTACGGCCACGGATGGATCGGGCACAATGTCTGCGCCAACGTTGTCCCGCCAGCCGGTGGTACTGGTGTCGGCCTCGCCCACGCTGGCGGCCGAAGCCCCGGGCAGGGTGCCCGAATCCTCGCCGTTGGAGATGAAGCCGACCTGTGTGGTGGGCAACTGGTCGCCCGGGTGCAGGTTGGATTCCTTGGCCCGGTCCGACACGTCGGTGGTGGCGGCCGCCCGGTCATAGGTCCAACCATCCCCGGCGGCAGTACCCACAGTACGCACAAACGGCTGGTCCCACGGCGCCATGGCGCCGGAATTGTCGCTCTGGTCGCCGTACAGCGACAAGCCGCAGTTGTAGTCATACACCCCGGCGCCGTCGTTACTGCCGGTGCTGTAGAGCGGCTGACCGGTGTCCTGGTACAACGCGATGGGGTAGTAGTAGTGCTCAACCGGCTCTTGCTCCTTGCCGGCCGGGTAGGCGAAACGCAACTTGACGTCATCGGCCACGTAGTAGGTGTTGGCGCAGGCCGAGTTGAGGGCGTACGCCCTGGTCGCCTGGTTCGTATTGGCTAGGTAGTACGGGGTATTGGCACCCCCGCGACCCAGGCCGCCCAGCCAGATCAGGCCGTCGTTGTCCGATGCCGTGCCATACAGTGCGGCGACGGCCGTGCTGCCGTCCGGGTTGGTTTCGGTCACCAGTTGCGAAGCCTGGAAGGTCGGGTTCTCCGGGTTGGTCAACGGGTCGTCGGTGGTCCACTTGGCGGCCGAGGCGTTGGACTGGTCACGGGCTTCGGAGCCCCAGTACATCCAGTCTTGGGTGTAGAAGGCGGTGGTGTAGCGCCCGGCGGTGGTGGCCTGGGGGGTGATTAGCACCGTGATGGACTTGTCCACCTCGCTGGTGGCCACCGTATCCAAGCCGTTCTGGGTGCTGACCGTGGTGGAGGCGCCCAGCACGCTGGCGGCGGTGGTGTAGGAGCTGGGCTGGTCCACGTTGATGGCAAGTGGCTGAACCAGGGAATTGGTGCCGCTTTCCGTGTCATGGGTGTTGACGTCGGCCTCGATCTGCCCGGCGATTTCGGCACCCGCAAAACCGTAGATCATGCCGTCGTAGCGGGGCAGGGTCAACAGCCCGGAGGCACCGCCACCCCGGTAGTAGTAGGCCGGAGCCTGCCCGTCCGGGCAGGCGGTGTTGTAGACGTTGCTGCCGTCCGAGCAGGTCGTCCAGCCCTGCCACACCGGCTCGTAGTACGTGCTGTCCACCGTGGCGCCGCTCAGTAGGTCCGTGGCACCCGCGGTGCCCGTCTTGGTGGCGGTGGTGATGACGTTGTTGCCGGCGGCATCCTTGACCTGATAGGTGAAGTCATGGGCCACGAAGTTGGCCGGCTGGCCCCAACGGGTACTGACGGCGGCACAGGCGGGCTGTTGGATAGCCCGGGCCACGGTCAAGGTGCCAACGGTGATATCGCACTGGGGTGCGCTGGTGGTCCCGTGCCAGTTGGTGGTCAGCCCGGCGCAGCCGGCCTGGCTCACCCCGTCCAGGCTGAATGTCTCCGGGCCGGCGGTGACCCAGCAGACCGGGTCCGTCACCATGGCATAGGTGCGGTTGAAACTGCCCGCCGAATTGTCGGTCAGCGAATAGACCCAAGTGGAGCCGGCCGTTTCACAGGACTGCTTTTGGGTTGGTGAATCGCCGCTATAGGTGGTGCCATTGGAGCACCAGCCGGCGCCATAATCCGGCAGAATGCGGGTGCCCACCGAGTTGTCGATGATCCAAGACCCGCCGGCCGCTTCGGCAGCGTTGTGGGATGACGCCGTGAGGCTGCCGCCGGCGGCGAACGCCAGTGACAGGGCGATGGCAACGATGCGCCGGTGAGCTTGGCGCATGGGACCTCCTTCAAGACCGGCGGGGGAGCGGCGGCCATGGGACCGGCGCGCCCATACCGGGCAGGACTGTTGGGGAAGAATGGCAGGCAGGCATCCGGTGTGAGACGGGGCCTGATGTCGCGGTCCAGCTTACATAGCTATCGGCCGAAAGCCAGTTGATTTGCCAGAGGCTGAATTGGTTCCTCTACTGGAGGTGCCCTATTCGGTCAGGCAGCCCTCGATCACGGACATGACACGGCCCGCCTTCTCGGTGAACTCATCCGAGTAGTTCTCATACGGGCTGCCCGGGCCCAAGCCCTGGGCCTCGGCCGCATCCATGGTGTCCGCCACGTAGATCAGGTCCGCCGCCAAATCGGCCGGCGCCACCGTGGCACCCAGGCGGAAGGCGTGAGCCCAGGTTGGGTCTTCCGGGTCCGGCATGATGACAAACGTCAGGTAGGCGCACATCAGGGTTTCATCCACCCCCTGGGCGGTGGGAGTAGACGATGAAGTGGCCCCATTGGTGGCGGTTGACTGGGTGGCCTGTGTCGCCGTGGGGGTGGCCAATGACGTGGCCTTGGCCGTGTCGGCGGCCGTGGCGGTAGGCGTCTGGTCGGCTTCCTTGGTTTGGTCCGTGGTGGGCGTGGCGCCGTCGGTCTGGCCTTCGGGCTGTGGCGTTTCACCGCTGGTACCGGAGCCGTCGGTGGTGCCGTCACCGCCGTCGGTGGAACCGTCATCGGGCTTGTCGGTTGCCTCAGTGCCGCTGCCTTCGGTGCCTTCGGTGGAGCCGTCCGCGCCTTCGTCGCCCGAGCCTGTGGCCTCCACCGCCTGACCGCTGCCGGTCTGCCCGGCGGTAGTGGCGCCATCGGCCGCAGTGGGGCCGGCCACCACAGTGCCCGATGGCGAGCCGCTGGCGCCGGCCGCCGTGGCCGGACCGCTTGCGGGGGCGGTAAACAGGGCCACCACCAGGACAACGCACAACACCAGGACGCCCGAAGTGAAGCCCAGGACGGCGGGCGGCAGGTAGGCCTTGGCGGCGGGGCGCATGGTTCAACTCTAGTGGGGTTGGGGGTGTGCGAGGAAAGCCTTAAACGGGGGCTGCCCCTCCTGCCCCGAGGTAGCGGGCAGGAAGGGCAGCCAAATGGGCCGTGGCAGGTGGGATCGGCCCACGTCTTTGCGTTGAACCACTGTGCGGGGTGTCTCCGTGGCGGAGGATCAACGCTTGATCACCATATCGAGAAGAAAAACGGCGCGCGATGGGGACAAGTCCCCCACGCGCGCGGCGGGTCGCAGTGAGCCGAAAGCCGAGGCGGCCGGCAGGCCGGCCGGCAGGCCCGCCGAGCCGGTGGCCTCCGTGGGCAGATCGCCCAGCACCTCGTCCGGGCTCTTGGTGTGCGCCGGATCGGCCGGCCGCGCCACCGGCCGGTCAGGTTCCGGCCGCGGGTGGTGAGGCGGTGGCGGATCCTCGCGCAACAGGGCGTCATCGATCAACTCGTAGCGGTTGATATAGGTGGAGATGACGGCCTGCAAGGTGGCCACCAACGGCAGCGACAGGAACGCGCCCATCGGGCCCAACACCGTGCCCAGGGCAATCACCGAGATGAACGCCACCGCCGGGTTGATCTCCATCGTCTTCGACGTCAGCTTGGGAGCCAGCAAGAAATTCTCCACCTGCTGGTAGGCGATGATGAAGGCCAACACAATCAGCCCGCGCACCGGGGACTGCACCAGGGCAAACAGCACCGGCGCGGCGCCGCCCAGGTAGGTGCCCACCGTGGGCACAAACTGCGACACCACGCCGCAGAACAGCGCCAGCGGCAGCGCATACGGCACGCGCACAATCATCAGGCAGATGGCGGTGGCGGTGGCATTGATCAGCGCCAAGATGACACGCGAGGCGATGTAGCCGGCCGTCTTGTCCTGCGCCGTGGCCCACACGTGCAGCACGATCATCTGCTGTCTTGGGCGCAGCGGGGCGCAAATGGCCGCCCGGAAGTCCTTCCCCCTGGCCGAGAAATAGAACACCAACAACAACAGGCCAAGCGCCGAAATCAAGGCCGAGAACAACGTGGTGCCGGCCGCCCAGGCCGTGCCCGCCAAGTTGTTGCCCCAGTTCCTGGCCAGTTGGGTCAGCGCCTCGTTCTGGGTCGGAATATCGACGTCGAAGTGCTTGGTGGCCCAGTCCGCCACCTGCTCATACATGTGCGGTATCTGCTTGACCAGTTGGATCATCTGGCTGACGAACATCTGGCCCAGCGCCGCCGCCGCAGCACCGAACGCCGCCAGCACCGCAACCATCACCGCGCCGGTGGCCAAGCCGCGCCGCCAACCACGCTTGACCAGCCAGTTGACCGGCGGCTCAATAGCCAGGGAGACGAACAGGGCGCAGACCAGCAGCATGATCAGGTCGAACAGTTGCGACACGACCTGCCAGGCCAACAAGGCGCCGATGGCGACCAAGGCCACAGTCAGACAGGCCCGCCACAGCCAGGCCGGCGGGGTGGCCCGATGCCAGATGGCGCTCGCACCCGTCGGTTCATGGCCTTCGGCTACGCCATAGCCGGGCCTCGAGACATGGCCGATTTCAGGGTTCTGGCGCTGCGCGTGCGGCATTGGCGGCGGCTCCTGGCTCGATGGGGACATAGCTGGCGGTTCCTGCACCCAAGTCTAGGGGTAGGCGCGCAGGTGAACGGGCGGCATCGGGCACCTACCGCCGCCCAGTCGGGCGGGCGGCATCGGGAACTTAAACAACGAAGGGCGGCCAGACCGGAAACCCGGCCGGCCGCCCCCCATTGGGGCGTGACTACGGCTTAGATGTCGTAGTACAGCTCGAACTCGTGCGGGTGCGGGCGCAGGCGCAGCGGATCAACCTCGCGGCTGCGCTTGTACTCGACCCAGGTGGAGATGAGGTCCGGCGTGAAGACGTCGCCCTCGGTCAGGAAGTCATGGTCGGCCTCGAGGGCGGCCAAGACCTCGGGCAGCGAGCCCGGCACCTGCTTGATCAGGGCGTGCTCCGCCGGGGGCAGCTCGTACAGGTCCTTGTCCACCGGCTCCGGCGGCTCGATCCGGTTGCGGATGCCGTCCAGGCCGGCCATCAACTGGGCCGAGAAGGCCAGGTACGGGTTGGACGAGGGATCCGGCACGCGGAACTCGATGCGCTTAGCCTTGGGGCTGGAGCCAGTCACCGGGATGCGGATGCAGGCCGAGCGGTTACGCTGCGAATACACCAGGTTGACCGGCGCCTCGAAGCCCGGCACCAGGCGGTGGTACGAGTTGACCGTGGGGTTGGTGAAAGCCAGCACCGCGGGAGCGTGATGCAGCAGGCCGCCGATGTACCAGCGGGCCAGATCGCTCAGGCCGCCGTAGCCGCGCTCATCGAAGAACAACGGCTGGCCGTCCAGCCACAGCGACTGGTGGCAGTGCATGCCCGAGCCGTTGTCGCCGAAGATCGGCTTCGGCATGAAGGTGACCGTCTTGCCGGCCAGGAAGGCCGTCTCCTTGATGATGTACTTGAACTTCATCAAGTCATCACCCGCGTGCAGCAGCGTGGAGAAGCGGTAGTTGATCTCCTGCTGGCCGGCCGTGCCCACCTCGTGGTGCGCCCGCTCCAGCTCCAGGCCTGAAGCGGCCAGGTAGGCGGTCATGTCATCACGCAGGTCAGCCATCTGATCCGACGGCGGCACCGGGAAGTAGCCGCCCTTGATGCGGGTCTTGTAGGCCTGGTTGGGGCCCTCATCGCGGCCCATGTTCCACACGGCCTCTTGCGAGTCGATGTAGTAGAACGACTCGTGTTCGTTGGTGGTGTAGCGGACGTCGTCGAAGATGTAGAACTCGGCCTCGGGGGCGAAGTAGACGGTGTCCGCAATGCCGGTCGAAGCCAGGTAGGCCTCGGCCTTGGCGGCCACGTTGCGCGGATCGCGTGAATACGCTTCGCCCGTGAACGGGTCCACGATGGAGAAGTTGATCACCAGCGTCTTGCGCTTGCGGAACGGGTCAACGAAAGCCGTCTTCACGTCCGGCATCAGCTTCATGTCTGATTCGTGGATCTGCTGGAAGCCGCGGATCGAAGAACCGTCAAACATGAGGCCGTCGGCGAAGACGTCCTCCGTGAAGGCCTTGGCCGGGATGGTGAAGTGCTGCATCACGCCTGGTAGATCGCAGAAGCGGATGTCAACAAACTCCACACCCTCGCCGCGGACGAAAGCAACGGCCTCTTCTGGGGTGGTGAACAATTTGTCTCCTTGGGTCAGTGTTCGGCGATGGAACACCGTTAACCTAGGGGGACACCGTGACCCCGCCGTGACCTTCGTGTTACGACCTGGTTTCCGGCCCAGCCCAGAGCCCTGCCGCGGGTGAGCCGTTCGTTGCCGCCGGTGCGGGTCCAGACGAGAATGGCCAGCATCCAGGCCGCCGCGGCGCCGGCCCACTGCCACCAGCCCGGGTCGAAGTCGGCTCCCAGGCAATAGCCGTAGGGGGAGCGGCCGCAGACGGACTCGACTCCTTGGAGCCAGATCAACCCTGTATAGGCCACCAGCCAGGCGATCGAGCCGACCACCCGGCCGAGCAGGCCGATGGCCATGAAGGCTAGAGCGCCCATCAGGAGCATGTCGACCAGCGAGATCCGGGTGATGGTTGGTAGCCAGGAGTCGACTACCCAGAAGTCTGCCGGGCCGTTCGACTCATCCCAGGCTGGGGCCAGCCAGTTCGGCAGCCATGGAAACAGGTAGACCACGCCTACGTTGCTGGCTGCGCCCAGGGCTGCGGTCAGGCCAAGCGCCAGGCCGCCGGCCTTCTTGGGCCGGGACCCGCCGCTGGCCTCCCAGGTTGCCATCCGAGGAACCAGGCACCAGGCGGACGCGAGCATGGCGACGCCATCGAGAGCCTCCTTGGCCGACATCGACCGTTGGTAGCCGTCTTCGATGCCGAAGAAGCTGATGCCGGTGCCCCACAGCCTGGCCGAAGCCAAAGCTGCCGCGAGCCAGATAGCTAGCAGCACCCAGAAGGGTGCACGGCCGCTGAAGTAGCGGGACAAGTGCCCAAGCCTCATCGGCTACTCGACATCCGTCAGTTGGCAGGCTCGCAGGGCTGGTCCGTTGGTGGTTAGCCAGGCCTTGAGTTCGGCGTCGGTCATGGTGGCCAGGCGGACCATCGCAGTGTCTTCTGCGCCTTCGAAGAAGACCTGTTCCTGGCCGGCCAGGCGGCCGGTGACCGACGAGTAGACGTTTGACTGGAGTTGGCTGGCATCGGTTGGCGTGCCATCCGGCAAAGCGCAGCTCGTCTCCCCGAAGACGGCAGCGCCAACATAGTTGCCCTGGACCAATTCACGCACCGTCGCTTGGCTGTCGCCGCGTCTGTGGCTCAACACCCAGTCAGGTCCGAAATCGGCCTTGAGGGCGGCGTCACCGAACTGGTCGATGACGCCATCGACCGCTTCCTGCGCCAGCGGTAGTAGATCGGAGGCCTCCTGGTATAGGCAAAGGTTGGAGCCACTAGTCAAGGTGACGCACTCGACTGAAGCTTGGTCGTCATCGGCGAACACCCAAGGATTGACCGCCAGGCCGCCGGCCATCAGGGCCGCGGGTGCCACGAACGCCACGGCCGCCTGGCCCAGCCTGCGCCATCGGCCCTGGCTGCGTTCATCCAGCCAGGACAATGCCCAGGCGCAAGCGCCGGCCAGGGCCAACCACTCCAAGCAGCGGAAAGCCGACACTGCGGGCAGTTCGTGCTCCGCGAAATAGACCTCCTCATTCCACCACGGCGCCAGAATCCGCCATTCGCCGCCCCCGGCCTCGTAGCCGAGTCCGGCCAGCAAGAACACCAACGCCAGGGACCCGAGCAGGGCTAATGCAACCGAATACGGGTAGCGCAGAACCGCGCCGACCAGGTAGCCGCAGGCGGCCCAGGCCGCAGTTTGGGCCAAACCCGAAACGATCACCAACCAATCCGGGCCACCCGCGGTTGCCCTTAAGGCGGTGCGGATCACCACGGGGAGCAGCCCAACGACCAGCCCGGTTGCAGCGGCCAGCCATAGTCGGCCCAAGTGGTTGATTGTGATGCTGGCATAGCCACGCCCCGGGACTCGCCCGCAGGCCGCCGTGAAACGCAAGCGTGCGCTGAAGGCCAGCCAGGCAGCGATCAGGGGGCCGGCGATAGCTTGAACCTGGCGGAAGTCGGCCGAAGTGATAGTCCACAGTGAAGGTCCCCAGTCGGTTAACTGAGAGGCGGTAACTCCAAACGACACCAGGGCGACGACCGCAGCTAGGACTGCCAGTTCCCCCCATCTGACCGGGCGGAAAGTGCGGCCCGTGGGTGCCGCTGCAACTGCGGGCAGTTGGCTCACTTCTCGCTCCGCCGCAGGTGAGCCAGGTAACCCGCCTCCAAGGGGCTTTGGAAACGAGAATCCACTTCGGATTGGTCCGCCGCCAGGCCTTCAACCGTGCCTTGATAGCTCAGTTCGCCGTGGTTGATCACCACCACGCTGGACGCCACCACCGCCAGGTCTTCAACAATGTGGGTGGACACCAGCACGCAGGCGTCGGCGGCGTATTGGCGCAACTGGTCTCTGATTTCCAGGCGCTGGCCAGGGTCCAAGCCCACGGTTGGCTCATCCAACAGCAGCACTGCCGGGCGGTGGGCGATGGCGCAGGCGATGCCCAGCCGTTGCCGTTGGCCACCCGATAGTGCCCCTGCCCTGACGTCGCGGCGATCCGCCAGGTCGACCGCAGCCAGGGCGGCGAGGGCGGCGTCATCGGCCTGATCTGGATCTACTCCGTTGCACCAGGCCGCGTAGGCCACATTGCGGCGGCAACTTGACCACATCATCAGGTCGAAGCGCTGCGGCAAGTAGCCCAGGCGGCGGCGGATCGCCTTGATGTTCGATCCGCCGCTCGCCTCGACCCCGGCCACTTGGACGGTACCCGTCTTGGGCGCCTTGACCGTGGCCAGAATCTCCAACAGGGTCGACTTGCCGGCCCCGTTCGGTCCCAGCAGGCCCGTGATGCCACCGCCGGCTGTCAGGTTGATGCCCTGCAGCACTTCGGTGCGGCCGTAGGCAAAGCTCACGTCCCGGCACTCCACTGCCGCGCTGACATCACCAGGCCGGCCTGCCATCACGACGCCTGCACCTCCCAGGGGCTTAGTCGGTTGCTATCGAGCGGTTCGTGCCTAGGATGCTGCCAGTCGCAAACGGGAGCGTCAACCGCACAGGTCAGGCGGCTTGTCCACAGCGTCATCGACTCGAGCAGCGATGCGAACCACCAGGTCTGCGCCAAAGAGCCGGCACCGTCTCCTGTAACCTCCTGTAACGCCGCACCCCAGGCGGAGAGACTTTCGGTAGTCAACCAGGCCGGATCGGGTTCGACGGGTGCTGGAACAACCGAAAGTCTCTCCGCATGTCCGACTGGGCGCCATCGGGCACTGCAAGATCCCGGCTCTTCGGCCGGGATGACGTGAAGCGAGGCCGGGATGACGTGAGGCGAGGAGAATCAGCGGCCGCGCATGGCCTTGCGGTCGGGGCGGACGCGCATCGGGTCCACGCCCTTGGGGATGGGCAGGTTCAACCCACCCAAGGACCGGAGCCGTTGTGCCACGACGGCCAGCTCGGCCTTGGACAGGACCGGCCGCAGGCGCTGCACCTTCGAGGCCAGCTTGGCAATTGGCACCTGGTCCTTCTCGTCGCCAACCACCAGTTCAATGACGGTCACGCCAGGAGCGACCCGGTTCAGCTTCTGCACTTCCTTCTTGAACATCTTCGCCAGCCGGCCCGGGTCGCCTTCACCAACCAGCACGATGCCGCCCCGCCCCAGGGTGCGGAAGATCATGTCCTGACCCCGCGGGTCAACCGCCACCGGCTGCTCCTCAGTGGTCCAACCACGCCGGATCTGCCCCAAGGCCGCATAGGCCGCGCCTGGTTGGCCCTCGATCTGCTTGTAGGCGGCCCGCTGGGCCCGCCTGGCCAACAGGATCATCATGCCTAGGGCCGCCATCGGCACCGAGATGACCGTCAGGTAGATGACGTGGCCCTTCCAGACAAACGCCCCGAACAGCGCAAAGGCGCCAATCACCACCACGGCGATGATCAGCATCTTGACCCAGATCAGCGGCTCTTGTTTGGCGGTCATCTTGTAGACCTGCCAGATCTGCTTGTACCAGCGGGTCTTCTTTTCCTTCGCCGCCTTGGCAGCCTTCTTGGCTGCCCGCTTGCCCTTCAGGCCGGTGGGTTGTGGTTCAGCCCAAGGATCGGTTGCCGGGGATTTCGATGCCATGATCCCCAATTCTACTGAACAACAGAGGCAGCCCAGGTCACAGCCCCAGCTCGGTCTCCCAGGTAGAGCCCTCCAGGCGGTCCTTAATGTGCCCCAGGAACGCACCGGCATCGGACGAATCCAACAACCGCGGGTCATAGCTCAGCGACACGAAACTGGTCCACCGGATGGCGATGCCGTCGCCCACCACCACAGCCCGTTTGCGCGGCTGGGCCATCGACAAGATGCCCACCTGTGGCGGGTCCACCACCGGATACTCCAGCATCACGTCTGGGCTGGCCGGGCTGGTCAGCGTAAAGGTGCCGCCCAGCAGGTCGTCCGGCAGCAGGGCACCGCCCTGGGCACGAGCCGTCACCGCGGCCAGCGCGTGCGCCATGCCCACCAGCGCCAGCGTGCCCGCGTTCCCGATGACGGCCGAAACCGCCCCCGCCGCCGTCGGCACCGTCACGGCCAGGTTCTCTTGCGCGTAGTACGTGATGTCGTCGTCGATGATGGCGGCGTTGAACACCGGGTTAGCTTTCAACGCTTCGACCGTCACCTTGGCGTAGAAGGCTGCCACGGTCAGTTCGATGCCCTCGCGCTGGCGGAAGGCTTCCTTAGCCCGCCCGATGGCGGCCACCACTGTGGAGACATCGACCTCCGCCACGGAGGTCCGCTGCACCACGCGGGCGTCTTGCAGTTCACGTTCGGCCGTCATGGAGCGCAGCCGCGGCAGACGCGGGTCGCCGCCGGCCGGGGCTGGGGCCACGGGGGCCACCGGCGCGGCAGGGGCCGGAGCTGGGGCCGCCGCCGCCAGCACGTCCTCGCGCCGCAGCCGCCCGCCCACGCCGGTGCCCACCACCGTGGACAGGTCCACACCGGTTTCGGCCGCCAGTTTGCGCACCAGCGGGGTGACGTAGCCGGGCTCGGTGCCCGATGCCGCCGGGGCGGGTTCGGGTTCAGGCGCGGCCGCCGATGGCGCCGGGGCGGGTTCGGGTTCAACCACAGGCGCGGCGACCACAGGCTCCGGCGCCACCACAGGTTGGGGTGCCGGGGCGGCATCGGGCACCGGCGCCGCCGGCTCAGGTGCCGCAGGCGGCGCCTCAACCGGAGCGGCGGGGGCGGCATCGGGCACCGAACCCGGTTCGCCCACCTGAGCCAAAATGTCGCCCACCTGCGCCACTTGGTCTTCCGCCACCAGGATCTGCAGCAGGACGCCCGCCACGGGGGAGGGCAACTCGGTGTCCACCTTGTCGGTGGAGATCTCGACGATGGGTTCGTCCACCGCCACCGTGTCACCCACGGCCTTGAGCCACCGGGTGACGGTACCTTCCGTGACGGATTCACCAAGGGCCGGCATCGGCACTGGCTGCGACATGATTCCTTCTTTCCTTATGGACTCTTAGGCGTGGGCGTGAAGGGGCTTGCCGGCCAGGGCCATGAAGGCCTCGCCGATGGCTTCGTCCTGTGTGGGGTGGGCGTGGACCAGTTCGGCCACGTCGCTGGGGTGGGCCTCCCAGGAGACGATCAGTTGAGCCTCGCCCACCAGCTCGCCCACCCGGCTGCCCAGCATGTGCATACCCAGCACCGGGCCGCCCTTCAGGCTGACCACCTTGACGAAGCCTTGGGTTTGGAGCACCTGGGACTTGCCGTTGCCGGCCAGGTTGTATTCCACCGTCTCGATGGCGTCCTCGCCGTAGGCCGCCTTGGCCGCCGCCTCCGTCAGGCCGATCGACGCGATCTCCGGTTCGCAGTAGGTGACGCGCGGGATGTTGGCTTCGATCAGCGGCGGCGGGTTCAGGCCGGCGATGCGCTCCGCCACGGCGATGCCCTGCTGGAAGCCGCGGTGGGCCAGTTGGAGGCCAGGCACAATGTCACCGACCGCCCAGACGTTGCCCACGCCGGTGCGCAGGCGGTCATCCGTCAGCACGAAGCCCCGGTCCATCGGCAAGCCTTGGGCCTCGTAGCCCAGGTCGGCCGTGCGCGGGCCGCGGCCCACTGCCACCAGCAGAATGTCGCCAGAGACCGTCTCACCATTCTGCAGCTTGACCGTGACCGAGTTTTCGTCCTGGAACACCTCAGCCACCATGGCGCCGGTCTTGAAGCCGATGCCGCGCTTGCGGAAGGCCCGCTCCAAGGCTTTGGACACGGCTTCGTCCTCATTGGGGGCCAGCCGCGGCAGGCCTTCGACAATCTGCACTTTGGCACCAAACGAGGTCCAGACCGAGGCGAACTCCAGGCCGATCACCCCGCCGCCCAGCACCACCGGGTTCTGTGGCACGTAGTCCATCTGCAGCGCCTGGTCCGAGGTGATGACCCGGCCGCCGATCTCCACCCCAGGGATGGACCGGGCGTAGGACCCCGTGCCCAACACCACATGTTTGCCCTCTATCCGCTGGTCACCGACTTGGACGGCGTTGGCTGCCACCAGGGTGCCCCAGCCTTCAATCAGGGTGACACCGCGGCCGGACACCAGGCCGGTCAGGCCCTTATACAGCCGGTCGATCACACCCTGTTTGAAGGCGTTGACCTGGGTCATGTCCACCCCGGTCAACTGCGCACCGACGCCGAACTTGCCGGCTTCGCGGACGGCATCGGCCACTTCGGCGGCGTGCAGCATCGCCTTAGTGGGGATGCAGCCGCGGTGCAGGCAGGTGCCGCCCACCTTGTCCGCCTCGATCAGGGCCACGTTCAAGCCCAGTTGGGCGCCGCGCAGGGCCGTGGCGTAGCCGCCGCTGCCGCCGCCCAGAACTACCACGTCGAATGACACCGTTAGCTTCACCTCTGTCTGCCAGGCCGCCGCGGGTCGCAGCGGGCCGCGGTTAGGAAACTCTTGGGGTTTTCAAGACACTATCTTGGCATGTTTGCGGGGCCTTGGCGTGTCCCTTCCGTCCCTTGGACGTTAGTCTTGGCGCGTGAGCTTGTTCCGTCGCAAGAAGGCCCCCGGCACCGCCCCCGTCAGCCGGGCGGCCCAGAACGAAGCCCTTGATCATTTGCGGCAGTTCGTCGCCACGCGGGTGGGCGTGGAGGCGTACATCGAACCGCCCACCAACCAGATCCAAACCACGCTGCTGCTGATCGCCACCACGGGGGAGTGGACCAGGCGCAAGGTGGCGGACGCCCGCGTGGCCCGGCAGATGGCGGCTGACCTGGGAATTCCCGTTTACGACGTCAACTTCACCGGCTACCCTCAGCGCATGCGGGACTGGGATGAGGCCCGGCGCCGCGAAGCCAAGCGCCGCTAGCCCCCTCTCCCACTCCTCATTCCTCGCGAGAGTACGGTTATGTAGCTCCAACAAAATTGGGCAGCGCTGTGACCTGCACAAACGCAATAGCTCGACATCGAGAGATCTACATAACCGTACTCTCGCGAGGAAGTTTGGGGGCGGAGGGGGTGGGGGCGTCTAGGCGGACTTGGATTGCAGGTAGGCCACCAGGGTCAGGACCCCGAAACCGGTGCCGCCGGCCGGCACGTCATCATAGGGTTCGCCCTCGTTAAAGGCCGGGCCGGCAATGTCCAGGTGCGCCCACGGCGTTTCACCCACGAACTCCCGCAAGAACAGCCCCGCCACCGCCATGCCGCCGGAACGCTCCTTCAAGTTGACGTTAGCCAGGTCCGCCACCGCGGTCTCCAGGCCGGACTTCAGGTGTTCCGGCAGCGGCATGGGCCACATCGGTTCACCCGCCACGCCGGCGGCCTGCACGATGGCGTCCCGTTCAGCCGGCGTACCCATCACGCCCGCCACCCGGTGGCCCAAGGCGACGATTTGGGCGCCGGTCAAGGTGGCGATGTCCACAATCGCGTCGACCTTGTCCGCCTTCGCTTCGGTGATGGCGTCCGCCAGCACCAGGCGACCCTCCGCATCCGTGTTCAGCACCTCTACCGTGTGGCCGTCCTTCATGGTGATGATGTCGCCCGGCCGGGTGGCGCTGCCCGAAGGCATATTTTCGGCCAGGGCCAGGTAGGCCGTCACCTTGACCTTCAGGCCCAGGCGGGCCGCCGCCCGGATGGCACCCAAAGCCGCCGCCGCGCCGGCCATGTCGGTCTTCATGGTCGACATGCCAGTGGCCGTCTTGATCGACAGGCCGCCGGAATCGAACGTGATGCCCTTGCCCACCAGCGCGATGTGGGTCTTGGCGCCGCTGGGGGAGTACTGCACCTTGACCAGGCACGGTGGGTTGGCGGAGCCCTGGCCCACGGCGATAATGCCGCCGTATTCAGCCAGGTCCTTGCCTTCAATAACGCGCACCTTCAGCCCGGCGTACTTGGCGATAGCCCTGGCCTTATCCGCCACCTGGAGGGGGCTGAGATCACCGGCCGGCAGGTTGACCAGGTCGCGGGCGTCCCGCACGGCGTGCGCCACCGAGGTGGCGCGGTTGACGGCAGCGTCCTGTTCCTTGGTCGGCTTGCCGCCGGCCGTGGCCACGGCCAGCAGCAACCGGGCCGGCGCCAACTTGTCGGGGCGCAGATACTCGGTGAACTGGTAGGCGCCCAGCCGGGCGCCCAAGGCAATGGCATACAACTGGCCTGGCTGGTCGTAACCGAAGGCCAGGCCAACCGTGTTGGTGCCGGCCAGGGCGCGCACCCCGGCGGCAGCGGCCCGGCGCAGGATCTCGTCAAGGGGGGTCGGCTCCGGCGTCGCATCGGGCGCCGGCCCCAGGCCAACCACGGCCAGCACCGGTGCGGCCCATTCGCCCGGCAGGGCGGCGGTGGGCAGCTTGACCACCTGGCCGGCCTTACCTTCGAAACCCAGCGCCGCCAAGGTGTCGGCCAAGGAGCCCTGTTCCGGGTCGCCCAGGGCAGCCTCGGCCGCGACGGTGCCGGCAGCGACCACGGCGGGTGCGGCCGCAGCGGCGGGCCCGGAGGCGGCATCGGCGGCCCCAACCCCAACCACAGGGGCCAAAACGGGAGCATACCCCTGGAACGCCGGTACCAGGACGGCATCGGCCGCAACGGTCATGGGATCGGCCTGAATCAACGTCACGTAGCGCACAAGCCAACTCTACTGGGCGGGCCGGGCGCCGCCATGTGAACCAGGCGGCAGCCAGGCGGTCCAGTACGCTCGCCTATGTGCTGTACCACGCCTTGTTCAAAGCCGTCTTTGTCCACTTCGACCCCGAAAAGGCGCACACCGGCGCGTTCCGCGGCATCCGGGCGGTGGCGGCGGTGCCGCCGCTGCGGGCGCTCGTGCGCAAGGTGGTTGGGGCCGGGCGCGGCAGCCAGCCGGTGCACGCCTTCGGCCGCACCTTCCCCGGGCCGCTGGGCGTGGCGGCCGGCTTCGACAAGGACGCCCGCGGGGTGCGCGGGCTGACCATGTTGGGTTTTTCGTTTGTCGAGGTGGGCACCATCACGCGCCGCCCACAGCCCGGCAACGACAAGCCACGCCTGTGGCGGCTGTTGGACCAGCGGGCGCTGCGCAACGCCATGGGCTTCAACAACCACGGGGCCGAGGCCGCCGCCCGCACCCTGCGCAAGCTGCGGGCAGGACGGCACGGCTGGGAGCCGATTGTGGGCGTCAACATCGGCAAGAACAAGGTCACCCCGGCGGCCGAAGCCCCGGAGGATTACCGGGCGGCCGCCCAACTGCTGGCTCCCTATGCCGACTACATGGTCATCAACGTGTCCTCGCCCAACACGCCCGGCCTGCGTGACCTCCAAGCGGTCGAAGCCCTGGAGCCGATCATCCAGGCCACCCAGGAAGGTGCGGCGGCCGGCCGGCGGGAAGCCGCCCGGCCGGATGACCTGCCCATTTTGGTCAAGATCGCCCCAGACCTGAGCGACGAAGACGTGGACGCGGTGGCGGACCTGGCGGTGCGCCTTGGCCTTGCCGGGCTGGTGGCCGTCAACACGACGGTGGCCCATGACCTGGGGGCCGGCGGGGTGTCCGGCCCGCCGCTCAAGGCCCGTGGCCTGGCGGTGGTGCGCCGCCTGCGGGACCGGCTAGGTGAAGGGCCGGTGATCATCGGCGTGGGTGGTATAACGACGCCCGATGACGTCCGCGACTACCTGGCGGCCGGGGCCACCTTGGTGCAGGCCTATACGGCGTTTATCTACGAGGGTCCCCTTTGGCCGTCTCGGGTTCAGCGGCTTAGAGGCGGCTGAACCCAAGCCGGCCACGGCCATGCTGGCTAGCCGCGTCTCCTACGCTGCGCTCGTCGACACGGGTCGGGTTCAGCGGCTTAGAGCCGGCTGAGGCCGCCGCGCTGCAGCGCCAGCGGCCTACTTGGGGTATTGGCCGCGTTCCACCTGCGGCTTCGGCATGCGGGAGCGCCGGATCTGCATCGAGCGCATCATGCCGTACCAGACCGTGCCCTTGCCGATGCGGTCCTCGCCGAACTTCTCAATCAGCGCCTTCTTCAACCGCCGCGACCGGACAATCAGGTCCCCAATCACCACGAAGATCAGCAGGTACATGGCGAGGATCATGTAGAGCGCAACCAGCGGAAAGGCCTGCATCCCTATCATCAGAATCAGCAGCGCCACCAGCGAGCCGACCATGACGTATTCACCCAACGACCGTCGTGAGTCGATGTAGTCACGCACCCAGCGCCGCACCGGGCCCTTGTCGCGGGCCGGCATGTAACGTTCGTCACCGCGCTGCATCGCCAGTTCGTAGCGGCGGCGGGCCTCTTCGCGGGCCGCCTTGCGCTCTTCCTTGGTCTGTTTGGCGGCCGGCGCCCCCGTGGCGGTCCGGGTGCCCACCCCGCCCAAAGGCCGCTTGTGGGCGGCTTCCGCCTCCTTACGGGTGGGGGTGGGGCGGCCCTTGCCGGATTTGGGCGTGGCCTCTTCTTCTACTGCGACCGGCTCGGCCTTGGATTTGCGCAACACGCCGCTAAGCCTACCGGCCCGGGACCGCACCGGGGCTTCGGGTCCCCACTAAGACGTTCGCCCAGCGAGGTACCGTTTTCCCATGGTGACGATTGCGGAACTCAGCCGGCGGGTCGAAGCCGGCTTCCCCCGGGCGGTCGAGGTCCTGGAAGATCTGGTCCGGTTGCCCTCCATCAGCGCGTACCCCCAAGAGGGCGATCCCTTGGGGCGCTCGGCCGAATACGTGGCCGGCCGGTTGCACGCCGTCGGCGTCTCGGATGTCGCCATCGTGCACGGCACCCTGCCGGACGGAACCAAAGGCGGGCCGGGCGTCATCGGGCGTATCCCGGGGCCGGCGGGCAGCCCGACGGTTCTGCTGTACGCGCACCACGACGTCCAGCCGGTGACGAGTGACTGGGACACCGACCCGTGGCAGCCGGTGGTCAAGGACGGCCGCCTCTACGGCCGGGGTGCGGCGGACGATGGCGCCGGGGTAGTGGTGCACCTGGCCGCCCTGGCCGCGCTGGGCAGCGACCTGAAGGTGGGGCTGGCCGTCTTCATTGAGGGCGAGGAGGAGTCCGGTTCGCCCACTTTTGCCCGCCTGCTGGCGGAGCATCAAGACCGTTTGCGGGCCGATGCCGTGGTGGTGGCCGATTCGGACAACTGGAGCGCGGACGTGCCGGCCTTGTCGGTGTCGCTGCGGGGCGTCACCTCGCTGACGGTGACGCTGCGCATCGCCGAGCACGCCGTCCATTCGGGGATGTACGGCGGGCCGATTCTGGATGCGCCGCTGCTGCTGGCCCGGCTGATCGCCACCCTGCACAACGAGGCCGGGGACGTGGCCGTGGCGGGCCTGGAGCCGGTTGGTTCGACCGACTTCGACTACCCGGCGGAACGGGTGCGGGACGAGGTGGGCCTGTTGCCAGGGGTTGCGTTTGCGGGTACCGGCACGCTGGCCCAGCAGTTGTGGCACTACCCGGCAATCGGGCTGATCGGCTTCGACGCCACGTCGGTTGACCTGGCCTCCAACACGATTGCGCCGGTGGCGCGGGCCGAACTGTCGCTGCGCATCCCGCCGGGGGCCGATGCCGTGGCGGCGCAGGCCGCGCTGATCCGCCACCTGGAGGAGCATGCTCCGTTCGGGGCGCACCTGGAGATTGTGCCGGGCGCCACGGGTGAGGGCTTTGTGGCCGATGTCAATGGCCCGGCGGCCAGCGCCTACCAGGTGGCGTTGGAGCAGGCTTTCGGGCAGCCGGTGGCCCTGCTGGGTCAAGGCGGCTCGATCCCGCTGGCCAACGAGATTGTGGACGTTTTCCCTGACATCGAGGTGCTGTTGGTGGGCGTGGAGGACCAGTATTCGCGGGCCCATTCCGGCAACGAGTCGGTGCCGCTGGAGATGCTGCGCAAGGCGATCCTGGCGGAGGCCATCTTCCTGGCCCGCCTGGGCGGCACGCTCGATGAGTGAATCGGGCGGCAACACCGGCCCGGGCGAGTGTTTCCTGGGGCCCCTGGCTGCCACCATCGAAGGCTCCGGACCGCCCGTGGTGCTGCTGCACGGCAACGGCGAGGACCGGTCGTTGTTCGACGGCATGGCGCCTTGGTTGGTGGAGGCCGGCTTCACCGTCATCCGGCTGGATTCCCGCGGGCACGGGTTGAGCCCCCGGGGCGGCTGCCCGATGTCGCTGACCCAGTTCGCGGTCGATACCGCCCGGGCGTTGACGGCCTACCGGCGGTTGACCGGATGGGCTGGGCGGTTTGGCGTGGTGGGATTCTCCGACGGCGCCAACGTGGCCCTTGAGTTGGCCTTGCACCGGCCTTCGGAACTGGCCGGGCAGGTGTTGATGGGCGGCAACCGGCGGCCCGGGGTGGTGCGGCCCGCGGTGCACGCCGGCCTGTGGGCCGGGTTTGCGGTGCTGGGGCTGGAGGCCTTGTTCAACGGGGGTGCGCGGCGGCGCTTCGATCAGTGGCGCGTGATGATGGGCCAGCCGCTGGTGCGGCTGGCGGACCTGCGTGGCATGGCCGTGCCCAGCCTGGTGATGGCAGGGGCGTGGGACGTGGTCCCTCGCCGGGAATCGCTACTGGTGGCGCGGACCGTGCCCTGCGGCGAGTGGGTGCAGATCCAGGGCGCCGGCCACATGGTGCCGGTGCAGCGGCCGGTGGTGGCTGCGACGCTGGCGGGGGCCTTCCTTCACAAATGTCTTGACGTCAAGTAATGTGGGCCCGGCAAGCCCATAGTTTGGAGACCCTAATATGACCGCAATCGAAACCAGGACCACCCACGGCGTCACGCTGACCCCGGCCGCCGCCGCCAAGGTGGCGGAACTGCTGGCCCGCGAGGACAAGCCCGGGCTGCGCCTGCGCCTGGCCGTGGAACCGGGCGGTTGCGCCGGCCTGCAGTACGACCTGGGCTTCGATGACCAGTTGCTGGAAGGCGACCTGGTGACCGAGTTCGATGGCGTGGAGTTGGTGGTGGACAAGTACTCGGCCGAGTTCCTGAACGGCGCCATCATCGACTACGAGGACACCATCCAGTCGCAGGGTTTCTCGATCGACAACCCCAACGCCACCCAAGGGTGCGCCTGCGGGCACTCGTTCTGCGGCTGAACCCGAGTCAGCCTGGGGTTGGGGCGGCCCTACGCGGCGGCGCGCCGGCGCCGGCCGGCCAGTATCAGCACGCCCCAGATGACCAGGCCCAAGGCGACCACAGCCAAACCCAGCAGGGCGTCATCGCGCATCGCCGCGGCATCGTGCAACTCGATGAAACCCTCGCCCTCGGCCAAGCCGGCAAAGCCGTCAACGCACCACATCAGCGCCGCGCCCAGGTACATCAGGGCCAGGGCGCCCAGGCGCCAAGCGGTGGCGAAGGCCGGTTTGGCCAGGCGCACGGCGCCGGCGGCCAGCCCAGCCAGGGCGGTGATCAGCAGGGTCACTTGGCCCGCACCGCGAGGCGGTTGAAAACCGCCACCCGTTCGGTCAAGAAGACCATCAGGCCCCAAGCCGCCAGGATGATTAACACCATGCCCACGCCCACGGTGCCGATCTCACGCCACATCGTGGCGGTCTCTTCGGGGCTGTTCATGGCGGTCAGGAACGGCGCGGTGAAGGTCACTTCGCCGTGCCAGATGTGCTCCAGGGCCAGGAGCACGGAGCCCCCGGCGAACAGGTTGAACAGCCAGGTCAGGCGGGTGCGCCACGGCACCTTGTGGTGGGGCGTGGCCTGGGGCTGGGCGGCGGCGGCGTCGCTGGCGGGCTTGTGGGCGGACTTAACGGCGCCAACGGCCACGGCCGCAGCGGTTGTAGCCAGGAAACATGCCATGGGATGGGCTCCTTTCGCTTGAGCAGCAGTCTAGGGGATTAGTCGTTACCAACGTGTGTATGTGGGGCCAGGTCATGCAGCCAGTCCAGCCACTCCGGCAGGCCCTCGCCTGTCTTGGCCGAGACCAGGAAGACCCTGGCGGTGGGATTGACCAGCTTGATATTGGCCAGAAACTGGTCCAGATCGAAGTCCAGGTAGGGCAGCAGGTCGGTCTTGTTGACCACCACCGCGTCCACCACCCGGAACATGACGGGGTACTTGAGCGGCTTGTCTTCGCCCTCCGTGACAGAGGCGACGATGACGCGCTTGTGGGCGCCCACGTCGAACTCCGCCGGGCAGACCAGGTTGCCCACATTTTCGATCAGCAGCAGGTCGATGGCGCCCAGGTCCAGGCCTGTTAGAGCGTGCGCCACCATTGGGGCGTCCAGGTGGCACTCGCCGCCGAAGCCGGCCCCGGTGTTGAGCAGCGACACCTGCGCACCGTAACCGCCCAGCCGTTCGGCATCGATGGCAGTCTCGATGTCGCCCTCCACAATGCCCAACCGCACGTGGCCCTGTAGGGCGGCCAGGCTGCGGGCGATCAGGCTGGTCTTACCCGATCCGGGTGAGGACATGATGTTGACGGCCACCACACCGTTGGCTTCGAGCTGTTCGCGGTTGTGGGCCGCCGCGTGGTCGTTCTCATCGAAGATGCGCTCCAGCACCTCGATACGCTCGGTGCCGGTCTGATAGCCCGAATGATCGCCCACGTCGTGCTCGTGAGCATGCTCCGGGTGCTCGGGTTCGCCGGGAGCATGCTCGCCGTGTTGATGGCCATCGTGGTCGTGCTCGTGGCTGTGCACCGTGCCGTCGTCATGTCTGTGGAACCTACCCATCACACCACCTCCAAAGATCTGACCAGGAACTCATCGCCGCTGGTCACCTGCACATTCGTCGAACCACATGGGCCACACACCATGGCCGGCAGATCGTCCAGGTCCGTGGTTTCACCGCACTCCCGGCAGGCCAGCCGGGCCGGGATCTGGTTGACGGCCAGTTGGGCGCCGGCCAGGTCGGTGGCGGCCGAAACCAGCCGCCAACAATGCTCCAAGGCGTGCGGCACCACCTGGCGCAGTGCGCCCACGTCCAGTTCGATCACCTTGACTTGACGACCGGCGGCGGCGCGGTGGGCAATCGCAGCGATGGAACGGCAGAGCGACAACTCATGCATCCGGGCCACCGCCCTCGACCGGGTAGCCCAGTTCAGCGAAGGCCGCCAGCGAGAGGGCGGCGGACGCGGCATCGAGCACCTGCACGGCAAAGTGCTGCTGGATCAGCACATAGTCGCCCACTTGCGCCTCCGGAACGTAGGCCAGGCAACAGGTGACGGTGGCGCCGGCCTGGTCGGTTTCGGCCATGGGCAGCGGCCCGGGCCGGATGGCGGTGATACGGGCGGGAATGGCGACGCACATCAGGGCTGCACCTCCTCCAGGATGGCTATGTCCATGGTGCCAGGCGGGGCGGCTAGGAAGGGCAGGCAGGGATCGGCCGCCCGCAGGGCGGCTTCAAGGGCCTGTTGGCGGGTGGGATCGGGTTGCCCGATGGCGTCCGTCAACAGGTCGGCCAGCCAGGGTTCATTCTGGGCCGTGGGGGTCAGGATGGTGGCGTTGGTCAGTGCGGGCGGGGCGCCCTCGGCCTCGTAGCGGTGGACCAGCAGGCCGCGTGGACCATCCACCCAGCCCACGCCCCAACCTTCCTTGGGGTTGAGGTGGGGCAGGCGGTGTTGGCTGCGCGCGGTGGGGGCGGGGGCCGCCAGGATGGCCGCGGCGCGTTCCAGGCAGTGCAGCAGGAAGATGGCGCGGGCGGTGGCGGCGCCTCCCGCAAGAGCGGCGGGGCCGGCCGCGAGCCAGGCACCCTGGTGGGCCGCGGCGCGCGGCGTGTCGAGGGTGCCCGTCCGCAGGATGGCGACCGGGCCCACCCGGTAGCGCTCGGCTGCCGGTCCAAGGGCGCGCAGGTAGGGGCGTGGGGCGGCGTCGGTTGGGGCGGCCAGGGCCACCAGGTCGGCGAACTGGTCCGGTGTGGCGCCCTCAGCCAAGACGGAGCCGTCCGCCGCCACCACCTTGAGCCAGCCGCCCAAGGGGTCGGGGTGGCCCAGGGCATCGACCAGGGCGGCATCGGCGCCGGCCCAGGCGGGTTGGGCGGGGTCCGGTGGGGCGCCCGTGGCGGCGGCGACCAGTTCCTCGGCGGCCTGGAGGGCGGCCGGGGCCAGTGCCGCCGCCTCGGCCCAGGCGGCGGCACTGGGGACCGCGTCAATCACGCCTCCCGGGACCGCGGTGGTAGGGAAATGGCCGGGTGAACCGACGGCCGCCTTGGCGGCTTTGGCCCAGGCCCGGGCGGCCAGGACGGCCGGCCGGGCCGTGCCGACAAAGGGGACGGCCAGGGTTTCGACCACGGCCGCGTGGTGCAACAGGCGCCGGGCCGTGTCCGCTGTGGCGGGCAGCGAGCCGGGCCGCAGCCCGGCCATGGCTTCGAGGGCCTGGACGCCGGCCAGGTGGTGAGGCACGGGGCAGACGCCGCAGAGGCGTTCGACCAATGAGGGCACCTCGGCCACCGGCCGGCCCAGCAGCAGCGGCTCGATGCGTGGCAGGGCGGCCAGGTCCAGCCGGGCGTCGATGGCTGCACCGGCGGCATTCCGCCGCACGCGCACACCGGCCCCGGCAGTATCGATCCCCAACTCCAACACCACCCGCTGGGCCCGGTCCGCCATGAGCCGCTGGGCCCGGTCCACCATGAGCCGCTGGGCCCGGTCCAGCCCCACCCGCTCACTCACAGCGCCCCCACCTCCCTCGCGAAAGGTCAATTCCCCGGCGCGAAAGGTCAATTCCGTCACGCCCAACAAATTGTCCCGGAGCGTTTGCCCAGGTCACAGGCATGGGCCAATTTCCGTCTCGGCCGGGCTGGCGACGGAATTGACCTTTCGTGAGGAGAATGAGGGAGTGCACGAACTTGGTTTGCTCAGCGGCGTGGTGCCAGCTGTGGTAGAGGCCGCCAGCCAACGCGGCGCCACCGGCTGCGAGGCCGTCGGTCTGCAAGTGGGCGCCCTGACCGGCGCCGTACCGGAAGCCCTGCAGGGCGCCTGGCCGCTGGCCACGGCCGGCACCATCCTGGAGGGCGCCCGCCTGGAGATCGAACCGCTGCCCGCCGCCATCTGGTGCCCCGGCTGCCAGGCCGAAGTCGAGATCGACCAGTTCTACGCCCTGACCTGTCCCATCTGCGCCACCCCCAGCGGCCAACTGGTCCACGGACGCGAATTCCAAGTCACCTGGGCAGACCTGACCGGTACCTAGCACGGTCACACCTCCGCCAGCCAGGCGTCCAACACCGCCAAGGCCCGGGCGGTGGCTTCATCCAAGGCGGCCTGGACCGGTTCCGTCAGGCCGATCGCCAACTCGACCGAGGCCGGCACCACGCCAACCACCTCGATCAGGGCCGGCTCCGCCCCGCGCAGCCTGGCCGCCGTCAAGACGTCCAACAACCCGATCTGATGTGGCGACAGCTTCGAGGCCAACAACCTGGGAATCTCGTCACCACTCAGGTGGCGCACCTCACCCGGCTGCCCGCCCGCCACGGCATCGAGCACCAACAGGCGCGCAGCCGCCTCAACCTCCGGCAACAACGACATGCCGCCGGTGCCGCCATCGACGTACGCAACGCGGTGGGAAGGCCGAGCCTGCTCAAGGCGGGCCAACAACGCCAGCCCCACCCCGTCATCGGACATGATTGGGTTGCCCACCCCCAACACCATGATGGGCGGGCCGGAAGGTGGCGCGTTCACCCAATCTCCGGCGCGTCAACCGGCTGGGCGCCACGCCGCAGCCAGACGCCACCGTTGATCATCGACGAGATGCCGCCGTGGCGTTCCAGCGAATCGGCCCGGACTGCCAGGTAGACGTGGCCGATGACGAAACACCAGATCAGGAACATGATGATGGAGTGGAACAACCGCACCAACGGCACCCCGAACCAGTGGCAAGGGGTAGAGATCAAGGCCCAGAACCAGTTGGACTGGTGGTACAACCCGAACAGCGCGAAACCGGTCCCCATCTGGACGGCACACAGCGCGTACAACCCGGTGTAGGCCAATTGCTGCAGCGGGTTGTGACCCAGATAGAGCGGCGCCTCGTGCTTGATGAACAGGTAGTGCTGCACCACCTGGCCCAGGTTGCGCACGTCCTGCTTCTTCTTCAACGGCCAGAACACCGGCCAGCGCAGGTGCGGGTCGCGTGAGGTGAAGGCACTGACAATGCGGGTCAGGCCGATCACCACCCACAGGAAGGCGGCGCCGAAGTGGACGAAGCGGATCCAACCCATCACGAAACCGGTCTGCTCACCCTCGTAGGCGGAGGAGCGGAACAGCGGGTCCATGATTAGGAAGCCGGTGCAACTGAGCGTGAAGATAACGGCCACGTTCAGCCAGTGTTGGAAACGCAGCGAAATGGACCAAACGTTAACGCGGGACCAGTTGGACGGCCCGCCCAACACCTCGCCTTGCCGGGCGCCGATGCCGATGGTGACGAAGCCCTGCAATGTGAACTCGCCCACTTGGTCGCCCGGGCCCACCGGGGCGGTCGCCACCAGGAGCGGCCGCCAGCCGGCGCGGTTATTGTGGGCCGCGTTGCGCTTCAGCACGGCTCGGGTTTCGCGGGTCGTCTTGACCTTGGCCAGGACGGCGTTCAATTCGCCGCGCAGCACCACCAAGTCGCTAGTCTCGCCGCCGCCCATGTCGAACGAGCGGGTGCGGGCCACCGAGTAACGGCGCTGCGGGCTGGCCGGATCGACGTCCCAAGGGCCGACATCGGGAATCGGGATGTCCGGCCGCTCGGCGCGCAGGGCCTTGGCCACGGCGGCGTCCACCGGGTCGGAACTGTCCCAGGGAGCGGCTGCCGCCAGGGCCATCACCTGGCTGGAGCTGAGCTTGCCGATGGTGTAGGCGCCGCCTACGGTCAGCGGCGGATAGCCACCTTCGCCGGCCGGGCCGGCCGGGATGGCGTCCGGATGGTCAAGGGTGGTCATGCGACCACCGCCTGCAATTCCTCACCGGACGGGTCCAACACGTGTACCGCGCAGGACATGCAGGGATCGAACGAGTGGATGGTACGCAGCGGCTCCAACGGCTTGGCCGCATCCACCAGCGGGTGTTGGCCGTTGCCGGCCAGCGACTCCTCGTAGGGGCCCTGCTGGCCTTGGGCATCGCGCCCGCCGGCCAGCCAAGTGGTGGGCACCACGGCCTGGTAGCGCTCCACCTTGCCGCCCTTGATGGTGACCCAGTGGCTCAGGTTGCCGCGGGCCACCTCCACAAACGAATAGCCGGAGCATTCGGCCGGCCAACTCGACGGCTCCCACCGGGTGGAGTCGAACACGTCGATGTCGCCGGAGCGCAGGCGGGCAACGAAGTTGGGGAAGGTTTCCTCCTTCAGGGCCTTGGCCGAGATCAGGCATTCGACCGCCCGGGCCAGCGTGCGCCCCATGGTCGAGTTGATCTGGGAGAGCGTAATACCCAAAGTCGCCGCGGCATCGTCCACCAACTGTTTGGTCAACTCGTGGCCGCGGGCGTAGGCCAGCAGGACGCGGGCCACCGGGCCCACCTGCATCGGCCGGCCGTCGTAGCGCGGCGCCTTGCACCAGGTGTACTTTTCCTGGTCGGCCAGCCACGGCAGGCCGTCGTTGGGGGCGCCGGTGTAGGGCGGTTGGGGACCCGTGTAGGCCACCGTGGTTTCGCCTTTGTCCGGGGTGAGGCCGATGTCGCCCCCCTCGTAGGTGTACCAGGCGGACGTGATCCACTCTTCGATCTTGGCCGGATCGAACGGGTGCACCGTGCCGAAATCGTCGTCATAGATGACGCCCGGGGCCACCGCGGTGTGGGCCGAGGTGGCGCGGGACTCAGCCGGGTTGCCGCTGAAGACGGCCCCGGACAGGCCCACCGCCAGGTAGTTGGGGGTGGAGGCGCCGATGTCGAAATAGTCGCTGTAGACGCCAGCAATCGCCATCGCGTCCGGCACGTAGCAGTTGACCACGAAGTCGTAGGTTTCATCGACCCACTGTTGGATCTGGTCAATCTGCACCTGGTTGATCGACTCAGACTTGTTCGGGTCGATGGTGCAGGCCATGCCGCCCACCAGGAAGTTGGGGTGCGGGTTCTTGCCGCCAAAGACGGTGCCGATGCGGATCATGGAGCGCTGAAACTCCAGCGCGTCCAGGTAGTGGGCCACCGCCATCAGGTTGGCCTCCGGGGGCAGCCGGTAGTCCGGGTGGTCCCAGTAGCCGCCGGTGAAGACCGACAGTTGGCCGGAGTCGACAATGGCCTTGACCGTGTCACGCACCTCGGTCATGCGCTGCAGGGTGTTGCCACGCCAATGTGAGCCGATCGCCTCGGCGAACTCCACCGCCTTGGCCGGGTCCGCATCGGCGGCGTTGGCGGCGTTGACAAAGTCCAGGGCGTGCAGGTGGTAGAAGTGGATTACGTGGTCTTGGACCTCTTGCGAGCCCAGCACCATGTCGCGGATCAGCCTGGCTTGTTCGGGGACATTGGAGCCGATGGCGTCCTCCACCGCGCTGATCGAGGCGATGGCGTGGACGCCGGTGCAGACGCCGCAAATGCGCTGCACAAAGGCCCAAACGTCCCGTGGGTCGCGGTCCTTGACGATGGTCTCGATGCCGCGGAACTGGGTGGTTTCGGACCAGGCCTTGGAGATCTTGCCGCCGTCAGTTTCCAGCTCCAGGCGCAGGTGGCCCTCGATGCGGGTGATCGGGTCGATGACCAGCCGTTCAGCCATGGCTCACTCCTTCCCCTCGGGGCCCGTAGGGCCTTCTGCCGTTGAGGCCGCTTCGGCCGCTTCGGCGGCCTCGGCGGCCTCGGCGGCTGCTTGGGCCACCACCGCCTTGACCGGCTTGGACTGCGGGCCGGAGTAAACCTCCACGGGCTCCGCCCCGGCATCGCCGAACGCCGCCAGCGGCTCGTCCTCGTGGTGGGCCTTGCGGGCGGTGGCGTTGCGCAGCGCCGTCACGCCGGCATGGGCGACCACGCCGGCCGCCGTCACGCCCACCAGACCCCAGCCCAGCTTCTCGGCTGAGGCCTCGATGCCGAAGCCCTCCACATTGGGCAGCACATGGTAGAAGGGCGTGAAGCGGTCATAGAAGTCCTTCTCGGTGCAGCCGATGCACGGGTGGCCGGCCCCGATGGGCCAACTGGTGTGCAGGTTCCACTGGAAGATGGGGCAGGGGCTGAAGGTGCTGGGGCCCTTGCAGCCCATCTCATACAGGCACCAGCCGTTGCGGGCGCCCTCGTCGTCGAATGTCCGCACGTACTGGCCGGCGTCGAAGTGGGGCCGCTTGGGGCAAGAATCGTGAATCCGCTGGTCGAAGGCGAACAGCGGCCGGCCTTCGGCGTCCAGCTTGGGTGGGTCGTCGTGGGTCAGCAGGTAGGCGACGGCGGCGGTGATGACCTCGCCGATGGGCGGGCAGCCGGACACGTTGATGACCGTCTTGTTCTTGATGATCTGGTCCACGCCCACGGCGCCGGTGGGGTTGGGCTTGGAGGCTTGTACCGAGCCCCACACCGCGCAGGCGCCCACGGCCAGGATGACGGTGGCGTGCTCGGCGGCCTCCTTCAGCACCGTTTCGGCCGTCTTGCCGCCGATGGTGCAGTAGATGCCGCCATCGGCTCGGGGGACCGAGCCGTTGACCACCAAGATGTGGGGTTCCTTGTTGGTCTCATCAAGGGCCGTGTTGGCGGCCTCTCCAGCCGCCGCCATGACCAACTCGTTGTAGTTGACCGACAGCAGGTTCAACACTACTTCTTCGACCGTGGTGCCACCAGAGCGCAGAACCGATTCCATGCAGCCTGTGCACTCCTGCAGTTGCAGCCACACCACATTGGGTTTGGTGACGGCGCTGAGTTCGGCTGCCAGGGCTTCGACTTCGGCCGCGTTGGCCTTACCGGACACCGCGCCGGTGGCGAAGATGGCTGTGAGGGCGCCGCAGAAAGCCAAGAAGTCGCGCCGGCTGACACCGGCCCGGGCTAGGTTTTCGCCCAGCGTTGGCTCTTGCCAGCCGTCCATGCGATACGACACTGTAACCGCCTCTCCTCGTTTGATCCTGTGACCTGCGTTGGGGTGAGACCAAGACGCCCGGCAACGGGCACTTGGCGCATACTCTATCAAGGGTTCTTTACCAATCCGGTACCGCCACTAGGGAGAACGATAAGAAACCGGAGGCCTGCCATACTCTTCCCTGTGATCCGCAGGCGGGCCGTCATCACCGGGGTGGTGCAAGGGGTGGGTTTCCGGCCGCACGTGGCCCGGGTGGCGGCCCGGTTCCCGCTCACCGGTTTCTGCGGCAACGATGACGTGGCCGTGTTCGTGGAGGCCCAGGGCCGGGTGCCCGATGTCGCTGGGTTCCTGGCGGCCGTCCGCACCGAGGCACCGCCGCTAGCCCGGATCGCCTGGGTGGAGGAGAGCGATTTGCCGGTGGTGCCGGGGGAGGTGGGGTTCGCCATCGTGCCCTCCAGGCGGGTGGCAGGGGCGGTGACGCTGATCTCGCCGGACGTGGCCACCTGCGATGATTGCCTGCGGGAGATGCGGGACCCTGGCGACCGGCGCTACGGTTACCCGTTCATCAACTGCACCAACTGTGGGCCGCGGTTGTCGATTATCCGCGACGTACCCTATGACCGGCCCCTGACCACCATGGCGGACTTCCCGATGTGCCCGGCCTGCCGGGCCGAATACGAGGATCCGGCGGACCGGCGCTATCACGCCCAGCCGATCAGCTGTTGGGATTGCGGTCCACTCCTGTGGCTGGAGACCCCCCCGGCCCCTCCCTCCGGCCCCCCTCCTTCCGGCCCCCCTTCCTCGCGAAAGGTCAATAATCTTGCGCGAGAGGTCAATTCTGCCGCGGTGAGCGCGGACGGCGCCAGCGTTTCCGCAGGTCAGCGGCCTGTGCCCGATGGCGCCCGGTCGCCCCGGGAAACGGAATTGACCTTTCGTGAGGAGAGCGGAACATCCCGCCAGGCGGTAGCGACCAAGACGTTCCAGGCCGCGCGGGCGGCCCTGGCCGAAGGCAAAATCCTGGCCGTTAAGGGTATAGGCGGCTTTACCATCATGTGCGATGCCCGGAATGCGGCGGCCGTGGCCGAACTGCGCCGGCGCAAGCGCCGCCCGGCCAAACCCCTGGCGGTCATGGCCGGTTCGCCGTCGGCGGCGCGGCGGCTGGCGATCCTATCGGATAGTCAGCTCAACGACCTGACCAGCGCGGCCGCGCCGATCGTGTTGGCGCCAATGGCACCCGGTTACGACCTGGCCGCGGAAGTAGCGCCCGGCCTGGACGAGATCGGCCTGATGCTGCCATACGCCCCCGTACATCACCTCCTCTTGGCGCCCGATGACGTGCTGGTGGCCACCAGCGCCAACTCCAGTTCGCTGCCGCTCACCTACCTGAACGAGGACGCCGACCGCGACCTGGCATTTGTTGACCTGTTCTTGACCCACAACCGGCCCATCCATGTGCCGGTGGAGGATTCGGTGCTGGGTGGGGCCGGGCCCGTGCGCCGCTCGCGCGGCTACGCGCCCCTACCGGTGCGCCTGGGCCAAGCCGACCACGCGGTGCTAGCGGTAGGCGCCGAACTGAAGAACACCTTTGCGCTGGTCAGAGATGGGCTGGCCTTTATGTCAGCGCACATTGGCGACATGGGGTCGCTGGAAACCCAGGCCGCCTTCGAAAAATCCGTGGCCCAGATGTTGACCATGCACCGGCGCCGGCCGGAGGTGGTGGTGTGCGACAAACACCCCGGTTATGCAACACGGGCCTGGGCTGAGCGTTGGGCGGAACGCACGGGCGTGGTGGTGCTGCCGGTGCAGCACCACCACGCCCACGCCCTGTCACTGCTGGCGGAAACCCAGGGCGGGCCGGCCGCCCCCGGCCGGCCCGCCCCGCCGCCCCCGCCCAGCACCTACCTGGTCCTGGACGGCACCGGCTATGGCGACGACGCCACCATTTGGGGCGGCGAACTGTTGACCTTGGGCCAAGACCCGCTGGACTACCGGCGCGCCTGGCACCTGCCCGGCTTCTGGCTGCCGGGCGGTGACAGCGCCATCAAACACCCCTGGAAATGTGCCCTTGCCCTGCTCCACGAATACGGCCTGGACCCGGCCGGCCTGCCCCCGGCCCTGGCCGCCCCAGCCGAGGAGTTCCGCCTGGTCAGGTCGCAATTGGACAATCAGGTGACCGTGGTTCGCACCACCTCGGCCGGCCGGCTGTTCGATGCCGTGGCCAGCCTGATAGGCCTGCGCCACACCGTGCTGTACGAGGCTCAGGCTGCCATGGAACTGGAAGCCACCGCCCGCCGCTGCCAGCACCGCGAACCCGGCCACCCGTCATCGGCCGTGACCGAGCCAGACCCGCTCGCCGCACTGGTCCGCAACCTGGTCGAAGGCATCCACGCCGATCGCCCACCGTGCTGCCTGGCCCGCGCCTTCCAGGCCGGGTTCGCCGCCATCTGCGCCGAGGCTGCCCACGCCGCCGCCGCCCCAGGCGCCGCCATCGGCCTGACCGGGGGTGTGGCCTGCAACCGCCTGCTGGTCGGCGACCTAACCGAGCGCCTGGCCAACCAAGGCCACCCCACCGTCACCCACCACGTGGTTCCGGCCAACGACGGGGGGCTAGCCTTGGGTCAGGCACTGGCCGGATACCTGACATTAGAAAGCGGGGCCGCATGAGCGAGGTCATCACGCTGGCCCACGGGGCGGGCGGCAAGGCCACCGCCAAGCTGATCGACGAGGTGTTCATTACCGCCTTCGGCGCCGCCAACCCCGGTGAACTGGCCGATGCCGCGGTTCTCGCCACGGGTGCCCGCTCCGCCTTCACCACCGACAGCTACGTCGTTTCGCCGATCCGGTTCCCGGGCGGGTCGATCGGCGACCTGGCCGTCAACGGCACCGTCAACGATCTGGCCGTCAGCGGCGCCATCGCCCAGTACCTGTCGGCCGGCTTCGTCATCGAAGAGGGCCTAGAAATGGAAGAACTGGGCGCCATCGTGGCGGACATGGCGGCCGCCGCCGCTGCCGCCGGGGTACGGATCGTGACCGGCGACACCAAGGTGGTGCCGAAGGGCGCGGCGGACCAACTCTTCATCAACACAGCCGGCCTGGGCACCGTCCCCGAAGGCCGCGAACTGGGTGCCACGCGCGCCCAACCCGGTGACGCGGTCATCCTGTCCGGGCCCATCGCCGCCCACGGCATGGCCGTCATGCTGGCCCGCGGCAACCTGGCGCTGGAGGCAGACATCAGGACCGATTCGGCGCCCATCAACCACCTGGTCGAGGCCCTCTACCAGGCCCTTGACCCGGGCGACGTGCGTTGGATGCGCGACCCGACCCGCGGCGGTCTGGCCACCGTGGCCAACGAACTGGCCAAAGGGTCCGGCCACGCCGTGCTGCTGGAAGACGAAGCCATCCCGGTCGAAACGGCCGTGCGGGGCGCCTGCGACATGCTCGGTATCGACCCGCTGTATGTCGCCAACGAAGGCCGGCTGGTGGCGGTGGTGGCGGACGATGCCGCCCAGGCGGCGGTCAGCGCCCTGCAGGCGGCCGGCGCGCCGCAACCGGGCGTCATCGGGCAGATCCGCCCCGGGCCGGAAGGCGTGGTGGCGATCCGCAACGCCTTCGGTGGCACGCGGCTGGTGGACATGCTGGTGGGTGACCCGCTACCCCGGATCTGTTGAGCGACCGACCAAGGCGACACGAAGGAGCAAGCAATGTGCCTGGGCATACCCGGTGAGGTAGTCGAACTGCACGATGGCGACCTGGCCACCGTGGCGGTCAGCGGTGTGCGGCGGGACATCTCGCTTGGCCTGTTAGACGGCGTCACGGTGGGGGACTGGGTTCTGGTGCATGTGGGCTTCGCGCTCAGCAAGATCGACGAAGCCGAGGCCGCCGCCACGCTTGACCAGGTCAAACGGCTTGGCCGGGTGTGGGATGAGGAGATCGAAGCCTATTCGGAGACCCAAATCAGATGAGGTTCGTCGACGAATACCGCGACCCTCAGGCGGCCAAGGAACTGATCGTTGCTATCAAGCGGCTGTCGGACCGGCTTGGCCGCAAGTTGCGCTTCATGGAGGTGTGCGGCGGTCACACCCACACCATCTACCGTCACGGGCTGGAGCAGCTCCTGCCCGAGGCGGTCGAATTCGTTCACGGACCCGGCTGCCCGGTCTGCGTCATCCCGATGGGCCGGGTCGATGACGCGCTGTGGCTGGCGGCGCAACCCGGCGTCATCCTGACCACCTTCGGCGACATGATGCGGGTGCCGGGTGGGCACAAGGCGTCGCTGCTGCAGGCCCAGGCCGCGGGGGCGGACGTGCGGTTTGTCTATTCGCCGCTGGACGCGCTGAAGATCGCCCGCGACAACCCGGACCGGCAGGTGGTTTTCTTCGCCGTGGGGTTCGAGACTACTTCGCCCTCCACCGCGGTGACCGTGGTGCAGGCGGACAGGCTGGGGGTAGAGAACTTCTCGGTCTTCTCCAACCACGTCCTGATCCGCCCGCCGCTAGAGGCGATCCTTGGGACCGGTGGGCTGCAACTGGACGGGTTTATCGGGCCGGGACACGTGGCCACCGTGGTGGGGTCCGATCATTTCCGCTTCATCCCGGCCGAACACGGCCTGCCCATCGTCATCACCGGTTTCGAACCGCTGGATATCCTCCAGGCCGTCGACATGCTGCTGAGCCAATACCGCGACGGGCGCTGCGAGGTGGAGAACCAGTACGCCCGGGTGGTGCTGCCCGGTGGCAACCCGGAGGCGCTGCGGCTGCTCGGCGAGGTTTTCACGCTGCGCGAGACCTTCGAATGGCGCGGCCTGGGCTACATTCCCCTGTCCGGCTACGGGTTGGCGCCGCGCTACCAACGGTTTGACGCCGAACGCCGCTTCCAGGTGCCCGGCCGGCGCCAGGCGGACCACCCGGCCTGCCAGTGCGGACTGGTCCTGACCGGTCAGTTGAAGCCGTGGGAGTGCCGGGTGTTCGGGAAGGGCTGCACGCCGGAAGACCCGATCGGCACCTGCATGGTCTCGCCCGAAGGCGCCTGCGCCGCCTACTTCAACTACGGCCGCCTGCACCGCGAGGCCGCCGCCGCGTTCGCTTAGGCCGGTTCGGCTTGGCCTTTGGTCTTGCGCCGGTCATGGATATGGGCCACTAGCACCGCCAGGAAGTACAGCACCAGTAGGCCCAGGGCCTGCAGGATCATCGGCAGTGGGCTGGGTAACGGGTTGATCACGGCGGCTACCGTGAAGGCGACGATGACGGCCACTCGCCAGCCGCGCAGCAGCCCCCGGGCGGTCACCACCCCCAAGAAGTTGAGCGCCACCAGTAGTTCCGGCAGCAGGAAACTCAGACCGAAAGCCGTTACCAGATAGGTGTAGAAACGCACATAGTCGGCCGCGTTGAGCAGGACAAGGGCGTCATCGGGCACAAAGGCCACCAGCACCTCCACCGCCCGGGGAGCGAAGAAGACGCCGGACGCGGCGCCGCCCGCGAATAGCACCATCCCCACCAGGCCAAACGTGACGACATGCACCTTTTCGCCGTGCTTCATGCCTGGCCCGATGAACGCATACGCCTGCGCAATCCACCATGGGCTGGACAGCAGCAGGCCAAGCCACAGCGACACCCGGAACTGCAAGTCAAGCGCGCCGCCGATGGTCTGGAAGTTGAGGCGCGGCTCGGCGCCGCTCAACTCCAGCAGAGGATCGGTGATGAAACGCATCACCGGGTGGTAGCAGAACCAGCCGGCCACGGCGCCCAGGACCAGGCCAATCAACGCCAAGATCAGGCGTTTGCGCAGCTCACGTAGATGAGCCGCGATCGACATGACCTTTTCAGGATTGTCCGGGTCGCGGGGCAGCCTCATGGCGCTGTTGCTGGTTGGCTAGGCGGCCGGTGGTTCCGATGGCGTGGCCGGGGTTTCGGTCGCGGCGGCGGCCGGAGGGGCGGGAGTGGTTGGGGTGGCTGGGGCGGCTTGGGCCGGGGTTTCGGTCGCGGCGGGGGCAGCAGGGGTGGCCGACGTTGCCGGCGTGGTGGGCTCGTCCTCTTGCAGTTCCTTGACTTCCTTCTTGAACACCTTCAAGGCTTGGCCCACCGACTTGGCGATGTCCGGCAGCTTGGCCGCGCCGAAGATGATGAGCACCACCAGCACCAACACCACAATGTGCCACGGTTTCATGAGCTATCTCCTTGCGTTTGTGCTTGGCTGCCGGGAGCGGCGGTGGCCTTGGTCCAGGCTTCCATTTCTTCTCTGACGGCTTGGCGAACCAATGCCCTGGGGTCGTATTGTCGCAGGTCAAGCCCGCTCAAGTCGATTTCGGCCAGTCCGGCGTGTTCGCCGCGGGCGGTCTCTTCGCGCAGTTTGGCGCTGAGGGAGCGCAACCAGGCGATGAAGCGCTTGAACAGGCTCATGGCCTGTACCACCGACTTGGGGCCGATCAACAGCGCGGCTACCACAACGAGCACCAGGAACTCGCCGGTGTTGATGCCGAACAGTTCCATCGCTCCCTCGATCAGCGCTGACCTTGTGGCCGTGGCCGGACCGTCCGGCTGACGCCACCGATCCTACCGTTTCGGTCTGCCCGCCCTCATCACCCGCCCCCATCACCCGCCCCCACTCCTCGCCCCATCACCCGCCCCCACTCCTCGCGAGAGTACGGTTATGTAGTTCGATGTCGAGCGACTACTAGTGTTTACGCAGGTCAGAGAGTTGGCCCAAATTGGCCACGCCTACACAACCGTACTTTCGTGAGAGGACTGGGCGAAACGGCGGGTGGCCTCGACCCAGCGCGCCAGCGCCCCCGCAGCCGCACCGGAATCGATCGACTCCCTGGCCAGCGCCAACCCGGCGCTCAACCGGCCAACCAGCGGGCCATCACTCAGTTCCGGCCGGGCACCCAGAGCCACCAGGCCGGCGGCCGCATTCAATTCCACGGTCTGTCGCACCGGGCCGGGCTGACCAGCCAAAACGGACCGGGCGACCGCGGCGTTATGGGACGCGTCGCCGCCGCGCAGGTCGGCCACCGTGATCGGGTCTAGCCCTAGTTGAGCCACGGGGTCAATCACTGACGCCTCCACCTGCCCGCCCTGCACGTCCCACACCTGCACCGGGCCGGTGGCAGCCATTTCATCCAGGCCGTCGTTCTGGCCTCGGAACACCAGGGCGCCCACGCCGCGGGCCGCTAGCACACCCGCCATCAGGGGCGCCATGACAGCGTCAGTACAGCCGATGGCGGCCGCCCGCGGTTTGGCGGGGTTGGTCAATGGGCCCAGGAAGTTGAATACGGTCGCCACACCCAGTTCGCGCCGGGCCACGGCCGCGTGGCGCATCGAAGGGTGGAACACCTGGGCAAACAGGAAGGCGATGCCAACCTCATGCGCCACCTCGACCACGGCCTCCACCGGCAGGGCCAAGTTCACGCCAAGGGCCTCGATTACATCGGCCGAGCCGGACTTGGACGATGACGCCCGGTTGCCGTGTTTCACCACCTTGGCGCCCGAACCCGCAATCACCAGGGACGCCATCGTCGAAACGTTCACCGTAAAGGCCCGGTCGCCGCCGGTGCCGACGATGTCGATCGCATCCGTTGGCAGATCAACCGGCACACCATGGCCAAGCATCGAATCGGCCAGGCCGTGCAGTTCGTCGACTGTTTCGCCTTTGGCGCGCAGTGCCACCAGGAAACCAGCCAACTGGACGGGGCTGGCGTTGCCGCCCATGACCTCGTCCATGGCCCACGCGGCCTGGTCAACAGTCAGGTCGCGGCCCTGGATCAGGGCGGTGATGAGGGCAGGCCAAGTGGGGGTTTCGGCAACAGGCATAGGCAGAAGTGTACTTAGTGAACCGGTCAGTCGGCTTCGAGGTGGAGTAAACCAGCCACAATGCGGCGCAACTCGAACGGATCGACGGGACGCACCACCGCGGCATCGGCCCTTGACCAAGCGGCCAGCCAGGCGTCCTGTTGCCGGGCCAGCAGCAACAACACAAGCGGCTGTTGGTTAGTCAACTCGTTGCGCATTTGGCGGGTCAGGCCCACGCCGCCGCACTTGGTGGTCTCGTTGTCCATGATGACCAGGTCGTAGTGGTTCTCTTCGGCGAGGAACATGGCCTGCTTGGAGGTGGCGACATCGGTCAGTTCCACCGCCCGGCCACCCAGGCTGTCGCCGATGGCGCCCCGCACCTGGGCCCGGATGGCGGCGTTGTCGCTGTACACAAGGATGGCGGCGGTGGCCGAGGCGCCGACAGCGCTGCGCGAAGGGGCCAAATCGGTGGTGGTCATGGGGACGATGTTACCCGCCGCTATGGGCGTCCTGCTCGGCAACCGGCCCATGACCAGGCCGGTGGAAAGTGTCATGATGGGATATGAGTCCCGCAAGCTAACGGCAAAAGGAGTGTCATGTCTGTCTACACACTGCCCGATCTCCCCTACGACTACGCCGCCCTGGAGCCTCACATCTCCGGCCGCATCATGGAACTGCACCATGACAAACACCACGCCGCCTACGTCACCGGCGCCAACACCGCCCTTGAGCAACTAGCGGCGGCCCGGGAAGCCGGCAACCTGGGTGCGGTCAACAAGCTGGAGAAGGACCTGGCGTTCAACGTGGCCGGGCACGTCAACCACACCATCTTCTGGCAGAACCTGACCCCGGCCTCGGCCGGCGGGCCATCCGGCGCATTGGCGAGCGCCATCGACGGCGCGTTTGGTTCGTTCGAGGCCTTCAAGGCGCACTTCACGGCGGCGGCGACCGGCATCCAGGGCTCCGGCTGGGCCCAGTTGGTGTACGAGCCCCTTGGTGGGCAGTTGCTGATCAACCAGCTCTACGACCACCAGGCCAACCTGGCGGCGGCCTCGGTGCCGCTGCTGGTGCTGGACATGTGGGAGCACGCCTTCTACCTGGACTACCTGAACGTCAAAGCCAACTATGTGGCGGCGTTCTGGAATATCGTCAACTGGGAGGACGTGGCGGCTCGGCTGGTGCGCGCCCAGGCTCAGACGGCCGGCCTCCTCTAGCGCAGAAGCCCTCGCGCCGCCCGCCCCTCTCCTCATCCTCGCGAGAGTACGGTTGTGTAGGTTCGGCGGGCGGCGCTGTTTGTGTTTGCGCAGGTCAGAGAGTTGACCATGATTCGGCCCACCTACATAACCGTACTCTCGCGAGTGTGGGAGTGGCTGGTGAGGGCATCATCGAGACGGGAGATGAGGCTGTCCGGGTGGACTAAGTCCTCAGCCGTAACTTCGATCACCCGCCAGCCCAAGCGTTGCAGTTCGTTTCTGCGGGCCTGATCGGCCAACGCCTTGTCGGTCGCCTCGAAGTGCCACTTGCCGTGGTATTCGTAGGCGGTCTTGCGCTTGAGCCAGGCCATATCAAGGTAGAAGAGAGCATTGCCGCATGGTCCGGTGATCGGATGGTTGACTCGAGGGACGGGGAATCCGGCGTCGACTGCTACAAGACGGGCCCAAGTTTCGGTTGGTGCATCCGTGTTTTCCCGCATGTGAGAGCAGATCAGCCTGGCTAGGCGAATTCCTCTGCTACCGCTGTCCTTGTCAAGGGCGGCAATGACGTCTGTGTGCTTGAGCAGCGGATTCTGGCGGCGCATCAAGCCATCTCCGACCTGCACCAAACCGAGGAAGAGGCGCTTGCCGGGGGTGGTGAAGTAGCCGGGCGGCGGTAGGCGATACGCGTCAGAGGGCTGCGGTTCGACCTGCAGGTTGGACCAGGCCAAGGGCACCAGTGTCGGGTCAACTATGAAGCCCAAACGGGATGCGATTCTTGGAGTACCAACCGCCTTGGCTGAAAGCCAACAGTTGATCAACTGGCGCCAACAGACGATTGGGTCCGCAAGGGGCACCCCAAGGACATCCCCGAAAACCTGCGGGTGGTGGTCTGCCCGATGAACCACAATGCCAGGCCTTCGAGTAGCCCTTGCGCTGGTGGAGCATAGCAAGTGGATCCGCTGGTTGGCTTCCCTTTCGAACTGCGAAGGCAAGGCCACCTGCAGGAGCGCAAGAGCGGTGGACCCGCAGATCACTGATCCCGCCGGGGCGGTGAGTAGGGCAGCTTGACATCGCTGAGCCAACGCAGCCAGCGCATCATCGAGTAGGTGCTCGGTGTAGACGCCACGGAACAGGCGCGCGCCTGGTTCAACGCCGCCGCGGCAGCAGCCGAGAAATGGTGTCGGGTCGGATGTGGTGTGGTCGTTGTGTCGCATGCTTGGGCAGTCTGCTCCATGCCCAGTTGGTGTCGCGCCAAGTGCCGCTTGGCCTGTGGATCATTGGAATTACTCAGTATCGGCCAAGACTCCCTCGCGAGAGTACGGTTGTGTAGCTTGACGTCGAGAGACCTCGTACATTTTCGCAGGTCAGAGAGTTGACCATAATTCGGTCCACCTACATAACCGTACTCTCGCGAGGGGGAGGGAGGGGGGTTAGTCGTCGAGGCCGAGGGAGTAGGCCGAGTCGAGGTCCTGGGCGGAGAAGGTCTGGAAGGCGATGAACGTCTGGGTGGAGACCACGCCCGGCGTCTTCGACATCTTGTCCGCGATCACCCCGGCCAGGTCCTCATGCTGGCGCACCTTGACCACCGCGATCAGGTCGACCTCGCCGGTGACCGAGTAGACCTCGGACACGCCGGGCAGGTTGGCGATGGCCTGGGCCGCCTCGGGGATCTGGGCGGCATCGGCAGTAATCATGACAACGGCGGTGATCATTCCGCTGCACCTTCCTCATCGGCTGGCGTGCTGGCTTCATCGGCCGGCGCTTCGTCTGCGGTTGTTTCGTCGGCCGGCGTTTCGTCTGTAGTGGTCTCGTCCGCCGGGGTCTCGTCCGCCGGAGCCTCATCGGCCGGCGTCTCGTACTTGGTCTCTTCGGGTTCCGGCGTCTCAACGGTAGTCTCGGTGCCCTCCCACGGGTCCCAGACGAAGCCGTCGAACATCTGGTCCACCCCGGCGTGGTACAGCTCGCGCGACCCAAGCGGCTCGGACAACGTGATGGTGCCCCACTTGTAGGCCCACTGGCCCACCAGGCATTCACCGGCCGGTTCGGCCACCTTCTCCAGGTACGCGCCCACGGTGACCTTGCCGGACTCTTCCTTGACGGTGAAGCCGCCGGGTCCGTAGCAGACGGTTTCACCGGCCACGTAGACGATCTTCAATTCGGTGGTGTCGGACGTGACCGGGGCGGCCAGGCCCCATGGGGCCGAAACCCAGCCCTCTTGCACCTGCGAGCCGGATTCCAGTTTCTCCTCTAGCGGATCGTCCGGCGTGGGCTGCCCAGAAGGGGCGGTGAAGGAGGGCAACACGGCCGGTGGCACGGTGCCTTGATCCTCGACGGCGGGCGAGTCGCCCGAGTCACCACCGCAGGCGGTCAAAGTGGCCGCCACCAGGGCGGCAGCAGCACAGGCGAGAACGGTCCGGGCTCGGAGCATGGTCATTCCGGGGGCCTTCCATCAGTCTTGGTTAGAGTACTTTCACTCAAGGATAGCCCAGATTCTTACTGATCGGTTGGCACCGAGTGGCCCGTGTCACCGTCCGAATACAACTTCTGGACGGTGTCGGCAAAGTCCTTGAGCACCAGCGACCGCTTGACCTTGAGCGACGGCGTCAGGTAGCCGTTCGACTCCGTGAAGTCTCCCGGCAGAATCACGAACTTGCGGATCGACTCCGCCCTGGACACCGCCTGGTTGGTTCGCTGCACCGCCTTGACCAGCGAAGCTATCACGTCAGGGTCATCCCGGGCGGCATCGACCGACATCGGCTGTTTGCCGTGGTTGGTCAGCCAGCCGGGCAGCATCTCGTGGTCCAAGGTGACCAACGCGCCGATGAACGGCTGGCCATCACCCACCACGACCACCTGCGACACCAACGGGTGTCCCCGCAGCCGGTCCTCCAGCACGGCCGGGGCCACGTTCTTGCCGCCCGCCGTCACGATCAGTTCCTTCTTGCGGCCGGTGATGAACAGGTAGCCTTCGTCGTCCAGATAGCCCACGTCGCCGGTGTGGAACCAGCCCCCCTTGAGCGCCTCGCGGGTGGCCTTGGGGTTGTTGTGGTACCGGAAGAAGACGTTGATGCCCTTGAGCAAAATCTCGCCGTCATCAGCGATTTTGACCGTGCAGCCGGGGAACGGCAGGCCCACTGAACCGATCTTTTGCACCTGCAGCCGGTTGACCAGAATCGGTGCCGTAGTCTCGGTCAGGCCGTAGCCTTCCAACACCGTCAGCCCGATGCCGCGGTAGAAGTGCCCCAGCCGCTCACCGAGGGCGGCCCCACCGGACACGGCGTAGGTAGTATTACCGCCGATGGCGGCCCGCAGCGACCCGTACACCAGCTTGTCGGCCAGCTTGTGCTGCCGCGTCAGCCAGGCGGACGGACCCTTCTCCGTATCCATGGCCCGCGAGTAGACGATGGCGACCTTGGCGGCCCAGCGGAAGATCTTCAGCTTGATACCGTGGCCGGCCTTCTGCTCGGCCGCGTTATAAACCTTCTCCAGCACCCGCGGCACCCCCAGGATGAAACTGGGTTTGAACGAGCCCAAGGCCGGCACCAGGTTCTTGACGTCCGGGCAGTGGCCCACAACGGTGCTTGAAGCCAGGCCGATCACCTGGATGAAGCGGGCAAAGACGTGCGCCAACGGCAGGAACAACAGGGTGCGGCAACCGGGGGCGGCGATGACGGGCACCACCGTCAGGTCGGTCTGGTCGAACTGGGTGTTGTCGGTCAGCCGGACGAAGTGGCCGTGGGTCAGTTCGGTGCCCTTGGGCCGGCCCGTGGTGCCAGAGGTGTAGATGATGGTGGCCAGGTCGTCACCAACGGCCAGCAGCCGGCGGCGGTCGATCTCGGCTGTCGGCACGCCCCGGCCAACCACCTTGAGGGCCGCCACGGCGTCCTGTTCGATTTGCCAGACCTGGGTCAGCTTGGGCAGCGAACTGCGGGCGGCGTCTATCACCAGGTTGTGGGCGGCGTTCTCCACCACCGCGGCCGTGACCTCGCCATCGGAGCAAATCCACTGGACTTGCTCCACCGAGCTGGTCTCGTAGATCGGCACGGAGACGGCCCCGGCCGCCCAAATCGCGTAGTCGAACAAGGCCCACTCGTAGCGCGTGCGGGACATGATGGCCACGTGGTCACCGGGCTGAATACCCAGGGCCACCAGGCCTTTCGCGACTGCCACGACGTCATCGTCGAACTGCTTGACCGTCATCGGCTGCCAGGTGCCATCGGCCTGTTGGCGCTCGATGGCGACCGCGTCCGGTTCCTTTTCGAGCCGGCGCAACTGGAGGTGGTTGATGTTCCACGACGGGTCGACGGTGACATTGGGCGGGGTGGAGACAGTATCCATATTTCCTTCTTGGTGCTCTCGGGAGGGGTGAACGCCGTTGTTCAGGGTCATCCTATAGGTAAACCTACGGTGCCGTAGCCAGGTCTGGTCTGGGAGAATGGCCCGCGTGGCGGTGTACCGGGACCAGGGCGTGGTGCTGCGGACCCACAAACTGGCCGAAGCGGACCGCATCATCACGCTGCTGACCCGCCAACACGGCAAGGTGCGGGCCGTGGCCAAGGGCGTGCGGCGCACCAAATCCCGCTTCGGCGCCCGGCTGGAACCGTTCATGCACGTTGACCTTCAGCTCTACGAAGGCCGCAACCTGGACACCGTCACCCAGGTTGAAACCCTGGGCGGCTACGCGGACGCCATCACAGCCGACTATCCCCGCTACACCGCTGCGGCCGCCATCGCCGAAACGGCCGACAAGCTGACCCCGGAGGAACGCGAACCGGCCCTGCAGCTCTTCCTGCTGACGGCCGGGGCCTTCGCCGCCTTGGCCCGTGGCGCCCACCAGCCGGGGCTGGTGGTGGATTCATATCTGCTGCGGTCGCTGGCCCTGTCCGGCTACGCGCCGTCGCTGGGGGGCTGCGCCAAGTGTGGTGCGCCGGGGCCACACCGGTGGTTCTCGCCGGCGGCCGGTGGCATGGTTTGTGGCGATTGCCGTCCGCCCGGTTCGGCCGCCCCGGCGGAGGCGACGGTTGCGTTGTTGGGCGCGTTGTTGGCAGGCGACTGGGCGGTGGCCGACGCCGCCGGGGAGCCTGCCCGGCACGAGGCGGCCGGGTTGGTGGCCGCCTTTGCCCAGTGGCACATGGAGCGCGCCATCCGGGCACTGCGGCACTTGGAGCGGTAGTTTTGGGGCTTATGGAGAGCCCAGTTTCGCCGCCACCGCACCCGAGCGGCGCAACCCCGCCCAAAGTCCCACCCGAGCGGGTGCCGCGGCATGTCGCCGTGGTGATGGACGGCAACGGCCGATGGGCCGGGAAACAGGGTTTGCCGCGCACCGAGGGCCACCGGGCCGGCGAGGCCGCTTTGGTTGATGTCGTGGCCGGCGCCATCGAGATTGGCGTCGAATACCTGACCGTTTACGCCTTCTCGACCGAGAATTGGAAACGCAGCCCGGCCGAAGTCAAGTTCTTGATGGGCTATTCGCGCGACGTGCTGCGGGCCCGGCGAGACCTGTTCAGCAGTTGGGGCGTGCGGGTGCGCTGGGCCGGCGAACGGGGGCGCCTGTGGCCGTCGGTGATCCGCGAGCTGACCCAGGCCGAGATCATGACCAGGAAAAACACCGGCATGGTGCTGACTTTGTGCGTCAACTACGGGGCCCGGGCCGAGATCACGGCGGCGGCCCGCGCCATGGCGGCCGAGGCCGCCATGGGCCGCCTGGACCCGGCCCGCATCAACGAACGCCTGCTGGCCGCCCACCTGCCGGTGGGTGAACTGCCGGATGTGGACCTGTTCTGGCGCACCTCCGGCGAACAGCGGCTGTCCAACTACATGCTGTGGCAGTCCGCCTACGCCGAATTGGTTTTCAGCGACGCCCTGTGGCCGGAGGTGGACAGGCGGGACCTTTGGGCCGCCATCGAGCAATACGCGGCCCGGGAACGCCGTTTTGGCGGGGCCAATTGAGTCCAAACAATTCGCACCAAAGGCCCAGGACCAGGGGCTTTGGGGCGTCTAGCCTTGTCCCGTGGACCTTCACGTGTCGATGGTCACGTTCGACGCCATGGACGCCCCAGTCTTGGCCGCCTGGTGGGCCGACGCCCTGGGTGGCGAAGTGGTGTCCGATCCAGGAGCCGCCGTGGTGGCGGTGCAACTGCCGCAAGGGCTGCAGTTGGGTTTCCGCACGGTGGCGGAACCGACACCGGGCAAGAACCGGGTTCACCTGGACCTGGCCGATGTGGCCGCCGATGACCAGTTGAAGCGCCTCCAAGACCTGGGGGCGGCTGTGCTGCGCCGCCACGAGATGGAAAGCTATAGCTGGGTGGTGCTGGCCGATCCAGAAGGCAACCAGTTCTGCCTGGCCACAGCCCCGATGTAGGTCCGGCGGCCGGTTGACCTACGGTGTCGTAGTTTTTCTTGGAAAACCAGGTCAACTCGTCCCATCCAGACGTAGGATGGTGGCGTAATCCTTGGCTGTACCAAGCGGCATTGACCCCAAGGCGGCGGGCCCCTAACCGCCACCGGCCGCAGCAGAGCGAGAAGGGTGTGGGCCATGGAGGGCAGGACGGGCAGGTGGCGCGGCCGGCGGGCCGCCCTGCTGACGGCTGCCTGGCTCGGCCTGATGGGCGCCATCGGCGGCTGTAGCCAACCGATGGAAGTGGTGCGGCTGGAGCCAACCCGCAGTTCGGCGCCGGACCTGCCCACCGTGGTGGCCGGCCAACTGACCGTGGCCACGGCCGAACAGGCCACCGAGCCGTGGATCGAGGACAACGACCCCACCAGCCAGCGCGGTTTCGAGGCGGCCGTGGTCTACGCCGTGGCCGGCCGCCTTGGCTTCCCGCCCAGCGCCGTCACCTGGGTGCGGATCCCGTTCAACGAGGCCCTGACAACCGGCGCCAAGGAATGGGATATTGCGGTGCAGCAGTATTCGATCACCACGGAGCGGCGGGCCCTGGTCGACTTTTCTTCGTCGTACTACACCACCGCCAAGGCCGTGGTCACCTATATCGGTTCACCGGCCGATGGCGCCACTTCGGTTGAGCAGTTGAAGGACGTTCGGTTCGGGGTTGAAAAGGGTACTACCAGCGCCAACGTGGTTGAAAGCGTGATCGCGCCGGCCACGCCCATCACCGTTTACGCCAGCCGGGAGGAGCTGGTGGCGGCCTTGGATTCGCGCCAGATCGATGCCCTGGTGACCGACCTGCCGCGGGCCGTCTATATGGCCAACTACGCGGTGTACGGCGGGCTGGTGGTGGGGCAGCTCAGCCCGCAGACCGGGGCGGCCAAGGAGCAGTTGGCGTTTGTGCTGCCGAAAGGTTCCGGTTTGACGGCGGCCGTTTCGGAGGCCATCGAGGAACTGCGCGACCAAGGCAAGCTGAGCGAGCTGGCCAGCTTGTGGATGCATGACTACCAGACGGCGCCCGTGATGTACTGATCCAGGTGCTGTGGGCGCCCGGGGCGACCGGGCGGCATCGGGCACGGGAGGGGCGGTTAGACTTGGCCCTTGGCTTCGGCGCCAGCCGCAACCAAACCCGGCCACAGCCAGTGTCCGGGCCGCTCTGTTAGTCCGGAGGAGACCGCCATGGCAGCCCCATCCACCATCGACACCGTTATTTCCCTGGCCAAACGCCGCGGTTTTGTGTTCCCGTGCGGCGAGATCTACGGCGGCACCCGGTCCGCCTGGGACTACGGCCCGTTGGGTGTCGAACTGAAAGAGAACATCAAACGCCAATGGTGGCGTGCCATGGTGCAGTCACGCGATGACATTGTGGGACTGGATTCCTCGGTAATCCTGCCGCGGCAAGTCTGGGAGGCGTCCGGCCACGTGGCCGTCTTCACCGATCCGCTGATCGAATGCCTGGGCTGCCACAAGCGGTTCCGCCAGGACACCCTGGAAGAGGAATTTGCCGAACGCAAGGGCCACGCGCCGGAGGGCGGCCTGGCCGGCCTGCCCTGCCCCAACTGCGGCGTCAAGGGCCAATGGACCGAACCGAAGCAATTCTCCGGCCTGCTGCGCACCTACCTGGGCCCGGTCGAAGATGAATCCGGGCTGCACTACCTGCGGCCGGAAACGGCGCAGGGCATTTTCATCAACTTCGCCAACGTGGTGATGGCGGCGCGCAAGAAGCCGCCGTTCGGCATCGGGCAGGTGGGCAAGTCGTTCCGCAACGAGATCACGCCCGGCAACTTCATCTTCCGCACGCGCGAGTTCGAGCAGATGGAGATGGAGTTCTTCGTCGCCCCCGGCACCGACGAGGAATGGCACCAATACTGGATCGACCATCGCACCGAGTGGTACGTCGACCTCGGCATCGACCGAGCCAACCTGCGCCACTATGAGCACCCGCAGGAGAAGCTGTCCCACTACTCGAAGCGCACCGTGGACATCGAGTACCGCTTCGGGTTCACGGGCAGCGAATGGGGGGAGCTGGAAGGCATCGCCAACCGCACCGACTTCGACCTCACGACCCACTCGGAGCACTCCGGCACGGACCTGAGCTACTTCGACCAGGCCTCCGGCACCCGCTACGTGCCCTACGTGATCGAGCCCGCGGCCGGCCTGACCCGCTCCCTCATGGCGTTCCTGGTGGACGCCTACCGCGAGGACGAGGCGCCCAACACCAAGGGCGGCGTGGACAAGCGCGTGGTGTTGAAGCTCGATCCGCGCCTCGCGCCCGTCAAGGCGGCCGTGCTGCCCCTCAGCCGCAACGCCGACCTGTCGCCCAAGGCCCGCGACCTGGCGGCGGATCTGCGCCGCACGTGGAACGTCGATTTTGACGATGCCGGTGCGATCGGCCGCCGCTACCGCCGGCAGGACGAGATCGGCACGCCCCTGTGCCTCACGGTGGACTTCGACACGCTCGAGGACCAGGCCGTGACCGTGCGTGACCGCGACACGATGAGCCAGGAGCGGGTCGCGCTGGACCAGGTGCGCGGCTACCTCGCCCAGCGCCTGTAGGAGCCCGATGGCGGACCGTGCCACGCCGCTGCGCCTCGGCCCCCTGACCGCGCCGTCCCGCGTGGTCTTAGCGCCGATGGCGGGGGTCACCAACGCGCCGTTCCGCACCCTATGTGCCGGCTACGGGCCGGGCCTCTACGTCTCCGAGATGGTCAGCGCCCGGGCCCTGGCCCAGCGCCAGCCGGCCGCGCTCCACGCCGCCGCCCATGCGCCGGCCGAACCGCGCCCATGGTCGGTGCAGCTCTATGCGACGGATCCGGCGGCGGCC
>JAISSX010000014.1 GCA_031272885.1 Bifidobacteriaceae bacterium | reverse complement strand
GCCTGGTTCGCGCTGCTGGGCGCCGGCCTGGCCGCCCCCGCCGAGGTGGCGGCTTCGATCCACTACACCTGACGGCCCGCCTGACCACCCCGGCCACCCAGCCTGGTCCTTTCGGCGTCATCCGTTTTGGCCTCTCGGTGTCATCTGTTGTGGTCTCTCGGTGTCATCCCGGGGCTTGATCCGGGATCTACCGCCCCAGGGCACCATCGCCATCAAGCCAACTGTTACGTCTGCGATTGGACACACTGGCTTAGTTTATGGCTACAATTGTGAACCTTAGGAGGTCAACATGGGTTCGCGCCCACCGGCTCGCAACGTGATCACCGCGGCGGGCGACATCGGCCAGCAATTGGCCACTTGGCGGAAACTGCTGGATCTCACTGCCGCCCAGGTAGCCGACAGGGCGGGTATTGCCCGTGGGACCCTGGCGAAGATCGAGCACGGTGATGCGGGCGTTGGCTTTTCGGCTGTGTTGTCGGTTGCGTCGGCGCTGGGCATTCTGGACCGTCTCATCGACGCCACCGATCCCTACGAAACCGACCTGGGCCGGGCCCGGGCCGATCAAGCGCTACCGAAGCGGGTCCGCCGATGAGCCAGATTCTCACCTACGTCGACCTGGACGGCGCGGCAAGGCTGGCGGGGCGTGCCTACGTGACACGTCGCCGGGGCCGCCTCTCGACCGTGTTCGTCTATGAGGACTCCTACTTGGCCAATCCCCGGGCATACGCGCTGGACCCGGAGTTGCCGCTGGCCGCGGGCCATCTGGCGGTCACAGCGCCCCTGCCGCGGGCTTTCCTGGATGCGGCTCCGGACCGCTGGGGCCGGAACCTTATCCGCCGCCGCGATCTTGGCTGATCTGTCTGCCAGGACCGTTTCGTTCGCCCAGGAGGCGAGAACCGGCCCATGATGGAAGAACTTCGAAAGTCGCGCTAAACTTCCATCATGTTGGAAGAAATCCCGGCCAGAACCGTTCTGCGGCGCGAGGCGTTGTTGGCGCGGCTGCGCCCGTTGTATGACGACTACGACCTCGTCAAGGTGCTGACGGGGGTGCGGCGGTGCGGCAAGTCCGTTCTGCTGCACCAAGTGGCCGAGGAACTGCGGTCCCGGAGCGGCCCCGAGCGCGTCATCGAACTTGATTTCGAAGTCGCCGATCTGGCCCAGATTCGCAACCACGTGGATCTTGACCGTTACGTTATGAGCCGCGTCCGCGATGCCGGTCAGTTGCACTACGTGCTGCTGGACGAGGTGCAAGAGGTAGACGGCTTCGAGAAGGGGGTTAACTCGCTTCGCGCCCGTGGGAACATTTCGGTTTTCATCACCGGCTCGAACGCGCATGTTCTCAGCGGTGAGTTGGCCACATATCTGGCGGGCCGTTACCGCGAACTGCGGGTGTGGCCACTCAGCTACGCGGAGGCCGTCGAGTTGCGGGCCTTGCATGGACTTGAGGGCGGTGACCAGCTAGCCGATTATCTGCGCTGGGGTGGGCTGCCGCACCGCTTCGGCCTGCCGGAGTCGGAGGTTGGCGGCTATCTGCGTGACATCTTCAGCTCTGTCGTCCTGCGTGATGTGGTGCAACGCACGGGCATCCGTGACGTGGTGGGCCTGGAGACCATCGTGGATTTCGCCTGCGAAAACCTGGGCCGGGTGATGTCGCCGACATCGGCTTCTGCCTACCTGAAATCGCAGCGGCGCTCCATCGCTACTGAGACCATCTATTCGTACTTGCATGCTCTCGATGCCGCCCTGCTACTCAACCGGGTGCGACGATACGACGTGCGCGGCAAGAGGGTTATGGCCACCTTGGACAAGTACTACGCCACCGATGTGGGGCTGCTGGCCTCTAGGCGAGTGGGCCAAGGCCCAGGTTTGGGAGACCTGGTGGAGAACGCTGTCTACACGCACCTGGCAGGCAGGGGCTTCGAAGTGTACACAGGGAAGACGCCTACGGGGGAGATCGACTTCGTTGCGGTCAAGGACGGGCGCCCGCGGTACGTTCAGGTGGCCTACTTACTGGCCGACGAGGCCGTGGCCGCGCGGGAGTTCGGGGCCTTTGCCCCGCTGCGAGACGGCTACCCGCGCTTCCTTATCACCCTTGATCCGCTAACTCAGGACCGCGACGGGGTGACCCATCTGAAGCTGGAGGACTTCCTGCTCCACCCCCCCGTCGAACTCGCCTGACCCGGCTGCGTCGGCCCATGCCACGTCCATCGCCGGCGAAACCACGCAGGTGGCCGGCTTGGCGGCCCTGCCCGCCGTGGCAAATGATTTCGGCCTGACCGAAGAGGCCGCCGCCGCGATCTTGGCTGATCTGTCTGCCAGGACCGTTTCGTTCGCCCAGGAGGCGAGAACCGGCCCATGATCCAAGAGCTTCGGGAACCGCGCCTGCACTCCCAGCGGCCGCTTGACGGGGGAGACTCGGAGCCATAGGCTGGTTGCGCAAAGTATGCAGCAGTGTTGCAACATGTGCAATACGCCTGGAAGGGCGAGGAGGCCGTCCATGTGGGCGCAATCGCTTGTGGCGCCGCGGCGTTTCGAGCTGCTTGATGTGCCTGCCCCGGACCCGAACAGCCTAGAGCCGGGTGAAGTCCTGCTTGAATACCTGGCCAGCGCCGTGTGCGGCTCAGATTTGCCCAGGGTTAGGGGCTTCATCAACACCCCACACGAGAGGTACGGCACCCCAGGGTGGCCAACCCATGAAATCGTTGGCCGCGTCATCGCCTCCCGCGATCCGCGGCACCAACCTGGACAGCGCGTGGTGGGTTGGGCGCCCGTCTACACCGGTCTGGCGGAACAGTTCAAGGCCAACGGCTTCGAACTGCTTGCCCTAGACCCTGCCGTCACCGGTCCAGTGGGGACCGTCGTTCAGGCGACCGCCCCCGCCCTGAAACTGGCCGACAGAGTGGGCGACGTGCGGGGCAAGCGGGTAGCCATCATCGGCCAGGGCGCCTACGGCCTGCTGATCGGGGCGATTCTGCATCGCCGCGGCGCCGCCCACGTGACTGGCATCGACCCGATCGACCGCCGGGAAGAGGCCCACACGCTGGGCATCGACACCTTCGTGCGAGAAGCCGGCCAAACCTGGGCCGCCGGTCTCAGCGAGGACGACAGGCCGGACATAGTCATCGAGGCCGTGGGTCACCAACAGGTGACGGTGACCAACGCCATCGAAGCCGTCAAGGCCCAGGGCAAGGTCTGCCTGTTCGGCCTGCCAGACGAGCCCTGGTACGCCCTGCCCTATGAACAGATCTTCCGCAAAGGCCTCACCCTGGCCGGCGGCGACCTGCCACAACCCGAGCGCATCGACTACCTGGGCCAGTCACAGGCCTTCATCCAAGCCAATCCGGCCATCCCGGAGGTTCTGATCACCGCCATCTACCACTACACGCAGGCCGGCGAGGCCTTCACCCAGGCCCTGGTGCCGCGCCAGGGCCAACTCAAGCTCGTGATCACCACCTAGCGCGACCATCCACCCAGAGCAGCAGCCAAAGGAGCAACCACATCATGATTTCCGATCGATCGATGGGGACGGAGCCCATCACCTTCCCGCCTGGCTTCGGCTGGGGCACGGCCACAGCCAGCTACCAAATCGAGGGGGCGGTGGACGCGGACGGCAAGGTGCCTTCGGTCTGGGATACCTTCTCGCACATTCCAGGCAAGATCTTCGACGGCACCAACGGCGACCGGGCCGCCGACCACTACAACCGATGGGCCGAAGATGTCGACCTGCTGGCCGAGTTGGGGGCGCCCTTCTACCGCTTCTCCCTGGCTTGGCCGCGCCTGCAGTTCGAATCCCCCGGCGTGCTGAACCAGAAGGGTGTTGACTTCTACCGTCGCCTGGCCGATGCGCTGGTGGCCAAAGGTGTGACCCCTTGGGTGACGCTATTCCACTGGGATCTGCCGCAGTGGATCGAGGACGAGGGCGGCTGGCCGGCCCGCGCAACCGCCTATCGCTTTGCCGATTATGCCGAGGCGGCCTACGCCGCGCTGGGTGACCACATCAAGTATTGGACCACCCTGAACGAGCCGATCAACCCGTCCATCACCTCCTATTCTCAGGGTGAGCACGCGCCGGGTGGGCAGGACCCAGTGGCGGCCATCAAGGCGGCCCACCACCTCCTGTTGGGCCACGGCCTGGCGGTGGAACGAATCCGTGCCGCGGCCAAGCCAAATCTGGAACTGGGCATCACCATCAACCAAGGACCGGTCCTGCCGTGGTCGGATTCGCCGGCCGATCTGGATGCGGCTCGCCGCGTGGGCGGCATCATCAACCGGTTCTACCTGGATCCCGTGTTGACCGGCCAGTATCCCGCTGACATCATCGCTGACCTGCAGCAATACATGTCTTTCGACCACATTCAAGACGGTGACATGGAACTGATCGGCCAGAAGCTGGACGCCTTGGGGCTCAACAACTACCGTCGCAACATTGTGCGGGCGGGCGGCCCGGACGCACCGGCCCGCTTCCGGCCCGGCACCCTGTACATCGGGGCGGGCGATGTCGAGGTACTCAAGCGCGGCTGGCCCGCCTCCGACCGCGGCTGGGAGATCGACCCAGAAGGCATGCGCGACCTGCTGATCCACGTATGGCGTGACTACGACTCGCCACCGCTATGGGTCACCGAGTCCGGTTCGTCGTGGGATGACGTGGTCAGCCCGGATGGCCAGGTGCACGATGCCGCCCGCGTCCGCTACCTGGACAGCTACATCAGGGGTATCCACCAGGCCATCGTGGCTGGGGTCGACCTGCGCGGCTATTTCGTCTGGTCCACTATGGACAACTTCGAGTGGGCCTTCGGCGAATCGAGCCGGTTCGGCCTGATCTATGTTGACTTCGAAACCCAAGTCAGGATCCGGAAGGACTCGTTCTACTGGTTCAAGGACGTGGTGGCGCGCAACGGTATCGCCTAGACGGCAGCGGCCAAGAGCGTGGCCTGGCGCATGGCCTCGATCATGGAACTGGGGTTGACCAGGCCGCGGCCGGCAATGTCAAAGGCGGTGCCGTGGTCCACCGACGTGCGGATCACCGGCAGGCCGACCGTGATGTTGACCCCAGCCTCGAAACCCAACACCTTGATGGGGCAGTGGCCCTGGTCGTGGTACATCGCCACCACCAGGTCGAAGTCACCCCGCACCGCCAGGTAGAACAGCGAATCGGCCGGCAGCGGCCCTTTGACGTCGATGCCGTCCGCCTCGGCTTGGGCCACGCCCGGGGCGATCTGCCGTTCCTCCTCGCCGTGGCCGAACAGGCCATTCTCGCCGGCGTGCGGATTGACGGCGCAGACTCCGATTCGGGGCGTCAGGCCGGCCCGCGCCAGCGCCTCGTGGCCACGCTTGATGGTGCGGTAGACCCGTCCCGGTTCCAGTTGGGCGATGGCGTCCGCCAGGCCCACATGGGTGGTGACGTGGATGACGCGCAACTGATCGGTGGCCAGCATCATCGAGACTTCGGGCGTGCCCGTCAGGTGGGCCAACAGTTCCGTGTGGCCAGGAAAGTTGTGACCCGCCAGCTTGATGGCAGCCTTGTTGATAGGGGCGGTGCAGATGGCGGCCACCTGCCTGGCCGAGGCCAGGGTCGCTGCTCGTTCGATGTAGCGGTAGGCGGCCTCTCCGGCGGCCGCGCTTAGTTGGCCCCACGGCAGATTGTCTGGCACGCCGCCTAGGTCGACCACGGCAATGTGCCCTGGGCCAGGTTCGGCTTGGGCCGGTTCTGCCACCACGTCGACGTCAGCCGCCAAACCCATAATGGTCAAGGCCTGGCGCAGGCGGCCGGCGTCGCCGATCACGACCGGGCGGCAACGAGCCAACACTTCAGGGTCCAGGCAGGCGGCGACGGTGACTTCCGGGCCGACGCCGGCGGCGTCGCCCATGGTGACGGCGATCAAGGGCAGGGTCATGGTCAGGCCTTTCTGAGTTGCCGGAGGCAGTTAACCAGTGTGATCAAGGAGTCAGGTTCGCCATAGGAGCCTGGCCGGGTGACAACCAACCGGCCGTCCGGAGCCAGGCTAACCACCGCGCCGGGTTGCGGCTCGGCCAACGGGTAGAGGGTGTCCACGTCCAGCGCATCAAGCACGGCCCGCGCGGTGGCGCCGCCCGTGGCTACCAAATCGGCTTGAGGGCACTGCGTCAGCAACCGAGTGGCCAGGGTGGCTGTCCAGCCACCGCTGTCCGGGCTGTGGCGACGAGGCGTGGGGGAAGTGATGATGTGCAAGTTCCTGGCCAAGGCAGGCTCACGGCGGCTGGCGGCCTGTAGGGCTTTGAGTTGGCGGCGCGCCGCCGGTTCGATGGAGCCGACGATGACGGCCAGCGGCCGGGCCGCGAGCGACAACAGTTGGCCCGTACCGGCGCCAGCGGTTAAGGCAGCGGGCCAGACGGCTTGGCGGCCGATGGCGGCCGCCAAACCGCCGGTACCGATTGCTGTCAATTCGGGGCGATGTGCCAGGACCAGGGCCACGCGATCCAGGTCCTGGTCGCTGGCGCCATCAATCAGGGGTATGGAACCAGTTTCCAGGGCAGCCGCGATGGCCCGGTCCAACATGCCGCCATCGCCACGCACGGCCCCAAGACCAACGACGGTGGCACTCCGGCCGAGCAGCGCGCCCAAGTCCGTTCGCCCGGCTGGGTCCGGCGCGCCATCGGACACCCCAAGTAGTACCCCGTCCACCACCGGCCGGCGCTGGGCCGGCAGCGCGGGCGCCAAGACCACCGGCCCGGCTGCGGCCAACGCATTGACCTCGGCCAGAGTGTTGCCACGCCACATGGAGTCGATCTTCTTGAACACCCGGCCATCCCGCCCAGCTAATGCCCTGGCCCGGGGAAGCACGGACTTCAGGCGCGCCACGGCGGCAGCGGGCGCCATCGGCCGGGTAGACAGATCAGCCACCGTCACCGGGTGCGCCAAGTCGCCTGCGGCCGGTGCCCTGGCCGGTTCTCCGGCCGGCCAAGCGTGCAGCAGCACCTGCGCGGCTCGCGGCGAGGGGCCGCCCAGGCCGGCCAGTGCGGCGGCTACCTCGACGGCGCCTGAAAGGTCGTCCGCCAAGGCCACCACGTTGGACTGGTCCATGGCTGGCTCTCCCCGGTTGAGGGCGGCCACGGGTTGAGGTCCGCCGTCCGTTAACCTACAGCCGGGCGATGGTCAACGAGTCCTGGTCGGCAAAGATCTCCCGGCCCTGAGGGTCCGATCCCAAGGAGAAGCAGCCGGGCGGCAGGTCCGTGTCCACCAGGGCGGCGCCGAAACCGGGCACACCGACTTGCGGCGCGCGTGGGTAGACACCGACCCCAGTGAAGGTCATCAGTTCCACCACTGTGCCTTGGTCACGGACATAGTGCAGTTGGAAGCCCCTGGGATGCGCCGGGTCCGTCAACTGGCCCATGTAGTGCAAGCCGCGGGCCTCCCAGCGGGACACCGCCGCGTGTAGGTCAACTGTGGTGCAGGCAACGTGATCCAGCCGGGGCCGCGGCGGCACGCCCAGGGAGCGTTCGAAGGCTACTGTGTCGGCACCGGCGATGTCGGTGTACATCAGGTCCTTTTCGACCACCTCCAAGAGGGTGCCGTCCGGGTCGAAGAAGAAGGCCAGCCTGACGTCGCCGAAGGCGTCCAACGGTTCGATCCGGATCATCGCTCCAGCGGCGCGGGCAGCCTCCGCCACCGGATCAACCTCTGGCACCTTGAAGCCGATGTGCCGGAAGCCGGCCTGTTGGCTGTCGTCGCGCCAGGTGCTCCAGGACGGGTCGCTCGGCACCAGGGAGATCTCGATGTTGCCGCTGTACAGATCGAGCACCGCCTTGGTTTCCGTTTGGCTGACCACACCGGCCCCCAAGACGGCGGTATAGAAGGCGACGGAACGCTTCAGGTCGGTGGTATTGACGGCAACGGACTTGATTGTCATGGCATGGTCCTTTCTTGGCTCACCACCACGGTTGTTCGCCCACCGTGACGGGGGTGGCGCCGGTGGCGGCCGATTCGTTGATGGCCAGGGCAATCGCGTGGTCTTGGCAGCCCTGCGCCAGCGGATACGGTTGGGGCCCTTGCCCCCGGGCCCACAGGCCGGTCTTTTCGAGCAGGTCGCTGACGGCAATCTCGTCGTCCGCCAGCCGGCCGCCGGACCAGGCGTTGTGGTACAGCACCTCGCGGCCCAGTGACAGGTGTTGCAGGTCGAAACCCTCCAGGTTGAGGCCCAGGCCGGTCTGGTGCCGTTCGATCCGGGCCGTCGTCACGGTCAAGGGGTCCACCAGCGAAATGACTGTGTCATCGACGATTTCGCCGCGCGAGCCGCGCACCACAATCCGGTCGCTGCGCAGTGGGTTCCACCATTGATTGGCGCTGAAGTCATACAGTCCCGCCCGCCCGCTGGAGAACGCCAGGTAGGCCAGCACATTGAAGGCATCCTTAGGCGTGTCGTCCCCCGACCATCCCGGGATCAGCCGGGGATCGGCCAGCGGCCCATGGCTTTGATGGGCCGTCACCACGGTCTCCTCGAAGCCGACACCGAGCATGGTGCGCAGAATCGACACCGCATGGTAGCCGTGGGTGGATGAGAACTGGGCGGTACTGACCTGGCCGATCCAGCCTTGGTCGATCACCCGCCGGCGGGCTTGATGGCCCGGGTACAGGAAGTACTGTTCGGCCACCTGCACCAGCCCGCTGCCGCCGATGTCGCCCCACACCTTGTGTAGTCCCGGCAGGTCGGGTGCGGGCGGGGTTTCGCACAACACCGGCAGGCCTAGGTCAAGCGCTTCGCGCATGGTGGCGTGGGCGTGTTCCCGGGGCACGGCCACCACCACGAAGTCGGGGCGCTCATGTTTGACGGCCGCCGCCAGTGTGGTGGTGGCGTGCGGCACCGACCACTGGGCCGCAACCGCAGCGCCGCGGCTGTCGGTCCGGCTGACTACGGCCGTCAGCCGCAGCCGATCCGGGAACAGGCCGGGCGGGCGCAGGAAGTAGGTGGAGCGCCAACCGGTGCCAACCAGAACGTAACGGATGGGATCTTGGGTGGGGGCGTCATCGGCCATGGGCAACGGAACCTGTTCTGGTTGATGTGATTACTTGAGGGCTCCGGCGGACATGCCCTGCTCGAAGAAGCGCTGGAGCGAAACGTAGGCGATGATCTCGGGTAGGGCCGTCAACAGGGCACCGGCCAAGACCTTGGTTTGATCGTCGTTGTATTGGCCCTGGAAGTACTGGGGCAACTGGGTCACCACCTGGTAGTCCGGGTTTTGCAGGAACACCAGGGGCAACAGATAGGCGTTCCAGGCGGCAATCAAGACCAACACCACCACCACGACCGCCATCGGCTTGGCCAGCGGCACCAGGATGGACCAGAACATCTTCCAGGTGCCGGCCCCGTCGATGCGGGCGGCCTCGAACAGTTCATCGGGGATGCCGTCCATGTAGGAGCGGGTCAGTAGGACCATGAATGGGACCTGCAGGGCGGAGATCGGGATGATGACGGCCCAGAAGGTGTTGTAGATGTGGGTCTTGTCCGCGGTCACGAACAGAGGCGTCAGCAGCACCACCTCGGGCAGGGTCAGCGCGGCCAGGAGCATCCAGAAGAAGACCTCCTTGGAGCGGATGCGCAGCTTGGAGAAACCGAATGAGGCCGCCATGGTCAGGATGTAGACAATGGCAATGGTGCCGGCGGCGATGAGGGCGCTGTTGCGGAAGAACAGGATCAGACCGGGCACCTTGAGCACGGCCAGGTAGTTGCCGAAGCCGCGGCCTTGGAGGGAGCCTTCCACCATGGTGTAGAGCGGCACCACGAACGGGATCACCAAGAGTGTCAGGACAATCTGAATGGTCCAGCGGGACCGTCTGGTTCGTAGTTCGAACATGGCAGTCAGTCCCTCCTTGCCCGTGAGCCCATGATGATGGCGAAGACAACGGACAGCAGCAGAAGGATGACCGACAGGGCGCTGGCGTAGCCGTAGTGGAACTGGAGCACAGCTTCGCGGTGGATGTAGGTGCCCAGGAAATCGGACGAGTTGATGGGGCCACCCCGGGTTAGGAGGTAGGGGAACTCGAACAGCTTCAGCGAGGTGATGGCTTTCAAGATCAGTAGGGCGATGGCCGTGCCGCGCAGGTTGGGCAGGATGATGGAGATCAGGATCCTGATGTTGCCGGCGCCGTCGATCCGGGCGGCTTCGAGCATCTCGGGGTTGACCTGGCCCATTGAGGCGTAGAACAAGATGAAGGCCATGCCGATGGAACTCCAGATCTGCACGCCGATGACGACGAACAGCGAGGTGCTGACCTGGGCCAGCCAGGGTTGGGCGATGGCGCCCAAGCCGATGTGCTCCAGGATCCAGTTAATGGCGCCTTCCTTGGCGAAGACCCGCCGGTGGACGGGGCTCATGATGGCCGGCGCGATGATGACGGGCATGAAGATCAGAATCTTGTAGACCACCGCGAATCTGACCTTCGAGTGCAGGATGGCGGCGAAGATGAAGCCCATCACCACCTGTCCTGTGTAACCGACGATGAAGAAGACCAACGTGTGGCGCAGTGTGGCCCAGAAGTCGGGATTCTGGAAGGCCTTGAGGTAGTTCCCCAGTCCTACAAAGACCTTTGGGCCAACCCCGTTGTAGTCGTACACCGAGAGGTAGGCGTTGTAGCCGATGCAGAAGTAGATCAGTCCGACGGACAGAACAAAGCCGGGAAGGATCCAGCGCAAACCACCGGGCGCCAGGCGGGAGCGCCGCCGGTTGGCGGCGCTCCCTTGCCTGCGGGGTGCTTTGGCCGGTGCCTCCGTCAGCCCAACGCCCTGGGGCACTGCGCTCACAGTCATGTCACTACCAACCATCGCGTTGTTATGTTGGGATCAGGGACGGGGCCGGCCGATCAGGACGGCGGTACGACGTTTTCTTGCAACGTCTTCAGGATCGACTCGGCCGAGTCGTTGGTGGCGAGGGTCTGCTGAACCGTCTTTAGCAGAGCCATGGAGGTTTCAGGGCTGCGGTACAGGTTGCGGGTCTCGGTCGATTCCATCGCCTCGGAGAACAGGGTCTCAAAGGCAGGCTGCTGGACCGCCTGATCAACCAGCACCAGGTTGTTCCAGTCAGGCCCGGCACCCTTCAGGCCGGGCAGCAGGTCAAGGCCGTTCATGACTGCCTGCTGGCCCTCGTCGGTCATGCAAATGAACTCGATGAAGGCCTTGGCCAGTTCGATGTTCTCGGACTTGGCGTTGATAGCCAGACCCAGGTCAACCTCTTGTTGGAAGCCCGGATAGTTGCCTTTGCCGGCAAAATCGGGCGAAGGGAACCACAACTGGGTGAAGGGCACCGGGTTGGAGACACCGGCCGCCTCGGCCGCAGCGATGGCGGAAGCTTCCACGGCGTACTGGGTGTACCAGGTGCCCATCTGGACAATCGCCGCCTTGCCGGACATGAAGGCGTTGTTGGAATCCGGGTACTGCAGAATGCCGACGGCGTCATCTTGGATGATGCCGTCTTCGACCATCTGGCGCATGATGCCGATGGCCTCGACCATGACCGGGTCCTCCCAGCTCTTCTCGCCCTTCAGGGCCGCTTCGTAGAAGGTGGGATCGATGCTGGTGACAACCACGCGAAGGGTTTCGGTGACGAACCCGGCCTCACCGCCGGCGCCCGAGGTGAAGCAGGTGATGCCGGCGTCGTTGAAGACCTTGCAGACATCCACGAATTCCTGATAGGTGGTGGGTGGCGTCAAGCCATACTCGGCGAACAGGTCGGCGTTGTACCAGAAGAAGCCGGCGCCGACACCGCCTGTCGGGATACCCAGGACCTTGCCGTCAACCGACAGCTGGTCGACGTAGCCGTTGGCGAACTTGTCCTTCCAGTCGGCGCCGAGTGCTTCTTCGCCGAAGCTGGTCAAGTCAAGGGCAGATTCGGTGAACAGGCGCTTGTCGGCCACATTGCCGCCGGGCGCGACGGCGAACACATCCGGGCCTTGGTCGGACTTCAAGGCCGGTTGGATGGCCGGCTGGTAGTCGGTGTTCTCGAAGTTCTTGTACACCACGGTGATGTTGGGATAGACCTCGTTGAAGGCTGCGATGTACTGCTCTGCCACCATCACATCGGGAGCGTAGGCCCACCAGTTGATGGTGCCAGAAAGCTCGCTGCCCGCGGCCTCGCCGCCGTCCGTGGTGGTTGTGGCACCGCTGTCCGTGCCCGCCGCCTCGGTGGAACCAGCGTCGGAACCAGTGTCGGAGCTGGCGGTGGAGGAGGAACCGGAGTCGGAGCCAGTGGGGCTGGAGTCGCCGCAGGCCGCCAGGCCCGCGATCAACACCAGTGTGGTGCCGGCCGCCACCAGAAGTCTTGATTTGCGCATTGTCTTTACCTCTCTGCCGAGCAGTGTGTGCAGTTGCAATGGGACTGGGGGATAGTGCTCACCTGGAGTTGTCTGCCGGTTCGATCCCTGCCGGTACGAGAGGCCGCCCGTTGACGTCATCGTCAGCGATCGGATCGCTGTCTTGCGCCGGTCTCCCTGCTGTTGGATCAGCCGTTGCGTTGTCCGCAACCCGGGCTAGGTGGTGGAACGTCGCATTGGTTAGAAGAATGGCACGGCGTTGCATTTTGCACAAGGAGATTGCAAAATATGCAACACTGCTGGTGCCGGCCAGGTGATGAGCCCCACTGGACCGGATTCAGCCTGTGGCTAGGCGGATCGCCAGGCCGCTACGGCCGCCGTCAGCGCCGCGACGGCGCTGGGTGATTCGAAGGCGGAACCAACGGCCACGGCGTCGTAGCCGCCCCGCAGGAAGTCGGCCGCGTTGGCGGCCGAAACCCCGCCGGTGGCGACCAGCGAGACCTGGGGGAAGGGCCCCTTGATGGCCTTGGCCCAGGTCAGCCCCAGTTCCCGCGCCGGGAAGGCCTTGAGCGCGGTGTAGCCCAGGCGCAGGGCCGCCGCCACTTCGCTGGCGGTGGCCACGCCGGGCAGCAGCGGCAGGCCAAGCTCGTTGGCGCGGGTGGCGACATCGGCGTGGAAACCCGGCGCAACGGCGAACCGGCCGCCGCGGGCCTGCACCTGCTCAAGCTGCTCCACGGTCAGCACGGTGCCGGCGCCCACAGGCTTGCCGTTGGCCGCCCCAAGCGCCACCGCGGCATCGAACGCCTCCCAGGCCGCCTCGTTTTGAACCGGCACCTCAACCAGGTCAACCCCGGCCTGCCAGGCGGCCTCGCACAATCTGGCCGTCTCGGCTGGGCTCTTGCCGCGGAAAATGGCCACCACCGGCAGGACTGCCAGGTGTTGGGCAAAGAAGTCAGCGGCGGTCATGGGCGTGAGTTCCCTTCCAGCCCAGCTCGCGTGAAATGGCGAGGGCCGTTTCGCAGTACTCCGGGATGGCGTCCCGCAGGGCCTTGAGGGGAGTGACGGCGCTGAGGGCCGTCACTGACATGCCCAGCGGCACCTTGCCCGAGGCTTCGTGGATGGGGATGGCGACGCAGGCGATGTACGGTTCCTGTTCGCCATCGTCCTCCGCCCAACCCCGCTGGCGGACCAGTTCCAACTGGCGGGCGAAAGCCTGGGGGGACGTGATGGTGTTGGGGGTGAAGCGCTTGAATTCGATCTGGTCGATGATCCGCTGGCGCCGGGCCGCGGGCAGTTGGGCCAGAATCACCTTGGCGACGCCGGCGGTGTGGCGCGAAACCGAGGCGCCCATCCGTGACCCCAGCGACAGCGACGCGCTGCCTTCGACCTTGTCGATGTAGTAAACCTCGTCGCCTATCAGCTGCGCGAAGTGGACGGTGTTGCCGCTTGATTCGGCCAGTGCGCGCAGGTGGGGGTGGGCGGTGGCCCGGAAGTCCAATTGGTCGGTGGCAACCTGGGCCATGGGGATGACGGCCAGGCCCACGCCGTACCGGCCATCGGCCAGTTGGCGCACAAAGCCCTCCTTTTCCAGGCTTTGCAGCAGCCTCAGGGCGGTGGATTTGTGCACCTCCATGTGGTCTGCCACCTGGGTCAACGTGCGCGGCGAGTCCGCCACTAGGCGCAGAATTTCGAAGGCTCTGGCAACCGTCTGAGACACTTGTTCGTACCTCCTGGTTCTACCAGGCTCAACCGTTGAGGCCCGGCTGTGGCGGATGGTCCTGTGGGCGATGGCGCCCGGGTGGCCGAACCGCCGCGTTAGTTGCATATTTTGCAATGGTCTTGCGAATGACGCTAACGGTTGCGATGATACACCCAACTCAAGGGACCACATCTGTCGACGATGACGTAGGGAGGCCGAACCATGGTTCCGCTGTTGGCGCCCATGCTGCAGGCCAAACCGGCCGACCAGTGCGCGTACGACATCGTGGCCTTAGGCGAGATCATGCTGAGGCTGGATCCCGGCGACCGGCGCATCCGCACCACCCGGCGCTTCGACGTCTGGGATTCGGGTGCCGAATACAACGTGGCGCGGGCCTTCCGCAAGGTCTTCGGCCTGCGTGGCGCCATGCTGACGGCCTTCGCCCGCAATGAGGTCGGCCTGCTGCTGGAGGACATCATCCTGGCCTCCGGGTTGGATCTCTCCTATGTGCACTGGGTGCCGTACGACGGCGTTGGGCGCAACGTGCGCAACGGGCTCAACTTCTCCGAACGGGGCTTCGGCGTGCGCGGCGCCTTGGGCTGTGTCGACCGGGCCTACACCGCCATCAGCCAACTGCGGCCGCAGGACATCGACCTGGCAGAGATCTTCGTCACAAAGGGCAGCCGTTGGTTCCACACCGGCGGCATCATGGCCGGGTTGTCGGACCAGGCGGCCGAGACCACGCTGGCCGTCATGAAGGCCGCCCGCGACGCTGGCACCATCGTCTCCTATGACCTGAACTACCGGCCCAGCCTGTGGGCCGGAGCCGGCGGCATCGAGCGCTGCCGCGAGGTCAACCGCGAACTGGCCAAGTACGTGGACGTGATGATAGGCAACGAGGAGGACTTCACGGTCTGCCTGGGCCAGGCGGTGGACGGCTTCGACGACAACCTGACCGCGCTGGATGTGGCCGCCTACCGGCGCATGATCCAGACCGCGGCGGAGGTTTATCCCAACTTCCAGGTCATCGCCACCACCCTGCGCCAGGCCCGCACCGCCACCCGCAATGACTGGTCGGCCATCGCCTGGTCGCGCAGCCGCGGTTTCGCCGAAGCCAAGTCCCGGCCGGATCTGGAAATCTACGACCGCCTGGGGAGCGGCGACTCCTTCGCCTCGGGGCTGGCCTACGGGCTGTTGATCCACGATGACCTGCAGTTAGCGGTTGAATACGGCGCCGCCAACGGCGCCCTGGCTCAGACTTCGCCGGGCGACACCACCACCGCCAGCTTGGCCGAAATCGAACGCCTGGCGGACGGTAACTCGGCCCGGGTCCAGCGCTGAGACGCTAAGTAGCTGAGGCGCCGAGACGGCGAGACGCTGAGACGCTGTGGCGCCGAGGCGAAGGGGCCACGGGTATCACCGTTGGTCCCAGTACTCTTCACTCCAACCGGCCCACGGACTCCTGGATGGCCAACGCCGCGGCTCCGCGCGCCCATGACACAAACCCGGTCGCGTCGATCTCGATCCGGATCGGTTCGGCCTGGGTGCTGAGCAACCACGATGTCGTCCGCCACGCCTCCCGCTGCGGCCTGCCCCTGGCCGCCCACCCCGACGGCTCCTTCCCGCCGCCTACCCTGAAGCGCGACACCGCCTGGCTTCTGACCGGTGGCGCCAACCCGCCCGAGGACATGGCCCTGGGCCTGCGCTCGGGGCAACTGGCAGGTCTGGACCAACTTCGCCGCCACCCCAGTAGGGCTGCCCGAGGGCACCGTCCTCCTGGCATTGGCCCCGATCGAGGGAACCCTCCCGGGAACCACCACAGCCTGGCTGTCCACCGAGCCAAGCCACTAGGCCAGGTCAGTCAGATCGGTTAGCGGCCGTTAACAGCCCATGGCGTGATTGCTTTGACGCTCGAAACGCCCGCGTTGTACCCTGGACCCTTGTGTGCCCACCCTGGGCCGTGTTTGCGCGCCTGCGCAAACCCGCCGGGCGGGCCGCGTGAGTCCCTCGGCGTCCAGGCTAGGGGGCTCGCGGGTCACGGTTCGCCGGGCCCACCTCCACTTCCGTCACATCAGCATATGGAGAACTAGTGCCCACGATTCAACAGTTGGTCCGCAAAGGCCGGACCGCCAAGGCCGGGAAGACCAGCACCCCGGCCCTGAAGGGATCCCCTCAGCGCCGCGGCGTCTGTACGCGCGTCTACACCACCACGCCCAAGAAGCCGAATTCGGCTCTGCGCAAGGTGGCACGCGTGCGCCTGTCCAGCGGCATCGAGGTCACCGCCTACATCCCGGGCGTGGGGCACAACCTCCAAGAGCACTCGATTGTGTTGGTGCGTGGTGGCCGTGTGAAGGACCTGCCGGGTGTGCGCTACAAGATTGTGCGCGGCGCGCTGGACACCCAGGGCGTGAAGGGCCGCCAGCAGGCCCGGTCCCGCTACGGCGCAAAGAGGGAGAAGAACTGATGCCTCGTAAAGGCCCGGCGCCACGGCGCCCCCTGGTGCATGACCCTGTCTACGCCAGCCCCCTGGTGACCCAACTGGTCAACAAGGTGCTGCTGGACGGCAAGAAGACCACGGCTGAAGCGATTGTGTATGGCGCACTGGACGGCGCTGCCGAAAAGACGGGTACCGACGCTGTGACGGTGCTGAAGCGAGCGTTGGACAACATCCGCCCGTCCCTTGAGGTCAAGTCGCGCCGGGTTGGCGGCGCTACCTACCAGGTGCCGGTCGAGGTCAAGCCCGGCCGCGCCACCACCCTCGCCCTGCGTTGGCTGGTCGGTTTCTCCCGCCAGCGCCGCGAGAAGACCATGACTTTGCGCCTGATGAACGAGATCATCGACGCCTCCAACGGCTTGGGCGCCTCCGTCAAGCGGCGTGAAGACACCCACAAGATGGCCGAAGCGAACCGCGCGTTCGCCCACTACCGCTGGTAACCCAAGGGTTCCCGGCCTGTTCGATAGCTAGGGTAAGGAAGAGATTTCGTGGCACTTGACGTGCTGACTGACCTGAAGCAGGTCCGCAACATCGGGATTATGGCGCACATCGACGCCGGTAAGACCACGGTGACGGAGCGGATCCTGTTCTACACGGGCATCAACTACAAGATCGGCGAGACGCACGACGGCGCCTCGACGATGGACTGGATGGAGCAGGAGCAGGAACGCGGCATCACCATCACCTCGGCCGCCACCACGTGCTTCTGGAAGGACCATCAGATCAACATCATTGACACGCCCGGTCACGTCGACTTCACCGTTGAGGTGGAGCGTTCGCTGCGGGTGCTCGATGGCGCGGTGGCCGTTTTCGACGGCAAGGAGGGTGTGGAGCCCCAGTCCGAGACGGTGTGGCGCCAGGCGGACAAGTACAACGTGCCCCGCATCTGCTTCGTCAACAAGATGGACAAGCTGGGGGCGGACTTCTTCTTCACCGTCAAGACCATCATTGAGCGCCTGGGCGCCAAGCCGCTGGTGCTGCAACTGCCGATCGGCGCGGAGAGCGAGTTCCGGGGCGTCATCGACCTCCTGGAGATGCGCGCCCTCACCTGGCAGGGTGAAGTGCAGAAAGGCGAGGACTACCAGATCGAGCCGATCCCGGCTGACCTGCAGGAACTGGCCGAAACGTACCGGGCCCAACTGGTTGAGACAGTGGCGGAGTCCGATGACGCCCTGCTGGAGAAGTTCTTCGAGGGCGAAGAGATCTCGGTGGCCGAACTCAAGGCCGCCATCCGCAAGCTGACGGTGGCCGGTGAGATCTTCCCGGTGCTGTGCGGCTCGGCCTTCAAGAACAAGGGCGTGCAGCCCATGCTTGATGCCGTGATCGACTACCTGCCCAGCCCGTTGGACGTGCCGGCCGTGACCGGTTTCGATACGCGCGACGAGTCGGTCGAGATCACCCGCCAGCCCTCCGCCAAGGAGCCGTTTGCGGCGCTGGCCTTCAAGGTGGTGTCGCACCCGTTCTACGGCAAGCTGACCTACGTGCGGGTCTATTCAGGCGAGGTGGAGCAGGGCGCCCAGGTGCTCAACTCGACCAAGGGCCGCAAGGAGCGCATCGGCAAGCTGTTCCAGATGCACTCCAACAAGGAGAACCCGGTACCGGGCATCACCGCGGGGCACATCTATGCCGTCATCGGCCTGAAGGACACCACCACCGGTGACACGTTGTGTGACCCTCAGCACCCCATCGTGCTGGAGTCGATGACGTTCCCGGAGCCCGTCATCGAGGTCGCCATCGAGCCCAACTCGAAGGGCGACCAAGAGAAACTGTCCACCGCCATCCAGAAGCTGGCGGAAGAAGACCCCACCTTCCGGGTGTCGCTGAACCCCGATACCGGCCAGACGATCATCGCCGGCATGGGCGAACTGCACCTGGACATCCTGGTGGACCGGATGCGCCGCGAATTCAAGGTGGCCGCCAACGTGGGCAAGCCCCAGGTGGCCTACCGCGAGGCCATCCGCCGCAAGGTGGAGAAGGTTGAATACACCCACAAGAAGCAGACCGGCGGTTCCGGGCAGTACGCCAAGGTGCAGGTCAGCTTCGAGCCGTTGCCGCTCGATGGCGACGCCACCTTCGAGTTTGAGAACAAGGTGGTAGGTGGCCGGGTGCCGCGGGAGTACGTGCCCTCGGTCGAGGCCGGCATCCTGGACGCCATGAGTTCGGGCCCGTTGGCCGGCTACCCGGTGGTGGGTGTCAAGGCAACCTTGTTGGACGGGCAGTACCACGAGGTCGATTCTTCGGAAATGGCCTTCAAGATCGCCGGCTCCATGGTGTTCCGCGAGGGCGCCAAGAAGGCGGACCCGGCTCTGCTCGAGCCGATCATGGACGTCGAAGTGCGCACCCCAGAGGCGTACATGGGGGACGTGATCGGTGACTTGAACTCCCGGCGTGGCCAAATCCAGTCAATGGAGGATGCCTCAGGCGTCAAGGTGGTGCGGGCGCTGGTGCCGCTATCCACCATGTTCGGCTACGTTGGAGACTTGCGGTCCAAGACTCAGGGCCGCGCGGTGTATACCATGCAGTTCGATAGCTATGCTGAAGTTCCCCGCGGCGTTGCCGAGGAGATCATCAAGAAGACCCGGGGCGAGTGAGTCCCTTAGGGCGAAACCACAAGAGAAGTACCCAACATCAAGAACAGTCCTAGGAGGACCCAGTGGCGAAGGCGAAGTTCGAGCGGACTAAGCCGCACGTAAACATTGGCACCATCGGTCACGTTGACCACGGCAAGACCACCTTGACCGCGGCCATCACGAAGGTGCTTCACGAGATCGATCCGGAGCACAACCCGTTCACTCCCTTCGACGCCATCGACAAGGCGCCCGAAGAGAAGCAGCGTGGTATCACGATCAACATCGCGCACGTGGAATACGAGACGGCCAAGCGCCACTACGCCCACGTCGACGCTCCTGGTCACGCTGACTACATCAAGAACATGATCACCGGTGCCGCCCAGATGGACGGCGCCATCCTGGTGGTCGCCGCGACGGACGGCCCCATGGCCCAGACCCGGGAGCACGTGCTGCTGGCCCGCCAGGTGGGCGTGCCCTCGCTGCTGGTGGCCCTGAACAAGGCCGACGCCGTTGATGACGAAGAGATCCTCGAGCTGGTCGAGATCGAGGTCCGCGAGCTGCTCAGCGCGCAGGGCTTCGACGGCGACAACGCCCCCGTGATCCGCGTTTCCGCCCTGAAGGCGCTGGAAGGCGACAAGGAATGGGAAGGCGCCATCAAGGAACTGCTGGATGCGGTCGATGACTACATCCCGGAGCCCGTGCGTGACATGGACAAGCCGTTCCTGATGCCCATCGAGGACGTCTTCACCATCACCGGCCGTGGCACCGTGGTGACCGGCAAGGTTGACCGTGGCAAGCTGCCCATCAACTCCGAGGTCGAGATCCTGGGCCTGCGCCCCACGCAGAAGACCATCGTCACCGGCATCGAGATGTTCCACAAGTCGATGGACGAGGCCTGGGCCGGCGAGAACTGCGGCCTGCTGCTGCGTGGCATCAAGCGCGAAGAGGTGGAGCGCGGCCAGGTTGTGGCCAAGCCCGGCACCATCACGCCGCACACCAACTTCGAGGCTCAGGTGTACGTGCTGAACAAGGACGAGGGTGGGCGTCACAACCCGTTCTATTCGAACTACCGCCCGCAGTTCTATTTCCGCACCACGGATGTGACCGGCGTCATCACGCTGCCCGAGGGCACCGAGATGGTGATGCCCGGTGACAACACCGAGATGACGGTTGAGCTGATCCAGCCCATCGCCATGGAAGAGGGCCTGGGCTTCGCCATCCGCGAGGGTGGCCGCACGGTTGGTTCCGGCCGTGTGACGAAGATCATCAAGTAGTACCGGCTGTCGCAGGGGCCGGGGCGGCCTTCCTTCGGGGAGGCCACGCCCCGGCCCCTTGCCGTCCCCAGCCGTTTCTCAGCCGGCTGCGTCACGCTGTTGAAGAACAACGCACCACCACTGCGAACCAATCTGGCGGCTTGTCTTGGGACAGGGAGCCGCTGCCATACGGGCCGACAGTTTGTTAGGCTGTAAGACAACCTGGCAGGCTCAGAGAGGAGCTCAACATGGAAGGACTTGGCGTGGATCAAGTGGAAGCCGCAGAATTCCAGTTCGAGATCGAGAACGTCTTCCTGGTCGAGGGAAGAGGGACCGCGATCTCGGGCCTGGTTGAACTAGGCGTCATCCACGAAGGTCAAGCCATCGACATTCACGGCCTCCATTCGAAGCGTCACGGGCGTATCGAAGCCATGGTGATTGACGGTGAGCGGATCGAATCCGCCGAGGCCGGCCAGCCGGTAACCCTGCTGGTGACCGACCTCACGCCGGGCCACATCGGCCCCGGCATGCTGGCCACCCACGCCGGTGGCGAGCGCCACAAGGAACTGCGGTCGCGGGTGCCGCGGGACTACGAGAAACTGGCCGCCTGAACCTGGCGTTCAACGCGCCATCGGGCACCTGGGCGCCTTCGCCCACCTGCCTGTGCCCGATGCCGCCCGGTTGCCCTTATGGCAGCACCTGCACCAGTTGCAGGGAGTCGGTAGCGGTGGTGTAGGCGCCCAGGTAGTCATCCAGTTCGAACACCTGCACCAGTAGCGCGCCTCCCTCGCTGAGCACCTCACTTTGGCTGCCCGAGGGCAGGTCGGCCTGCCACAGTTGGGTGCCGGGCTGTGCCACCGCATAGCCGAACAAGCCGGCGTCATCGGTGGCCACATACATCACTTCTGTGCCAAGCACCACGCTGGCACCCTGGCCCGGGCTGCGGACAGACCAGACCTGGCGGCCGGTGGTGGCCTCATACAGGCTGATGGATTGGCCCAGGCGCAGGCCGGCCACGGCCACGGTGTTGGCGTCCACTTGGCTGATCGAGGCGCCGGCCACGATGGACTTGGACCAGATCTCGCCGCCGGTGGCGAGGTCAAATCCCTTGAGGTATTGCCCGCTGGAGGTTGATACCACCACCACCCAGCCGTCATCGCCCTCGAACCCACCCACCACGGTGGTGACCCGCTCAAGGGGCTCATCCCACATTTCTGCGCCGGTGGCGGCGTCGTAGGCCATGGCTTCACAGTCGTAGGTCATCGACTCCCAGTCGTAGGTCAGCTCAATGGCGGCCTGGCCCACGGCGAAATAAACTGTGTCGTCCGAAGCGTGTTCGCCGAAACCCAACTCTTTGCCTGTGGCCAGTTCGACATAACCTTCCTTGGTGGGCACGGCCCAGGTGCCGTCCGCGAACTCCAGCGGGTAGCCGATCGAGTAGCTCAGCCCGCGGGGGGCGGCTTCCTGCCACACCTCTTGCCCGCCCGGCAGCCGGAAGGCCGTCACATCGGAACCGTCGGTGAAGGCCGCTACCGCGCCGTCGTAGGCCAGCAGCGACCCCACGCCGGTCAGCTTTTCCACGACGTCCCCGTTCGGTCCCACCAGGATGGCCGCACAAGAAGCGGTACTGCCGTAGCCGCCCCACATGGTGTCTGTCACCACGGTGAGGAAATAGCCCTGTTCGGTCAGGATGGTCTGGCCGTAGCCGGCGTCGTCGTCGCAGCCCACATAGGCGTTGATGTAGCCGGACGCCTCCGTCAGGCTGGCGGTCCAGGTGGCCTCACCCGTGGTCAGGTCGATCTTGCCCAGTACGGTGCCGCCGGCGCTGGTTGGGGCTTTCGCCTTGTACTTGCCGTACTCCCAGTAGCGGGCGTCGGTCCAACCGTCGTCGTAGCCATCGGCGTTGTAGTTGCCCTTGTAATAGTCGCTCTCGTTGGGATACTCGGGGCAAGTCTCGTCATAGCCACAGTCAAGGGAGGCGTCCAACAGTTCCTGGTAGGCGGTGCCGTCGGCGAAGCCGGCCTCGTAGTCTTCGTCGTAGCCCTGGTACCAGTCGCTGTATTCGTAGCCGCTGTCGGCTGGTAGCCCCAGGGCCAGCACGTGAGTGGCGTCGACCGCCCCGATGTACGTCAGTTGGTCGAAGCCGCCGCCCAGCGCCGCGTTGACGTCGATCGGCTCGCCCAGGGTGGGTTGGCCGGTGTAGTTGGGCACGTCCGGATCGCCCAGGTCCCCGGCCCAGGGGGTGGGGCTGGCTGATGGCGTGGGGGAGGGGCTGGGGGAGGCGGAGGCGCTAGGGGTGAGGCTGCCGCCCGCCGTGGGCGTGCCGCCGTCGCCGTCCCGCACGATCAACCAGGTGGCGGTGCCCGCGCCGCCTAGCACCAGGGCGGCGCTGGCGATGACCACGAACGGCACCAGCCACGGGCGCTTGGAGCGGTCGGTTTCGGCCTGGTCGCCCTGGGTTTCATCCATCCCACTGCCCGATGCCGTCCCGAAGGCCGCGTACGGGCCGCCGCTGCGGCGGGCGGCCAGGGCGGCATCAACCTCCGGCCGGTGCAGGTCGGCCAGCCAGCCGGCGAGGGCGGGGTAGAGGTTGGGGTGGGCGGCGATGCCGGCTGCCAGGTGCGGGAAATTGGACGCGATGTAGGCCAGGTCTTGGGCTGTGGTGGTGGGCGAAGCCAGCTTGGCTTGGGCCCATTTCTCATCCATCGGCCGTGCCTTTCAGGGTTGCTGTGGGGCGCGGGGCGCGCTCGCTGCCAGGTTACAGGTCCAAGCGGGGGAACAACATGGGGAGGTCTCCCCATGGCGCAGCGGCGGCCGATTTCGTAATTCGGGGGGGCTTCTGGCAAGATAGAGCGGTTGCCTGGCCTTGGCCAGGCCGACATCGCCCTGCCGCGCGCCCAAAGTGTGTGGCACGCGCGGGGCCGGTTACCACTTCTCGCGATCATTGTGACGCGGCCGAGCTTTGAGCCCGGTGAGCGACACGCCCGAGCGCGTGGGGCGGTGGCTGTAACTGACAAGAACGACAGGGAGATAGGCCACGCCATGGCTGGACAGAAGATCCGGATACGGCTGAAGTCGTATGACCACGAGGTCATCGATTCTTCGGCCCGGAAGATCGTGGATACCGTGACACGCGCCGGTGCCACCGTTGTGGGCCCGGTGCCCCTCCCCACGGAGAAGAACGTGTACTGCGTTATCCGTTCTCCGCACAAGTACAAGGACAGCCGCGAGCACTTCGAGATGCGCACGCACAAGCGGTTGATCGACATCATCGACCCCACGCCCAAGGCGGTGGACAGCCTGATGCGGCTGGACCTGCCGGCTGACGTGAACATCGAGATCAAGCTGTAGGCGACCGGCGAGGACTGACTAATCATGACTACTGTTTCCCAGAAAGTGCGCCCTACCGCGGCCTTGCTGGGCACCAAGCTGGGCATGACCCAAGCCTGGGATGCCGACGGCAAGGTTGTGCCCCTCACCGTGGTTGAGGTGGGCACCAACGTGGTGGCCCAAGTGCGCACCGAAGAAGTGGACGGCTACAGCGCCGTCCAGTTGGCGTTCGGTGAGATCGACCCGCGCCGGGTGAAGAAGCCGGCCGCCGGCCATTTCGCTAAGGCTGGCGTGACGCCGCGCCGCCACCTGGCCGAGGTCAAGTTGGCCGACGCCGGCAGCTATACGCCGGGCCAAGAACTGACCGCGGAAGTGTTCCAGGCCGGCAATGTGGTGGACGTCACCGGCACCACCAAGGGCAAGGGCACCGCCGGCGTTATGAAGCGGCACGGTTTTGCCGGTGTCGGCGCCTCGCATGGTGCGCACCGCAACCACCGCAAGCCGGGCTCCATCGGCGCCTGCGCCACGCCTTCGCGCGTGCTGAAGGGCGTGCGCATGGCCGGCCGCATGGGCAACGCCCGCCACACCACCCAGAACCTGACCGTGTTTGCGGTGGACGTGGAGAAGGGCTTGGTATTGATCAAAGGCGCCGTCCCGGGTCCCCGGGGCGGCGTTGTGCTTGTCCGCACAGCCGCGAAGGGGGGCCAGGCCTGATGGCTACCGTCAATGTGCTGGACCCGGCCGGCAAGAAGGTTGGCACCGCCGACCTGCCCGATGCCGTGTTCGATGTCCAAACCAACGTGCCGTTGATCCACCAAGTGGTGGTGGCCCAGTTGGCGGCGGCCCGTCAGGGCACGCACGCCACCAAGACTCGCGGCATGGTGTCCGGCGGCGGCAAGAAGCCGTATCGCCAGAAGGGCACCGGCCGGGCCCGCCAGGGTTCCACCCGGGCACCGCAGTTCACCGGCGGCGGCACCGTGCACGGCCCGCAGCCGCGCTCCTACGCCCAGCGCACGCCCAAGAAGATGAAGGCCGCCGCCTTGCGCGGGGCTTTGTCAGACCGGGCCCGGGCCGGCCGCATCCATGTGGTCAGCGCCTTCGTCGAGGGCGAGGCGCCGGCTACCCGGCTGGCCGCCAACACCCTGACCTTCATCACCGAGCGGCCCAATGTGTTGGCCGTGGTGACCCGGGAAGACTTCGTGTCGGAGCTGTCGCTGCGCAACCTGCCCCAGGTGCACGTGCTGTGGCCCGATCAGCTCAACACCTACGACGTGCTGGTGTCCGATGACGTGGTGTTCACCCAGGACGCCCTGGCCGCCTTCCTGGCCGGCCCCACGTCGGAGCCCCAGCCCGCCAAGGCCGAGGAGGCAGCCAAGTGAGCAAGCCGGTCATCGAGAAGAACCCCCGCGACGTGATCCTGGCACCGGTGGTGTCCGAGAAGAGCTACACCATGATCGACGAGGGCCGCTACACGTTCATCGTGGCGCCCGATGCCAACAAGACCGAGATCCGCATCGCGATCGAGAAGATCTTCGGCGTCAAGGTGTCCTCCGTCAACACCCTCAACCGCCAGGGCAAGACGCGGCGCACCCGGTATGGTACCGGGCGGCGCAAGTCCACCAAGCGTGCCATCGTGACGTTGCGCGAGGGCAGCATCGACATCTTCGGCAACCCGCTGTCATAGGGCCAGGAAGTAAGGACTGAACCGAAATGGCTATTCGCAAGTACTCTCCGACAACGCCGGGCCGGCGTGGGTCCTCGGTGGCAGACTTCGCCGAGATCACCCGCTCCACCCCGGAGAAGTCGCTGGTGCGCCCGCTGACCAAGACCGGCGGCCGCGACTCGTCCGGCCGCGTCACCGCGCGGCACCGCGGCGGCGGCCACAAGCGGGCCTACCGTGTGATCGACTTCCGCCGCCACGACAAGGACGGCGTGCCCGCCACCGTGGCCCACATCGAATACGACCCCAACCGGACCGCCCGCATCGCCCTGCTGCACTATGCCGACGGCACCAAGCGCTACATCCTGGCGCCCAGCCGGCTGCGCCAAGGCGACCGGATCGAATCCGGCCCCGAGGCCGATATCAAGCCGGGCAACAACCTGCCCATGCGCAACATCCCCCTTGGCACCGTCATCCACGCGGTGGAACTGCGCCCGGGCGGCGGCGCCAAGCTGGCCCGTTCGGCCGGCACCTCGATCCAGTTGGTGGCCAAGGAAGGCGCCTTCGCCCAGTTGCGGTTGCCTTCGGGCGAGATTCGCAACGTCGACCTGCGCTGCCGCGCCACCATCGGTGAGGTGGGCAACGCCGAACAGTCCAACATCAGTTGGGGCAAGGCCGGGCGCATGCGCTGGAAGGGCCGCCGCCCGCACGTTCGTGGCGTGGCCATGAACCCGATCGACCACCCGCACGGTGGCGGTGAAGGCAAGACCTCCGGTGGCCGCAACCCGGTCAGCCCGTGGGGCAAGCCCGAGGGCCGCACCCGCAAGCCTGGCAAGGCCAGCGACAAGATGATCGTCCGCCGTCGTCGCACCGGCAAGAAGCGCTGAGAAGGAGCCTGAAGCAACATGCCTCGCAGTTTGAAGAAGGGTCCGTTTGTGGACGATCACCTGCAGAAGAAGGTGGACGAACTCAACGCTAAGGGCCTCAAGACCGTCATCAAGACCTGGTCGCGCCGGTCGATGATCACCCCAGACTTCCTGGGTCTCACCTTTGCGGTGCACGACGGCCGCAAGCATGTGCCGGTGTATGTCACCGAGTCCATGGTGGGCCACAAGCTGGGCGAGTTCGCGCCGACCAGGACGTTCAGGGGCCACGAGAAGGACGACAAGAAGGGCCGCCGCCGCTAGTCCGGCGGGCGTGAGGAACACACCATGAGCAAAGAGTCGAAGAAGGTCACAGATATGGCGGTGGGCCGGGCCCAAGCCCGCTTTGTGCGGGTGACGCCAATGAAGGCCCGCCGCGTGGTGGACCTGGTGCGCGGCAAGAACGCCGTCGAGGCCGTGGCGACGCTGAAGTTTGCGCCGCAGGCCGCCAGCCTGCCGGTGCGCAAGTGCCTGGAATCCGCCATGGCCTCGATTGTGGACAAGCGGGAAAAGAACGGCCTGGACGTTGACCGGGCCGCGTTGTACGTGGCCGAGGCTTTCGTGGACGAAGGCCCCACCATGAAGCGGTTCCGCCCGCGCGCCCAGGGCCGCGCCGGCCGCATCCTCAAGCGGACCAGCCACATCACCGTGGTGGTGCGCCAAGCCGAGAAGAAGGAAGGGGCCCGCTAGTGGGACAGAAGGTCAACCCCCTGGGTTTCCGCCTCGGGATCACCACCGACCACCGCTCGCGGTGGTTCGCCGATTCGACCAAGCCCGGTCAGCGCTACCGCGACTATGTGCGTGAAGACGTTGAGATCCGCCGCTTGATGGCCACCGGCCTGGAGCGGGCCGGCATTGCCAAGGTCGAGATCGAACGGACCCGTGACCGGGTGCGCGTGGACATCCACACCGCCCGCCCCGGCATCGTGATCGGCCGGCGTGGCGCCGAGGCCGACAGGATCCGCAGCGAACTGGAGAAACTGACCGGCAAGCAGGTTCAACTTAACATCCTTGAGGTCAAGAACCCCGAGATCAACGCCCAGTTGGTGGCGCAGGGCATCGCCGAACAGTTGGCCAGCCGCGTCTCGTTCCGCCGGGCCATGCGCAAGGGCCTGCAATCGGCCCAGCGGGCCGGCGCCAAGGGCGTGCGGGTGCAGTGCTCCGGCCGTCTGGGCGGCGCCGAGATGTCCCGCAGCGAGTTCTACCGCGAGGGCCGTGTGCCGCTGCACACCCTGCGGGCCAACATCGACTACGGCTTCTTCGAGGCCCGCACCACCTTCGGGCGCATCGGCGTCAAGGTGTGGGTTTACAAGGGCGACATGACCGAAAAGGAATTCGCGCGCCAGCAGGCCGCGGCCCCGCGCCCGCAGCGGCGTGACCGTGACCGCTCGGAGCGCCCGGGTGGGGCCGACCGCCCCCGCGGGCGCGGCCGTGAGGGTGCGGCGCGTCAAGACCAGGCCACGGCTCCGGCCGAGGCCGCAACTGGAACGGAGGCCTGAGGCTCATGCTGATCCCCCGCCGCGTCAAACACCGTAAGCAGCACCGGCCCACTCGGTCCGGTGCCGCCAAGGGTGGCACCACGATCGCCTTCGGCGATTACGGCATCCAGGCGCTTGAACCCGCCTACCTGACCAACCGCCAGATCGAGGCGGCCCGTATCGCCATGACCCGTCACGTCAAGCGTGGCGGCAAGGTTTGGATCAACGTCTTCCCGGACCGTCCGCTGACCAAGAAGCCGGCCGAAACCCGTATGGGTTCCGGCAAGGGCTCGCCGGAATGGTGGGTGGCCAACATCAAACCGGGCCGGGTCCTGTTCGAGCTGTCGGGTGTGTCCGAGGAACTGGCCCGCGAGGCCATGGACCGGGCCATCCACAAGCTCCCGATGAAGTGCCGTTTCATCCGGCGTGAGGGTGGTGAGTGATCATGGCGATCGGTACCAAGGATCTGATGCCCGCCCAGCTTGATCTGCTGGACGACGAACGCCTGCGCGCCGAACTGGGCCGGGCCAAGGAAGAGCTGTTCAACCTGCGGTTCGCCGCGGCCACCGGCCAGCTCGAATCGCACGGCCGGCTGCAGGCCGTCCGGCGCGACATCTCCCGCATCTACACCATCCTGCGGGAACGCGAGCTGGGCATCCGCACCGCTCCAACCTCGAACTTGGAGGCTGATAAGAAGTGACCGCTGCAACCGCTGAGGCTCGCACCTCGCACCGCAAGACCCGCCGTGGTCTGGTGGTGTCGGACAAGATGAGCAAGACCGTGGTGGTGCGCCTGGAGGACCGGGTCAAGCACCCCCTGTACGGCAAGGTCATGACCCGGACCTCGAAGGTCAAGGCGCATGACGAGAGCGAAACCGCCGGCATCGGCGATTTGGTGTTGATCATGGAGACCCGCCCGCTGTCCGCCACCAAGCGGTGGCGTGTGGTGGAGATCCTCGAGAAGGCCAAGTGAGCTAAGAGGGGCGTAGAGACACATGATCCAGCAAGAGACCCGCCTCAGGGTGGCCGACAACACGGGTGCCAAGGAGATTCTGTGCATCCGGGTGCTCGGCGGCTCGGGCCGGCGCTACGCCGGCATCGGCGATGTGATTGTGGCCACCGTCAAGGACGCCATCCCCGGTGGTGGCGTCAAGAAGGGCGATGTGGTCAAGGCCGTGGTGGTGCGCACCGCCAAGGAACACCGCCGCCCGGACGGCAGCTACATCCGGTTCGATGAGAACGCCGCGGTGATCCTGAAGAACGATGGCGAGCCGCGCGGTACCCGCATCTTCGGCCCGGTGGGCCGCGAACTGCGTGACAAGAAGTTCATGAAGATCATCTCGCTGGCTCCGGAGGTGCTGTAGCAATGGCGAAGATCAAGAAGGGTGACCAGGTGATGGTCATCTCGGGCCGCGACAAGGGCAAGACCGGCCGTGTGCTTGAAGTGCTGAAGGATTCCGACCGGCTGATCGTCGAAGGCATCCAGCGCGTCACCAAGCACACCAAGGTGGGCCAGTCCGCCCGCGGTGGGCGCACCGGCGGCATCGAGACGATCGAAGCGCCGATTCACGTGTCGAACGTGATGCTGGTGGATCCCGAGACGAAGCGGCCCACCCGTGTGGGGCACCGCATCGAGACGGTGGAACGCGATGGCCGGACCCGCGAAGTGCGGGTGCGGTTCGCCAAGCGTTCCGGTAAGGAACTGTGATGGCAGCCAAGACAGAGACGAAAACCGAGGCCACCGGCACCCGCGCGGTGCCGCGGCTGAAGACCCGCTACCGGGAAGAGATCCTGCCGGCGCTGCGCCAAGAGTTCGCCTTGGGCAACGTCAACCAGGTGCCCGGGCTGGTCAAGGTGGTAGTGAACATGGGTGTGGGCGAGGCCGCCCGCGACGCCAAGCTGATCGACGGCGCGGTGGCGGACCTGGCCGCGATCACCGGCCAGAAGGCCACGGTGACCCGGGCCCGCAAGTCGATTGCCCAGTTCAAGCTGCGCGAGGGCATGCCGATCGGCGCCCACGTGACGCTGCGGGGCGACCGCATGTGGGAGTTCTTGGACCGCCTGCTGACCATCGCCCTGCCGCGTATCCGCGACTTCCGCGGGCTGAGCGACCAGCAGTTCGACGGCCACGGCAACTACACCTTCGGCCTGGTGGAACAGTCCATGTTCCACGAGATCGACCAGGACCACATCGACCGGGTGCGCGGCATGGACATCACCGTGGTGACCACCGCCCCCAACGACGACCAGGGCCGGGCGCTGCTGCGACACCTCGGCTTCCCGTTCAAGGAGAACTGACGTGGCAAAGACAGCGCTAGTAGTCAAGGCCGCCCGGACCCCCAAGTTCAAGGTTCGGGCCTATACCCGCTGCAACCGGTGCGGCCGGCCGCGCAGCGTGTACCGCAAGTTTGGGCTGTGCCGCGTGTGCCTTCGCGAGATGGTGCACCGCGGTGAACTGCCCGGAGTCACCAAGTCCAGTTGGTAGGAGCTACGCCGCAGGTCCGGGGACGGCATCGGCCGCCAGGAAACCACGGTGAGGAAGGGCAGTAAGAACCCAGATGACTATGACAGACCCGATCGCGGACATGCTGACACGCATCCGCAACGCCAACTCGGCCCACCATGACTCGGTGGACATGCCGTACTCCAAGATGAAGGCCGGCATCGCCGCCATCTTGCAGCAGGAGGGCTACATCACGGGTTGGTCGCAGGAAGAGGCGCCGGTTGGCTCCACCCTGCGCATCCAATTGAAGTACGGCTCGGGCCGCGAACGCGCCCTGGCCGGTGTGCGCCGCATCTCGAAGCCGGGCCTGCGGGTGTACGCCAAGTCGACCAATCTTCCCCGAGTGCTGGGCGGGCTGGGCATTGCCATCCTGTCCACCTCCTCGGGGCTGCTGACGGACAAGCAGGCGGCCAAGAAGGGTGTGGGCGGGGAAGTCCTCGCCTACGTCTGGTAAGGGAGGGATAAGCAATGGCATCGCGTATTGGCAAGATCCCGGTCCCCGTGCCCGCCGGCGTGGACGTGACCATCGAAGGCCGCAAGGTGACGGTGAAGGGCCCCAAGGGCACCCTCAGCCGCGAACTGCCCGAACCGGTGACGGTGTCACGCGGTGAGGACGGCGCCGTGGTGTTGACCGTGCCGGATGAAGAGCGCAAGTCGCGTTCCATGCACGGCCTGTCCCGCACCCTGGTGGCCAACATGGTGACCGGTGTGACCCAGGGCTACACCAAGGTGCTGGAGATTGTCGGCACCGGTTACCGCGTGGTGGCCAAGGGTACGGACCTGGAGTTCTCGCTGGGCTTCTCGCATCCGGTGGTGATCAAGGCGCCCGAAGGCATCACCTTTACGGTTGAACTGCCCACCCGGTTCTCGGTCTCCGGGATCGACAAGGAGCAGGTGGGCGAGGTGGCCGCCAACATTCGCAAGCTGCGCAAGCCGGAACCCTATAAGGGCAAGGGCGTGCGCTACCAGGGCGAAGTGGTGCGCCGCAAGGTTGGAAAGGCTGGTAAGTAACCATGGCGAACGCATCGAGAAGCGCGGCCCGCGCCAAGCGGCACAACCGGGTGCGCAAGTATGTCACGGGTACCGCTGAGCGGCCCCGCCTGGTGGTGACCCGGTCCGCCCGGCACATGGTGGCCCAAGTGATCGACGATGGCGTGGGGCACACGTTGGTTTCGGCTTCCACCATGGAGGCGGACCTGCGTAAGTCCGATGGCGACAAGACCGCCAAGGCCCGCAAGGTGGGCGAGTTGGTGGCCAAGCGGGCGCTTGACGCCGGCATCAGCACCGTGGTGTTCGACCGCGGCGGAAACCAGTACCACGGCCGTGTGGCCGCTGTGGCCGATGGCGCCCGCGAGGGCGGGCTGGCCCTCTAGGAGCACCATGAGCATCGAAAACGGAAGGCAGAGCATCTGATGGCTGCAGAGCAGCGCGAGCAAGGCGATCGGCGCGATTCCGACCGCCGCGGTGGCGACGGCCAGCGCCGGGACTCCCGGCGGGACGGCGGTGGCCGGCGTGGCAACCGTGAGGCCGACGAGCGGAGCCAGTACCTGGAGCGCGTGGTGTCGATCAACCGGGTGGCCAAGGTGGTCAAGGGTGGCCGCCGGTTCCAGTTCACGGCCCTTGTGGTGGTGGGCGATGGCGATGGCACCGTGGGTGTGGGTTACGGCAAGGCCAAGGAGGTGCCCGCCGCGATTGCGAAGGGTGTGGAAGAGGCCAAGAAGTCGTTCTTCAAGGTGCCCCGCATCCAGCGCACCATTCCGCACCCGATTCAGGGTGAGGCGGCGGCCGGCGTGGTCTACCTGCGCCCGGCGGCGCCAGGCACCGGCGTGATTGCCGGCGGCCCGGTGCGCGCGGTGCTGGAGTGCGCCGGTATCCACGACGTCCTGTCCAAGTCGTTGGGCAGCTCGAACGCGATCAACATTGCGCACGCCACCGTGGCCGCCCTCAAGGCCCTCGAAGAACCGCAGTCCGTGGCCGTGCGCCGCGGCCTGCCTTTGGAAGATGTGGCGCCGGCCCCGCTGCTGCGGGCTCAGGCCGCGGGCGTCGCACAAGCAGCAGCAGAAGCGAAGTGAAGTGATGGCGACGCTCAAGGTGAAGCAGATCAGGTCCGCCATTGGCGGCAAGCAATATCAGCGTGACACGTTGCGTTCTCTCGGTTTGCGCCGTATTGGCCACACCGTGGAGAAGGAGGACAAGCCCGAGATTCGGGGCATGATCCGCACCGTGGCTCACCTGGTGACCGTGGAGGAGATCAACTAACCATGGCCGAACCGAAGAAGGCCGAGGCCGCCGCCGCTCCCGCCGAGGAAGCGGCCGCCGCCCCTGCCAAGAAGACCACCGCCGCCGCCAAGAAGCCGGCCGCGGCGAAGAAGCCTGCCGCTGCTGCGGCCGAGGCCGCCGAGGCGACGGCAGCGAAGGCTGAGGCTCCGGCCAAGAAGGCCGCTGCGGCCAAGAAGCCGGCTGCTGAAGCTGCTGAAGCCAAGGCTGAGGCGACCACCGCCAAGGCCGAGGTTGCTGCCGCCAAGAAGCCCGCGACATCGGGCACCGCCAAGAAGCAGGCGGCTGCCGACGAGCCGGCCGAACCCAAGGTCCACGTGCTCAAGGTGCACCACCTGCGGCCCGCCCCCGGCGCCAAGAAGGCCAAGATGCGGGTTGGCCGCGGCGAGGCCTCCAAGGGCAAGACCGCCGGCCGTGGCACCAAGGGCACCAAGGCGCGCTACCAGGTGCCGGCCCGCCTCGAAGGCGGCCAGATGCCCATGCACATGCGCCTGCCCAAGCTGCGCGGCTTCAAGAACCCGTTCCGGGTGGAATACCAGGTAGTGAACCTGGACAAGCTGCAGGAACTGTATCCCGAAGGCGGCACGGTGACGGCCCAAGACCTGGCCGCTCGCGGTGCGGTGCGCGCTGGGCGCCCGGTCAAGATTCTTGGCACCGGCGACATCAGCGTGAAGTTGGACGTGACGGTGGACGCCCTGTCCGTTTCGGCCAAGGAGAAAATCGTCGCGGCGGGTGGGACCGTCAACGGCTGACAGATACAGTGGGTTTGGCCCGGCGCCCGTTAGCGCGGAGCCAAGGCCAGTGAAGACCACCAGGAGGACTAGTGCTCGGGACATTCGCTAAGGCGTTCAGAACACCCGACCTGCGCCGGAAGCTGCTGTTCACCATCGGCATCATTGTGGTGTACCGGTTGGGCTGCTTCATTCCGTGCCCGGGTGTGAACTACGGCGCCATCAAGGCGATCACCGACAACGCTTCGGACGACGGCACGGCCGGTGTGCTCAGCCTGATCAACCTGTTCTCAGGCGGCGCCCTGCTGACACTGTCGGTGTTTGCGTTGGGCATCATGCCCTACATCACGGCCAGCATCATCATCCAGTTGCTGCGTGTGGTGATTCCCCGCTTCGAGGCCCTGCACAAGGAGGGTCAGGCCGGTACCAGCAAGCTGACGCAGTACACCCGGTACCTGACCATTGCCCTGGCCATCTTGCAGTCCACGGTGGTGATCACCAGCGCCAAGTCCGGGCAGTTGTTCTCTGGTTCGGCCACCTCGGACCAGACCGACGCCCTGTTCTACAACGGCGGCGGCCCCATGACGGTGTTCCTGATGATCGTCACCATGACGGCCGGCACCGGCATGATCATGTGGCTGGGTGAGCTGATCACCGAGCGGGGCGTGGGCAACGGCATGTCGCTGTTGATCTTCGCCTCGATCGTGTCCGGTTTCCCCGGTTCGATGTCCCAGGTGCTGGGCTCCAACAACGGCACCCGCAACTTCGTGGTGGTGCTGCTGGTGTTTGTGGGCGTGATCGGCGCCATCGTCTTCGTGGAGCAGTGCCAGCGGCGCATCCCGGTGCAGTACGCCAAGCGGATGGTGGGGCGGCGCACCTACGGCGGTTCGTCCACCTACATCCCCATCAAGATCAACATCGCCGGCGTCATCCCGGTCATCTTCGCCAGCTCGCTGCTGTCGCTGCCCTACATGGTGGTGCAGTTCGCCCAGAACTCGACCAACCCGGTGGTGCTGTGGATTGCCGGCAACCTGCGCCAGCAGGACCTGGTCTACATGGTCCTGTACGGCCTGTTGATCATCTTCTTCTGCTTCTTCTACACCTCCATCACCTTCAACCCTGAAGAGGTGGCGGACAACATGAAGCGCTACGGCGGCTTCATTCCCGGCATTCGCGCCGGGCGGCCCACGGCTGAATACCTGCAGTATGTGATCAGCCGCATCACCACCTCGGGCTCGCTGTACCTGGCCATTGTGGCCCTGATCCCGCAGGTCATGTTCAGCGCCATGGGCGTGTACAACAACCTGCCGTTCGGCGGCACCACCCTGCTGATCATCGTGGGCGTGGGCCTGGATACGGTGAAGCAGATCGAATCTCAACTGCAGCAACGTCACTACGAAGGATTCTTGCGATGAGCGCACGGCTGGTATTGCTCGGTCCCCCCGGTTCTGGCAAGGGCACGCAGGGAGCACTACTGGCCGATTTCTTGGGGGTGCCCGAGATTTCAACGGGCGCCATCTTCCGCAAGAACCTGTCGGAAGGCACCCCGCTGGGCCTGGAAGCCCAGACCTACATGTCGCAGGGGCACCTGGTGCCGGATTCGGTCACCAATGCCATGGTGGCGGACCGGTTGTCCCAGCCCGATGCCGCGGACGGCTTCATCCTGGACGGTTACCCCCGCAACGTGGAACAGGCCGGTGTCTTGGACCAGATGCTGGCCGAGCACGGCTGGACCCTGTCGGCCGCCCTGGAACTGGACCTGGACGAGGAACTGGCGGTCAAGCGCATGCTGCACCGGGCCGAGATCGAGGGCCGGGCGGATGACACCGAACCGGTGATCCGCGAACGGCTGACCGTGTACCACCAGCAGACCGAACCCATCTCGTCCCTCTACAAGGCGCGCGGCGACCTAGTGGTAGTGGACGGCGACGGCACCCTGGAGCAGGTGACGGAACGGATCAAGGCCGCCCTGGCTCCCTACCTGAGCTGAGTCACGTGCTGCGACGCGAACGGCTGGAAATCAAGACCCCGGACCAGATCCGGCTGATGCGCGCCTCCGGCCTGGTGACGGCGGCCGCGTTGGCGGCGGTCCGCGAGGCCGTGGTGCCGGGGGCGGTAGCGGGCGACATCGACCACCTGGCCGAAACTGTCATCCGTGACCACGGTGCCGAACCGAACTTCTTGGGCTACGCCGGCTATCCGGCCTCGATCTGCCTGTCGATCAATGACGTGGTGGTGCATGGCATTCCGAAGCGGCAGGTGATCCACGAGGGCGACATCGTGTCGATCGACTGCGGCGCGGTGCTGCACGGCTGGCATTCCGATGCCGCCATCACCATCCCGGTGGGTGATGTCAACGCCCGCTCGGACTGCCTGGTGGAGGTGACACGGGTGTCGCTGTGGGACGGCATTGCCGCCTACGCCCGGGCCCAGCACCTGAACGAGGTGGGGGCGGCCGTGGAGGCCTCGGTGCTGGCGGGTGAGCCGAGCTTCGGGGTGCTGCAGGACTACATCGGCCACGGTATTGGCACCGAGATGCACATGGACCCCGAGGTGCCTAACTACGCCGTGCGTGACCGCGGACCCAAGGTGCGGCCGGGCCTGGTGGTGGCGATCGAACCGATGGTGGTGGAGGGGCGCATCGCCACGGTGACCGAATCGGACGGCTGGACCGTGCGCACCGTGGACGGGCGCTGGGCCGCCCACTGGGAACACACCGTGGCGCGCACCGACGATGGCGTGTGGGTGTTGACGGCCGAAGACGGCGGGGCGGGGGAGTTGGCCGCCCGCGGCGTTACCATCGCGCCCCTGGAGTAGCGGCCGGGCCTGACCCTAGCCCTCCGGGGTTGGTTCGCCCGGCTCTTCTTCGGCTGTACCCTCCGCCCCGGCTGTGGGGGCGGCATCGGCCGCTGGCGCTGGGGCCGGCGGCGGCGTGGTGGTCTCGTCATCCGCCGTCACAGGCGAGAGGCGCGAGTCAGCCGCTTTGGTACTGGCCGCGGGGGTGTTGTCCGATTCGACGCCTTCGGCCGAAAGCACCGCCAGACGGTTGTCCAACACGTCCACGTGCAGCATCTTGGTGGGTGCCTCCGCCAGCAGGATCAGCAGCTCCTTCTCGATGTTGCGGTGCAGGTGGCGGGCGCCGAAGGCCGGATCGTAGCCGGTCTCGGCCAGCCAGCGCGTGACCTCGGGCGTCCAGGTGACCTGCCAACCGGAGGCGTTGAGCCGCTGGCGCACCGTGGCCAGTTCGTTGATCGCGATCTGCTCGATGGCTTTGGGGGTCAGGGTGTTGAAGACCACGATCTCGTCGACGCGGTTCAGCAGCTCGGGCGCCATGCGTTCCTTGACCACCGCCATCAGGCGGTCCTCGTCCACATGGGCTGTCAGGTCTTCGCCGAAGCCAATGGTGCGGGAGCGGGCCTCTTGCAGGCCCAGGTTGGAGGTCATGATCATGACCGTCTCCGAGAAATCAGCCGTCACGCCGCGGCCGTCAGTCAGCCGGCCGGCATCGAACACCTGCAGGAAAACGTTCCAGACACGCGGGTGGGCCTTCTCGATCTCATCCAACAGCACCACGCAACGCGGCATGGCCGCCACCTTGGTGGTGAGCCAGCTCTCCGGCTCGGTGGAGCCGACATAGCCGGGCGGCGGGCCGGCAATCCGGGAAATGTCCGATTCGTGGTAGTACTCGGACATGTCCAGGCGGATCAGGCGGTCCTGGTTGCCGAACTCGGCCGCAGCGATTTCCTTGGCCAACTGGGTCTTGCCCACACCGGTGGGGCCGATGAACAAGAACACGCCGTTGGGCCGGTCCGGCCGCAGATCCAGGTGGGCCCGGGTCAGCGTCAGGCGGCGGGCCACCCGCTCAATCGCCTCGTCCTGGCCCTTCACCCGTTCCTTCAATACGGTGGCCAGGTTGGCCGTCTCGGTCCGCATGGGGGAGCTGTCAGAACCCGCCCCCAAGTGCTCCACATCCACGATCAGGGCACCCTCCACGTAGGCCCGGGCGCAGGCCAGGTCCAGCCGGCCGATGCCCAGGCCGGGGTGGACAATGCCATCGGCCGCGATCGGTGGGGTGAGGGCGGCCTCGACGGCCTCTTCACTCAGCTCCAGGTCAAGCCGCTGGGCCAGGCGGGTGGCCCGCTCACGCACAATCCGGCTGGTCTCTTCGGGCGGCAGGGTGCGTACCGACACCACCTCGAGGGTGTCCGCCAGGGTCTGGGTGATGACGGGTAGGCGGCTGAAGTAGCGCTGGTCGATCACCAGGATCAGGCGGGCGTGCTCGTGGTAGCGGGCCTCGCCGATGGCGGTCAGCAGGTCTCGGTTGGCGTGGTCGGTGGACAGGCGGGCCAGCACGTCAAGGTCATCCACCACCAGCACGCCTGGGCCGGTGATGTCGCTTAGGGCCGTGTTGAGGGCGCCCTGGGCGCTGGTAGTGATGGTGTCAGGCCCCATGCGCCACATCGGCAGCGGGTTGGGCAGGGAGGCCAGGCGGGCCGCCACCTGGCCCAAGATGGTGGTGCGGCCGGCGCCACGCTCGCCCACGATGGCGGTGATGACGGCATCGTCACGCAGCAGTTGGGCGGCGATGTCGGTCGCCTCACCCGCGCGCAGCTTGTCTTCTTCTTCGGCCGGCCAGACCCGGTGGATGTACTTCTTGGTCCGGTCCGACAAGGCGCCGTCGTCTTCTTCTGCCTGTTCTTCCTGCTTTGGTTCGGAGGCTTCCTTCTTGGCGTCTTCTTCGGCAGCTTCGGCAGCTTCGGCCTTCTTGGTGTCGCCGACGACAGTGGTTTCAGGCTTGGACTCTGCTTCGGTTTCTGGCCTGGCTTCCTCGGCTGGCTTGGCTTCTTCTTCAGGCTTGGCCTCGGTTTCCGCAGGGCTCTCGGCCGGCGCTGCGGGTTCTGGGGCCGGGGTGGGGGCTTCGGGCCGGCTGACCGGGGCCGGCGGCCGGGCCTCGCGGGTTGGCCGCGGTTCGGACCGAGCGGAGCTGGGCGGGTTGGCCTCAAGATCGGCCTCGATCTTGGCTCGCAACTGGCGGGCAAAGACGGCGACGTCATCCGACTGGCTCAGGATCTGCTTCAGGTCGTCTTCGGTGCCGCTGAAGCGCTTGGCCATCAGCAGCGACTTGAGCAGATCGCGGCCGTGGGGGCCGAAGGCCTGGTTGAACTCGGTGGCGTACTTTTCTGCCAGCACCCACGCGGCGTGGGTCAAGGTTGGTTGGGTGCCGCCCCAGTGCTTCATTACCAACAGGGAGGCGTCAAGAATCTGGCTGGCCGTTGAGCTGTCTCGCATTGGCCAATTCTATGGTCTGCGTCACATTGGCCGCGCCAACTTTGGGGGATGGGGTGAGCAGTAGGGGACGGTTCCGGAGGGTTGCGGGGGTTACCGGGTTCCGGGGGTTACTGGGGGTTACCGGGTTCCGGGGGTTACTGGGGGTTACCGGGTTCCGGGGGTTACTGGGGGTTACCGGGTTCCGGGGTTACGGGGGACGGTTCCGTGTAACCCCCGGTACCGGCCCCCCGGACCGTCCCCCGGACCCGAACCTGGGCCCCCCGGGGAGGGCCCCCGGCCC
>JAISSX010000069.1 GCA_031272885.1 Bifidobacteriaceae bacterium | reverse complement strand
CAACAGAAATAGCAGACCGCCTCTCGTCCTTGACGACCCGCGGTGGCGTCCCCATTTCGGGTGTAGGCCTCCGAGGTGCCACCGCTAGGCAAGACTAGCTTCAGCGTTCTGGTCCCCCTCCGTGCCGCCGGTCGACTCCGAGTCCATGACAGTCTCATCCTCCTCGGATTGCTGGTCAACGGCCTCTGCTGCGGTAGTCGCATTCGCACTAAACCATGTATCCAACTCCGCCGCTTTGAAGTTGAACCACTTCATCAGAGCCTGTCGAACGGCCTTTCTGGCCGCGTCATGGGCTAGCTCTGTCAGCGCCGGTCGAAAATGCAGCCAGTTTCGCCGGTTGAAAATGCAGCCACTGGTTGTGGTTCATTGTGCCGTAGTTTCGGGTCGGGCGCCGGGTAGCGTCTCGATGGTGGGCGGCACCTGCCACCTCGCCCCTGCCCCCGCCTAGCTCGTGTAGGTCTCCTCTCGCCCTCCCCTCGCTCTCCCCTCGGGAGAGTACGGTTGTGTAGGCTGGGCGACATCGGGCGGCGCCATGACCTGCACAAACGTGTTTCGCTATGAGCGGAGCATCTACCTAACCGTACTTTCGCGATCGGGGTTCAGTGCCCGATGGCGTTCGCCTCAGGCAGGGGTACCTCGTTGGCGGGGTGGGGCCGCTGGTTCCCTGCCATCGAGTCCGCTCGGTTCGGTGTGTTGGCTCATTGAGTCCGCTCAATCTGGTGTGGTTTCGCGTCGAGTCCGCCTTTTCCGGTGTTGCCCGATGCCGCCCCAAGCCGTTGACCTGGGGTTTCACTCTCGGGGTTGGGTTCGGTGACGCCAGATTTGATGGACTCGATGCAAAACCCCACCGAAACGAGCGGATTCGATGCCCCGGATCACCAGATCTGGCGGATTGGACGTCTCGCAGCGTCAACCCGGACGCCAACAGCGTCAACCTGGACGCCCTTCCTCTCCGTCATCCCGGTGCTTCCCTGGTCATCCCGGACGCCGCAGGCGATCCGGGATCTCGTCTCCCCTTGACCAAGTGAACGGGCCGTGCCACCGCCCAACCACAGGTCCCGATCGCGCTCATGTCAGTTTCGCCAGCCTGTGGGTCAATCGGCCGCAGTGTTGGCGGTTTCGCGCGACTTTGAGCGGCCTGTGGGCCACAGAACCAGGCGGGATGGTTGTTGCTGTGACCCACAGGCTGGCCAAACTCGTCTTTTCTTACCTCCGGCGAGCCGGATTGACCCAGAAAACGTTTTTGACTGGAGGGCCGTCTGGCGCCAGCTGGCGCGGGACTAGCTTTGTGGGCCCGGCAACCGGATGCCCTCCTTCTCGGCCACCAGTTGAGCCACGCGTCGGACCATATCGAGCGGTCTGGCAAGGTCCTCATACGCCACCTCGACCACGGTGATGCCCAGGCGCCTCAGTTCTTCCCGGCGCACCATGTCGCCATGGGCCTGTGCCGAATCGCGTCTGGTTCTGTCCCGGTGCGAAACTGCTCGGATTTACGGTGGTCCGTAAATCCGTGCAGTTTCGACCCGGCCTGAGCCACTTCCAGCGTCGAGGCTTCGGCGTTCCCGCAGGTCACGGCCTTGCGCCCGATGGCGTCCGGTCCGGCCTGGGTGCAAAACTGCTCGGATTTACGCTGGTCCGCGAATCCGTGCAGTTTGAGCGGGCTGTGGGACACGCCCACGGTGTGGCCGTCCCTTATGGCGGGTTCGATTGGCGACGTCTGGTGGCGCTTGCGGCGGTGTCGTTGGCCCGGCTCCGGCTAACCCACGCGTGTCGACGCGAACCGCGCCGCGGTTCGCGGAGACGCGCCCAGACAAGCATGGTGCCTCTTGGTGTCCGGAGCTTCGCTCCGGACACCGAACCGGGCCAACACCGCCGTGCGGCCACGCAACGTGTCGAGGCGCACCTTGGGGTTTGGGTTGGGCGGCTTGATGCAACTCAGGTGACGTGTGCTACTTGGGTGGCCGCCCGGTGGTGCTTGCCCGCACGGGTTCCGGGGCGGAGCCCCGGAACCCGAAAGGCGCCATGCTTGCCTGGCGCGTCTTCTCCGCTGTGCTGCGTCGACACGCTTGGGGGAGCCAAGGGCGGGCAAGAAGCACCACCGCTGGCGCCACCCCGGCCACCACATCCAGCCAACCCTCGAAGCGGAGAGACTTTCGGTTGTTCCAGCACCCGTCCAACCCGATCCGGAGAGACTTTCGGTTGTTCCAGCACCCGTCCAACCCGATCCGGAGAGACTTTCGGTAGTTTTCGGGCCCAGATCCACCGAGCGGAGAGAGTTCCGGTAGTTCTGGCGCTCCAGAACTACCGAAAGTCTCTCCGGATCGCCGTATTGGGACTGGTTGACTACCGCAAGTCTCTCCGCATGGCCGGGGCGGACGCCATCGGGCACTGGGTAGAGAGTTGTTGCACCGGCGGCGCTGACAGGCGCCCGGTGCGGCGGCGCCTGCCGGGCGGTCTTGGCCGGGGCGTGGCGGTGCCGTTGGGACCCCCGGGTGGGCGAAATCGGCGCAAGATGGGGTACCGTCAACCCCCGTAAGCCGCCGCGCGGTGGGTAATTAACAGTAAGGAGCAACTGTGGCTGGGGCCAAGAAGCTGGTGATCGTCGAGTCTCCCACCAAGGCGAAGACGATCGAGGGCTACCTGGGCCCAGGGTTCCAAGTTGAGGCGTCGGTGGGCCACATCCGGGACCTGCCGCAGCCGTCGGAACTGCCAGCGGACATGAAGAAGGGCCCATACGGGCGGTTTGCGGTCAACGTGGATCAGGACTTCGACCCGTATTACGTGGTGGAACAGGACAAGAAGAAGAAGGTCACCGAACTGCGCAAGGCTCTGGCCGGGGCCGATGAACTCTATCTGGCAACGGACGAAGACCGCGAAGGCGAAGCCATCGCCTGGCACCTGTTGCAGGTGTTGAAGCCTAAGGTGCCGGTCAAGCGGATGGTGTTCCACGAAATCACCAAGGACGCTATCCAGCAGGCCCTGGCCAACCCGCGCGACGTGGACACAGACTTGGTGGACGCCCAAGAGACCCGCCGCATCCTGGACCGGCTTTACGGCTATGAAGTGTCGCCGGTGTTGTGGCGCAAGGTGCGGGCGGGCTTGTCCGCCGGCCGGGTCCAGTCGGTGGCGACCCGCCTGGTGGTGGAGCGCGAACGCGAACGAATGGCGTTCAAGGCGGCGGACTACTGGGACGTGGAGGGCCGGTTCGAACTGGCCGATGGCGAGCAGTTCAGCGCCCGCCTCACCCAACTGGACGGCCAGCGGGTGGCGACGGGCAAGGACTTCGACGATGCGGCGCGGGTGGCCAAGGGTGTGGTCCACCTGACGGAGGGGGCGGCACAGGCCTTGGTGACGGTGCTCGATGGCGCGGCCTTCCAGGTAGCTGATCTGCAGGAAAAGCCCTATCGCCGGCGCCCGGCGGCCCCGTTCACCACCTCCACCTTGCAGCAGGAGGCTTCCCGCAAGCTGCGCATGAACTCCCGCCAAACGATGCGGGTGGCGCAGCGCCTGTACGAGTCAGGCTTCATCACCTACATGCGGACCGATTCAACCAGTCTGTCCAGCCAGGCGGTGGCGGCGGCCCGGCGCCAGGCGGCCGAGCTTTATGGCGCGGGCTCGGTGCCGCCCTCGCCTAGGTTGTATGCCACCAAGTCGAAGGGCGCCCAAGAGGCCCATGAGGCGATCCGCCCGTCCGGTGACCATTTCGCCACGCCGGCCCAGTTGCGCGGCCGGCTTTCGGGCGATGAAGCCAAACTGTATGACCTGATCTGGAAGCGCACGCTGGCCAGCCAGATGACGGACGCCACCGGGCAGACCGTGTCGGTGCGGTTGGACGCCCGGGCGGCCGACGGGCGCCTGGCCGGCTTCGGCGCCTCGGGCACCGTCATCACACACCGGGGTTTCCTGGCCGCCTATGAGGAGAGCCGTGACGCCGGCCGCTACGGCGACGACAGCCAGGACGAGGCCCGCCTGCCGGCCATGCGGGTGGGTGACCCGGCCCGGGCCGTCGAACTGGCGCCGGACGGCCACCAGACCACACCGCCGCCGCGCTACACCGAGGCTTCTTTGGTGGCGGCCCTGGAGAAGCGCGGCATCGGCCGGCCGTCCACCTATGCCGCCACCGTGTCGGTGATCGAGGACCGCGGCTACGTGGAACGCCGGGCCCTTGCCCTGGTGCCAACCTGGCTGGCTTTCGCTGTCACCCGCCTGTTGGAGCAGAACTTCACCGACCTGGTGGACTATGACTTCACGGCCGAGATGGAGGCCGGCCTGGACCAGATCGCGGCCGGCAAACAGGATCGCACCCAGTGGTTGCGGGACTTCTACTTCGGCACCGACGCGGCCGCCCAGCCAGGCCAGGAGGCCTCGTTGAAGCAGGTTGGCTTGAAGCGCCTGGTGGACGGTCTGGGTGAGATTGACGCCCGCGACATCAACACGGTGGACTTGGGTGATGGCATTGCCCTGCGGGTGGGCCGTTACGGTCCGTACGTGGAGCAAGTGCCCGATGGCGCCGGGGAGGCTAAGCGGGCGGCGGTACCGACAGATTTGGCGCCGGATGAGTTGACGTTGGCCAAGGCGCGCGAACTGTTGGCGGCGCCGGGCGGCACGGACCGGGCGCTGGGCACCGACCCGGCCACCGGCCGCCAGATCGTGGTGAAGGACGGCCGTTTCGGCCCGTATGTCTCCGAAGTGTTGCCCGAGGGCGGCAAACCGCGCAACGCCTCTCTGTTCAAGTCGATGAGCCCGGACACGGTGACCCTGGAGCAGGCGCTGCGCCTGTTGTCGCTGCCGCGCGAGGTGGGTACCAGCGAGGCAGGGGAGCCGATCACGGCCCAGAATGGCCGCTACGGGCCCTATGTCAAGTGTGGTTCGGACTTCCGTTCGCTGGGCAGCGAGGATGAACTGTTCACGGTCACCGAGGAGCAGGCCAGGGCCCTGTTGGCGGCACCGAAGCAACGCCGTGGCGCTACCGCTTCGGCGCCGCTGCGGGAACTGGGGGTGGACCCGGCCAGCGGTAAGCCGGTGGTGGTCAAGGACGGGCGGTTTGGCCCATATGTGACCGATGGTGAGGTCAACGCCACGCTGCGCAAGGGCGATGATCCGGCTTCGATCACGTTGGAGCGGGCGGCGGTGCTGTTGGCCGAGAAGCGCGAACGGGGCCCGGCGAAGCGGCCTGGGCGGCGGGCGGCATCGGGCACGGCCAAGAAGGCGACCGCCACGAAGAAGGCGACCGCCACGAAGAAGGCGAGCCCCGCCAAACGCAAGCCGGCCGCGTGAACCATGTTCCACGTGGTGTTCTTTGCCCCGTGCATCCCGCAAAACACGGGTAACGCGATTCGCCTGGCGGCGGTGACTGGGGTGACGTTGCACCTGGTGGAGCCGTTGGGCTTCGACCTGACGGACACCAAACTGCGGCGCAGCGGCCTGGACTACCACGACCTGGCCGAACTCCAGGTTCACCCGGATTTGGAGGCGGCCCTGCAGGCGGTGGGGGGCCAAGCCAGGGTGTTCGCTTTCACCACCAAGACGGATGGTCTTCGCCACACCGATGTGGCCTACCAGGCCGGTGACGTGCTGTTGTTTGGGCCGGAACCGGACGGCCTACCTGAGTGGGTCAAGGCCCATCCCAGGGTGACGGCCCAGGTGAGAATCCCCATGTTGCCGGCCCGGCGCTCGCTCAATCTGGCGAACTCCGCGGCCATTGCGGTGTACGAGGCGTGGCGGCAACATGACTTCGGCGGGCACCATTAACCCGAGTGTCGGTGGTGTCTGAGAGACTTGTCGCTATGGTCCGCCGTCCACCCGTGACACCTCGGGGAGTCTTCATTGCCCTAGAGGGGGGCGATGGCGCCGGCAAGTCGACCCAACTGGAACTGTTGGCGGAGGCCTTGCGGCTCCGTGGGGTGGTGGACGCGCCCGGTCGGCCAGAGTTGGTGTTGACCCGCGAACCGGGTGGCACCGAGGTGGGGGCACAGATCCGCCAGGCGCTGTTGCACGGCGGTGACGTGGCGCCGTTGACGGAGGCGCTGCTGTACGCGGCGGACCGGGCCCAGCATGTGGCCCAGGTGGTTGGGCCGGCCCTACAGCGTGGCGCCGTGGTGGTGTCGGACCGCTACCTGGATTCCTCGATTGCCTATCAGGTGGAAGGCCGTGGGCTGACAGAAGCGCAGGTCAGGGGCATGAACGCCTATGCCACGGGCGGGTTGTTGCCGCACCTGACGGTGCTGTTGGACATCGATCCGGATGAGGGCAGCCGGCGCCGGGCGGCCGGTGGCGGGCCGCCGGACCGCCTGGAACGGGCAGGGGCCGCCTTCCACCGCCGGGTCAACGCCCGCTACCGTTCGCTGATGGCGGCCAACCCGGACCGCTACGCGGTGGTCGATGCCGCGCAGCCACCCGAGGCGGTGCACGCCCAGGTCCTAGCTTCGGTGATGGCGGTGCTGGCGGAGCGGGGCTTGGCCGATCTACCGCCCAGCGCCCGTACCGGCAAGCACGTGGCGGGGGTGGGCCAGTGACGGTGTGGGATCAGGCGGTGGGGCAGGCCGCCGCCGTGGAACTATTGGCCGATGCCGCGTCCCGGCCGGCCGCGATGACGCACGCCTGGCTGATTACCGGCCCGCCCGGTTCGGGTCGCACCGTGGTGGCGCGGGCTTTCGCGGCCGCGTTGCAGTGCCCGCAGGGCGGTTGTGGCACCTGCGACCAGTGCCAGGCGGTGCTGCGCCGCAACCATCCGGACGTGTTGGACGTGGGCAGCCAGAAGGTGGTTATCGGCATCGACGACGTGCGCGAGTGGGTCACGTTGGCGGCCCGCACCCCGGCCATGGGCCGGTGGCGGGTGATCATGGTGGAAGATGCCGACAGGATGCTGGAACGCACCGGTAACGTGCTGCTCAAGTCGCTGGAAGAACCGCCGCCGCACACGGTGTGGATCTTGACCGCCCCCAGTCCGTTCGACGTCCTGGTGACGGTGCGCTCGCGTTGCCGGCGGGTGGCGCTACGCATCCCGCCGGTCCAGGCGGTGACAGATCTGCTGGTGGAGCAGGACGGTGTACCGCCGGAAGAGGCCCGACTGGCGGCGCTGGCCGCCCAGTGCCACATCGGCGTGGCCCGGATGCTGGCGCTTGACCCGGAGGCCCAGGCCCGGCGCCGCTCGGTGTTGGCCATTCCGGGTGCCTCCCAGTCGGTGGCGCAGGCCGTCATCGCCGCCGGTGACCTGGACGCGGTGGCCAGGGAGGAGGCGGACGCGGTGGTGAAGGACCGGGAAGACAAGGACCGCGCCCAACTGCTGGAACAGTTGGGTGAGACGTCGCGCGGCCGCATGAGCGGCTTTGCCCGCCAACGCCTGAAGGAATTCGACGAAGAAAGCGGCAAACGGGCCAAACGGACACAGGTCGATACGCTGGACCTGGCCCTGGTTGACCTGTTGGCGTTCTATCGTGATGTGTTGGCGGTCCAACTGGGCGCCAAGGTCGAGTTGATCAACGCCGGCCATGCCGATCTGGTGATGGACTGCGCCCGGGCCTCCAGCCCGGGGATCACGTTGGCCCGGCTGGATGCGGTGGAGCAGGCCCGCACCCATTTGGCCGGTAACGTGGCCCCTGCCCTGGCGTTGGAGGCCATGGCGGTGGCGTTGGCTCTGCCGCAGCTTGTGATGACGAATAGCGAAACCCGAACCGAAACCGAGACCCCTCCAGTAGGGAGCGTGAACCCGTGAAGTATCCCAACCATGTGAAGCGTGCGGCGGCCCTACTGGGCGCCCTGGCCCTGGCCTTGAGCGCCTGCGCCATGCCTGACTTTGACTACAGGAACCGCGCCGGGGACAGCACCACGGCCACGGACAAGGCCTCCAATACGCCCAAGGCGTCCGAGACCGCCACGTCCAGCCCCAGTCCCACCCAGACGGACACGCCTTCGCCCCAGCCCACGGAGACGGAGACGCCGGATGATGGCGCCATCGCCTGGGCTGCCTGCAACGATGTGGCTGCCGGTGCTCAGTGCGCCACCATCGAGGCCCCCTTGGATTGGGCTTTGCCCGATGGCGAGCAGATCGAGTTGGCGTTGGCCCGCATCCCGGCTAGCGACCAGGCCAACCGGATCGGTTCGCTGCTAATCAACCCGGGTGGGCCGGGTGGTTCTGGCATTGACAGCTTGGAGTACCTGTACAGCGGTATCAGCCCCGAAGTACAAGGTATCAGCCCCGAAGTACAAGCGGTCTACGACGTGCTGGCGTTTGACCCGCGCGGCGTGGGGCAGTCCACCCCCATCAGTTGCTACCAAACCACGGAGGAACAAGACGCCTTCTGGTCCGCTACCTGGCCTTCCACGCCCGAGGGCTACGAGGCCTCGGTCGAGGTCATCCAGCCCTTCATCGACGCCTGCGTGGCCAATTCCGGCGCGATTCTGGGCTTTGTCGACACCAAGTCCGCCGCCCGTGATATGGATCTGATCAGGCAGTTGGTGGGCGATGACGAGTTGTACTACCTGGGCTACTCCTACGGCACGCAGTTGGGCGCCACCTACGCCGAGTTGTTCCCGGACAAGGTGGGCCGCCTGGTGCTGGACGGAGCGGTGGACATGTCACTCAGTTCTGCCGAACACGAACTGTCGCAGGCGCGTGGCTTCGAAGCGGCGTTGGGCGCCTACGTCGAAGACTGCCTGGCGTCTGCCTTAACCTGCCCGCTGACTGGCCCCAAGGAAAACGCTCTGAGCCAGATCCATGACATGTTGCTGGCCATTGAGGCCGAGCCGATGCCCACCCTGATGGGCCGGGACTTGACTCTGCCGCTGGCCCTGAACGGCGTCATTGTGCCGATGTATGACGACCGGTCCTGGTACATCTTGAGCCTGGCTCTGGACGAGGCCCTGAACAACAACGACGGCAGCTACCTGTTGTACCTGTCGGACTACTACCTGGACCGCGGGGATGACGGCGAGTACACCTCCAACTCGATGGTTGCCTTCTATGCCATCAACCTGCTCGATGCGCCGATGGCCTATGACCTGGCCTCGGTGGAGGCGCACGCGGCCGCCCTGGCAGAGGCTTCGCCCACCATCGGTGAGTTCTGGGGTTACGGCGAGAAGATCTACGAGTTGTGGCCCTACGATCCGGTCGATGAGCCCCACGCGCCATCGGCCCCGGGCGCCAAACCCATCGTGGTGATAGGCACCACGGGTGACCCGGCCACCCCGTATTCGGAAGCCCAAGCCATGGCCGAACAACTCGAGTCCGGTGTCCTGCTGACGTGGGAAGGCGAGGGCCACACGGCTTACGGCCGGTCGAATGACTGCATCGCCGATGCCGTTGACACCTACCTGCTGGACGGCACCCCGCCGGCCGAGGGCCTGGTCTGCTGAGGCTCCGGCGCTGAACTACTGGTAACGGGTATAGGCACGGGAGGCGGCAGGTCTGATGGCGGGTAGGCGCCGGCGGCGGTCGGTCAAGCGCATACTGGGCCAGGCCGTGGCCGGCCTGGTGCTGCTGGCCGTGCTGCTGGTGGCCGTGCTGGCCTTCGTGGTGCCGGCCGTAACCGGCGGCCAGGCGTTGACCGTGTTGACCGGGTCGATGAGCCCGGCCATCAACCAGGGTGACCTGATTGTGGTGCGCGGGGTCTCGGACCCGGACAGCATCGAGGTGGGCGACATCATCACCTTCAAGCCTGAGGTCGATGGCGACACGCTGCTGACCCATCGAGTGGTGGCCGAGGGCAACGCCGGCTCGCAGGGCCACTTCTTCACCACCAAGGGTGACGCCTTTGACGTGACCGACCAGCCGGTGTTCGATGCCCAGGTGGAGGGCAAATACCTCTACCGCCTGCCCAAACTGGGTCAAGTGGCCGAGTGGACCCGCAGCCACGCCGCCTGGGTGGTGGTGGCCGTGGGTCTGCTGCTGATCCTGTGGGCCCTGTGGGCCTTTGCCACGCCGGCCAAGGGGGCCAAGCGGTCTAAGCCGGCCGCACCGGCCAAGCGGCCGGCCGCGACCTCCAGCCGCCACGAGGTGCCGCCGGCGCCGCCCGCCGGCGGCAAACACCGGGCACCGGGGCCGGCCGATGTTGAGCCGGTTCACCGCCGGGCGGCGCAACCGGCTCCCCCGCCTGTGCCTGTACCCGAGAGCACCGCGGCTGTCCTTGAGCATGCTCGCCAGCCGGATGCGCGCACGGAGCCGGCCGCCGGCGCGGTTGTGAGCACGACGGCGAGCACCGAGGCGCCGGTTGGTACCGTGGCCGGCCCGGCCGCGAGCACGGACGCGGCGAGCACCATGGTGCTCTACGCCGTGCCCGCCGGGCTGATCGCCCAGCCGGAGGGCGATGACGTCACCCCGGTACGCGGCATCGGGCGGGTTGAGGAGACGCCTCCCACCCCGCCGCCGGCCGCGCCATCGGACCCTGGACCAGAACCCGAGCCTGAACCCGAACCCGAGTCAGGCCCAGAACCCGAGCCTGAACCCGAACCCGAGCCAGGCCCAGAACCCGAACCCGAGGGCGAAGACGACGGCGACTGGGACTGGGATCCCGACCTCCCGGTACCACCGTGGAAGGCGGTGCCAGGCACCTAAGAGGCGCTCCAGGTTTGATTGGCGCAGGCCAGCCTTGGTAGGTACAGTAGAGCGGTCCCAACGCCACCAGCGTGGGGATTGGCCGCCCTAGCTCAGTCGGCAGAGCGATTCACTCGTAATGAATAGGTCAAGGGTTCGATTCCCTTGGGCGGCTCCCAAGGGGCAGGCAACGTCGCCTGCTCCAGTCAGCAGCAAACTAGGTAGTAGCACCCAGGCGATGCCTTGGACAGGACATTTCGCTAGTAGCGTAGCTCTCAAGGTACAACCTCCGCTTTACCCCAAGGCGGACGTTTGTCCCCTAGAGAGAAGAGCCAGTTTGACTTACGTGTGTCCCCCTCGGCGCGTGTCAGCGCAGGTCACCAACCTGGCGGAGATTTCCGCCGGGTTTTTTGGTGTGCCTGGGGAACGCCATTTTGATGGCCTTCGCAACCGGCCGGTCCAGGTTTGGTGGGCGTTCCCATTTCCCGCCAGGTCCCCAGAACCCTGGACCAGCCAAGTCTTGCCCACTGCGGCCGCCGTTCCGGTGGCGACCGCTCTAGCTATTAGAGCCCGACATGTGGTACCAGCCCCCGGAACCCAAGCAAGGAAACTGCCATGAGCGCTAATCCCCACACCAATGCCACCGTCACTACAAGCGTGCGCCGCGCCTTCGGGCGCCTGGTCAAGCCGGTTGTGCTGCTTGTCTCCGCTGCCATCGCCCTGGGAGGGGTGACCCTTGCCCAATCGTGGATGGGGTCGCAGCAGGCGGACGCCCAGAGCTTCCCGGACAGTGCCAACTGGCAACCCTTGCCGTCCACCTGGTCCTTCTCCTGGACCGATGGCACCGGCCTGCTGGCCAACGCTGCCTACATTGCGCCCACGCCCGATGTGGCGCCTTCGGCCGCGTTGTGGACCTCGGGAGTGGACGTGTTGGAGCAGATCGTCTTCGACAAGGACGCCGGCACCAGCCGGGCCGTCTCCACGTTGAAGGCCTCCACCACGGCCACGGGGCGTGATCTGCAGCTGTTCACCACGGCCGCCATCGGCCCGGTCAGCCCGGGTTCCGACCAACTGGCGGTCTACTTCTGGGGTTGGGCCTCCAGCAACGGCCCGTACGGCACCGGCCTGACCTGCTCGGGTGGGGACGATGGCAAGAACGTGCTGGTGCTGCGGGTTAAGTCCGGCGAGACCACGGGTGACGTCACCTGCGCGCCGCATGACGACGGCACGTTGGGCACATGGGGCACCAACTCATCCACCGGCGGCGAAGTCGACCAGGTGACCGGCCGCATCTACATCCAGTCCGCCACCTCGGCCGACATCGACAGCCAGGCGGCCGGCAACTCGGCCCGCAACACCTCGAACGGTTTCGCCTTCACCATCTGGGATCCCAACACGGGCGAGGCCATCCGGTCCGGCCAGATTCAGCCGGCCACGCAACAGGACCGCGATCTGCTGCACACGGCCCCCGGGGCGGCCGCGACAGCTATTTCGGACATGACGCTGGACGCCAACGGCAACATCTACATGTGGGTGGCCACCGATTCGGCCAGCGTGGTCAAGCTGATCCGCGTGGTGCCGCGCAAGGACAGCAGCGGCAACATCCTGGAAGGCTCCAACACGGGCGGCATCGGCGACCCTAACTCGTGGACCTACAACTACGTCATGGCCTTCACCAGCGGGGCGCCCGGTGAGCCGGCCACCTACGGCGGGGCCGGCGCGGGTGGCTGGGTCGGTTCGTTCTTCGACGGCGGCCGCATCTACGCCACCGGCTACAAGAACCTGAACAAGTCCGAGTGCACCGCCGGCAACTCCATCCTCGAAGCCGATCCGTTGAGCGGCCAGTGGAGGATCTACTGCACCGGTGCTACCACGCCCGAGAACGACTGGCACTTCTTCGACCGGGCCGCCATCGGTGGCGCCAACGTTGACGATGGCGCCTCGCCGCAGACCGCGGCCGTGATCGAAGCCCGGGTGCTGTTCGATGCCAACGGCAACGGCGCCATCGAGAGCACCGAAGTGGGCGTGTCCGGCCAGACCGTGGCCCTCTATGATGCCGACTTCAAGCTGGTGTCAACCCAGCAGACCAGCGCCGATGGCTGGGTGTCCTTCCTGGTTAACCGGGTGGGCAACGCCGCCGCGCCGGTGCGCTACTACGTGCGCTTGGTCCAGCCCCAAGTCAACATGGGCACCACGGCCAGCCCGCTGTGGGTCAACGCCACCCAAACCTGGGCCGGTGCCGGTGATGCCACCACGGTGGTGTTGGTGACGCCACCCAACCTCGCCATCGCCAAGTGCACCAACGGCGATGTCACGGACGATGCCGACCTGTGGAACCTGACCGGCGGCGCGGCCTGCGATGGCTCCCAGCCGTACCCCATTGTCGACAAGACAATCGGCGCCATCGGCAGCACGGGCAACCCGGATGACTTCGGCTACTACATGTCGGTTGACATGTACACGTCTCGTGACGTGGCCGATGTCGGGTTCGGCATCACGGCCGCCGGTTCCTGGGGCGACGCCCAGGGCACCGTGACCAAGGTGACCGCGGCCGAGTCCGGCCCGTATCACCCCACCAACTCGGCCAGCAACGTCCAGTTGGGCGCCACCCTGGGCAACTACACCAACGGCGCGCACGATGCCGCTTCGGCCGGGCACGCCACCGACGATGGCGTCATCGTCAAGTTCGCCAACGGCGGCACCGCGCCGCTGCAAGACCAGTTCTTCTCGGTGGACCGGTCCTACGTTCTGGAGGCCGATGTCTCACAGTCTGCCTCCACGGTGACCGCGCCGATCCATGTGACCGGCTGGGCTTCGCCGTTGAACAGCACCGACATTGCCTCTAGCACCACGGCGTTCTTCAACTCCACCGCCACCAGCGGCAAGGTCAGCGCCACCTATGTGGCGCCCAGTGGCACGCCCACCGGCGCCATCAGCGCTTCGACCATCCGGGTCAACGCCACTACGTCCTCCAACCAAACCCAGCCGGACAACTCAGGGGGGCAGTATGCCCCGGCTAAGGGTTCGGCCGCGTCCAACACCAATCCTTGGGTCAGCGACGGTGAAGTCGAGGACTACCGGGTGTGGCACGTCAACGGCCAGGTCCGCGTGGCCCTGAAGTCGCAGGGTTCAACCATTTCGTCGCCCATCACCTACACCGTCACCAACGTGGTGAACGGCACCGTGGCGCCGCTGAACCCGTCGCGCACCAGCGGCTCGCTGATCACCACGGCCCCCAACACCTCTTGGGATTCGACCGACAAGCACGCCATCTCGTCCTTCAGTGCGGACACCGTGATCACACTGGGCTCCCTGCCCACGGGCTACAACGTGATTGCCGCGGACTGCTATGGCTCGGTCACGGCCGGCCTGGATGTGCCCGAGACCTATAACCTGGCCAACCGGACCGTCACGCTGGCGGCCGGCACCTTCGGTTCGGTGGCGCCATCGCCCGGCACCGACCACTTCAACGACATCACCTGCGAGTTCACCATCGGCAACTACCCGGATTCGATCAACATTTCGAGCCGGACCGGCACCAACCCGCAGCACATCGATTCCACCACGCCGGGCAGCTTCACGCTGACCGCCCAGACCATGAACGGCGCCAGCGCCATGCCCGGCAAGGACGTGACGTGGGGCGTCTATCCCACCGAGGCCGATGCCAAGGCCGGCACCAACCCGGTGGCCGCCTCTGGCTTCACGTTCAGCCCCGCCACCTGCACCACGGCGGGCACTGACGCCACCTGCTCCACCACGGTGACGTCCACCAAGTCCACGCCCACCACGGGCTACTGGATCGGTGTCAGCACGCCTGGCGCCACCGGCACGTTGTACGCGCAAGACCCCGAGAACGTGGTGTTCGACGCCACGGTGGTGTGCGACGACGGCTCATCGACCTTCTCGGTCAACGAGTCCACCGACGTGGAGGCCGGCTGGGTTTCGGCCACCAACCCCGGTGACTACCACAACGGCACCATCGTGTTGAAGGCCTGCAACGGTGACCCGGTGCGTGACGCCGCCACCAAGCTGGCGGCGGCCTCGGACAACCCGGCGGAACTGCACTTCACCGACATCCAAGAGACCACGACGCCGGGTACCTACAGCGTCAAGATCCACTCTTCGGCGGCCGGCCAGTACACGCCCAAGGTGACCTGGACCGATGGCACTAACCCGGCTGTCACCATCACCTCGTCCAACACGGCCAACTTCAAGACCACGCCGTGCGGCGACCCGGGCCATAACAGCTTCACCATTGACAACACGGGTGACAAGAAGGCCAATGGCACGGATTACCGGGTTGGCACCATTACCCTGAAGAACTGCGCCGACCTGCCGGTGACCGATGGCGTCAGCCAGCTCAGCTTCACGCCGGCCGCCGGCACCTCGCCCAGTTACCTTGGCTATGCCAGCCTGACCTGCAGCCCGGCCGGCACGCCCTGCACCAGCGGCGTTTACACGGTGAACATCACCTCCAGCGCCCCGGGTACCCACGCGGTGACCGCCGTCTACGGCACGGGTGCCACGGCCATTCAGATCGGTCCGGCCAACGCCACCTTCATTGCAGGTGACCCGGTGTTGTCACAGTCCAGTTTCGACGTCACACCCACCGGTGATGTCTCGCCCAACGCGACCCACAGCACCAGCGGCCCGGCCTTCACCGGCACGTCGCTGCTGCAGTCTGGTAGCGCGGTCAACTGGTATCCGGTGCCGGGCGCCAACGTGGTCTACACCATCGAGGCACAGACCGGCACGGCCGACGGCCACGTCCAGTTGCACAACGGTGCGACCACTCACGCCAGCACCTTGACGGTCACCACCGGGACCGATGGCAAGGCCGTGGTGCTGGTGACGGCCGATCAAGAGGGCACATATACCCTGTGCGCCAAGTACAACGGCGACCCGATTCCTGACACGGACGCCGGCGCGGCCGGCGCCGACGGCTGCAAGACCCTGCGCTTCAAGTCCGGCGGGGTTGACGTCATGGAGTCCGACTATGTGGTCACCGCCACCGAGATCGTGGCCAACGGCACTGATAGTGGCACCATCACGGTGCATCTGAAGGATTCCAGCGGCAACGGCGTGGGCGACGAGGCCGCCAATCTGGCGGCGGCCGGCCCGGCGGGCTCCAACATCACCGTTGGTGCCTTCACCGAGTCCACCACCACGCGCGGCACCTACACCGCCACCTTCACCGGCACGTCTGTTTGCTACCAGGGCACCACCCGGTGCCAGTGGCACATCTCGGTGGAATGGGAGGATGCCGAGATTGGCGGCAACTACGGCAGCGCAACCCACAACGACCACTGGGGTGACACGCCCAACCACTTCGCCAACATGATCCCTGGCCCGATCGATCAGGGCGAATCGGATGTCACCATCGCGCCCTGCGCCGCCAACACGGCTCCGGCCGACAAGGTGGCGTGGAACGACGGCACCGATTGCTACGTCATCACCAGCACGCTGGAAGACGCCAATGGCAACGCCATCGTGGACTGGGTCAGCGCCGCCAAGTATCAGGTCGAGGTGAAGATCGGGGCCAGCGCGGCCAACACCTCTTACTACACGCTGAGCACGCCGACCACCAGCAGCACGGCCGGTGTCTACACCCAGACCATCACGGCCACCCACGCCGCCACCTACACGGTGATCCCGGCGTATGGCACCGTGGTGACCAACACGCCCATTAAGGCCGGCGGCGTCAGCGCCCTGTTCAGCGCCAAGCCGCGTGTTGGCCCGGGCTACTCGGAGATCACTATCTCGGCCGGCCCCAAGCAGGCCAACAATGCCGACGCCTACACCGTCACCGTGACGTTGAAGGACGGCGAGGGCCAGCCCATTACGGACGGCCTGAACAACCTGACCGACGGCCTGCCCACCTTGATCGTGTCCGGCCCCAGCGGCACTGGCTATACCCTGGGCACCTTGACCCAGACCGGTACCTCGGGCATCTACACCACCACCATCAAGGCCTCCATCGCCGGTTCGTACGTGGTGACGGCGGTCTACGCCCGCACCATCGACATCGGCTCGGTGACGGCCCAGTTCGACAACTCGATCCCGGATTCGGTCTACTCGTACTTCGAGCTGAGCACGGGCGACAAGGTGGCCAACGGCACGGACGCCCACACCGTGACGGTGACGCTGCACAACAACCAAGACCAGCCGGTCGAGGTTGATCCCAGCACCATCACCGCCACGGCCACGCCGGAAGCGACCGTGGGCGCCTTCACGGCCGTCAGCGGCCAGACCGGCGTCTACCGGGCCAACATCACCTCGCTCAAGTCCGGCCTCAAGACGGTCGCGGTGTCCTGGTCCAACGGCACCGAGTCCATCACGGTCAGCGCCAAGACGCCGCCCGGCACCACCACCGTCAACTTCATCGGTGGCCCACCGGTCAACGTGCTGTCGACCTTCGAGGTGTCCACCGGCAACAAGCTGACGGACGGCACCGCCTTCCACTGGGCCCGGGTTGACTTCCTGGATGCCAACGGCAACGTGGCTACCTGCTCGCCTGCCCCCTGCCAGGCCACCTTCCAGTTGTTGAACGATGCCGAAACGGGTGTGGCCACCACGGGCGCCCGCATCGACAACGCCGACACCGGCACGTTTACCAAGACCGTGACGGCCGATGCCGCCGGCCGGGCTCAGATTCAGGTCTACAGCCGGGTGCCCACACCCGAAGGTAAGACCGGCTTCCCGGTGCGCGCCCAGGTTTCGGGCACCAACTCGGTGATCAAGTACCTGCCGTTCAGCCCCGAGGCGGCCAACCCGAACCACTCGCTGTTCCAGGTTGACCCCGATGGCGACACCAAGACGGCCGATGGCACGCAGTACTTCACGGGCACCATCACCCTGAAGGACGCCAACGACCTGGTGGTGCCCAACGCCACGGCGTCGGTCGCCATCTGCAAGGTCAGCGGCACCACCTGCACCACCACCTCAGAGGTGTCTGTGACCGACCTCAGCGGCGGCCCGGCCAACTGGGTGGCGGACAGCTCCGGCCAGATCAAGGTCAAGTTCACCAGCACCACGGCCGCCACCTACCGGGTGACCGCCAAGATCGGTGACGACCCGATCGAGATCAACCCGAACGTGCCGCCAGACCCGGCCACGCCGGTGGCGGACCGCTACAAGGTGTTGACCTTCACGCCGGGCCAGCCCAACGGCACGCAGTCATCCCTGATCTGGGATTCGGTGCCGGCCACGGCCAACAACTCGGACACCAAGCAGATCCAGGCCCTGGTGAAAGACGCCAACGGCAACCTGGTGGCTGACGGCACCGTAGTGGTGTTCGCCATCCCGGCCGACACAGCCGTGGGTACCGTCACCGGTCCGGCCAACATCAACACCACCACCACGGCGGGCTACGCCTCAATCGACGTCAAGTCCGGCAAGAAGGGCACGTACTCCATCACGGCCACGGCCGCCGGGGTTGCCATCGTGACCAACTCGCCGGCCCAGCCGGTGTTCAAGGCCGGCCCGCCTTCGGCCGCTGAGTCGACGCTGTCCGTGCCCACCGCGGCCGGCGGCGCCACCAAGGTGGCCGATGGCGTACAGACGCACACTGCGCAGGTGGAGGTCAAGGACGCCAACGGCAACCTGGTTGACGCCGGCATTTCGGTGGCCTTCACGGCCGCCCCGCCGGATGGCGGCGCGGCGCAGAACTGCTCCGGCACCACCAATGCCAGCGGCATCGCCACCTGCGACTTTGCCACCACCAAGGCGGGCGAACACACCATCCGAGCCACCATCGGTGGCACCGAGGTGGGCCACGGCAGCCCGGCCACCGCCACCTATGTGGCCGGCCCGGCTGATCGTAACGCCTCGACGCTGGAAGTCAGCGCCGGCAAGGTGTCCAACAACGGTGTGGCCAAGCACTGGGCCGAAGTCACCGTGCGTGATGCCTTCGGCAACATCGTCAGCGGCGCCTCCGTCAGCTTCACGGTCAACGGCAACGGCCAGATCGTGGGCGCCAGCGGCACCGGGCAAAGCCAGACCATCACCTCGTCCGCCCTGGGCAAGGCCAAGATCGAAATCACCGACATCACGGCCGAGACCGTGACGGTGACGGCCGCCCTGGCGGCCGGTGCGGTCAGCGGCAGCCCCAAGACGGTCGAGTTCGGCCCGCTCGATATTTCGGACGCCAACTCCACCTTCGTGGTGACGGGCACCAGCCCGCAGCAGGCTTCCAGCGGTGCCAACTACTACACCGGCACCGTCACGCTGAAGGACTCGGCTAACGCGTCCGTGCCCAACCAGACGGTCACGTTCACGTTCAGCGCCATCGGCCCGCAGTTGGTGGGCGGCGGCGTCACCGCCACCACCAATAGCTCGGGTGTGGCCACGGTTCAGATCTACTCGCAGGTGGCCGGCAACTTCACCGTTTCGGCTTCCGCCGGTGGCATCGACCTGACCAACCCGGCCCCGGCCGCCAAGCCGATCGCGTTCGAGGCCGGCCCCATCAGCGCCACCAACTCCACGTTGGAGGCCCAGAGCGGCACGGCCACGGCCAACGGCACCGACACCCGCTGGGTGGAGGCGACCATCCGCGACCAGTTCAACAACCCGATCAGCGGTGCCACGGTTGACTTCACCTTCCCGGCCGATACCACCCTGGCCACCGGCACCGATCCGGGCACCACGGGCACGGACGGCAAGGCCCGCATCGAGCTGAAGTCCATCAAGTCCGGTGATTACACCGTCTCGGCCACCGCCGCCAAGGGTGGTAGCCCGGCCGCCATCACGCCCAACGTGACGGTCAGCTTCGGGCCTGGGCCGGCCTCGGCCGCCAAGTCGATCCTGTCCGTGCCCAGCGCCGCCGGCGGTGCCACCAAGGTGGCCGATGGCGTCCAGGCGCACACGGCGACGGTGCAGGTGAAGGACGCCTACGACAACAACGTGGGCGCCGGTATCACCGTCAACTTCACCATGACGCCGCCTGGCGGTGGCACACCGGTCTACCGGACGGCCACCACCAACGCCACCGGCCTGGCCTCGGCCGATTGGCCCAGCACCATCGCCGGTGAGCACACCGTGACCGCCACCATCGGCGGCACCGCGGTGGGCGTCATCAACTCCAACAAGGGCACCTTCGTGCCCGGGCCCATCGACCCGGCGCACTCGACCTTCACGGTGACGAACGACATCGTGCTCAACGACGGCGTCATGACCCACGCCGCCACCGTCACGGTGCGTGACGCCTACGACAACGTGATCGCCAGTGCCCCGGTCCACCTGACCATCACCACCGGTCTGGGCGGCAGCGGCTTCGAAGGCCCGGTGTTGGGCACCAATGTCAACAGTGATCCGGCCAGCAAGAACCTGACCACCAACACCAGCGGTGTGGCCTCCAGCCAGATCGTGTCGAAGGAAGAGGGCACGTTCGAGGTTCACGCCTGGGTGGGTCCGTCCGATCAGTACGACCTGGGTGTGTTGACGGTTGGCTTCTCGCCCGGTTCGCCGTCGGTGACCAACTCGAGCTGGACCAAGAGCCCCACCACTTCCACGCCGGCCGGCGTGACCGCGACGGATACCGGTTTCACCATCACCATCACGGTGAAATCGGCCGACAACCTGCTGGTGGGCAACTCGCCGGTGCGTCTGAGCGACGTAGGTGGCTCCACGCTGGATTCCCGCCTGGTCATCACCGAACCGAAGGTGGCCGGCCAGGATTACTGGCTGACGGGTGACAAGACCTCTGACCACTACGGCCAGGTGATTCTGCACGTCAAGTCCGCTGTGGCCACCACCTTCCCGGTGGAGGCCGAGATCAACCCGCCGTCGTGGCCCAACCTGGTCAACCCGGCCAGCTACAACCTGGTCTACACGGCTGGGCCGGTCGACCCGGGCAACACCCTGGCCTCCTTCGAGGTGCAGGATTCCACCGCCATGGCCAACGGCTCCCAGAGCCTGTGGGTCAAGATGACGGCGCAAGACGTCAACCACAACCCGGTCTCGGGTGTGACGCTGAGCTTCAACCTGACCAACACGGCCTTCGAGAGCCCGGTCTTCACCCCGCTGGCTACCGGTCTGCGGGCCACCAGCGGCGTCTCGGGCGCCGATGGCGTGGTGCAGGTCTACGTGGTGTCGCAGTTCGAGAACCCCAAGGTGGGTGGCGACTTCGATTGGGAGGCCTTCCCGGTGACGGGCACCGTCAGCGGCCAAACCTCCCAGCCGAAGTACGTCAAGTTCCAGAACAACACCGGTGACCCGGTCAAGTCCTGGTTCACGGTGGAGCGGACCAGCACCAACGTCAGCCCGGACAAGGCTGTGGCCAACAACTCCGACAGCTACACGGTGACGGTTCACCTGCATGATTCGAACGACGCGCCGGTCAACGGCATCGCCGCGATCATCTCGATGAAGAACATCGCCACCAACGTGGAGACCCAGTATGCGGTCACCACCAGCGCTGCCAGCGGCACCGCCGGCACGGCCGTGCAGCAGGTCAAGACCCTGGTGGCGGGCGAATACGACATCACGGTGCAGTTGGCCGGTGACCTGATCGGCTACCAGCAGACCTGGGAGCAGCAGGGTTATCCGGACGGCGTTGGCGCCATCGTCTCCGCCAGGGTGGAGTTCGTGGCCGATCAGCCCAGCCAGTTGACCTCGCAACTGATCAGCCCCTCGGCTCCGGCCCAGGTGGGTGGCGGTACCCAAACGGTCACCGCCCAGATCCGCGACGTCAACAACAACCCGGTGAAGAACACCAACGTCACGTTCACCATCCCGGCCAACCTGACCGCCGGCACCATCAACGGCCCAGCCCAGGTGGTGGTCTCCACCGGCAACACGGGTAATGCCGATCTGGTGCTGACCTCGAACGTGGTGGGCGTGTACAACACCATCACCGCCACGGTGCCGTCCAACGGCAGCCCGATGAACATCACGCAGGGCAGCCCGGCACGGGTCGAGTTCATCAACTCGTCCTGCAGCGCCGCCCTGTCCGAGTTCACCATTCCTTCGGCCGGTGCCGATGGGTTGACCACCAAGCAGGTGGGTGTGGAGTACCACAACCCGACGGTGACGGTGAAGGACGGCTCCGGCAACGTCTGCACCGCCGAGGTGAGCCAGGTGACGTTCAAGTACCGCCTGCAGGGTGCCACCGCGTGGACCGAGCACCTGCCGCCCATCAACACGGTGGCCGGTGTGGCGCAGTGGGGTGACTGGACCGAGACCACGGCCGGCACCTATGAGGTGCAGGCCTTCCTGGGCGGCATCCAGGTGGGTAGCCCCGGCATCACCCGGACGGCCATCTTCGTGGCCGGCCCGGTTGATCCGAGCCACTCGGTGCTGAGCGTGTCGCATGAGAACGCGCTGGCCAACAACAGTGCCACCCACTGGGCCACCGTGGTGATCCGCGACTCCTACAACAACCCGGTGGCCGGCCAGGCCGTCAACGTCGCCATTTCGACCGGTGCCGCTTCTGTGCCCGGCCCAGTGGTTCAGGGCACCACGAACAGTTCGGTCACCCTGACCTCTTGCCCGTTGGTGGCAGCCGCGGGGGCGCCGGATTCGTGCTACGACCAGAACCATGACTACATCCCAGGCGGGGTGCACGTCATCTTCACGTCCAGCGAACCGGACACGTTCGACGTCACCGCCACCATCGGTGCGCAGGCCGTCAGCGGTTCGCCCAAGCAGGTCACGTTCGTGTCCGGCCCGCCGGATCCGACCAAGTCCAGTTGGGTGTTGAGCGAGACGACCCCGATCAGCGCCACCCACCCGTATGTGGTGGCCGATGGCTCCGATTCGTTCACGCTGACCACCACCATCAAGTCGGCCGCCGAAATCCTGGTGCCGAACGCGGCGGTGCGGATCAACGGCCTAGACGCCCAGGTGACGGCCGTGCCGGCGCTGAACGGCACCACAGGCATACCTTCGTCCAGCAACTACGGCACGTTCACGTGGACCCTGAAGAGCCTGAAGAAGGGCGTCTACACCGGCCAGGTGCAGGTCAACACAGGCACTTCGTGGGAGAACGTGGGCGGCCAGTTCACGGTTGAGTTCAAGGCCGGGGCGGCCTGCGCCGATCATTCGTGGTTGGTGCAGCCGAACCAGGATCCTGACACCTTCGCGATTGCCGATGGCGTGGCCACCCAAACGGTCAAGGCGCGCCTGTTCGACTGCAACGACAACGCGGTGGAGAACGGCACCCAGGTGACGTTCACGGCCGGTAGCGGCCTGACGCCATCGGGCCCGCAGGTCAAGACGACCACCAACGGGGTGGCGGAGTTCGCCGTCTCGGCGACTGTGGAAGGCCAGTACACCGTGACCGCCACCACCGGCAGCCCGGCGGCGGCCATCACCACGGTCAAGAACGACACCGAAAGCTCCACGGCCGCCACCAACGGCCAGGCCAAGGTGAACTTCATGTACGGCAACCCGGTGCCCGGCAACTCGGTGCTGTCGATCCCCACGGCGGGGGCCGATGGCAACACCACCAAGGTGGCGGACAACATCGAGAAGCACCGCGCTGAGGTGCTGGTGAAGGACGGCAGCTTCAACCCGGTGCCGAACGCGACGGTCAGGTTCACGTGGGGCCTGGATCCGTCCACCGCCACCACGCAGACCGCCACCTCCGGGTCCGACGGCGTGGCCTACATCGAGTTCGCCACCACCGTGGCCGGCACCTACACGGTGCACGCCTACATCCTTGGTGACGAAGTGTCGCAGAGCCCGAAGACGGCCAAGTTCGTGGCTGGTCCGTTCGATCCGAACGCGACCCTGGCCTCGTTCGAGGTTCAGGAGTCTTCGGCCGTGGCCAACGGCATCGCCCCGCTGTGGGCCCGCATGACGGCTCAGGACCAGTACCACAACCCGATCAGCGGCATCACGCTGGGCTTCAAGTTGACCAACACGGCCACTGAGACCCCGGTGTTCCAGCCGTTGGTGACCGGGCTGCGTGAGATCAGTGGCGTCTCGGGTGCCGATGGCGTGGTGCAGGTCAACATCGTGTCCCAGTTCGAGAACCCGAAGGATGCGACGGGCAACTACAACTGGACCGCCTTCCCGGTGGTTGGCGTGGTTGGCGCGTCCCAGACGGCGCCCAAGTACGTCAAGTTCCAGAACAACGCCGGTGATCCCACCAAGTCTTGGTTCACGGTGGTGCGGACCAGCACCAACGTCAGCCCGGACAAGGCCATCGCAGACGGCAACGACAGCTACACCGTGACCGTCAACCTGCGTGACTCCAACGGCGACCCGGTCAACGCGATCGGCGCCGAGGTCTGGCTGAAGCCGGTGGGCGGCGGCACCGCCATCCACGCGTCTGTCATCACCGACGTGGTGAACGGCCAGGGCGGCACGGCCGTCTACCTGGCCAAGTCCACCAAGGCCGGCGAATACGACGTCACGGTGGAACTGGCCGGTGACGAGATTTCGCTCGACACCGCCAACGGCGCCACCAAGTCGAAGCGGGTAGAGTTTGTGGCTGGCCCGCCGTCCAATGTCACCTCGAAGCTGATCAGCCCAACTGAACCGGCTCAGGTGGGTGGCGGCACCCAGACCATCAAGGCCGACATCCGCGACATCAACAACAACCCGGTGAAGGGCGCCGCGGTGGTCTTCACGCTGCCGGCCGGTGTCACCTCGGGCTCTAACAACGGCCCGGGCACCGTGACCATCAACACGGGTACCACCGGTGCGGCGGCTGGTATTGCCGACCTGGTGTTGACCTCGAACGTGGTGGGCGAATACGACATCACGGCCAAGGTTGGCACCATGGACGTGGTTGAGGGCAGCCCCGCCAAGGCGCGGTTCGTCAACAGCGGCCCGTCCAACACCCAGTCCGTCTTCACCATCCCGTCAACGGGTGCGGCCGGCACCACCACCAAGGTGGTTGGCACCGAGTACCACACGCCGCAGGTGGCGGTGAAGGACGCCCAGGGCAACGCCTACACGGCGGCCGCGGTGACGGTCACCTTCAAGGTGCGCCTGCAGGGTGAGACCACGTGGGCAACCACCAAGACGGTGGCCAGCAACACCTCTACCGGCATCGCCTTGTGGTCCGATTGGACCCAGACGGTGGCCGGCACGTACGAGGTCGAGGCTTCGATCTCGTCCGGCCAGGTGGGCACCATCTTGCGGGCCATCTTCGTGGCCGGCCCGGTCAACGTGGGCCAGTCGGTGTTCGAGACCTCCACCGGCAAGGTGCTGAACGACGATGTCGCGACGCACTTCGCCAAGGTGACGGCCAAGGACGCCTACGGCAACCTGGTGGGCAATGTGCCGGTGACGTTCACGTTGCCGGCCGGCCAGGACGCCCACTTCGCGCCCGGCACGGCCAAGACCACCACGGTTAACACGTCCGCCGCCGGTGTGGCGCAGGTCAACATCGCCGATCCGACGGCTGAGACGGTGTCCATCACGGCCGCCATCAGCGGTAGCCAGGTGGGCAGCGCCCACACGCTGGAGTTCGGGCCTGGCGCGGCCGATGCCGCCCACTCGAGTTGGACCATCACGCCGGCCGGCCCGATTACGGCCGACGGTGTGGCGGCCTACACGGCCACGGTGACGGTGCGTGACTCCAACGACCTGGCGGTGGCCGGTGAAGAGGTTACGTTCTCGGTGCCCAGCCAGGTGCACATCACCGAGTCCGGTCCTTACAACTCGGACAGCGCGGGCCAAGTGGTGGTTCACTTCACCTCCCAGGTTCAGGGTGTCTACGAGGTGCGGGCCCTGATCGGCTCGGCCGGCATCCCGGATGACCCGCAGTCGATCGAGTTCACGGCCGGCGCCATTGATGGCACGCAGTCCAGCCTGCAGAGCCCGTCCTCGGCCGCTAGGGCCGACGGCGTGGCGACGCAGGTCATCACTGCCACCATCAAGGACGCCAAGGGCAACCCGGTCAAGAACGCCACGGTCAAGTTCGCCATCCCGGCCGATGTCAAGGCCGGCACGGTGCCTGGCCCCGCTGCCGTTGAGGTGGCGGTCAACGCCAGCACCGGTGTGGCCACGTTGACGCTGACCTCCACCAAGGCCGGTCAGTACAACGTGACGGCCGAGGCCAAGAAGCCCACCGATGCCACGTGGACGGCCATCACCACCGGTTCGCCGGCGGTGGCCGAGTTCGTGGCCGGCCCGGTTTCGCCTGTCAACTCCCGCATCTCCAAGTCGCCCGCTGGGCCGCTGGTGGCCGGGGTTGAGACCTACACGGTGACGGTGGAGCTGCTGGATGCGTTCAACAACCCGGTGAAGCAGTCCGGCCTGCCGGTCCAGTTCACCTTCGCGTTGGATAGTGACGCGGTGGCGGCTACGGCCACCACCAACGCCAACGGTGTGGCCACCACCACCTTCGGTGATCCGAAGGCTGGTGCCTGGCTCGGTACCGCCAGCTACCAGTCGCAAGACGTGGCGGTTGGTTCGCCGGTGGCGTTGACCCTGGTGGCCGGCCCGGCCGACGCCAGCAAGTCGACGCTGACGGTGTCCGAGAACAACGCGTTGGCGGACAACACGTCCATCCACTACGCCAAGGTTGTGGTGCGCGATGCGAACGACAACCCGGTGGCCGGTGAGTCCGTCACGATCGCCATCGAAACCGGCGCTGCCTCCGTGCCTGGCCCGGTCGTCAAGGGTGGCACCGCCGCCACGGCCACGGTCACCTCGTGTGACCCGGCCGCCGCGGGCGCGCCGGCCTGGTGCACCGAGAAGGGCCTGGCCTATGTCGAGTTCACCTCCAACGAGCCCGGCTCGTTCCAGGTGACCGGCAAGCTGGGCACCGTGTCGGTGGGTGGCTCGCCCAAGTCGGTGTCGTTCGTGTCCGGCCCGCCGGATCCGACTAAGTCGAGTTGGGTGTTGTCGCCTGACACCACCAGCCCCACGGTGACGCTGCACGCCAACGGGACCGACGGCTACACCTTGACCGTCACGGTCAAGTCCGCCGCTGAGATCCTGGTGCCGAACGCGGCCGTGCGGATCAGCGGCCTGGATTCGGCGCTGTCCGTCAGCCCGGCCCTGACCGGCACCACCGGCGAGCCGTCCTCGGATCACTACGGCACCTTCGCCTGGACCATCAAGTCCACCAAGAAGGGCGAGTTCCAGGGCAACGTGCAGGTCAACACCGGCTCCACCTGGGCCAACATCGGCGGTCCGTTCACGGTCCGGTTCGATTCGTCCTCGGCCTCGGCTGACCATTCGTGGTTGGTGCAGACCAACAGCACGGCTCGGGCCGATGGCGTGGAGACGCTGACGGTAACGGCCAAGCTGTATGACGACTTCGACAACGCGGCCGATTACGGCACGGTGGTGTTCACCATCGGCGCCGACGCCACGGCCACCACGCCCACCACGGTTTCGATCGTCAACGGCGTGGCCACCGTGACCGTCAAGTCCACCACCGAGGGCACCCACGTGGTGACCGCCAAGGTGGACGGCCAGGACGTGCTGAAGGTCAAGAACCAGGCCGAAACGTCCACGGTGCGCACCAACGGCCAAGTCCAACTGGTCTTCACGGACGCCGTCGCCCCGGGTACCCCGGTGGTGAACCCGTCCAACGGCGGCCACGTTGACGGCCACGTTGATCCGGCCGATCTTGAGGACGCCGAGAACGGCGAACTCGAGGTTGTGGTGATCGATCCGGATACCGGTGACGAGCTGGCTCGTTGCCCGGTCAACGCCGATGGCACCTTCGATTGCCCGATCGTTCCGTCGCTGCCTGATGGCACCGAAGTGGATGTGGTGATCGAGGACGCCGCCGGCAACCAGTCCGATCCGGAAACCATCGTGGTTGACGCGGTGGCGCCCGGCACGCCGGTGGTGAACCCGTCGCAGGGTGACCAGGTGACCGGTCACGTGGCGGACGAGGATCTGACCGATGCTGCTAACGGTGAACTGGTGGTAGTGGTGACGGATCCGAGTACCGGCGAGGAACTGTGCCGCGCTCCGGTCAAGGTGGATGGCACGTTCGTTTGTGCCGTCTACCCGAAGCTGCCCGATGGCACCGAGGTTGAGGTGACGATCGAGGATGCGGCTCATAACGCCTCCGATCCGGTCCGCATCACCTCCGATTCCTCGGCGCCGGACTATCCGCAGATCGATCCTTCGGACGGTTCCGAACTGACCGGCCTGGGCGAGCAGCCCGGTGACACGATCACGGTGACCGGGCCCAACGGCTCGAGCAACGTCATCTGCACCACCACGGTCAAGTCCGATCACACCTGGAGTTGTGACTTCAGCCCGGCGCTGGAGGAAGGCGACCTGGTGGTGGTGACCGAAACGGATCCGGCCGGCAACGTGTCGCATCCGAAGACCTGGCGCATCGGTGTGCCGTACATCGTGATGGGCCGGTCGGCACTGTACATCGGCGACCGCCAGACGGGCACCGTCCACAACATGCAGCCTGGTGAGGAAGTCAACGCCAGCATGTTCTCGGATGAGCTGCCGTTGGGCCGCAAGTACGCCAGCAGCGACGGCACGGTGGTGTTTAGCTGGATCATTCCGGAGGGCACGCCCAAGACCACCCACCAGTTCGAGGCCCGCGGCGCCCTGTCCGGTCGCTACCAGGCTCCGTTCGATGTGGGGACCCAGGTTGGCCCTGAGGAGACGCCGGCGCCTTCGCCGACTATCACCCGCACGCCCACGCCGACGCCGACGCCGACGCCGACGCCGCTGGGGTTCAGCGGCTCGGATGACGTGATCGGCATCAGCGGCGCGGCGCTGGGTGCGCTGTTGGCCGGCCTGCTGTTGCTGATCGCCGCCAAGCGGCGCCGCCGTGACGAAGAGCACGACGCCGCCTAACAGCTAGTCACACGGGTGGCCGGTTCCCTCAAGAGGGAACCGGCCACCCGCCGTTACTGGGGACGGGTTACGGGGGACGGTTCCGTGGGGCGGGGTTCAGGGGTCGGGTCCCTGGGGGGGGGGTGCGGGGGGCGGTGCCGGGGTGCCGCGGGGGGTGGGGGGGGCCACCGCCACGGGGCCCCGCGGTGACTATCACCACGCCGCCGCCTACCTGTTTGACCCCGGGGGGGCGGTCCCCCACCGGTGGTACCGGGCCCCCCGCCGTTACTGGGGACGGGTTACGGGGGACGGTTCCGTGG